>JAYYUJ010000024.1:0-184509 GCA_036344075.1 Pseudomonadota bacterium
CAGGACCAGTTACGCCGGATATCGCAACCCCTTTTCTTGCTGTTCAGAATATTACGCTAAATGCTGATAATACGAAGGCCTATATTAGTGACGCAGGCCGTGCTGCAATTATTGAAGTTGATCTAAACGATGGCGGGAGGACACTGCTGGCTGATGAAAACGAAGTAGATGGCGATGATACTGTTATTCGTCCGGCTAATAACGATAATTCCTTTGCCTTACCTAGTGCATTGACGATTGGCCCGAATAATCAATTGCTGGTGGTTGATAATAGCTTAGGTGTGATGGTTAAAGTGGCTATGGAAGATAGTAGTGGCGATTTAGATTATAAAGGCCAGCGTGATTATATAGAAGGTGGTGCTACGACCCCAGCCGAGGGCGATACGGCCGCTACATCAACAGCATTGGCTGCCGATAACCTAATGGGCCGTTTATCTGGCTTGGCAAGTAATAGTAATCAAGAGCTTCTTTATACTATTGATCGCGATCTAAAGGCAGTAAGACTATTATCACCCAGGACCAATTCAAATGTTCTTTTATACGATCTTTGTGAATCTTCATTAGGTCATAATGGCGAAGTAAAATTTCCTAGTTGCGTATTAATAAATGCATTAAACACAATATCTACAACTGCCCAAGCAGGGACATTTAGTGATGTGCTATCAACAAGTGATGGAGCTGGATCGGGTGCTGAATTTGTTTTGCAAATTTCTGAAGTTGACGGCGATACGAAAGTGACATCGATTCAAGTAACGGCTGAGGGGCAAGGTTATGCTTTCGGTGATAATATCACTTTAGGTATGAGTGGTGAAGGGATTGATTTTAGTCATTTATCATTTGAACTTTCCGAAGATACTGTCGACTTTGAGGACCCCCGTCAAGTTGCAGTTGAATTCACTGAAAATAATACTATCAGTAATTTATATGTTGTTGATGCTGGTCGAAATGAAGTGATTCAAATTGACGGCATATATAATCGAAAAGTTTTTTCGAATGCAGATGAAAATTTTCCATTTGATGATCCAAAAGCAGCTGTGGTGGTCGAAAATAGCTTGTATGTTCTAGAGTCGGCTGGCTCGATTATAAAGATTGACATAGGCGACAGTGGTAGCGGAAGTCGAAGTAAATTAGATGGGTTTTCTTTGTCAGATTCTCGGGCTATGGCGGTTGATGAAAATGGCGAATACTTTTATGTGGCCTCAACATCAGAGATTAAAAGAGTAAAGATCAGTGATGGGGTGACTCAAGACTTAGTGGGTGATTTGGGTGCAGATAGTGAAATAGTCGATATAATTCTTGATGCTGATAATGAACGTTTACTAGTATTAGAGTCTAATCTAGGTAAGATCTTTGAGTTAAGCACTGTGAATCCTTTTTTGTGGTCGACCTTCAGGAGCGTGACTATGATGGTGGTGGCGCGCAAATGGATGCGCAAAAAGTCGTGATTATGCAGGGCACAGCGCTCAATCAATAAAGATGCTCGCCGTATGATTTAGTTCACTAAAAACACTTCGCCGGCTTCAAGCTTAACCTCAAGGCGGCGAAGTTGTTGGCCTGCGCAGGGCCCCGAAATACAGTCTCCTTTCTCGATGGTAAATAGTGCGCCATGCGTTGAGCATTGAATCAGTGCGCCTTCTTGGTCAAGAAACTGGTCCTCTAGCCATTCCAACTCAATGCCTAAATGTGGGCAGCGATTTTCATAGACAAAAATCACCGTGTCTTTTTTTACCGCAAACAGTTTTTGTTCGCCTATTTCAAAACCTTTTGAGCAGCCCTCTTCGATATCATCGCTATGGCATAAACGTTTCATCATTAAAGGCCCATTCTACTAATTCGTTAATGCATCAAGGCGTTGTTGTGCTTCTTGCATGATGGATTGAATGACGGCCTCGCAGCTTTCTAGCTCATCAATCGCGGCGGCAATTTGCCCGCCGGGCAAGGCGCCTTCAGCTGGTTTGCCCTCAATCCACGTTTTACTGTACAGCACAGGTGCATTGGCAGACATTAAAGTTTGCGTGGCAGTGAGTCCATCATTACGAAACACCAAAGCGCTTTTTAGTAGGTCGAGAATCGACATGCCAGTGATTTTGCGGCATTGCCAGCCATTAATTAAGGCGAACAGTAGCGCCCGTGCACGGCCTTGGCCTTCAAGTTTGGCCAGCAATTCATTTTGTATTAAACGTAGTGGCATGCCATCGAGCGCATGAGTCACCAATATCTTATCAGTATCATCCACTTCAACGTAGCGCTGTTTGGCAGTCATAGCTACTGGGCTGTCAGTGGTCATTAAAAATCGTGTACCCATGGCAATACCCACCGCCCCGTAAGCTAACGCGGCAACTAAACCGCGGCCATCTTTAAAACCGCCGGCGGCTATCACAGGTACATCAACCGCATCCACGGTTTGTGGCACAATAATGCTGGTCGGTGCTGAGCCAGTATGACCGCCGCCTTCGCCGCCTTGAACTACCACCGCATCGGCACCAATTTTTACTGCCTTAATAGCATGCTGGATTTTTCCGACGGTCGGTACTAGTGCAATACCTGCTTGCTTGAAGCGGGTAATCATGTCGGGATTGGGGCCGCGACCGTAGCTCACGGCGGCGATTTTGTCTTGGTGCTTAAGAATGATGTCGGCAATTTTATCGGCGCCTGGGGTAAACATATGAAAGTTCACACCAAAACGTTGATTTGTTAACGAGGCGGTTTTTAAAATAGCGGCTTCAACCTCTTCAATCGGAATCGTCACGGCGGCTAAAAACCCAAAGCCGCCAGCATTACACGTGGCTGCGACCAGCTCAGGTAAAGCCACATAGCCCATCGCTGTTTGAATAATGGGGTAACGACAACCCAGTAAGTCACACAGTTGGGTAGTTAATACCTTATTTGTTTGCTTAACCGAGGTTGGATCGGTTAACTTTGAATCAGTTGAAGGTGTGTTCACATTCGTTCCCTTTGGTTTACACTGAAACCAATAATATCAGTGTCAGATGATCTAGTAAGACGATTATACCCTCTGCAAGCTGATGAGGTATCACTAAAACGCGCAATCTTAGTTATCAATACCACTATCTTTTTTTGTCGAGCTTAGCTTATTATCAGTTTTGGTGAGTTTTAACACATTGTATGGGCCGTTTACGCTGAAATAAGAAGGCAGTTGCAGCATGAATCTAGCACAATTAACAGGTCAAGATGAGACTGTACTGATTAATTATGATGGGTATTTATTGCATGCTGATGTGGTGACCCATTGGGTTGCGCTGCAGCGCGATGCCGCTCAAGCGGGTTTCGATTTGGCTATTGCCAGTGCCTACCGGAGCTTTAGTCGTCAGTTATTGATTTGGAATGAAAAGGCTAGCGGCGTTCGGCCTCTTTTTGACGAAAAAGGTCAGCTATTGTCGGTTGAAGAGATGAGTGAAACGGATGTCGTTTTCGCAATATTGCGCTGGTCAGCATTACCAGGTGGTTCGCGTCATCACTGGGGTACTGACATTGACATCTACGATCGCTCGGCCATTGCTGAGAATTATGTTGTTCAACTCAATGATACAGAAGTGCAATCCGGCGGTGTTTTTGCGCCTTTGCATGATTGGCTTGATGGGCGGATAGACAAGCAGCAAAGCCATGGTTTTTTTCGGCCCTACACCACGCTTCCGTCAACTCAGGAAGTTAGGCCGACCGGTATTGCTGCCGAGCGATGGCATATTAGTCATCAACCCAGTGCTGAGCAGTTTTCACAACATTTGACCTTAAGTGCATTGTATAGGGTTATTGAGGCTCAAGAGGCAATGGAACTGAAGGCAACTGTTTTAGCTCATTTCGATGAGATTTTCACAACATTTATTAGCGCATCGGCTATTGGCTAAACAATTAATACTGGCTAAGCTATTAAGTGGTTTACTAAACAGGATTTCAATTTTGAGTAATTCCTTATCGATTTGGAAAAAACTGCATCATCAAGCAGTCGAATTAGCACAAGCCGAACCGATGCTTTACAGTCATTACCGTCAGCATATTATTAATCATGAGAATTTTGCTTCGGCATTGGCCTGTCACTTAGCTATTCAGTTAGGCAATGAGAATGTTTCCTCATCAACCTTAGAGCGTTTGTTTCTATCAATTTTGACTGAGCATTACGATATTATTGAATCGGCATTGCAAGATATGGATGCGTATTATCAGCGCGATCCGGCCTGTGATAATTATTGCCGACCGTTTTTGTTTTTCAAGGGCTTTTTGGCTATTCAGGCGCAACGCCTAGCGCATGCCTTATGGCATAGTGAGAGGCGTTCATTGGCTCGTTATATTCAACATAAGGTTAGTCTTTTGTGTTGCTGTGATATACACCCTGCAGCGCAATTGGGCAGTGGATTAATGGTGGATCATGCAACCGGTCTGGTGATTGGTGAGACGGCCAAGGTCGGCAATAATGTTTCATTACTTCATGGTGTGACCTTAGGCGGGTCGGGTAATGACATTGGTAAGCGGCATCCTACTATAGGCGATGATGTTATGATCAGTGCCGGTGCTAAAGTATTGGGTAATATTAGCGTAGGTAAAGGATCAAAAGTGGGGGCAGGTAGTGTGGTATTAAATACTGTTCCAGCGCATGTAACCGTTGCTGGCGTTCCGGCTAAGATTGTGGGTCGATTATCTGATAAAACACCGTCTTTATCTATGGACCAAGATATTAGTCATTAATTATTTCTGTATGCTTTGGTTCTATCTTGATCGTAGTGGCGAATGTGTTTCTCAAGAAAAAAACCGGCTTTAGCCGGTTTTTTTCTGCATTGCAAAGGAAAATTATTTAATTGCGGCTACCGATTTAACAATTTCTGCTTTTGCTTCAGCGGCGTCAGCCCAGCCTTGAACTTTTACCCATTTCCCTTTTTCGAGATCTTTATAGTGTTCAAAGAAATGCTCAATCTGCTGTAATAATAGTGCGGGTAGATCTGTTGCTTGCTGTACTTCTCTATAAATTACTGACAGCTTATCAACCGGAACGGCAATAAGTTTAGCGTCGATTCCTGATTCATCCTCCATTTTTAGTACGCCGACAGGGCGACATTTAATGACGGCACCGTTAATTAACGGGTAAGGCGTTGGAACTAATACATCGAGTGGGTCGCCATCCTCTGATAAAGTATTAGGGATATAGCCGTAGTTGCAAGGATAAAACATGGCGGTTGCCATGAATCGGTCGACCATAAGGGTGCCAGTGTCTTTATCGACTTCATACTTCACGGGGTCGCTGTTAGCCGGAATTTCAATGATAACGTTGATTTCATCAGGAATATTTTTACCTGCAGGGATATCGTTAATACTCATAAAATTGATTACCTTTACTGGTCAGATGGATAATTGTAGTGTTAGATTTGGGAATTTTGATACCTAAGATCGCCAATGGGCGCGGATAATACCAGAGAGCTATGTGATTAGCCAAATTACAGTGTTGAAAAGCCGTTATTAAGCTCAATCTTGTCTGTATTTTACGAGTTTTTTGGTCGCCATTACTTTCTTAAGCCGGGCATATACTGGCAGTCCACGTTTATAAGGTGGGTAATCTTCGCCCCGTATTAAAGGTGATAAATACTCTCTTGCTCGATCGGTGATGTGCCAGCCATCGCGACTGATAAAATTACGAGGCAGTTTTTTTTCAACATTGGCTATCGTTGATAATGAGGCCTCGCCAATTGACCAGCTGTATTTTTTGCTCTTGCTACGGACAATGGTTGGCATCACACCGGTCTTGCCAGCGACAGCTAATGTTACGGCAGCCTCGCCCAATGCATAGGCTTGATCGACATCGGTTTTTGACGCGATATGACGAGCAGAGCGCTGCAGGTAATCAGCCATTGCCCAGTGATACTTATAGCCAAATTTGCGCTTGATCATTTCAGCCAAGTTGGGGGCTACGCCACCGAGTTGTAAGTGGCCAAAAGCATCTTTTGTACTACTGCCTGATAAGTATTGCCCCGATTGATCTTGGGCGCCTTCGGAGGCAATAATGACGCAGTAGCCGTATTTCTTAACAGTGCGGTTGACTTGAGTAAGAAATTTCTCTCGGTTAAAAGTAATTTCAGGAAATAAAATCATGTGTGGAGCATCGCCTTCTTGCTCTGCCGCTAGACCTGCCGATGCGGCAATCCAACCGGCGTTTCTGCCCATCACCTCTAGGATAAAGATTTTAGTCGAGGAGGCACTCATGGCAGCGACATCTAAAGCGGCTTCTTTAGTTGAGATGGCGACATATTTGGCTACCGAGCCAAAACCAGGGCAGTTATCGGTGAATGGTAGATCGTTATCAATAGTTTTAGGTATGCCAATACACTTCAGTGGATAGCCAACTTGTTTGCAGTATTCTGACAACTTATAAGTTGTGTCTTGAGAGTCGCCACCACCGTTATAAAAAAAATAGCCAATATTGTGAGCTTGAAACACGTCAATCATTCGCTCGTATTCTGCACGATTATCAGCAAGGCTTTTTAGTTTATAGCGGCAAGAGCCAAATGCGCCGCTGGGCGTGTGCAATAGCTGCTTAATCGTGCTGGCCGTTTCTCTACTGGTATCGATTAATTCTTCGTTAAGGGCGCCAATGATGCCATTATGGCCAGCAAAGACCTTGGCGATCTTGGGCTCTACTTTAGCAGCTTGGATAACGCCACAAGCGGAGGCATTGATGACTGCGGTAACACCGCCGGATTGAGCGTAAAAAGCATTCTTTTTTTGCATATTTAGTGCTGTGCTGTGAATTAAATAATAAAGATACCATTTTAGACGGACATTAACGTAAAATCTTATATTATCTGTCTGCTTAAAGGGCTTGTAATAGTTTAACTGATTCTTGTAATAATAGCGGTATCGTACCAGTTTAAGTGATGAGCCATAACGGCTATTAGTTAGGTTAATGATGGTTAGCAATTTATTGGAAGCACACTCTAGATGCATATTCATATTTTAGGAATTTGTGGATCATTTATGGGCAGTTTGGCCTTGTTAGCCCGCGAAGCGGGTCACAAAGTGTCAGGCGCTGATCAGCAAGTTTACCCACCCATGAGTGATCAGTTGCGTGCGGCAGATATCATCCTACATGAAGGTTATGATGCCGAGTACTTGGCTAGCATGAAGCCTGATATTGTTGTGATTGGCAATGCATTATCTCGCGGTAATCCTTCGGTTGAGTATGTGTTAGAGCACAATTTAGTTTATCAATCAGGGCCGCAGTGGCTGTCTGAGCAGGTATTGAAGGATCGTTGGGTGTTGGCTGTTGCCGGTACTCATGGTAAAACGACCACCGCCAGCATGCTGGCCTGGATTTTGTCAGAAGCAGGTTTGGCGCCGGGCTATTTAATTGGTGGTATGCCCTGTAATTTTGAACGCTCTGCACAATTGGGGGCGTCGCCTTATTTTGTAATAGAAGCGGATGAATACGATACCGCTTTTTTTGATAAGCGGAGTAAATTTGTTCATTATCATCCAAGAACATTGGTATTGAATAACCTTGAGTTCGATCATGCAGATATTTTTTCTGACCTTGCGGCAATTCAAACGCAGTTTCACCATTTGGTGCGAACAGTGCCTGCGGGGGGTAAAATACTCATGCCTTCAGACACTGCCTTAGAGCAAGTGATCGAGCAAGGTTGCTGGAGTCCAATAGAGTATTTATCTCCCGAAATAGGGCCATGGCAAATAAGCTTGATGGGTGACGACTTGTCCACTTTTTCTGTCTGTTACCGGCCGGCAGAGGACGAGCCAAATGAGGATCAGCAAGGACGTGTCGATTGGACGTTGTCAGGGCGTCATAATCAGGCAAATGCTTTGGCGGCGATTGCGGCTGCTAATCACGTTGGGGTCAGTGTCGCAACCGCTTCGGCGGCATTATCGGATTTCACCAGTGTTAAACGACGTATGGAGGAAATTGCCTGTATCGATGGAGTAACGGTTTACGATGATTTTGCTCATCATCCCAGTGCGATTCAACTGACTTTAGCGGGCTTGCGAGCTAAAGTGGGTGGCGCTCGAATCATTGCAGTCATTGAGCCGCGGTCCAATACTATGCGTATGGGTTATCATGATCAAAAGTTATTAGCGGCCACAGATGAAGCTAATGTGCTAGTTTGGTACAGTGAGTTAAAAAATCATGCTGATAACTTAAAAGCTCTTTTTGCTGGCAGAGAGCAAGCCAGCGTAATGGATTCGGTTGCTGATATTGTTGATGCCTTATTAATACAGTTGCGCAAGGGCGACCATGTCGTGATTATGAGTAATGGGGCTTTCAATGGCATTCATTCACTGTTGGTAAATGCCTTGGTACGAAAAAATTATTCGGTTTGAGGCTGGCTGAGAAAACGGTTATTTAATGGCGACCGATATCGCCTTTACAATGAGAATATTAAGATGAAAAAAATCACTCTGGCTATTACGGGTGCCTCTGGTGCCCAATACGGCTTTCGTTTGCTGCAGGTATTGCTTGATCAAGGCTGTGAAGTGCATTTGTTGATATCTGCCGCGGCTAGACAAGTTTGTGCTTTAGAGATGTCGATAGATCTACCTAATGAAGATAAAGCTATACTCGATTATGTCGCCAAAAAATTTCAATGTGATACCACTCGCTTACATTTATATAGCGAGAAGCAATGGGCGGCGCCGGTTGCCTCGGGCTCGAATGCGCCTGAGGCGATGGTTGTCTGTCCTTGTAGCTCGGGTACCCTTTCAGCTATTGCAACAGGTGCTAGTGATAACTTAATTGAGCGAGCGGCTGATGTGATGCTCAAAGAGAAAAAGAAATTAATTTTGGTGCACCGTGAAATGCCACTGTCTGTGATTCATCTTGAACATCAGTTGACATTAGGGCGTTTAGGTGTGGTGATTATGCCGGCTTCGCCAGGCTTCTATCATCAGCCAGACAGCATCTCTGATTTAATTGATTTTGTGGTGGCCAGAATCCTTGATCACTTGGCTATAGAAAATCAACTAATGCAGCGCTGGGGTGCCGATAAAAATGCCTAATGACAGTTGGCGCTCCACGCATAAGCTTATTTTTGTGATGGATAGTGTTGAATAATATCAGGAGTTAGTTTTGTCTGAATCGATAAAGTCAATAACAGCGCCCCGATTTATGCGCTTTTATCAAGCTATCGTACTAGATCGACCTAAAGTGACAATAGCCTTTCTGATTTTATTGAGTTTTGTTGCAGCTTTTTATGCTCAAAATTATAAGGTTGATGCCTCAGCTGATGCCTTAGTACTTGAGGGCGATGAGGATCTCGCTTTCTTTCGAGAGATAGGTAAGCGTTATGTTGCCGAAGATTTCTTTGTCATTGCTTATCAACCGAAACAAGACTTGTTAAGCCAGCAGTCGCTGTCAGCATTAGCCGCATTAGTTGACGACCTTGGCAAGGTTAACGGTGTGTCATCGGTAATGTCTGTACTAGATGTGCCATTGTTATATTCACCTAAATTAACGATGAGTGATTTAGGTGCGCCATTGAAAACCTTGCGTAATGATACAGTCGATAAAGTTTTAGCTGAAAAAGAGCTGCTAGAGAGTCCTATTTATTCCGAGCTGTTGACTAGCAAAAATATGGATACAACGGCGATTCAGGTGAACCTAACGCGTGATAATACCTATTTTGAACTAATGGATCGACGCGATAGTTTACGTCAGCAACAACAACTGATGCCACTAAGTGTTGACCAGCAAGAAAAACTGCTTGATGCCGAAGCCGAGTTTAAAGCGTATGCAACCGCAGCGGCCATTCGACAGCAGCGACAAGTGACGGAAGTGCGTGCAATACTTGATTTACATCGCCCGCAGGCGAAAGCTATCTATCTTGGTGGTTTGCCAATGATAGCCAACGATATGGTTTCATTTGTTAAAAGTGATTTGCAGATTTTTGGTATAGGTATTATCGCTTTTATTGTTTCGTTATTAACCGTTATTTTCCGATCCTTTCGCTGGGTGATATTGCCGTTACTCAGTTGTATATTAACGAATATATTTATGCTGGGTTTGTTAGGCTTTCTTGATTGGCGAATGACAGTTATTTCCTCTAATTTTATTGCCTTGTTGTTAATTATTACCTTAGCCATTGGCGTGCATTTGGTGGTTCGTTACCGTGAGTTGCAAATGCTTGATGAGAAGGCAGATCAGCAGCAATTGACTATTGCAACAGTCAGTCAAATGTTACGCCCTTGCCTTTATACGGCATTAACTACTATTGTGGCGTTTATGTCGCTGGTCATTAGTGGTATTCGTCCAGTGATGGATTTTGGTTGGATGATGACAGTGGGTGTCGTGGTGGCCTTAGTGACTACCTTTATTGTGGTGCCGCTCGGTATGAGTTTAGGTCGAGCGCCGGTGGTTGATGCAAAATCTAGAGCTGATGAAACCTCCACACTGACCTTGTCATTTGCACGTTTTGCGGAGCATTATGGCCAAGCTATTTTATGGGTTTCTATCACCCTATTTGCGGTTGCGCTATTCGGTCTTTCGCAACTCAAAGTAGAAAATCGATTTATTGATTATTTTGATGAGTCGACAGAGATTTATCAAGGGATGGAGTTAATTGATAGCGATTTGGGCGGCACGATACCATTAGAGTTGATATTATTTGCACCAACAGCGAGTGTCGATGAAAGTGACAATGATATCGAAGACGAGTTTGATGATTTCGATGAGTCAGATTCTTCTCCTCAACAGAATTATTGGTTTACTTCAGCCGGCTTGAATAAAATTGAAGCCATTCATAGCCATCTTGATCAATTAACTGAAACTGGTAAGGTATTGTCATTGGCAACAGTCTATCGCGTTGCAAGAGACCTGCTTGGTGGAAATCTGAATGATATAGAGTTGGCATTAGCGTATAGATCTTTACCAGCAGCCATTAAGGATGTGGTGGTGTCGCCCTATTTACATGAGGCATCTAATGAGGCACGTATAACGCTTCGTGTTAAAGAGACCAGTCAATCGCTTAATCGAGCAGAGTTGCTAACAAGTATCAATCATTTTATGAGTCAGTCAGGCTACAGTAAAGATGATTATCGTTTGACCGGTATGTTGGTACTTTACAATAATATGCTGCAAAGTTTATTTACTTCCCAGATTCTTACCTTAGGTTTAGTCTTTGTCGCCATAACAGCTATGTTAATCGTGTTATTTCAGTCGTTAAGCTTGGCTTTAATTGGTATTACGCCTAACTTGATGGCGGCGTTATTTGTGCTTGGTGGTATGGGTGTAGCTGGTATACCGTTAGATATGATGACTATTACTATTGCGGCTATTAGTATTGGTATTGGGGTAGATAATACCATTCATTATATACACCGCTATAAGCGGGAATTTGATATAGATCAAGATTATATCGCAAGCATGCATCGCTCTCATGCCAGTATTGGTCGAGCAATGTATTACACTTCGATTACGATTATTTTTGGTTTTTCTATTTTAGCCTTGTCGAACTTTAAGCCGAGTATTTATTTTGGTTTATTAACGGGCTTAGCGATGCTATCAGCATTACTAGGTTCATTATTATTGTTACCCCGTTTGCTTGTATTATTTCAGCCAATCGGTAAAACAAGTCCACGCTTATAGGTCGAATGGTATGGTGCAGGAATGTATTGAGGGTTGTGGTGCTTGTTGTATTGCGCCAGCGATAAGCTCGCCAATTCCTGGTATGCCCGAGGGTAAACCTGCAGGAACTAGATGTGTGCAGTTAGATGAGGCTAGTGCCTGCCGGTTGTTTGGTTTGCCATCGAGACCGTCTGTCTGTGATAGCTTTAAACCTCAATTTGAAATGTGCGCTAATGGTCCAGTGCAGGCGTTACGCTGGCTTACTGATTTAGAGCGGCACACATTACCATAAGTTGCTTGGCTAGTTAACTATGATTAAAGTATTCGCTAGCTATCTTTTTTTAGAGCATAAAGAGAAACTTTTGTGTTAACTGAATATCCGCTGTTTCCATTGCCATTAGTGGCCTTTCCAGGTTGCCGGCTACCGCTGCAGATCTTTGAGCCGCGTTACCTCGACTTAGTTAAATTGAGCCTATCGACTAACAGTTCTTTCGGCATAGTGACTTTATCCTCACGTCAGCCGCAAAATGATTCACCGGTATTCGAGCCTATTGGTACGGCAGTTAAAATTGTTGATTTTAATGAGCAGCCTAATGGCTTACTGGGAATTGTTTGCGAAGGTGCCCATAAAATTTATGTACGCAACGCATCCTTATCAGATAACCATTTAATTTGTGCCGATGTTGAGGAAGTTGTCGATGAGCCGGTTATGCCGGTTCCATCAGAATTTGAAGATTTAGTTTACGTGTTAGACTCCTTATTTAAGCACCCTTATGTAGAAACTTTAGGCTATCCAAGTCGCTCCATTGATGAATGGTTTTTAGATGCGGCTAATCTTGGCTTTTATTTGTCCTATTTATTGCCTTTTTCCACTGAGATTCGCTATCGATTATTATCGCTCGAACTTCCCTTTGAGCGATTAACTCTCATTCAATCCCTGCTTGACGATATGGATCCCCAGGACAGTTAGAGGTGTACATTAATCAATCGGCTACTGCTGTGCTGTGGTCGGCATTTATTAAAATCTTGACTACACTATTATTAAAATGTTTTTAGTGGAAAGTTGAATGTTAGGAAGTCGTAGCCGGTATGTATAATTTTATTGATGTTGAAGCCTCTGGCTTTGGTGCTGGGAGTTACCCTATTGAAGTAGGGTTGGCGATGACCAGTGGACAGATGCATTGCACGCTTATTCGCCCTGAAGATAATTGGCTGCACTGGAATGAGGAGGCCGAGTCTCTGCATGGCATCACCCGCGATATTTTGCTGGTTAATGGTAAGTCACCGTTAAAGGTTGCCATGTTACTCAACGAATGGCTGGACGGTGAGACGGTATATACCGATGCTTGGGGTAATGATTCATGTTGGTTGGCTTTGCTTTATGAAACGGCTAATATTCAACAGCGGTTTACAATTGATTCGGTGGCTTGTCTCATAAGTCAGGAGCAAATGTCGCAATGGCATCCGACTAAAAATCAAGTTATCCAAGAAATGGATCTAAAGCGTCATCGCGCCAGTAGCGATGCTCTAATTTTACAAACCACCTTTGAGCGACTTCAATGCGAAGTGGCTGTCTAAGATTCGCCCTATCCGCTTTTTGCAAAGATATGTAAATGTCTGTTCTTTACATGGCTATTTTTTAATACTTCCTATACTTTAGCGTCTTTAATACGCAACTTCTTTCAATGGATTAATACCAATCGTTGAAAAAATTCAGTAATTTCAATGACAAACAGAATATCTCAACTAAGCTAAATAGGAATTATGTCTTTGAAAGCGAAGTTTCATAGGCCACCAGGTTAGGCTACCAGGATAGTATCGATATTCGATTTTCGATCATAAAACAGTGTTTAAGAGGTCTCCAATGGTTAGAGAATATTTTCAAGTGCAAGACGAGACTGACCTGGCCGACAGCTTGCTCGGCCTGATCAGCTCTATACTATTGATTATATTGATATTTATGTCTTTTAATGCCTACGCTGATGAGAGTGTATCAATCCTAGAAGAAACTGCAATTCTGTCTCAAAAAACGACGCCTAAATACCAGATTAATGCCGGTGATGTACTGTCTATTAGTGTTTGGAATGACCCATCTTTTAATTCTGAGCAGTTATTAGTTAGACCTGACGGATTTATTAGCGCGCCTGCAGTAGGTGAAATAAAAGCTGGTGGCCAAACTATTGACCAATTGCAAAAAGATCTAGCTGAAAGCCTATCGCGATATTTAAAAGACGAGCCTACGGTAGTTATTACTATTTTAAGTACTAACGGCAGTCAGATATTTGTTTTGGGTAAAGTCAATGCACCGGGTGCTTACCCTTTGAGCGGAAGCTTTGATGTCACGCAGGCAATCGCCATGGCTCGAGGCCTGAATAGTTTTGCTGCTGAAAATAAAATTCTTGTATTACGTCGTGATGCTCGCGGCGTGCAACAAGCCATAGAATTTGAATACGGTAAAGTGCGAACAGGGAAAGATTTATCGTCGAATATTTTACTTAATAGCGGCGATGTTGTGTTAGTGCCTTAATTCGACTTGCCTGAGTGGTGTAAGTGAATTGAGTAGCTCAATGAATAGAAAAGTTTTAGGTATCTTGATTGTTTCTAGAATTTTTAATGCTATTAAACTGAGCTTTTGTAAACAGAATAAGAAGTTGATTTATGTCTGAAAAATTAGAATATATGGATTTTGAAGAACCTTCAAAATCATTAAAAGATTATTTTAATATGCTTCGGCGGCGTAAGCGCGTTATAGCGATTACCTGGATAATCGTCGTTATCATTTTTACTTTATTTGCTTTTTTGTGGCCTCCGACCTATCGCTCGCAAGCAATTATATTAATCGAGCAACAAGATATCCCCGCTGAACTCGTTCAGACCACTATTACGAGTTATGCCCAGCAGCGTATCGAAGAAATTAAGCAACGCATCATGACCATCAGCAATATCATGGATGTGGCTGAAGAATTTGAGCTATACAGTGAACGTGAATTTGCACGGAGGACGCGAACCGAGATTGCTGAAGAGTTTCGAAGAGCGGTCTCCATAAAACCGATTAGTGCTGAGGTTGTAGATCCTCGCAGTGGTCGACCTTCGCAAGCGATTATCGCTTTTAGTTTAGCTTTTGATGGTGACTCCCCAAGTAAAGTGCAAAAAGTGACGAATGAAATCACCACGCTTTACTTAAATGAGAACTTGAAGGAGCGAACGGAGCAAACACAAAGTACAGCTGATTTCTTAACGGCAGAAACCGAAATGCTCTCTAAAGAGCTTGCTGAACTAGATCAAAAGATTGCTGATTTTAAACAGCAAAATGAAGGAGCGCTGCCAGGACAAAATCAATTCAATATCGGTATTGTTGACCGCACTGAGTCACAGATTAACGACTTAGATTTCCAGTTAAAAGAGTTAAAAAAACGTAAAATAAGGCTGGAAGGCGAATTAACTCAAATCAGCCCTTCGGCGCCTACTACCTTAGCTGATGGAAGTGTGGTACTGGGTAATGCTGATCGATTAAGAGCGGTTCAAAGTCAGTTGCGTCAGTTACAAGCGGTTTATCATGAAGAACATCCGGTATTGCTTCGTTTAAAAAGAGAGGAAGCGACGTTGTTACAAGACTCAAGCAATCATGATGCTTATAACGACGTCTTAAAGCAGTTACAGCAACAGCAAGATAATCTATCGGCATTGCAGACGAAGTATACTGAGGATCATCCACAAGTCATTAAGGCTAAGAGAGTGGTTGAACAGTTGATTGTTGCTATTGATGGCATTAAAAAAAGCGATCAGATGCCTAGAGCAGATAACCCTGCTTATTTGATAGTAAAGACCCAGTTAGACAGTACTGATGAGGATATTCGCGCCAATATTCAGAAAATTAATTCATTAAATGCAAAAATAGAGCGCTATGAGGGGTATTTGTCACAAGGGCCACAGGTCGAACAGGAATATCAAACGCTTGTTCGTGATTACCAAAATACCTATGCTAAGTATCAAGAAATTCGCTCAAAGATGATGTCTGCTGAGCTAGCAAAAAACTTAGAGTCAGAGCGGAAGGGGGAGCGTTTTACATTAATTCAACCTCCAGAATTACCCATCGATCCAGTTAGCCCTAACCGCACAGCGTTAGTTTTAATTGGTTTAGTTTTGGGTGTAGGTGCTGGAGTAGGTGTTGTGATCTTGTTAGAGCTACTAAGTAATGGTGTCTATAGTCGTGCCGATTTAGTTAGCTTGACCGGTGGCGCTCCACTTGCGGTTATTAGCTACTTAGAGACTCAAGAGGAACAATCTAAGCATAATATGAAGCGACTATATATCGTCTTAGGCTTAATACTAGCAGGCATTACTATTCTGCTTCTATTCCATCTTTTTATAAAGCCTTTAGATGTGACTTGGTATATTTTACTGAGAAAGTTGGGTATGTAATAAATTTTCAGTCAGTTTATTGGCTTTAATGGTGTGAGACGAAAATGGAAAGAATCCAAGAAGCGATAGAAAAAGCGAAGCGTGAGCGTGCTCAAGGCGTTGATAGTAAAACCGATGAATCTGCGCAAGATGAGCAGGTTGTGTATAACTCTGAAATGGTAAATAAGAATGGGATTGTTAAGCAAGAAGCTTTATCGGTTGATGCTCAACAAGAAAAACGCTCGGTTCGAGTCAAATACTCACAGACTCGTTGTGTCAATATTGATGCGGAAACCTTAAAGGATTTACGTATTGTTGCTGGTTTTACCCATGATAAGCGTTCTGAGCCTTATCGGCAGTTACGCGGCCAAATATTAAATAAAATGCGCGAGAATAATTGGCAAACATTAGCGATTACCAGTCCTAATGCCGGCGCCGGCAGAACGCTAACGGCCATGAACCTTGCGATTAGCCTCTCGATGGAAGTTAATCAAACAGTATTATTGGTTGATATGGATTTACGTCAACCCAATGTTGCCGCTTGTTTAGGAATTGACGATGTTGAATATGGCCTTGTAGATTATGTCAACAAGGAACGGCCATTAGAGGATATTTTGATTCACCCGGGCTTTGAGCGATTAGTTTTGTTACCGGGTACCGTTCAGAATAACGCCTCGTCTGAGATCTTAACCTCACCCGAAATGAAAGTAGTGATTGAGGAGTTGATTGCTCGCTATCCTTCACGACTCATTATTTTTGATTTGCCTGCAGTGCTTAGTCATGATGATGCCTTAGTGTTTGCCCCTACGTGTGATGCGACATTGATGGTGGTTGAAGAGGGTGGCACTAATAAAGATGACCTAGAGCGGTCTTATCAACTTCTTGAAGGCGCTAATATCATTGGCTCTGTCTTGAACAAAGTCAGATATCCTTAATGTTGGAGGTGCAATGAGTTATGTATGAGCAGCACTTTTCCTTAAAAGCTAAGCCTTTTAGCCTCATTCCAGATCCAGAATTTTTACACTTTTCAGCTAGGCATAAAGTAGCCTACAGTCTGCTTGAATATGGCTTGCATGAGCAAAGTGGTTTAACTGTTATTACCGGCGAAGTAGGTAGCGGAAAAACTACCTTAATCCGTTATCTACTAGCCGATATTGATCAAAGCCAGCTGGCAATTGGATTAATTAATAATACCCATGCTTCCTTAGGCGATCTTACGCAATGGATCGCCTTAGCTTTTGATCTTCCGCATGAGGGCAAAGATAAAGTGACATTGTTTCGTGATGTGCAAGAGTACTTAATTTCTGAATGGGCTAAAGGGAGGCGTGCTGTACTCATTGTTGACGAAGCACAAAACATGGAAAAAGAAACACTCGAAGAGTTGCGACTATATACTAACATTAATGCCGATGGCGAGCAGTTTTTACAAATTATTTTAGTTGGTCAGCCCGAGTTGAGGGATTTATTGCAAGCGCCTGAACTCGCGCAAATGGCTCAGCGTGTTTCTGTCGAATATCATATCGAGCCTTTGAGTTGGCAAGACACCGCCAATTATATTCGTCATCGTTTGGTTACCGCTAGCATTGAAGGTTCAGAAGATCAGGCCAACCACATTTTTGACTCTGTGGCGATGGCAATTATTTTTTATTTTAGCGGAGGTGTGCCGCGTTTAATTAATACCCTTTGTGATTTTGCTTTAGTCCATGCCTATGCAGTGGATCTTAAAAGAGTCAATTGTCAGACGGCGCTTGAAGTGGTGCGAGGGCGAACCATTGGCGGTGTTAATCGTTTTAAGAATAATGAGCAACAGTTATCTTTGGTCAGAGAGAAAGTTATTAATGCCGTAGGAATCGATTTAGCGACGGTATTAGATCAACAATGTGTTGAAAGAAATAATGAAAAAACAGATGACCTGTTAAGCAGTGATGATCTGGCCGTATAAATTTGATTAATAATTAATCGAGCGAAGTAATATGAACGTGGTAATGATTGGCGCAGGATATGTTGGTTTGGTCTCTGGTGCATGTTTTGCTGAATTTGGCGCAGATGTTACCTGTGTTGATGTTGATGAGCAGAAAATTAACGCTTTAGAGGCTGGTGAAATACCCATTTATGAACCCGGCCTTGATCAGTTAGTTAGAAAAAATATTGATGCTGGCCGCTTGACGTTTTCGACAAAATTAGATGTTCATGTACCGAGTGGCGATATTATTTTTATTGCAGTGGGTACGCCAACACGACGGGGTGATGGCCATGCTGATTTAACCTATGTCTATGAGGCGGCAAAAAATATTGCTAAATATTTATCGGGTTATACGGTAGTAGTCAACAAGTCGACGGTTCCTGTGGGTACGGCGAGGCAAGTATCACGCATTATCAGCGAGCATAATCCAACGGCTGATTTTTCTGTTGCTTCAAATCCAGAGTTTTTGCGAGAGGGCGCGGCGATAAGCGACTTTATGCACCCAGACCGCGTGGTTCTTGGGGTTGAAGACAGCCGCTCAGAGCAATTATTGAGAGATTTGTACAGGCCTATTAATTTAATCGAAGCGCCAATTTTAGTGACTAATTGGGAAAGTGCCGAACTAACAAAATATGCGGCTAATGCGTTTTTGGCGACTAAAATAAGTTTTATCAATGAAATCGCCAATTTGTGTGAAGCTATAAATGCGGATGTGCACAGTGTGGCTAAAGGTATGGGGCTTGATGGTCGAATTGGTAAAAAATTCTTGCACCCAGGTCCAGGTTATGGTGGTTCGTGTTTTCCAAAAGATACGTTAGCACTGATTAGAATCGCGCAAGAGAATGATGTGCCATCAAGGATTGTTGAAAGTGTTATCGAAGTCAATGCGGCACAAAAGGCGCGCATGGTTAAAAAAATACGCACAGCTTTGGGTGATGTGTCGGGTAAAGTCATTGCAGTATTAGGTTTAACGTTTAAGCCTGAGACGGATGACATGCGTGACTCGCCGGCTTTATCGATACTTCCGCCATTATTAGATAAAGGAGCCGTTATTCGCGCCCATGATCCCAAAGGTATGGAAGAAGCCAAGCGAGAGCTGCCAGAGTCAGTTGATTATACTGATGATGTTGCTGCTGCAGTGGCGAATGCTGATGCTGTGGTCATGATGACTGAATGGAATGAGTATCGAAACCTAAATTTGCATGAATTAAAAAGTCAGATGCAAGGTAATGTGTTCATTGATCTTAGAAATATTTATGAGCGCAACGCCGTTGAAGAAGCTGGGTTTAATTACTCAGCAGTGGGCCGATAAAAAGTCATGAAGATATTAGTGACAGGTGCAGCGGGCTTTATTGGTTCAGCTCTCGCAATACGCTTGCTGCAAGAGGGCAATAAAGTTGTTGGTGTTGATAATTTTAACGATTATTATGACGTCAGTTTAAAGCGCGCTAGGATAGAGCAGGCTTTAGCTTACGAGAATTTTAAGATATTGTCAGTTGATGTTTGTGATAAGACCACGATAAACGATTTATTTAAGCAAGAAAAATTTGATCGTGCGATGCACCTTGCCGCGCAAGCAGGTGTGCGTTATTCAATAGAGAATCCATCCGCCTATATTGATGCCAATATGCATGGGTTCCTGAATATTCTTGAGGCCTGTAGAGAGCATCCTGTCGAGCATCTGGTTTATGCATCAACGAGCTCGGTTTATGGTGCCAATAAAGCCATGCCGTTTAATGAATCGGTTGGCACTAATCACCCCGTCAGTCTATATGCGGCCACTAAGAAAGCCAATGAATTGATGGCGCATACCTATGCGCATTTATTTAAGATTCCCTCTACTGGTTTGCGTTTTTTTACAGTCTACGGTCCTTGGGGTCGACCTGATATGGCGCTATTTAAATTTACTGAAAAAATATTGGCAGGCGAACCTATCGATGTTTTTGGCTTTGGTGAACAGTCAAGAGACTTTACGTACATTGATGATATTGTCGAAGGTATCGTTAGGGTGATGGCTAGACCGGCTAGTGCATCAAAATGTTGGGATGCGATGAAACCTGACCCTTCAGTGGCTGACGAGCCTTATAGCATTTATAACATTGGTAGTAATAATCCATTGCCACTAATGCGTTATATCGAGGTATTGGAAAATTGCTTGGGTAGAAAAGCCGAAAAAAATATGCTGCCAATGCAGGCAGGCGATGTGAAAGATACATACGCTGACGTAAGTAATTTAGTTGATGCAGTAGGATATCAGCCTTCTACACCAATTGAGGTTGGCGTAGAAAATTTTGTTAACTGGTATAACACATATTATAAAAAATAGGAAAGTGTTTGATGAAAAGCGCAAGCGAATACCAAAAAATTTGTGTAATGGGTTTAGGTTATATTGGCTTGCCTACGGCTTCATTGCTCGCTACAAAGGGCTTTGAAGTAGTCGGTGTTGATGTCTCTCAAAAAGTCGTTGACACGATCAACCAAGGTGAAATTCATATTGTTGAACCTGATTTAGATATTTTGGTTAAATCAGCCGTTCACTCGGGAAATCTATCAGCTAGTCTTGAGCCTTGTGAGGCGGATGTTTTTATTATAGCGGTACCTACACCATTTAAAGACGGTGGGCCTGATCATATATCAGGCAAAAAACCCGATCTATCTTATATCGAGTCGGCGACAAAAAAAATCTCACCTTACATTAAGTCAGGTGATTTGGTCATACTTGAATCTACAAGCCCTGTCGGTACAACAGATGAAGTGGTTGCTGAAATATTAAAGAAAGCAGGTCATACCGTTGGTCAGAATGTTTATGTGTCGCATTGTCCTGAGAGAGTGTTGCCTGGCAGGATATTAATAGAATTAGTTGAGAATGATCGTGTTGTTGGCGGCATTAATGAAGAATCAACAAAAGTGACAGTTGATTTTTACGAACGCTTCGTTCGTGGGGCGGTACTACCGACCACAGCAAAAACCGCTGAAATGGTGAAACTGACAGAAAATTCATCGCGTGATGTGCAAATAGCATTTGCAAATGAATTATCAATGATTTGCGAAACAGAAAATATTGACACATGGGAAGTGATTGAATTAGCAAATCACCACCCTAGGGTGAATATATTAAATCCAGGTCCCGGTGTAGGTGGCCATTGTATCGCTATTGACCCTTGGTTTATTGTTGATCGTTCACCTAAGTACTCAAACTTAATTCGTACCGCGCGAGAGGTGAATGATGCAAAACCAAACTGGGTTGTGGATAGAGTAAAAAAATATGCTGATAAGTTTAAGGAGCCAAAAATTGCATGCTTGGGTTTAGCATTTAAAGCTGACGTTGATGATCTTCGTGAGTCCCCAGCATTTGATATCGTCAGATGCTTAAAAAGAGAAAGTGTTGGTAGGTTGTTGGTGTGCGAGCCAAACATCGAAAAAAATAATGAATTTAAACTATATACCCTTGAGAATGCGGTCAAAGAAGCAGACATAATTTTAATATTAGTAGACCATAAATCATTTAAAAAATTGAAGGCTAGTGATTTGCATGAAAAGGTTATTGTCGATACCAGAGGGATGCTTAAATAAAGGATGCGAACTCGTAAGGCAGCATTAAATTTTATATCCGTCTTGCTTGATCAGCTATCAAGGTTGACTGTTTTGTTCTTATTAACCCCATTTATATTATTAAATATGGGCGAGATTGCTTATGGTTATTGGCAAATAATATTGAGGTATGGAGCGCAATTAGTAAATTTTGATGGTAGGCCATCAGAGGTTTTGAAGTGGAGTATCGCTAGAAATCAATTCACCTCGGAAGAAGTTAAGAATCAATTTATAGCAGATGGAATTGGCGTCTTTTTGATAGCCTCGCCCATCATGATTTTAATCTCTTTTGCCTGCTACTACGCTTACCCTTTAATGATTAATATTGAAGATTACGAGAATAGTTTTAGAGTCAGTGGATATATTTACACAATTAATATATTTATTTTAAGCCTTACAGCCCTTGCTGATGGTTTATTCAGAGGAATGAATATTGGCTACAAGCGGATGGGCCTAATGGCATTTTTGATATTGGTAACTGGATTATTTAGTTATATTGCTGTTAAACATGGAGGTGGATTAATAGGCCTGTCAATCGCTCAGTTATTAGGATCGATATTATACCTGTCTGTTTTTTTACTTGTTATAAAGAAGCATTTGCCATGGGTGAATATTCTAAAGCCTGAAAAAAAAAGAGTAATTTTATTTGCCAAAAAGAGTTTTTGGTTTTCAATATGGGGCTTTTTAAGTGCAATTTTATTTCTAGGTGAGGTTATATTTCTTAGTTTCTTTTCAACAGCTAACATGGTGGCTAGTTATTCGGTCTCTGCTTTTATAATTCAAACTGTCATTGTTTTTGTTGCTGTTGCAATTGGTGCGGTAATGCCTGGATTTGGACAGCTGATTGAAAGAAAAGAATTTAAAAAAGCTTCCGACATCGATCTTCAGGCGAGGAATTTATTGGGAATACTCGCATTTTCTGGGATGGCTATCATACTTTTGTTAAATGAAAGCTTTGTCAGTTTATGGGTTGGTATTGATAGACATGTTAATAATTTTGAGTTGCTCTTGATGATATTTAGTGCAATTCAAGTTATTTATATGCGTTATTACGCTGTAATTATAAATTTGAATATTGAAATAAAAAAGAAAGTTAAATTCGGTTTAATTTCTGTATTTATTATGAGCACTCTCTCATTCATTTTAGTTCCGAAATATGGCATTGCTGGAATATGCGTGTCAATGATGATTGGTCGCCTACCTCTTTATTTTTCAATGATTGTGTTTACTTATAAAAATATTATAACTATGAAAAAACCAAGTAACGGAAATTTCTTGAATCTGGCTATTAGAATTATTCAAATAGCCTTATGTTTTTATATGTCGGAATTAATTGGCGTCAATTCATATTTCGAGTTGTTTTTCTACGCAATCTGCGCGTCAGTTATCTTAATAAGTGCCAATACATTAGTCCTAAATAAAGTTGATAGAGAGATTATTTTGGATCGATTTAGGATCTTGTTAAAAGGTTAGCAGGAGAATAAGAGCATTGAAAAAAATAATCTATATAGCTGGATTAGCAAGAAGTGGTACAACATTTTTGCAATTGTGCTTATGTCAAAAATACAATGTAGTGGGTTTAGGGGAAATCCACCAGACTATTCAAGGTATGCAGGCTACTGATGGTCAAATTGACAAAAAAAATTGGCTGGATATTAGAGAAAGGGTCTGCTCATGTGGTTTGAAGCCTGAGAGATGTGATTTTTGGAGTGAAATATATTGCCAGGCAAAAGGTAATAGTTTAAGTGGTCTCCACGAAATGGTTATTAGGAAGGCTAATGAGATTTTTTCTGGGATACCAATTATCGATTCGTCTAAAGATATTAAAGGTATCGATTTATATAGAGCTGGCAAAGAAGAGTATGATTTGAAGGTTATTTTTATAGTAAGAGATGTTAGAGCATGGGAGGGATCTATAAAAAAACATGCCATAAAAAATGGCCAGAAATATTACGGACAGATTATTGAGTATTATAGATGGATGATGGCCAATATGAATATAGAGTCACACTTAGAAAAAAATAATATAAAATTCTTGATGGTGCAAAACGAAAATTTGTTATTCAATTCTGAAGCTGAATGGAGAAGGATTGATGATTTTATTGATGCTGAAAAAAGTATTGGGAAATTGACCATGCATGATATTTATGGCAGTCGTTTTAAAAATAATGAAAATAAAAGTACTGATTTGAAATACGATATTAATTGGCATCAAAATAATTTAGATATACTAAGCTATTTTTTGAGTTTTCCGGTCCTACGAAAAAACTCAGGTTTTTATAATAGATGAAAAAATATATATTCTACCTTTTTATTCTCCTGTTTTTTTTTCTTGGCAATGCTTTTGCCAATCCTGAGATTTCTCTTATAGAAGAAGTAGAGGGCGAGTCTTGGTTTGGTAATCAACTTGGTCACGAAGATGTGATTCTCCCAGGTTTTAGTGGCATCAATTATAATGGTAGAGAATTATTGCTGGGTCAAGAAAGACAATATCTGCATAAAACCGGCTTGCTTTTTGACACCTTGCGTCATAATCCAAGTAATTTAGAGGTTGATATGGGCCTTTATTACTCAGATGAACTAGTCAATTTTGATAGTGTCGAGGTGTTGAAAGCAACCACCACCAATTTTGAGTACATAGCAGATGCCACGATTTATCAAGATATCAATATACAAGTTCACGCTACGGTTGAATATGATGGTCTTGCTTATTTCAATGTGGAAGTTACACCCATATCAAATAATTATAAGAGATATAAAGAGTTGTCTTTTAGATCAAGCCATCAAAGTAACAATGCTTCTTCGCTGCTTCTATTTAAGGAAAAGACAATTAGAAAAAGAAAGAAGCAAATATTATTTAATACGCCCTATGAAGATGAATTTATCAATATAGTTGGATTCCCAAATGGACAGAGTTCATATTGGTGGTTCTCAGAGAATGCTGAGAATTGGATTTGGCATGATAAAAAAGTAACAAGTATAAAAAGTGATAAGAATAAAATAAACTTAAAACAAAGAATCATTCAAGACGGCTCTCTGAAGGCTGGTGTTATAAATTTTAATTTCGGCATTATAGTCACGCCAGTAAAGGGCCTTGTGCCATTATCAAGCCCATCAAGAATTGCTAGAAATATAACTGTAGAAGAAGGATTTTACTCTTCTAGTCATATTTGGTGGACAACAGCATTTTCCCATCATGATTATCCCTATTTAAAGGAATTAAGTAAAAATATAAAGGGGTTGCCGGAAAAAGATATTCAAGCATATCCAGGAGTAATGAAAAATAAAGATCTTTTGCAGAGATGGAGATCCAAAAATATCGAAAGATATCCATATTTTTCGGCACATGTTTTGAGTCCGCTCGACCCGATGATAAAGAAGTATGAAGAAATTTGGAAAGCAATTCCTGAGTGGAGAACTAAAAAAAAATCAGATTTGCCGTATCGTGCCAAGTTAGCAAAAACATGGCTTTCGCATGATGCAAAAGGTTACTCAGATTATTTGCTGTTCAGGCTAAATGATATTAGACAAAAATTAGGAATAAAGGGCTTTTATTTCGATCAAGGCGGCATTTTAGATTCTAAGAATGTTAACCACAACACTTGGATTGATTCTGATGGAAAAAAAAGAGGGAGTATTGAGATCTTAGCAATGAGAAGCTTTCTTAAAAGATTGAATACTATGCTTTATTTATCTGGCGTTGAAAAGCCAAGAATTTTCATACATAACTCAATGGTTCCTGTCCTACCTGCTTACACATTTGCTTATTCAATGGTGCAAGGCGAGGAGGATATCCATTATTTGAAAAATTATGATTATACATCCAGCTACCAGTTGGAAGTAGTAAGAGCAAAATATGCGGAGCATCAATACGGTATTCGATCCCATTGGCTATCAGAATTATGGAATCATAAAGTTGAGGATGATTCTAAGCCAATTAATTACCCTTTAGACGAATGGATGTTGACCGAAAAATATAAGCATGCGAACGATGGTTTTTTTATGATGGCTCTTTTGCATGGCTCATCATTTTGGAGTAAGGCTCCAGTTAATTATAGGAATAAGCTTTATAAAATTTTTGACTCCATAAACATGAATGAAGAAAGTTTTCATGGGTATTGGGAGGTGCCATGTATTGATCCTGCCGATAATGTTTTTCATATCAGTTTTTATAAAGATGAAAAGGATCATAAGTACTTATATGTAGTCGGTAACCTTACGGATAAAAAATTATCTATAAGCCCAAGTGAGTTTCAGGGGTACGTAGATTGTCTAAACCCAGGTAAAAAAATAAATAATAGACTCAAGGTCCTTTTTCCTGAGAATAAAAAATTTAGAGAATCAGTCTCGGTGGATTCAAAATCCTTTATTATTATAAGAGATGGAAGATAATGAAGTTTGTCTCATACAATAATTATATAAATATCTCACAATCCTTATTTTTGATTGTGTCATTTATTATGTTCATATTATCTCCTGATGGATGGAACACCTCGTTTGTCAACACTATCATTTTCTTGACATTACTATTGTTTTTTAACCAAGTTCTCATATGTAAATTCATAAAAAAAGAAAAGGGCATTATACAGCTTGAATTAGTATTTTTTATGATGTTTTTTTTTACAATTTTATGGATTTGGTTTGCTGGCTTTATAGGACTAGCAGAGATTGGAAGATTGCCGCAAGGCTATGATGAAGTGGTAAATTATTCAGTAAGTTTGTCTTTCTTTGCTATTTCTACTTTTCTTTTTGCATATAACCTACACCACAAGCAAGTCAAAGGAAACGATACCAATTTCTTGTCACGAAAAAATAAAGGCTGGATTAGAGTCGGGAATATCATATTTTATTCTGGTGTCTTGATGGTTTTTTTATATGTTTTTGTCTTCGGAACTGCATCATTCATAGGTAGTTATATTGGTCATGAGGGAAATTTATTAACAAGAGCTTTATACCTGCTTCAGTCTATCTTTGTCAAAGTCGGGATAATAATATGTCTTGTCACGCAATCCGATAAAACGAGAAGGATGCCAAAAATAAAACATCATATAATCCCTTTTGGATTTGTCTTATTAATGTATGTTTTTACTGGAGATAGATCTGAATTAATCTTCACTCTAGCAACCGCTGTTTTCGCATATTCAGTTTCATTTAAACATATACCACTATCAGTTGTGCTTGTTGGTGTTTTAGTGCTTGGCATCCTTTCGAGTGCCGTAAGAATCTTTAGAGAGTATGATGAGAGAACTTTAGGATCGCTGGTAGAATTAATCTTAAACCCCAGCGAAGAGGTATCAGTCGAAGGTGGTGTGGCTAATATAGCGTCAAGTGGTTTATTACTTTTAGCAGCTACTAATGCAGTTCCAGAAAAATTTGATTATTTTAATGGCAAACTCAAGGTGATGGAAGCGCTTGGTGTTATTCCTTTTGGTAGATTTTTCTTTGGCGATTTTGCCGGTGCAAGTCACTATGAAAAAAAGGACTATAACACGAGCTTTTGGTTGACATGGCTAGTTATTGGTCCTCAAGCAACTTGGGGCGTTGGTACAAATATTGTTGCTGATTTATATATTGATTTCGGTCCTTTAGGTGTTTTTCTTGGGATGTATTTTTTGGGATTTCTTGGTGGTTATTTCAAGACGAGATTTCACGTTTCAAATTCACTAGTCTTTATTTTTATGTATTGTTACTTTGCTGGCTTTATGACGATCCTCCCTCGGTATGGCATTTTGTCAATAATACGTGGGTTACTCTGGCCTTTCTTACTTATTAAATTGTCAGAATATTTTTTCCGTGTAAAAAAGAAAACGGCAAAATGAAAAAAATTAGAGTTTTACATTTTATTCATTCACTTATTTCTGGCGGGGCTGAAAAGCAGCTAGGATTACTTTGTGATGGTATCGATAAAAGTAAATATACTGTCATGGTTTACTGCGTTAAAGGTGAGCTCGATCATTTTAAGGGTTCTGGAATCAGCGCCCATATCGCGCCAACAAAAAATCCATTTACCTTGTTGTACATTTCCGACATGCTTAAAGTTGTTAAAGAATTTAAGCCGGATGTTGCACACGTATGGTTACCTGCATCGGTATCAATACCTGCGATGCTGGTTTGTCGCTTAAATGGTGTTAAGACAATATTCTCATATCGAAACAAAATGTATTTTCATCGTGCGTTGAGTTATCCAGAATATATGGTTGCATTGTTGTGTGCCGATAAGATTATTAGTAATCATGAAATTGTCGATTCGAATCCGTTATTTAAGTATCTTTATAACATAAAAAGAGGCGAGGTGATCAATAATGCTGTGGTTATTCCGGTAAAAGATATAAAGCAGGAGGTTTCTAATAACCCAGCAGAACGGTTAATCTTTGTCGGTCGATTAACAGCCCAGAAAAATCCTATTCGCTTAGTTAGGGCATTGTCAAAAATCAATAAATTGTTTGCTTGGCATTTAGATATGTATGGCGAAGGTGAGGAACGTGGCGAAATTGAATCGCTTGTTCGTCAGTTTGACTTGCAAGATAAAATACATCTGCATGGTTTTACTGATTCGATATACTCTAAGTTATCCTGTGCTAGTGCATTAATCTTTCCCTCAATCAAAGAAGGTATGCCTAATGTATTGGTTGAGGCAATGATGATTGGCCTCCCTATCGTTGCAAGTGATATTCCAGGCAATCGTTCGGTTACAAATAATATCAGTGATGCGGCTGTTGTGTGGATTGACCCAGAAAGCGAGAATGATATTGCGGAAAAACTAACACATATTATAAAAGGCAAAATTGATTTCAATAATAGAGTGCGTAATGGTAGGGTTATTGCCTCAGCATACACATTAGAAAATATGGTTTTGCGTTACGAGTCCTGTTATAGCGATCTATCAGGAGTAACAAGATGAAATTATTAATAGATTTTGGTGCAATAAAAACGGGCGGTGGCGTTCAATTAGCAACTAACTTTCTCAATAAGCTTGATAGTAATACGCAGAATATCGATGAGGTTTTTTTACTTCTACCAGATACTGGTCCATTGGCAAACATAGATTTAAGTGGTTTATGTGGTGCTTCCTTGTATTATCCTGATAACTATATGAAACGTATGCTATTTGAATTGTATCAGTTAAAAAGTTTTATAAAGTTACACCGTATTGATACTATTTATACATTTTTTGGTGCAGGCTTGCCTCGTTATCCAGGTGTGAAATCAGTTGTTAGTGTCGCGTATCCGATTATATGTTATCCAGATAGCCCTTACTGGAGAAATATTTCGTTTTTGTCGGGCTTGAAAAAGCGTATTGTTAATATGCTGCGACGCTATCGTATTCGAAAAGCAGATCTGGTCGTGGTTGAAACAGATGTGATGGCCCATCGAATGCAACAGTATGTTGGCGTTGACGAGTCTTTGTTGCGTGTCATTCCGCCATCGCCTTCTTTGTTTATCGAAGATAAACCGTATGCCCCATCTTCGGGGGATCCTTATCGTATATTACTCTTGAGTGGTTTAGATCCACATAAGAACCTTTGGCGTTTACCTTCTATCGCTCAAGTACTTAAGGACTTTGGTTGTCATAACTTTATATTTACCCTCTCGGTCGAAAAGCATCAATTCCTCAGTGCGCTACCAAAATCTATCTCTTTTAACAGCGCTCTACTGGATCAGCACTTTGACTTTGTAGGTGCAATTCCAGCTGATAAAATTGGAAACATTTACAGCGATAGCGATCTTCTTTTAAACATTAGCGACCTAGAAAGTTTCAGTAACAACTATATGGAGGCATGGAAATCTGGATTGCCCTTAGTGTGCAGTGATACTGATTTTTCTAGAAATATTTGTGGTGACTCTGCGATTTATATTGATCCACACAATGCTACCTCATCAGCTACTATAATTAAAATGCTAATCCAGGACTTATCAAAACAGCGTCAGTTGGCTGATATTGGTAAAGAGCGTTTGAGTATGTTGCCGAATGCTCAGAAAAAGTTTGATAAAATTATCTCTGTTTTAAATGAGGTCGCTAAATAATGCATAGTTTTCTTGTGGTTTCATTTGAATTTTTGATGCGATTACTTTTTTCACTACCTCGGTATAGGTTGTTGAATTCACTAAAGGCTTTTTTCCTTATGCGAATGGGCGCACGTATTGGTAAGCGAGCGGTATTTTACCCAGGTGTTTGGATCGCACCAGGAAGAAACTTAGTCATGGGTGATGATGTAGACTTGGCTTTGGATGTATTAATCACCACTTCAGGCGGGGTTAAGATTGGCGATAGAACCCTAATCGGTTACCGTGCCCAGATAATTTCTGCCAATCATGTCATTCCTGATAAAAAGGGAAGAATTTTTGGTTCAGGTCATGATAAGAAGCAGGTTATCATAGGGAGCGATGTTTGGGTTGGTGCTAATAGCATGATTATGCCTGGCGTAGTAATCGGTGATGGCGCTATTATCGCGGCAGGCAGTGTGGTTACTAAGAATGTGCCCGAATACACAATAGTTGGTGGCGTACCCGCTAAGATAATTCAGGAGCGTAAATAATTCATGCTTTAATAGTACTTAAGTGTATTTTCTGTTTTGATAAGTTTTATTGGATTCTATGAATAGATTTACGAATATTCCTGTGACAGTCAGAGATGCGTAAATAAAAAATAACATTAAATATTAAATTACTACGTTTTGGGTGATAATTTCATGAGGCAAGTATTACAAAATCTTAGTTCAGGTGAGACGGTATTAGAGGACGTACCTGCCCCCGTTATTCCTCATTCTGGTCTTTTGATAAAAACTTCATTCTCCTTAGTATCTGCTGGCACAGAGCGTATGCTGGTTGATTTTGGAAAAAGTAATCTACTTAACAAAGCACGCTCGCAGCCTGACAAAGTGAAGCAGGTAATTGAAAAAGTACAAACCGATGGTCTAATGCCAACTCTTGATGCGGTGAAAAATAAACTGGATACGCCTCTACCTCTAGGTTACTGTAATGTAGGCAAGGTGATTAAAAGCAAGGTAGGTAATTTTTCAGTTGGGGACCGTGTTGTGTCTAATGGGAAACATGCCGAATATGTTGCTGTGCCGAAAAACCTGTGTGCCAAAATTCCTGATAATGTAGATGACGAATCAGCAGCATTTACGGTCATCGGCGCTATTGCTTTGCAGGGCATACGTCTAATAAAGCCAGATTTAGGCGAAACGGTTGTTGTGACAGGCTTAGGGTTAATCGGTTTAGTGGCTGTTCAATTATTACGCGCGCAAGGTTGCCGAGTGTTAGGCATTGACTTTGATTCGGATAAAGTCGCTATTGCTCGTCAGCTTGGCGCCGAGGTAGTTAATTTGTCTGAAGGTCAAGACCCTTTAGTCATTGCCGATCAATATAGTCGGGGTCGTGGCGTTGATGCCGTATTGGTTACCGCATCGACTAAAAGTAACGAACCTATTCATCAAGCCGCAACCATGTGCCGTCAGCGAGGACGTATTGTCTTAGTGGGTGTGGTGGGTATGGAGATGTCCCGTGCTGATTTTTATGAAAAAGAGTTATCATTTCAAGTGTCATGCTCTTATGGACCTGGCCGTTATGACCCGAGTTATGAGGAAGGTGGTAATGATTACCCTTTTGGCTTGGTACGCTGGACTGAGCAGCGAAACTTTGAAGCGATCTTGGACATGATGGCTGATGGCCGTATTGATATGCATCCACTAATAAGCCATCGATTTAAATTGGCAGATGCCGCTGATGCTTATGATCTTATCAGTAATGGTAATCCGTTAGGAGTATTGCTCGAGTATGAAAACTCTGCCAGTCAGATCATAGAACGCTCAATTTCACTTAAAGCAATTGATACTTTTAATATAAGTTCAGCAACTATAGGCTTTATTGGGGCAGGGAATTATGCCTCCAGTGTACTGGTTCCTGCTTTCGCGAGAACTGGCGCCCGCTTAAAGTCTATTGCCTCTGCGACTGGTGTTAGCAGCGTTCATGTCGGTAAGAAAAATGGTATTGAAGAGGCCACCACAGATGCTCAAGCATTAATTAATGACTCAGATATTAATACAGTCGTTATCTCAACGCGTCATGGTAGTCATGCTAAGCAAGTATGTGACAGCTTGGCTCAGGGGAAACATGTTTTTGTTGAAAAGCCTTTAGTGTTAACCCGCGATGAATTAACACAGATTAGTGATTTATATCAAAGCTTAACAGTTAGGCCGTTTTTGATGGTTGGTTTCAATCGACGTTATGCGCCCCATATACAAAAAATAGAACAGTTACTTACTAGCCAGTCATCGCCCTTGAGTATGGTAATGACCATTAACGCAGGGCATATTCCTGCTGATCATTGGGTGCATGATCCTAAGGTGGGTGGCGGTAGGATTATTGGCGAGGCTTGTCACTTTGTTGATTTGTTGCGTTTTTTAGCGGCTTCTTCGATAGAGAAAGTTACTGCTATTGCAATGGACGCTGAATGCTCTGATTCAGTCTCAATTCAATTAAAGTTTAAAAATGGCTCGATTGGCGTGATAAATTATTTAGCTAACGGGAGTAAATCATTACCGAAAGAACGCTTGGAAGTATTTTGTAATGGTAGCGTGCTGCAGTTAGATAACTTTAGAATATTACGCGGTTTTGGCTGGCCAGGCTTTAAGTGTGATAAGTTGTGGCGCCAAGATAAAGGCCAATTCAATTGTTCAAAAGCTTTTATTGACGCAGTCAATAGCGGCGACAGTTCCCAGTTAATTACATTTGAAGAGTTAGTTGAGGTTGCTCAGGCTTGCTTAGATACAGTGGAGCAAATTTCATAACTGCTTTTCTAAATTCTATTTTTTATTTATTGAGTTTTCTTGCATGATTAAAAAATCAATCAGGCTTTTTTTTACGTTAAGGAACCTCAAGTTAAAACAATTCGTTTATTTTATTTTACGACGAGGTTTTCCTGTGACTTCTGTCAAGCTGCTCAATTCAGAGAGGCTAATAAATGATAGCTTGATATTAGTTTCGCCACTTTCGATTGATAGTCATGGTGAAGAAAAAAACTCGCTTAGCTTCTTAAATAATAGTCGCTCTTTAGCTTTTAACAACATTGAGTGGAGGCCTAAAAATACCCAGCGCTTATGGGCCTATAACTTACATTATTTTGATTATTTACGTGATCCTGTATGGCTTCATGACGAAAAACAGCAAATGATCACTGATTGGGTTGCCCGTAATCCACAAGGCAGTCAACCCGGTTGGGAGCCTTTTACTTGCAGCCTTAGGCTAGTCAATTGGATTTTCTATCTTACGTCTAGCAACAATCTATGTAATCAATCTATTCTGGATAGTCTTTATCTTCAAGCGAGTTGGCTTGAAAAAAATGATGAGCGTCATATTTTAGCCAATCACTATTTTGAAAATTTAAAGGCCTTGTTATTTGCAGGTTGTTTTTTTATTGGTAAAGATGCTGATCGCTGGCGAGAGCGAGCACTAGTTGATATTCCAAAGCAATTACGAGAGCAAACGTTGCAAGATGGTGGTCATTATGAGCGTTCGCCTCAGTACCATGCCTTAATGCTTGAGAACTATCTTGATATATATAATTTAGCCATTAATAACGAGGACTTATTCAACCACTCATTTATCAATCAGGTGAAAAATCATGCGGTTGGTGGTTTGGATTTTCTAAACACGATAGTCTTTCCAGATAATCTAATTCCACTATTTAATGATTCGGCATTTAATATTGCGCCATCATTGGATGATCTAAATCAATATGCGGAGCGATTATTTTCTTATCGGCGGCCAGAAAACTCCATAATTCCTTCTATAATTAATAAGCCTAATTCGGGTTTTTACGGGCTTAAATCGGCTAATAATATGCTCATCATGACCTGTGGTGACATCGTTCCTGCTTATCAACCAGGTCATACCCATTGTGATCTTTTAAGTTTTGAGCTCATGATGGCCTCGAAAAGGGTTATTGTTGATACGGGCGTTTATGAGTACGAGCCTGGTGAGCTGCGCCATTACGTTCGTTCTACTCGGGCACACAATACGATTTCAATCGATGGCGATGAGCAATCTGAGATTTGGGGTGAATTCCGTATCGCTAGACGTGCTAAGAAGCACTTTTCCTCGATTAAACAAGTCGCTGACGGGGTCTGTATAACCGGCGAATACAGTGGATTTTATGGCAATACTATCGGTTTTCAATCACGATTCACTCATCATCGGTCGATCAATGTAAAGTTAGTTAAAGATGCTATCGATACCGTGACGGTTGTTGATAAACTGACAGGAAAAGGTGCTCATAAGGTTGAAAGTTATGTGCATTTCCATCCAGATTTTAGAGCGTATATTAATGATGATAATACTGTCACACTGAAGTGCCATGAAGATGATTTTTTAGTATTAAGCGTTGATTCTCATTGTGAGCTACGCATTGTAAAAACGATTTATTGCCCTGAATTTGGTCTTAAGCAGCCTATTGACTGCTTGGTTATCTCGCGTTTTGGTGTTTTCCCCGCTGAGCTTAGCTATCGATTACAACGACTCTAATTATGAACATTCTTTTTTTATCGCATTATTTCCCACCGGAAGTTAACGCACCCGCTACGCGCACCTATGAACATTGTAAGCGCTGGGTTGAGCAGGGCCATTCGGTGACAGTTGTCAGCTGTGTGCCGCATCACCCCATGGGCAAGGCTTATCCTGGCTATAAAAATAAGTGGTGGTTTGAAGAAGACAAAGACGGTATTCGTGCAATTAAAATTAAGACTTACATTACGGCGAATGAAGGCTTTTTGAAGCGCACTTTCAATTACGTCCTTTATATGATGATGGCCATTCTTAGCGCGCCTTTTTTACCCAAGGCCGATGTGGTGATTTCTACTTCCCCGCAGTTTTTTAATGGCTTAGCCGGATATTTTGTCTCACGCATTAAGCGCGCCCCTTGGCTGTTAGAAATACGTGATCTATGGCCAGAGTCTATTCTGGCTGTTGGTGCGATCAAAAAACGAGCGATCATTGGCCTTTTAGAATATTTAGAGCGCTTTGCCTATCGTAAGGCGAATGCCATTGTGCCAGTCACTCAGGCCTTTAAAATCCATATTGTCAATTTAGGTGTGGCCGAAGAAAAAGTGTCAGTCATTCGAAATGGCGTTAATTTAGCTTTATTTGAGACTGTGTCAAAAAATACAATACTGGCAAACGAATGGGGATTAAATGATAAGTTTGTTGCCGCCTATGTTGGTACCCATGGCATGGCGCATGGTCTCGATACTATTTTAGCGGCAGCTGACAGGCTCAGAGACAACCCTGAGATTGTATTTTTGATGGTCGGTGACGGCTCAGAACGCGCGCGTTTAACTCAGTCAGTCAATGATCTTCAATTAACTAATGTTGTCATGCAAAGACAGCAGCCTAAGGCCATGATGCCTGAAATATGGTCAATTACGGATGTTAGCTTGGTACTATTAAAACGTCTCGATTTATTTAAAACTGTAATACCCTCAAAGATCTTTGAGAGTATGGCCATGTCGGTGCCTATCGTTCTAGGTGTTGAAGGTGAAGTGAAAGGCATTATCGAACAAGCGCAAACCGGACTTTGTATTGAGCCGGAATCGGCAGATCAGTTGGCTAACGCTTTACTTGAACTAAAAGAAGATCGGGCACTTTATACGGAACTCTCAGCTCGTGGAAGGCCTTACGTGTCTAGCGAATTTGACCGAAAAGTGCTTGCAGATCAATACCTTAAAATAATAGAAAAACTCGTCGCTTAGTCTACACTTAAATATTGTAGCGGAGATGCGTGGTCTCCCCTAATTTTTGTTCAAAAAGAAGTCAGTTTTCTTTATTGCCCTAGATTTTTTAAATGAGTAACGAATATGGACATAAAATCGATCGTACTAAGTAAACAATCCTTACTGTTAGTGATTGCCATCGCATTATTGGCATGGGTTTGTTACGACGGTTTAGCGTTGATGGTGTCGTGGTGGGAGCGTGACGAGTACAGTCACGGTTATATGATTCCGCTCGTGGCCTTGTATTTATTATGGCAAAAACGCTATTTATTGGCTGAACAAGCAGAGTCAGGTTCATATCTCGGCGTGCTGGTGTTATTAGGCGCGTTAATGGCATGGTTATTAGGTGAATTAAGTGCAATTTATACCATTATTCAGTACGCCTTTTTTATTGGTTTATTTGGTTTAGCTTTGTTGTGGGTGGGTGTTCGAGGCACCTTAGTGGTTTGGGCACCTATTTTTTATCTGATATTTATGATTCCACTGCCTAACTTTTTATATTTCAATTTATCGCAAGAACTGCAGCTTATCTCATCCAGTATTGGCGTATTTGTTATTCGATTATTTGATATATCAGTCTTTCTAGAGGGTAATGTGATTGATTTGGGCACCTATCAATTACAGGTGGTCGAAGCCTGCAGTGGCCTGCGTTATTTATTTCCGTTAATGAGCTTCGGTTTTTTAATTGCTTATATTTATCGCGGCCCCGTTTGGCAAAAGCTGATTATATTTTTATCAACCATTCCTATTACGGTATTGATGAATAGCTTTCGTATTGGCGTGATTGGCGTGACCGTGGAATACTTTGGTATTGCTGCTGCCGAGGGTTTTTTACATGACTTTGAAGGCTGGATCATTTTTATGACCTGCCTAGGCGTTTTACTTTTTGAAATCTGGCTGTTTTATTTATTTTCATCTAAAGACAAGCCCTTTGGTGAGTTATTTGATTTAGATTTTGGTGCTGGCCGTCAAGAAGACCAGCCGAAATCATTTAAGAGTGTTCAGCTAAGGTCTCCTGCTTGGGTAGGTGTGGTGTTATTGATTTTGGCGGTGCCGACTTCCATGTACTTTGCGGATCGACAAGACTTAGTGCCCGAGCGTAGCGAATTTATTGATTTTCCTATTGAGCATGAAGGCTGGACAGGACGACTTGATAAAATAGAGGGTGATGTTTTAGATATTCTTCAGCTTTCTGATTACCACATTGCTAATTACTATCAAGACGATAAAGCCCCGGTCAACTTTTACGTCGCTTGGTATCAAGAGCAGCGCAAGGGAGCGTCCATTCACTCGCCTAAGTCTTGTTTACCAGGCGGTGGTTGGCAAATTAAAACGCATACTATCGAAACGGTTACCGGTATTGAGCGAAGTGGCCAAAGTTTAGCGGTTAATCGCGTCAATATGCAGATGGGTAATAGTAACCAGTTAGTGTACTACTGGTTTGAGGGTCGCAGTCGCAATATCACTAATGAGTACATGGCTAAATGGTTTGTGTTTTGGGACTCCTTGACCCGTCAACGCACCGATGGCGCCTTAGTTCGTTTAGTCACCTATGTCCCCGAGGGTAGTGACATCGCCTTAGCTGATCAACGTTTAGTTAAATTCATAAAAGATTTTGATCCACTGCTACCTGCGTATATTCCTGAATAATTGGTGTTGGTATTAATGAAAATAATAAATATGATGCTTGGCGATAAGTCAAAAACAGGAAAACTGTAGCGTGGAAATTGCGATTTGCTTTGCCTTAGCGCTGTTCTTAAGTACGGCTTTAGTACCCGTTGCAATACGTTATGCATCAGTTTTAGGTCTTGTAGACCAGCCCGATGGCGATCGAAAAATACATCTTAATCCCATACCTCGCTGCGGTGGCTTGGCCATTATCATAGCGGTGCTTTGCTCAGTAGCCTTTTGGTTGAATGACTTATCGCAGTTTTACACCTTACTTCTTGGCGCCTTAACCATTGCATTATTTGGTTTCTTGGATGATCGCCATAATTTAAATTATAAATGGAAATTTCTGGGTCAGATCATTGCCGTGGTTATATTTTTAATGGGCAATATAGAGATAACAAAAACGCCTTTTCTGGGTATGGGTAATATAGCGCCAATACTGAGTTACGGCATTATGGTGTTGTTTATTTTGGGCGTTACCAACGCAGTGAACTTAACCGATGGGCTTGATGGTCTAGCGGCAGGGAGCAGCCTCTTGGGTTTAGGTTTTATTGCCTACTTAAGTATTTTATCTGGCGATTATTCAATTACCCTTATTGTGGCGGCGGTAGTGGGCTCGATCCTAGGCTTTTTACGCTTCAATACGCACCCAGCCAGTGTATTTATGGGTGATGCAGGCAGTCAATTTCTAGGCTACTTAGCCGCCTGCCTTGCTATTTTAGTGACTCAGTCAGAGGCTTCCGCCGTTAGCCCTGCATTGGCTGTATTGATTGTTGGCATGCCTATTTTAGATACCTTGATGGTGATGACTTTGCGAATAAAAGATGGTAAGTCGCCATTTTATCCTGACAGGCGTCATATCCATCATCAATTATTAGATTTAGGCTTGAAGCATTATCAAGCAGTCGGCGTATTATACTTTTTGAATTTTTTATTATTATTAACCGCTTATGCTTGTCGATTTGAATCGGATGCGACGGTCATAACCTGTTATTTATTTTTTTCAGTTTCAACGTTGGCGGTGATTGTATCGCTGAGAAGATCCGATATTTTGGCACATAGACGATCGTTACATTCAGAGCGAGATAGAAGAAATACCTTATTAAGAAAAGTCCCTTGGATTTATCATCATGGACCAACGGCATTGCAGTATGTACTTGGCATCACTTGGTTGGTGCTGCTTACATCAGTAGGGCCACAAGATTTTTCTTTAGGGATTATTTCTTTAATAGCCGTAGCGCTTATTGTTATTTCGTTTCGATATACCGATGAATATCGATTGTTATCAAGGGCTATCTTATACTCAGCATCAATATTGTCAACATTTGCTGGTGTCTATCAAGTGATGACACTCTCTGTCAATGTGGGTTTTGAGATATTATGGGTAGATTTATTTTTATTGATACTCATCATGATGCTTGGCTTATCAATCAGGATGACTCGTAGAGAGCTTTTCCATTTAGATACTCAAGATATTTTAGTGTTGCTAGTGCTTTTAGCGGCAAGTTTTTTAGTGGTCAGTTTTGGCAGTGATAGTTTACTCATTAACGCTGCTATACGTGTTTCCGTGATGCTCTATGCAGCTGAATTTATTATAAACCGCTGTGATAAAGTAGTTATTTCAAAATTTTTTGCTTTATTTGTATTTTTGGTAATTGGTGTTAAAAGTTTTTTTTAATTGTGTCATTATTATAAAGGTGTTACTCCTATGTTAATTAATAGCCTTCGATCATCCGTTCTTTTTTTATTTGTGACTACACTTTTAATCGCTTGCAGTGGTGGTGAGGACCGTCAAGCTAAATATCTTGAGCGCGCAAAAAATTATCTTGAGTTAGAGAATTATGATAAGGCACGCATTGAGGCAAAAAATGTTTTGCAGATTAATCCTAAAAATGCTGCTGCAAGATATGTATTAGGAGAGATAAATTTTATTGAAGGCGATATCAGAAAAGCCTACGGTAATTTTCTATCAGTTCTGGACCTAGAGCCTGAAAATATCGAGGCAAATATTGCAATGGCGCGTATTTATGTCGGTGTCAGAGATTACCCTAAAGGGCTAGAACATTGTGATACGGTTTTGTCCGTCGAGCCTGAGAATGCTGAAGCTATGAATTTTAAGGCGCTTTTGCTTTCTGCCAGCGGTGAAGAGGAACAAGGTCAAATCTTGGCGGAGCAGGCTTTAGCGATTGATCCAGGTTTACCTGAGGCTCTAGGAGTGGTCGTTCAAAAACTGTTTAATGCAGAAGATTTTGACCAAGCCCTCAAGATTTTAGAGCAAGGTCAAGCGGCTAACCCCGAAGAGACGCGTATTACCTCAATGAAAATATCATTGTTTGAATCGATGGATAGGCAGCAGGATGTTGAAGCTGAACTTAAAAAGCTTTCTAACCAGTACCCTGAAGAGCAACGCTATGCGACAACACTGGCGCGTTATTATATTCGTGAGGGGGAAATCGATGCTGCTGAGGACGCATTACGCACATTTTCTTTAGCTAATGAAGAGGAAGTTTCTGCCAAGCTAGCGATCATTTCTTTCTTGCTTCAACAGCGTACCAAAGAAGATGCTATCGCTGAGGCGCAGACATTGATTAATGAAGAGCCTGACCAAAGTGATTTTTATCTCGCCTTATCTGAATTGCATCTATTTACAGGTGATGTTGAAAATGGTCGAAAAGTTTTAAATACCCTAATTGACAGAGATCCACGCAGTGTGGGTGCGATCAATGCCCGTAATGTGCTGGCCGATACTTTTCTTAAGGATGAAGATAAAGAATCTGCTATGGGTTTACTTGACGAGGTGCTTGATATTGAGCCTGAAAATATAACCGCATTATTAAAGCGTGCCCAGATAGTGTTGCTGGATGGTAAGGCAAAAGAAGGAATAGCTAACTTGCGTGTGGTGCTAAAAAATGAGCCTGATTCTTTGCCAGCCTTAAAGTTATTAGCAGGAGCTCAGGAGTTAGAAGGCAGGCTTGATTTAGCGTTGGATAACATGAAAAAAATCATTGCTCTAGAAGATCCAGTTTTAGAGAGCTTAGCTAATGCCGCTCGAATTGCTTTAGCTCTTGAGCGATATAAAGAGGCTGAAGGTTTTATTCGTGAGGCCTTGAAATTAGATGAAGACAATACCAGCCTAGTGTCTAATTTAATTCAATTATTAGTATTAAAAGAAGATTACGATTCGGCTAAAAATTTCGCGGATAGATTAATCGCTTCTGATACATCGAAAGCCTTAGGCTATTTTTTAAAGGCTAATTTAGAGCTAAGGCTAGAGGAGTTTTCTGCCGCAACAGCTAATCTAAAAAAATCCTTAGCAAGTGAGCCGAAAGGTGTTGAATCGTTAACCGCTTTATCCAGACTGATTAGTCAGGAGCAAGGGATTGAAAAAGCAGTAAGCTTTGTTGGCGATCACTGTAAGCAATACCCTAAACAGGCACATTGCCATTATATTTTAGGTTCTCTATTTGCTCAAAATCAGCAGTTTGAAAATGCTATCGAATCAATCGAACAGGCCATTAATTTAAATGATCAGTTACAACCGGCGTATCGGCAGTTAGCTAAGATTCATAGTTTTAGGCGAGATATCGATGCTGTCGCCGAAGTCTTGGGTCGAGGTTATGAGAAAACTAATGAGCCGTCATTAGCGTTTGACCTCGCTTCCTTTTATTATCAGGTGCAAAATTATCAAGAGGCAAGCGAGATTTATGAGGAATTAATAGAAGAGAATGAGGGCGCATTATCGGCGATTAATAACTTAGCAATGATCTATGCTCAGCAGTTGCGTTCGCCTGAAAATTTGAAAAAAGCGTTGGCCTTAACAGCTGATCTACAAGACGCTGAAAATCCCGCTTTTCTAGATACGGTTGGTTGGGTATTTTACTTAACCGGTGATTATGAACGAGCATTAACCTATGTTCAGGCGGCGGTCGATAAAGTTGGAAGTGCTAGTGAACTTCAATACCATTTGGGGATGATATTTCTGAAGTTGGGCGATACTGAAAACGCTAAGATCCATTTGACGCTTGCCGTTGAGAATGAAAATGCTCGTTATGAAGGTTTTGATATTGCAAAAAGGTCACTGGCAGAGCTGCAAGCAGAGGGATGAAAGCAGTGAGTTTTAAAGTATTATCTGTATTTGGCACTCGTCCTGAAGCAATTAAAATGGCGCCAGTTGTGCTGGCGCTTCAGGCCAGCCGACGAGTCGAGGCAAAGGTATGTGTGACCGCCCAGCATCGTCAAATGTTAGATCAAGTATTGGACTTGTTTAATATCATACCCGATTTTGATTTAGACGTGATGCGGGCGAATCAAGATCTTTACGATATTACATCGCGAATTTTATTGGGTCTGCGAGATGTGTTAAAAGAGTATAAACCTGATTTAGTTCTCGTTCACGGCGACACAACCACTTGTTTTGCCGTTAGCTTAGCGGCCTTTTATCAGCAGATTCCAGTTGGCCATGTAGAAGCAGGCCTTAGAACGGGTGATCTGTCAGCGCCATTTCCTGAAGAAGCGAATCGAAGCCTGGTAGGTCGTTTGGCGCAGTATCACTTTGCACCGACTGAATTATCACGTCAAAACCTTTTGAGTGAGTCGATAGATGATCAGCAGATTACCGTTACTGGAAATACGGTCATTGATGCCTTGCTATGGGTTAAGCAGCGTTTAGCCTCCTATAATGACTCTGTTTGGCAATCAGCGATTGGCGTATCACTGTTTGCTCGGTTGCATAATAACGATACTCCAATGGTATTAATTACCGGCCATAGGCGCGAAAATTTTGGCCAGGGTTTTGTTGACTTATGTTCAGCAATAAAACAGCTGGCCGAAGCACACAGTGATTGGGAGTTCGTTTATCCAGTTCATTTAAACCCCAATGTACAGCAGCCGGTGTATGATATTCTGGCGGATTTGGGGAATGTGAGTTTGATCGATCCACAAGATTATTTGCCCTTTACCTGGTTAATGAATCGCAGCGCTTTAATTCTAACCGACTCGGGAGGCATCCAAGAAGAGGCGCCGTCATTGGGTAAGCCAGTGCTAGTGATGCGTGATGTCACTGAGCGGCCAGAGGCCGTTGAAGCAGGTACGGTGCGCTTAGTTGGCACTGACAAAGCTGAAATTATTCAGCATGTTGAAAGCGTTATGCTTGATTCTGCCATCTATCAAGCTATGTCGAAAGCGCATAATCCCTATGGTGATGGCCAGGCGGCTACACGCATCGTAAAAACCATAGAATCCTCATTAGCCGCTAAATAGACTGCAAGCGGCCATTTTTCATATTAAATAGAATGGCTTTCATTATTTTAACTTCAGCAACCGATCTTAAAGTGTTTTTTATCTCGCTTAGCTAGTTACCCAACCCCAGTGCTGTGAGATAATATCGCTTCAAATTAAGAGGGGGGTCATATTGTGGATATCAAGCAATACATGCAGGGCTTAGGTGAGCAAGCCCGCCAAGCCAGTCGCGCCATGTCTGCTGCCGATTCTGATGCTAAGAATGGCGCTTTATTAGCCATTGCTCAGCGCATTCAGGCTGACCGTGCAACGCTTATGGCAGCCAATGCTGAGGATATGGCGGCAGCTCACGCTAATGGTTTAGAGTCAGCATTATTAGATCGCCTCGAGCTCACTCCGGCAAGAATTGACGCAATGCTCGAGGGCATAGAGCAAGTTGCTGCCTTAGCTGATCCTGTGGGCGCTTTAACCGACCTCGTCGCCAGACCGTCTGGTATTCAAGTGGGGAAAATGCGCGTGCCTTTGGGGGTTATAGGCATCATCTATGAGTCGCGGCCTAATGTGACAGTCGAAGCGGCAAGCTTATGCCTAAAGTCCGGCAACGCAGTTATTTTGCGTGGTGGTTCCGAGGCCCTTCGCTCTAACCGTGCGATTGCCCAATGCATTTGTGATGGACTGGCCGATGCACAGTTACCGGCAGCAGCTGTTCAAGTGGTTGAAATCAGTGATCGAGCCGCGGTGGGCGAGTTAATTACTATGCCAGACTATGTCGATGTTATTGTACCACGCGGTGGCAAGGGGTTGATTGAGCGAATCAGTCAAGATGCCTGTGTACCAGTGATTAAACACCTCGATGGTAATTGCCATGTATACATCGATGATGATGCCGACATTGATATGGCCTTAAACATTGCTATAAATGCCAAGACCCAGCGTTATGGTACTTGCAATACGGCGGAGTCAGTATTGGTGGCGAGTGCTATCGCCGCTGAATTTTTGCCGCGTCTAGCTTCAGCTATGCATGCCCATCATGTTGAGATGCGCGTCTGCGAGCGTAGTAAATCGATTATCTCTGAGACCGATAGTGCTGTGCCGTTAGTTGACGCTACCGACAGTGATTGGTATGAAGAGTATTTAGCCCCTATTTTAGCTATTAAAGTGATTGATGGTGTTGAGCAAGCCATCGAGCATATTAATCATTACAGCTCTCAGCACAGTGAGACGATTGTCACCGATCATTATCAGCGCGCAATGGATTTTATTCGACAGGTTGATTCAAGTTCGGTGATGATCAATGCATCAACGCGATTTGCCGATGGTTTTGAATACGGTTTAGGCGCTGAAATAGGTATCTCAACCGATAAAATACATGCTCGTGGGCCAGTGGGTCTAGAAGGCTTAACGTCGCAAAAGTTTGTGGTGCTGGGCAGTGGCCAGATTCGAACCTAATGATGCCAGCGCATAGCCATCACACGAGTGCAAGTGTTAAGCGTATTGGTGTCTTTGGCGGTACTTTTGACCCTATTCATCTGGGGCATATGGGTTCTGCCAAAGCTTTACTGGCTGCCCAGAATTTAGATCAAATATACTTTATGCCTTGCCAACAGCACCCGCATGATAAGCTGCCGATGGCAAATGCTGAACAACGCTTAGCTATGTTAAACTTAGCAGTGCAAGGGCAGTCATCTTTTGACGTTGACGATCGAGAATTGGCTCGCTCAGGCAAGTCATTTACGGTTGATAGCCTGATTGATATTCGCGAAGAGGTTGGCGAGCAAGCGGTACTGATATTTTTATTAGGCAGCGATGCGTTTGCTGAGTTTCATCGTTGGCAGCGTTGGGAAACTATTTTTTCTTTAGCGAACGTCGCAGTGATTGAACGCGCCAACGCACAATCAGTTCATGCAATTGAAGCAGTGGGGCTTAAGCAAAAAATTAATCAAGCGGTTGATTTTGTAGATGCGCCTTACGGACAGACGACCATTGCTTCACTGCCGCCATATCCGGTTTCATCAACCTTATTGCGGGAGCAATTATTACAAGCATCGGCAAGTTCGTCGCTATTAACTGAGTTTATGTCCCCCCTAGTATTGGATTATATTTACCAGCAACACTTATATCGTTAGCGATATGAAATTTAGGAGCTAATAACAGTAGTGAGTAATGAAAAATTAAAAAACACCATTATTTCGGTTTTAGAGGATCTTAAGGCTAACGATATCACCGTTTTGTCGGTTGCTGAATCTTCAACAGTTACCGATTGGATGGTGATCGCTAGTGGTACATCAAATCGCCATGTAAAGGCCTTGGCTAATAAAGTGGAAATAGAAGCAAAGCAGAGTGGCTTTAAGCCCCTTGGTGCTGAAGGGAATGATACCGCTGAATGGGTATTGGTTGATTTTGGTGATGTGATTGTCCATGTTATGTTGCCGAGCACACGAGAATTTTACGATTTAGAAAGCTTGTGGACCTTAAAGCCAGTTTAGTTATTTAGGGTAGGCTTCATTATGCAGATATCCATTATTGCTATTGGTAATAAAATGCCTGCTTGGGTCAATGCCAATTGCGATGAATATTTTCGTCGCATGCCAAAGGATTTATCGCTGAATTTAATTGAGTTGCCCGCACAAAAGCGGGGTAAAAACCAATCTATCGATGCTATTCGACGAAAGGAAACTGAGCAGTTACTGGCCGCCGTGCCAGACAGAAATAATATTGTGGTGCTCGATGAGCGTGGTCAGTCCATAAGCACCCGCTTGTTGGCAAAAAAACTTTATGACTGGCAGTTGGATGGCCGAGATGTTTGCTTGCTAATTGGCGGGCCTGATGGGATCGACTTTTCCGTCTTCGCGGAGCGGGGAATAGGTAAGTCACTGGGTGTTGAATGGCGATGGTCGCTTTCTATGCTGACTTTTCCGCACTCTTTGGTAAGGGTTATTGTCGCTGAGCAATTGTATCGCGCATGGAGCGTGAGTGCTGGCCATCCTTACCATAGGGAGTGACAGCATCGCCTGAATAGGTACAATACCTTTATATGCAAAATTATGCGGCAGTCAAAGACAGTGATCATGAGAAGCGAATTTTTGGTCGCAGAATAACGGTATCTATTGCAATTGTAGCGCTTATCTTTCTAGCCTTGGCGGCTCGTTATGCTGAATTACAATTGTTGAATTACCAGACTTTTGTCACTCAGTCAGAAAATAATCGCGTACATGTTCAGGCTGTAGCGCCAAATCGCGGACTTATTTTTGATAATAATGGCCGGTTACTTGCAGCTAATCAACCTAGCTACAATCTTGTTGTCGTTAAGGAGCGGGTCGATAACCTCGAACAAGTGTTGTTAGACTTGCAACAGCTATTTGATATTGACGCGAAAAGTATTGCTAAATTTAAACATCGCTTGACTCGCGGAACTCCTTATCAAGCGGTCCCCCTGAAGTTTAAATTAACCGAAGACGAGATCAGTCGTTTCGCAGTCAACCGCTATCGTTTGGCAGGTATTGAAATAAAGGCGCAATTGGTGCGTCATTATCCGCAGGGCGAAGACTTTACGCACGTATTAGGCTATGTAGGACGAATTAATGCTGCTGATCAGGCAGAAATCTCATCGTTAGAAAATATTAAGTCTAATTATGCGGCGACTGATTATATCGGTAAGCTGGGTATCGAACGATTTTATGAGTCAACCTTACATGGTCAAGTAGGTTTTCAGCAGGTTGAAACCAATGCACATGGAAAAGTGCTGCGTATTTTAGGTCAGACCAAACCCCAACCAGGCGTCGATCTTCATCTTTACCTCGATGCCGATTTGCAGCAAAGGATAAGCACCTTAATGGGGGATAGAAGGGGTTCAGTGGTAGCGATTGATCCTCGCACAGGCGGTATTCTTGCGATGGTTAGTACACCTTCTTATGATCCCAATCCTTTCGTAACAGGCATCTCGACTATCAACTATGCAAAGTTAAGGGATTCGATTGATTTACCGCTTTTTAATCGTTCTTTGCAAGGGCAGTACCCGCCAGGATCGACGATTAAGCCAATTATTGGTTTAGCTGGTCTGCATTATCAGATGATTACCGCTGATTCTACTGTACCTGATCCGGGTTGGTACCAACTGCCAAACGATGACCGGTTTTATCGCGACTGGAAACGTGAAGGCCATGGCCACAAGGTAAATTTGCATGACTCAATTGCTGAAAGCTGTGATGTATTTTTTTATGATCTCGCTTATCGATTGGGCGTTGACAAGATCCATGAATTTTCGAGTTTATTTGGCTTAGGTGTTCGCTCCGGTATTGATTCAACCAGTGAGCGAAGTGGCTTGTTACCTTCTAGGCAATGGAAGAAAGCTAAAAAGCGTGAACCTTGGTTTCCCGGTGAAACCTTAAATATTGGTATTGGTCAGGGCTATATGTTGGCCACGCCAGTTCAGCTTGCAGTTGCGACAGCCACCATTGCAAATCGAGGTTATCGACCTATACCGAAGTTAGTGAAAGCATTTGATGACAATCCTTTTAATAGGAATCCTTTTGAGAAGAATAGCCTTGCTGAGAATGATCTTGAGAACAGTGTTCAGCATGATGATATTTCTAACAATAGGCCGATTGATTCTATACTACATTTAAGTCGTGATGTGAGTGATGCACATTGGCAGCAGATTATTGATGGCATGGAAGCTGTAGTGCATGACCCTAAAAAAGGCACTGCTAGAGCTATCAGGCGTGGACTCAATTACCGGATTGCCGGTAAAACCGGTACTGCGCAAGTCGTTGGTATTGCTCAAGGCGAAGAGTACGATGCAGACGCATTGTTAGAACGGCAACGGGATCATGCATTATTCGTTGGCTTCGCCCCGATCGAGCAGCCAAAGGTAGCGGTGGCGGTAATTGTTGAGAATGCTGGCGGCGGCAGTACGGTGGCGGCCCCGATTGCCCGCAAGGTATTTGATTGGGTGCTTGAATCGGCCGACGAAAAAAATCAAATGGCAGCCGTGTCGAGATATTAGCGATCAGCTTATGGGGTTATTTTGAATAGTCGATCTGATTTTAGTCGTAATTTACCGGGTGACCCTAGTGCCTTAAGAGCACAGACGGGCCGATTTCGACGCTGGCGATTAGATCCGCCCTTATTGTTACTATTGATGTGTTTAGCCGCTTTTGGGTTGTTTATCCTCTATAGCGCCAGTGGTAAAGATATTGACAGGGTGACTCGTCAATTACTTTATCTTGCGTTTGCTTTTTTTGGTCTGGTCGTGGTTGCTCAGTTCAAAGTCGAAATCTTAAAAGTACTAGCACCTATTGGTTATATTGGAGGTATTGTTTTGCTGTTACTTGTCGCTTTTTTTGGCGATGACTCAAAGGGTGCACAACGTTGGCTTGATGTATTTGGCATTATCCGTTTTCAACCGTCCGAATTAATGAAGATTGTCGTTCCTTTGACGGTTGCATGGTACCTCAGTGAACAATTATTACCGCCAAGTATGAAAACATTGATGATTAGCTTTTTTATAGCGATTTCCCCGTCAATCTTAATTGTGTTGCAGCCTGATTTGGGGACCGCCATCTTAATTGCTGCATCAGGTTTGTTTGTGTTGTGGCTGGCAGGTTTAGGTTGGGGGTATATATTGGCTGCCGTGCTTGCCTTGTTAGGTGCAGCCTGGCCCATTTGGCATTTTCTACTGCATGGTTATCAGAGGGAGCGGATAATGACATTATTCAATCCTGAAAGCGATCGATTGGGCGCGGGATGGAATATTATTCAATCAAAAACTGCGATTGGTTCGGGCGGTTGGGACGGCAAAGGCTGGCTTAATGGGACACAATCGCAGCTCGATTTTTTACCTGAAAGTCATACTGATTTTATAATTGCGGTTTTGGCCGAAGAGTTGGGTTTTGTTGGAGTATTCCTATTACTGCTGTTGTATCTATTGATTATTATTCGCGGCGCGCAAATAAGCTTGGCGGCTAAAACCACTTTTGCCAGTCTAGTTGCAGGCAGTATTACCTTAACTTTTTTTGTTTATATTGTCGTGAATATGGGCATGGTTTCTGGCGTACTACCGGTGGTGGGTGTGCCGTTGCCATTAGTGAGTTACGGTGGAACATCATTGGTGACTATGCTGGCCAGTTTTGGTATTTTGATGGCGATTAGTGCCGAAAGTTCGCGCCTTTAATTCGGCATAAAAACTGATTGAATGCTGGCGCAATAGTGATAGGCTAGTCTCTGAGTTTTCGCCTAGGCGCAGACGGCTCAGTTGCGGTTTACGGCATCATTCTAAATAAGGATAGACTATGAAATATCGATCACAGTCAATGCTATCAGTTTTAGCGTCAACTTTATCATTTATGACAATTGCGCTAATCATTATTGTGAGCCCCGTTAAAGCAGACTATCGACAGCATCCAAGCGCATTAGCCGTTGTCAAAACTCTAGTTGATAAGCATGGTTTTAGCGTTGATCAGGTAAATGCGGTTCTCAAGCAGGCAGAAACTGAGCAACGGATACTGGATAGTATGACTAATGCGGCAGAGAAAACGAAAACTTGGACAGCGTATCGAAGCAGTTTTTTGAGCCCTTTTAGGATCACTAAAGGAGCTGAATTTTTGGTAGCACATAAGAGCACATTTGATCAGGTTGAACATAAATACGGTGTGCCCCGCGAGATCATCACCGCGATATTAGGAGTAGAAACTAATTACGGTGGTTATACCGGTAAAACGCGGGTGTTGAATGCCTTATCAACCTTAGCATTTGAACACCCTAGAAGAAGCCGCTTTTTCACCTCAGAGTTAATCGAGTACATTATTTTATGCCGTGAGCAGCAGTGGGATGCAAGTGAGCAATTGGGTTCTTATGCGGGAGCTATGGGCATGAGTCAGTTTATGCCCAGTAATTATCGTCGTTTGGCCGTTGATGGTGACGGTGATGGCGACATCGATTTATTTGAACCTGTCGATGCGATACATAGTATCGCTAATTATTTTATTCATCACGGTTGGCAAAATGCTCAGCCTGTTACCAGTCGCGTCGCTGTGAGGCAAGATTTTGATGTTGCCCTGATAGGTCGTGGCTTAAAACCGAATCACAGCGTTGCGCGCTTAGCTGAAGGAGGGTTTTACCCACAAGATAAGATGTCGCCTTCGGTAAAGGCACGGGTGATTCGCTTTAACGACGCCGATGGTGATGAATTTTGGTTTGGCTATCAAAACTTTTACGCGATAAGCAGGTATAATCCACGTTCAAAATATGCCATGGCTGTTTATCAGTTGAGTTTAGCGATTGAAAAACAAGCTAAGGATGCCTCCTAGGTATCTTCTTAAGTTTAGGTGAAGCGACTGATAATTTTACTGTGGTGCGTCTTCTTGCCCCAGTGTTTGAGATGAGTAATTTATGGTTAAAATTGATGATTAGTCGCTATTTTAGTTGTTATGTTGGCCGTTATGGGCGAGCAATGAGATATACACTTTTATCGGTCGGGATTATTGGGGTGTCCAGCTGCGGTTTTTTTGATGATTTAAGCCAAACCCCTAGTGGCGTCGCAAGAGGCAGTGACAGTGCGCCAAAAACTAAATTAGATGTAAAGCGTATAAAGGATGCCGTGCCGCGCGTTGAACCTAAAAGTCGTGGTGGTAATTTCAGCCCTTATACCGTTTTAGGTAAAACCTATACAGTGCTTGACTCATCAAGGGGGTATAAAGCGCGCGGATACGCGTCGTGGTATGGGACAAAATTTCATGGTCGGCTTACCTCTAATGGTGAGCGTTATAATATGTATGCTATGAGCGCAGCCCATAAATCGCTACCTATCCCTACTTACGTTAAAGTTACTAATTTAGAAAACCGCCGTCAAATTATCGTTCGTGTTAATGACCGTGGTCCGTTTCATCCTGGCCGCATTATAGATCTTTCCTATGCTGGCGCGTCAAAGCTTGACATGCTTAAAAAAGGCACAGCAAGGGTGGAGGTTGAAGCCATTGATCCTCGTCAGTGGAAAAAAAATCAAAAAAAACAGGTTCTCTTGACCCGTGATTACGCGCTTGAGTTACCAGCTACAAAGACAATTCTCGACGATCAGCTACAATCGAGCAATGACCCCGAGGCCGATATAGAACGGTCCTCAGCCCTACCTGAGTTCAGCCGTTATTATCTTCAAGTGGCGGCATTCTCGAGCTTAGAAGCGGCTCAGAGATTGCAGAATCGCTTACTTGATCATCTGAATAGCTTGTCTCAACCTGTTAACGTTGTTATTCGACCTTCCGAGCGGGGGGTTTATCGAGTAAGGATAGGTCCCTTCAGTTCAGAACAAGAAAGTCTGACATTTAAAAAAATATCTGAGTTACAATTCCTTGGTAAGGTGGATTTGGTTTCAGAATAGAGGTTTATCCGTGGTTAAATTTTGCGTTGCTTTATTATTATCTTTTTCAATGAGTTCTTCACTCGCTAAGGGTTTGCCTGCACTAATTCCGTCGCCACCGCAGCTAGCATCGAGCAGTTATTTATTGGTTGATGCTAATAGTGGCAAAGTCATTGTCGAGTCAAATGCAGATCAGCGGTTGCCCCCTGCCAGTTTAACAAAAATGATGACCGGTTATATTGCTTCTGCCGAAATAACAAAACAGACGATTAGTGCTGAAGATATGGTGCCGATAAGTGTTAAAGCATGGCGAATGAAAGGTTCAAAAATGTTTATTCGCGAGGGCACGAGTGTTCCTGTTAGAGAGTTGTTGAAAGGCGTTATTATTCAATCAGGTAATGATGCCAGTGTTGCCTTGGCTGAATTTATAGCCGGTGATGAGATGGCTTTTTCTGAGATAATGAATCAACAGGCTCAACTGCTAGGAATGACACAGACTGACTTCAAAAATTCAACAGGCTGGCCAGCAGAAGGGCACTTAACGACTGCGAGAGATATGACCATCTTAGCGGTGCGCTTAATCAAAGATTTTCCTGATCACTACGCGCTGTATTCGCAAAAAGAATTTACTTATAACGATATTACCCAGCTTAATAGGAATGGCTTGTTGTGGAGAGATGCCAGTGTTGATGGCTTGAAAACTGGCTGGACCGAGGAGGCTGGTTACTGCTTAGTTGCTTCTGCACAAAAAAATGGTATGCGGCTTGTGTCTGTTGTTATGGGCGCTAAAAGTGAAAGGGCACGTGAACAAGAAACACAAAAATTACTCTCTTATGGTTTTAGATATTATGAAACGCATACTTTATATGAAATGGGTCAGGTAATTAACTCGAGTCAATTATGGGCTGGGCTTGAGAAGTATTTCGATCTCGTTGTAGAAGACGATATTGTTTTAACAATTCCGCGTGGTGAAAGAGATTTGCTTGAAGTCAGCATTGATGTCGATAAAAATATAGTAGCTCCTGTTATTGCTGGACAAAGCTATGGTGTTTTGAACATTAAAAAAGGCGATGAATTGTTGATGCAGCGTAATATAGTTGCGGCTAAGGATGTTGATTCAGCGGGTTTTCTATTGCGACTATGGGATCTTATTATATTGTTTTTTCGAGGTGTGTTAGGGTTTAGTTAGGAAAATTTATGAGTGAAATCATTAGCAATAAAAGCCTGCCTGATGGAGAAAAACCGCCTAAGATAGAATTTCCCTGTGATTATCCGATTAAGATTATTGGCGATGCCGGTCCCGATTTCGTCGAACTGGTAGTTGGTATTGTTTGTCGGCATGCCGCTGACTTCGATCCAGCAACCGCTAATAGCCGTGACAGTAGTAAGGGTAAATTTCGCTCTGTTGCCGTTAATATTATTGCCACTGGTGAGTTACAATTAGAAAAATTATACGCTGATCTAAAAGCCACTGGCCGCGTCAAAATGGTCCTTTAATGTTGATCAATCAGCAATTACATGTTCGCCAATTATTAACTGCTGATAAAAGTCAGGCTTTACTCGACTATGAGTCAGTGTGGCAGGCGATGAAAATATTCACTCAAACAAGAGATGAAACTACGGTTGATCAGTGCTGGCTATTAGAGCATCCCGAAATTTTCACCCTAGGCAGAGCTGCCGCTGAGGAGCACTTATTAGATACGGGTTCTATTCCCGTACTTAGAATTGATCGAGGCGGGCAGGTGACTTTTCATGGTCCCGGTCAAATCATGATGTACACATTGGTAGATTTAAAGCGAAGAAAGCTAACTGTAAGAGGTATGGTCGATGCACTTGAGGCATCGGTGATTCAGTTATTGTCTCACTATGATTTGCCTGCTTACAGCGATAAAAGAGCACCAGGTGTTTATATTGATGGTTCTAAAATTGCCGCTTTGGGCTTGCGTATCAGTCGAGGCCGTTCCTATCATGGCTTATGCTTTAATTACGATTTTGATTCAGCGCCGTTTGAACGTATTAACCCTTGCGGTTTCGCTGAATTAAAGGTGACGCAATTAAGTGAGCAATTGCGCTATTTGCCTGACAAAAAAACGCTTGCCGATCAACTCGTGGCATCTTTTTCAGAGCAGTTGGATTATAGTGAGATTACAAATGATTATAGCTTGTGGCCAGTCTAAGTTTCGCTCTGGAGTCTTGAGTAACCTCTGTAGTAAGATATTCTTTTAAGGTCGATATAAGGAGCTTATGATGAGTGAGCAACATCCGGCAAAACGTGTTTCTCTATTGTCTCGCGAATACGTCCATAGCCATAACAAGGCAGGTTGGTTAGGTTTATTTTCTGAAGATGCGATCATTGAAGATCCGATTGGTGTTTCGCCAATCGATGAAGCTGGTAAAGGTCACAGAGGCGTAGAGGCGAGAGAGGCATTTTGGGAAAATAATATTGCCAACAGTGATATTAAAATTGTCATTCATCAGTCATACGCGGCTGGCCTTGAGTGCGCAAATATTGTTACGCTAAACACTATTTTAACATTTGGCGGTAAAACCTATAGTCAAGAAGTCAATGGGATATTTACTTATCAGGTAAATGAAGCTGAACAGTTAGTAGCATTGCGCGGTTATTGGGAAGTTGATGAAATGATGAAAACCATCAAAGAAGTTGTGAATGCTTAAGCTTCATCTTAAATAATAACGACAGCTCAAGTCATAGGTATAAAGATAATTAAATCTCTGATTTTATGAGTCGTTAAATATGATAATGCTGGGTAGCCATTGGTTTACCCGCCAGTCCTAGCAAAACCATTTCAACCAGTAACCAAGCGTTTTCTTTGTCAATGCTTTTACTCATGAGATCTGCTTGAGAAGCTAGCTTTGTCCATTGTTCGAATTCAGCTTTTGACGTTGACTGAACCCGATGACTGACTGCTGACTGCCGCTTGCGTTGCACGCGCAGTGCTCGCATACCGTCATCCATCTTACCTTGCTCGGAAAATTGCTTCAGTTGAGCGAGGGTTCGCAATTGATGAGCCATGGCAGCAACTAAGGCGGCAGGTTCAGTGCCTTCTTCTCGCAAATGCCTAAGTGCGCGACAGGCACTCAGCACATCGCCATCAATAGCATGATTAAAACAGTCAAATGCTGAAAATCGTGCGCTGTCTGCGACGGCTTTGCCAATTATGTTTCGCGTTAAAGTGGTTTTTTTATCAACCAATAGCGCTAATTTTTCTAACTCTTGATTGGCCGCCATTAGGTTACCTTCAACTCTATCGGCCAATAGCTGTGCGGCATCATGCGCTAGGGTTAATTGCTGCTGTTTAGCCCGTCGTTTTAACCAGTTAGGTAATTGCTCGTGGTCGAGGGGGTAGATAGGAATATAGACGCCGTCTTTGCTGACAGCTTTTACCCATTTGGGACTGCCTTCTATTCGTGCAGCAATAATTAATAACACCGTATCCTGAGGTGGATTATTGCAAAAACGTGTAATGGCTTCACTGCCCACTGTGCCAATTTTACTGCTGGGTAAGCGTAATTCTATTAATCGCTGACTGGCAAATAATGACATGGCATTGCAGCTATCTTGCCAGCCATGCCAGTCAAAGCCAGTTTCGAAATTATACCGCTCGCGATCAATGAACCCACTTTTGGCGCAGGCTTGGCGTATTTCATCACAGGCTTCGTTTTGCAGTAATATTTCGTCGCCTGCCACTAAATAGACTTTAGCAAGTGTTTGCTTAAGATGCTGGCTGAGCTTGTTAGAGTAGATCTGCATAATTAGCGGTTATTGAGTCGAATAATATGCAACATTTTAGCAATAATGCGGTCACCTAACTGCTGCTGAAGACGCTCTTTGGTACTTTGCTGTGCGGCCACATTGTCTGGATTTTGCAATTGAACTAGCTCAGCATGAACGCTGGTGGGTGCTAGGATGACCGATGTCGATATGGGTTGCAATGAAATATCGCTTTTTTGAAGCGATAGCCATTCGACTGTAACGCTTAGACTATGAGCTGTTTGCCCCACACGGCTATCATCACTTAAGGTAAGATTTCGACTATCACGCTCAATAACAGCTATTGTAATACGGCTGTTGGCATTGCTAAGAGTATCACTAACGATAACGCCTTGGCTGCGAAGATGTTTTTTTAGTTTTAGTGCCAGTAATCTATCACCATCGATGAAGATAGCTTGTCTATGATCACTGATCACAAGTGGTTTTTGTAACTGATAACCGCAGCCAACTAGGCTGAACAATATGATGATTAATAGCTGATGGCTTAATCGCAACATAAGTTTTAGCCCTTAGTTAGTGGAGATTTATGCAATACTAAGTCTCTAGTCAATATTCAGTGGATTAGTTGGCAACAATATTAATCAGCTTATTAGGTACAACAATGACTTTGCGAATGGTTTTATCAGAAATAAATTTTTTCACATTATCATCTTCTGATGCTAATGATTCTATTTTTTTGTTGTTGGCATCAGCGGCCACTTTTATTTTTGCTCTCACTTTCCCATTGACCTGAACGACCATTTCTATAGATGATAAGGTCAATGCTGATGGATCGACGATAGGCCAATCAGCGCACAGGATATCACAATTCATTTCAGGCCATAAATCTTGCCACAGTTGGTGGCATATATGCGGCGCAATAGGTGCTAGCAGGCGGACTAACAGACTGGTTCCTTCTGCAGCAACACCGGCCATATGACTATCGTTAAGCGCTAGCTCATGATTAGGAAGTTGATTGAGAATAGTCATACAAGCGGCTATAACCGTATTAAATTGACTTTTATTGAAGTCAACCAAGGCCTTTTCTAAACTGCTGTGAATGGAGTGGCGTCGTTCCTGTGCAGAATCAGTGAGATTGTCAACCGTAAGGTGGCTGTTGTTATTTAAGTAGCTCTTGCCTTGCTGTATCAGTTCGCGCTGCTCATTGCAGTAAGTCCACAGGCGCCGAAGAAAACGCTGTGCGCCTGCCACACCATCGTCATTCCATTCTAAAGTCTGTTCGGGAGGGGCAGCAAACATGGTAAAAACACGCACGGTGTCAGCACCGTATTTTTCAATCGCTGTTTGTGGGTCGATTCCATTATTTTTTGACTTAGACATTTTAGTCATGCCGCCTATTTCAACGGCTTGCCCTGAGTTTATTTCATGGGCGCTGAGAATTTTTCCTTTTTCATCACGTTCGAATTTCACATCGCTTGGGTTAAACCATTCCTTGCCGCCGTCTTCTTTGCTGCGATAAAAGGACTCAGCGAGTACCATGCCTTGACAAAGTAAACGTTTAAAAGGCTCGTTAGAACTGACAAAACCGTCATCACGTAATAATTTATGAAAAAAACGGGCATATAGTAAGTGCAGAATGGCATGCTCAATGCCACCTACGTATTGGTCGACAGGCAGCCAATAATTGGCTCGTTCACTGTCCAGAATACCATCTTGAAAGTCTGGGCAGGTAAAGCGCGCATAGTACCAACTTGATTCCATAAAGGTATCGAAGGTATCCGTTTCATGGAAGACACTTTGACCATTAAGTTCGGTTTTGCACCACTCGGGATCTGCTTTAATGGGGGAGCGAACACCGTCCATGATGACATCTTCTGGGAGTAAAACCGGTAGTCGGTCAGCGGGCACTGGTATTTCACCGCCTTCAGGTAAGCTGAGCATTGGAATCGGTGAACCCCAATAGCGTTGGCGCGATACGCCCCAGTCGCGCAGTCGATAATTGGTTTTTACCTTGCCTTTGCCTAAACTGGATAGCTTGGTCGTAATGGCATTAAAAGCGCCGTTAAAATCCAGCCCTGAAAATTCAGCGGAATTGATGGTTCGAGTATCGCTTTTGCGGCTATACCATTCCTGCCATTGACTGCAATCGAAGTCGGTGTCATCGAGACTTGACTCAATCACTTGTGTAATAGGCAATTCATAGCGATTAGCAAATGCAAAATCGCGCTCGTCATGCGCCGGCACGGCCATTACTGCACCTGAGCCGTAATCCATCAGTACATAATTAGCAATCCAGATGGGTATCGATTCACCGGATAATGGATGGGTGGCAGCCAGGCCGGTGGCGATGCCTTTTTTATCCATGACGGCTATATCAGCCTCAGCCACTGACTGTGATTTACATTCGGCAATAAATTCAGCGATAGAGGGATTTTCACTGCCTAAAGCCAATGCTATGGGGTGCTCTGGGGCTAGGCTAAGATAGCTTACGCCCATTAATGTATCGGGGCGGGTGGTATAAACGGGAAGGGTATTAAAGCCTGCAATTTCATGATCTAGGCTAAAAAGTATATCGGCACCGCGACTCTTACCGATCCAATTTTTTTGCATGGTTTTAACTTGCTCTGGCCATTCGGTCAGCTCGTCAAGACTGCTAATTAACTCGTCTGCATACTCTGTGATTTTGATAAACCATTGGGGAATCTCTTTACGCTCAACTATGGCGCCGGAACGCCAGCCGCGACCATCGATCACTTGTTCATTAGCTAATACCGTACAGTCAACCGGATCCCAGTTTACAGTAGCCATTTTTTTATAGACCATGCCTTTTTCGTATAGACGGCCAAAAAACCATTGTTCCCAGCGATAATAGTCAGGTTCACAGGTTGCAAACTCGCGCGACCAGTCAAAGCTGAACCCCAGCGAATTGAGTTGCTGCTTCATATAATCAATATTTTGGTAAGTCCACTTTGCGGGTGCTGTTTGATTCTGAATAGCGGCATTTTCAGCAGGTAGACCGAAGGCATCCCAACCCATAGGATGGAGGACGTTTTTGCCTAACATCCGCTGGTATCGAGCAATAACATCGGTAATGGTGTAGTTGCGCACATGACCCATATGCAATTTGCCGCTGGGATAAGGAAACATAGCTAAGCAGTAAAATTTTTCTCGTGATGGGTCCTCAGTTGTCAGGAAACTGGCTTGGTCACGCCAGTATTGTTGGGCGTTGGCCTCAATAGCTTTTGGGGAGTAAACTGAAGAATTATTTACGCTTGAATCGGTCATAATAAGAGTCAATCGCCTAGCTTAAATGTTTATTACTCAATTAGCCTTTAAGGGCCAAAATGCGGGTCTAAGCATACCGCGAACTGACCCGTCGGGGCTAGTCTTGTAAGAGGGAGATATTACGCTTAAACCTTAGGTGCTAGCGGTTGGCGCTTGGTTAGTAATCCAAACCGTTTGGTAGGGCGCTAGTGACAAAGTTTCAGTCGCTAGGTCAATGGCTTGATTACTGATTAATTCATGCCAATGCTCCATTGCTATAAGATTGACGCTCGCTAACGGTAGCTGGTAGGGGAATTTACTGATATTAGAAATGCAAAAGATACTTTGCTGACGATCTTGACTTTGGCGCCAGAAACCAAAAATTGTATCTCCTAGGTGTAAAGTGAACTGGGTTGCATTGGGATGAAAGGCCGATTGGGATGTACGAATAGCCAATAAAGCCATGAGTTTTTCAAAAACAATAGCCTGCGAGTGTAGTGGATTCGTCAGTCGCTTAGCCAATTCTTGATAGTCCCATTGATGACGATTAATGGCCCTATTATGTCCCTCTTGTATAACTTTTTCATAGTCATTGCGCGTGGCTAGCAAACTGTGAATATAAATGCCGGGTATGCCTTCGAGTCCAAGCATAATAGCGTGTGCGCAGATAAAGCGCTCAATGCCAAATTTATCAGGTCCTTGATCGGTACCTTGTAAGCTATCAAACAGTGATATGTTTATTTCATAAGGTTTGTGACCGCCATTCGCTACTTGACGGTAAGAGACCTTGCCACCAAAGTTTTCCATAATGGCTGAAAGATTATCAATTTCACGATCGGATAATAGGCCTTCAGCAGGGCGAAGACCAATACCATCGTGTGAAGCGATAAAATTAAAATAGCTTGTGCCATTTTGCGCGGGCGGCATGCTCATCATCCATTGTTTGAGATAATAGCTATTGCCTGCGATAAGACAGTGTATTAATAGCGGTGGTAATGAAAAATTATATATGCAATGCGCTTCATTAGCATTACCAAAGTATTCAAGATTCTCTCGATTAGGAATGTTGGTCTCAGTAATGATAAGGGCTTCTGGTTCAGCATGCTCGATCAATAGTCGTAGTAAGCGAACAATTTGGTGTGTTTGGCTCAAGTTAAGACAGTTGGTACCAGGGATTTTCCAAATAAAAGCGACTGCATCTAAGCGAAATATTCGAATACCTCGATCGAGATAGAATCGAATGATTTTGAGAAACTCCATTAATAATTCGGGATTACGAAAATCAAAATCAATTTGATCATGGCTAAATGTGCACCAAACATGTTTGGTTCCGCTGGTGGTTTCAACTGCTTGAAGCAACGGAGACGTTCTGGGACGAACGACTTGCGATAGGTCTTGCTCGATATCAATCGTGTAAAAATAATCTTTTCCCGGCGCGGTATTTTGAAGGAAATTTTTAAACCACCGATGTTCTGAAGAGCAATGGTTTACAACTAAGTCAGACATTAATCGATAATCATTGGCTATTTTTTGAATATCACTCCAGTCACCAAGTCCTGGTTTTACTTCTTTAAAATCGATTACGGCAAATCCATCATCTGAACTGTAGGGAAAAAAGGGAAGAATATGTAGGCTGTTAATTGTTTGGCCAACGTGCTGGTGTAAGAAGTGAGACAAGGTCTGCAGCGGTGGTTTATCACTTTCAATAATTGAGTCTGCATAACTAATTAATACGCAGTCTTTCTCTGTCCATAAACTGTTGTGATTTTTGGGAGGAGAGTGGTCAGTGCTAATTCCCATGGTGAATAAAGTTTTATTCACTAATTGACCAAAATCAATAGTTCCATTTCGGTAGTCTTCAGTTTCTTGATAAATAAGTTCTAAATGATTGCGAATTTGTGCATTTAATTTTTGCCATGATTCCATTACTTATATGGTTCCTTATTAACTATCTGTATTTAGCTCTGTCGTGTTCAACGGCATGGCAGATCTCATCAAAGATATCAGGAATTGCACTTTGGACTCGGTTCCATGCGGGAATAAAAGGCGTTTCCATCGGTTTTTCTAAAAACGTTTCTCCCGCTTTTATGATATTTTCGGCAAATAATTCCACAGCTTTTTCTTCATTGTGAATATCAAATGATAACTTGTTGATCGCCGCATCGTTATGGTAGGCATCAATGTGATCAAGCGCAATGCGAAAATAAGTAGCCTTTAATGTGCGAAAATTCTCATTATTAAATGTCACGCCTTGGGTGGCGAGCTTTCTAAATAATGATTTAGCAATATCGATAGACATTTTAGAAAGTCCGGATTTGTCATTTTCAGCGGATAAGTCTTGATGTTTATGGTCATAAGTGTCAGCAATGTCGACTTGACATAAGCGGTTAAGAGAATAGTTCCTATGCATTTCAGACAGCACGCCAATCTCTAGGCCCCAATCACTTGGAATTCGAATATCATATAAAACATCCCTTCGAAATGAAAATTCACCTGCCAATGGATATCGAAAGCTGCCCATGTATTGAAGATAGTCTAATTCGCCACATATTTTTTTTAATGCTCTTATTAATGGGCTAACCAGTAAACGGCTCACACGCCCGTTCAATTTTCCTTCAGCGGTTCTTGCATAGTAACCTTTACAAAATTCATAGTTAAAGTTCGGATTAGCAACTGGATAAATTAGACGTGCTAACAGATCACGCTCGTAAGTGGTAATATCACAGTCATGCAGTGCTATTGCCTCTGCTTTAGTGCCAGCTAAAACATAGCCCATGCAATACCAAACATTCCTCCCTTTACCGGCTTGTTTAGGTGCGAGTCCATGCTTATCAAGTTTCTTATGGATTGTTTGCATTGCGGGGCCATCGTTCCAAAGGATCGAGGTCTTTTGGCTTAGTTTTGAAAAAAATTGTAAAGCAAACCGATACTCTTGCTCATTAGCCCTATCAAGGCCAATAATAATTTCATCTAAATAGGGAACAAACGATAATTTTTGAATAATATTTTTAAGTGCTGGCCCCTCAAGCTCTGAAAATAATGAGGGCAGAATAACCGCCATAGGGCGTTCTTGACGAAAACCAACCAACTCATTTTCAAGGTCATCGACTGTGCGGTTAGAGAGATTATGCAGTGTTGTTATAATCCCATTTTGATGAAAATCTGCCATTACTTTTTCCTATATAATGAGATTATTGTTAGCACTTTTTTATTGATTAATGAAATGCTCGAAAAGTATTTTTTGTATAACTTGGTTCCAACCTTTTGGTCCGAAGTCAGAACTGATGTAAGTTCCCTCATCACGCTGTAATGGTGGCCTACTATGAAAAGGAGATTTAATGACGGCTGCAAAATCTGCTTCGTTGAGCATTGATGCATCGTTTTTGCTGTCGCCAAGGGCAATAGATCGTAGCTTTGATTGATCATCATTTTGTTTAAAAAATTCAATTAGTTTATTCATTGCCGATGCTTTGTCGGTCTTCGCGTCGATGATATGTAAAAACCTTCCGCCTTGTACTACCTCAGCACCTGCACTTTTGACTGTATTGATAAAGTTCTTTTTAGCCTGTTGCTTACCTAGCCATAGGATAGGCTCGCTGAATTTTCTTTCATTTGCTTGCATTGATTCCTCTAAACCTAATCCCGTACATTTTAAGATTCCACTGACACCCAGTTGGCTAAAACTTATATAATCATCAGGATATCGCCAGTTGATTTTCATCAGTAAATTGGTCCAATGTGATCTTAGATAGGCCTGACTAAATTCCCAGAATTTCTCATCTTTAAAGGTGATTGTCTTTGTATTATGGGGTTGGTTTTTAAAATATCCCTCAGGTATATATATTGCTGCCCCGTTTTCTACAATAAATGGGTCATGGTTACCAATTGATTTTCTAATAGGTAGTAGCTCTGCTAATGTCTTACTAGTGTTAGCTATCAAAGGAATGTTTTTTTCCTGCAGTAAGTTGAGTGCAGGGCGAGCCTCCTCACATGAATAGTTTTCATGGTCGAGTAATGAGCCATCAAGATCGGTGAATATAATAGGTTTCATAGTTGTTGGCTAGGAATAGGTTGGCGGTACTGGGTAATTTCTCGTTGCTCATTGAATTCAAATAAATGTTGCACGCGCTGCGGTAAATTCTTTAAACAGCTTTCTGTAGTTCGTTGATAATGAGCGATAAACTGGCGAAGTTTTTGGTCATTCATGATGTTCGTGTGTTGTGATTTATTAACGACGTCAGCTAATTTATTTTCTTGCTCTTTCCGCCAATCAAATACGCAATCAAAAGATGGCGCCTTTAGCATGATCCAAGTTTCGATATGTCCGAATAGTTTTGAGTAGTCGCCTTTCAACTGATCATTAACATAGTTACGCCAAACTCCGTCTTGATCCTCCTTGCTTTCGAGTTCGTTAATAGGGCCGTGTAGTTCGGTGGGGTTTTGAGCCGCAGCGCCGAGACACCAACCTTCCAAAATAATCACTCGAGCGGCGGGTTGGCTCATTCGACCGGCGTTAGTATCGATATCATCTATTGCTTTGTTAAATGTGGGTAGTGGTATTGATTCATTGTGATTATTTGAAAGTTTTTTGATGACATCAATTAATAAACCAATATCGTGGGTGCCTGGAACTCCGCGAGTGAATAGCAACGGGTGAACAGTGTTAGCAAGGTGTTGCCTTTGTTGACGGCTTAAGTAAAAGTCATCTATCGATAATACTTCTGCACCAATATGATGCCTCGCATCTAAGATTGTGCGCAAATAGTGGGCCAGCGTCGATTTACCTGAGCCTTGGCAACCGTTAATACCAACAATAAGTACTTGATTCTGAGTGCTCTTCAAGTGAGTTAAAATAGACGAAATCAGGGGTGAAAACCATTTTTCAGCCATTTCAAGATACTGTAGTGGCAGTTTTTGCTCTCGGATAAAGGCTTTAAGCGCTGCATCAAGTGTAGGTGTTTCATGTTGCTGATGGCTGTTAGGCACGATTATTTCTCCTTTAATCCTTACAGAGCAGATATTGTGCCAACTTTAAATAAACCACCCAATGTCTGCTAGGCTTAATAGCTGTGTGATGCGAACTTGAAAAATTGGGCGGCACAGAAAATTTCTTCGTAGCAATTTTGACGATGAACAGCGGTTTTTTTATGTGTTAAGGGGCTATCTAATCACTTACCGCATAATGTTAATCGCCCATAGATTTTTTGTATACAATTTTATAATTGATTCCTGTAGGTTCGAGTAATTGCTCATATGAAGATGTTGCTTCACAGTGAACAATAAAATCAGCTACTCAATAACATGCTGCTTTTGCGTTTATACTAACATTGAGTGACAGTGACTAAGCTAATAGCATACATTTTTCTCGATTTATTATAGGCAGTGACTATGTTTGGTTTGTTTCGCACTATTTTAGCTTTGTTGGTTATGGCAGGCCATTTGCTTGATACCTGGCAGATAGGCACTTACGCTGTCTTTGGTTTTTATATGATCAGCGGCTATTTAATGACGCATATCATGCACGAAAGTTATGGCTTTCATCTGGCTGGATGCTGGTCTTTCGCTTGCAACCGATTTTTGCGGCTTTATCCATTGTATTGGTGTGCGGCCTTAATCACCATCCTGCTCATTATCGTGTTAGGCAAAGATTACGTGTCATCATATAACGCCAGTATTTTCTTGCCTGAAACGCTTACTGACTACTGGGCCAACATTACTATGGTTTATCCGTTAGTTTTTGCTAATGAGTATCAACCGATTTTAGTGCCGACTACTTGGGCAATTACCGTTGAATTATTTTTTTATGCGGCTATTTGTTTAGGGCTGTCAAAAACTAAATTTCGGGTGCAGTTATGGTTGGTGATTTCGATACTGTATGTGGTGTATTGCTTGTATCAAGGGCTGGGTTGGCGTTACCGTTATTTCCCTATTTTAGCCGGTTCCTTACCCTTTGCGATGGGTGCCTATATTTACTTCTTGAAACAAGACGCTTGGCCTCGTTTAGAAGAATGGTTGTTTCAACCGGTGTGTTTACTGTTCGGTCTTTTAGTAAATATGCTGTTGGTTGTGGTTTATGATTATTATTTTGAAATGGGTTTTTATGTTAATGCTTTTTTCTGCGTACTGCTTTGTTACCAAATTGCTAACGGGGCTTTATGGCCAAAAATTTCTGCACGTTTGGATAAGCTCCTTGGAGAGTTTTCTTATCCAATATATTTATTGCAATGGCAGGCGGGTATTGTCGCCTCGTATATACTATTAGGCGAGCCTATTCATAATGCGTCAACCGATGGTATAGCTATTCTATGGTTAGCCTTACTGCTTGTATTCCTCGTCGCTTATGTTTTGATTCGTGTTATTGACCGGCCGATACAAAATTTGCGAAGTACGATCAAAAATCAGCTCGTATTAAAAGACATTTAGCAGTATAAAGTAGGAGAAGATTATGGCTAAAGATACTCATTTTATCAGTTTAGAAAAAATGTATCTTATTGCGCCTGTTAATGCTTTTTATCAGCCGAGTATTGATATTTCATCGGGCCAGGCAGAAATTAGTATTGCGGTTGAGCCTAAACATTGCCATACCGCAGGCGCTGTTCACGGTTCGGTATATTTTCATTTATTAGACAGTGCGGCTTTTTTCGCTGCAAACTCACTCGAGCGTGATTATTTTGTTTTAACGAGCTCGTTTACAACTTACCTTACTCGGCCAGTATCTGAGGGTGCTATGCGAGCTATCGGCAAAGTGGTTAATGAAACGAAGTCGCAATTTATCGTAGAGTCCATCGCCTTTAATGCAGAGAATAAGGAAATTGCACGCGGTAGCGGTATTTTTGTTCGTAGTAAAACACGATTAAGTGACGTGCCAGGCTACGCTATTTAACGCTTGCTATTCTGATTGCTTTTTTATATACTGTACATATATACAGTATTAAAATATAAGCCTTTGCGCTTAGGATGTCAGGTCAGCCCTTGTTACGCTCATGAAAGTTACTATATTAGAAGTCATTAAAAACTCACAAACTATTGATATACCACTGTATTCATCCAGTGTCCAAGCCGGCTTTCCCAGTCCCGCTGATGATTATATCGAAGCAAAAATAGATCTGAATAAGCATATTATTAAGCGCCCAGCCGCTACTTTTTTTGCGCGTGCTAATGGTAGTTCGATGATGCAAATAGGGATTTTAGACGGTGACCTAATGGTGGTTGACCGCTCAGTGAAGCCTGAGCAGGGGGCGGTAGTGATCGCACTCATTGATGGCGAAATGACCTGTAAGATACTCGACAAACACCGTAAGCGTCTGTTGTCAGCGAATGATCAGTTTCCACCGATTGCAATTGCAGATGAAGCGGAATTATTTATCGAGGGCGTAGTCACTCATTCATTGCGTTACCATTATGTACGCATTAGTTGATGCCAATAGTTTTTATGCCAGCTGCGAACAAGTCTTTAGACCTGAGCTGCGCGATCAGCCGGTGGTGGTACTAAGTAATAACGATGGTTGTATTGTCGCCCGCAGCCGCGCTGCAAAGGCGTTAAAAATTCCCGATTTACAACCTTATTTTAAAATAAAGCCTTTCCTCGCGAAGCATCAAGTGCATGTTTTTAGTAGCAACTATGAATTATATGCTGATCTATCCAGTCGAGTTGTGTCGGTGCTAGAAGAGTTTGCGCCTCAATTAGAAGTGTATTCGATTGATGAGAGTTTTTTGTGTTTTGATGGTCTTTCAGTTGACTGGCGGGCCTATGGCTTGCAGATTAAGCAACGCATATGGCGAGATGTTCGCATGCCGGTATGCGTGGGCATGGGTCAAACGAAAACCCTAGCTAAGCTTGCTAATCATATCGCGAAAAAGTCAGCCAAACTAAAAGGCGTTTGTGTGTTGCATGCCGGTAATAATTGGGATGCAGTATTTAAGAAGTTACCCGTAGAGACAATATGGGGCGTAGGTAGGCGATTAGCAAAGAGACTAAATCGGCTCCATATATATTCTGTTTATGACCTTAAAGTAGCGAATGCAAAACATATACGGCATCAATTTGGTGTGACGCTCGAAAGAACAGTTGCAGAGTTAAATGGTGAGCGTTGTGTAAATATTGACACCCAACCCAGTAATAAAAAGCAAATCTATTCGACCCGTTCCTTTGGTCAAAAAGTTCAACAGTTGTCGGACTTACAACAGGCGATTAGTCAGTACGCGAGTACTGCTGCAGTCAAGTTACGAAAACAAAACAGCGTGGTGAAAACTATTGTTGTTTTCATCCAAACATCACGATTCATTGACGATGCCTATTCAAATACGATAACTATTGCGTTGCCGCATGCCACTAATGATACTCGTACTATCATTGCGGCCGCGAAGCAGGGGGTGTCGCGGTTGTATCGACCGGGTCTTGCTTACGCTAAGGCGGGTATTGGCTTGGTTGAAATTGATGATGCAACATCAGTACAGCTGAACTTCTTTAGTCAGTACCAATCGACTAAATCACTAAAGCTGATGGAGGTGGTTGATAAGTTAAATTGCCAGCAAAAGCAAGTTTTTTTTGCCAGCAGTGGTATTAATCCTTTCTGGCGAATGCGTCGGCAACTAAAGTCACCGTCTTACACTACGGATATTCAAGAAATTCCTATGATAAAAATAAGCTAGTAAGATTAAGGTGTAAGTAAGTAATTGAGGCTTATTTGATAAATTATACTTAATGAAATTCACAAAGATCGTGAGTTATTTGGTGGTTATACCTAATTAAAGATTAACAAAATGATAAATTGCTAATTTGGCCTTCTAATCGTGCTGGCTTGGGTTGAATAATCAGCGTAATATAATCCAATTATTTATTCTAAAGTATAAATAAGGAATAGAATTCATTGGAGTAAATTATGTCAAAATGTCCATTTCACAATGTCCGTGACCCAGACTTTTATACTTCGGGCCATCATCAAGAAAAACTAGTCGAAATGAGGGCCGCCGCTGAGGCGCCAATAGTTAAAGTTGATGATCCCATTCGAGGTGAGCCTTATTGGGTAGTGATGAATCGGACGGCATCCGATTATATTTGTAAGCATCCGCTAATTTTTTCTAGTGAAGAAAAATCCTGTATTCCAAAAGAGTTTGACGAGATCGCCCTTGAGCAGCAAAAACTGATGTTAGTTAATATGGATCCGCCTCACCATCAGAAATACCGGCGGATAGCTAGAAACGCTTTCACACCTCGTGCTGTAGAAGCATATCATGAAGTATTTAAGGTCTATGCTAAGCAGATCGTTGATGCTATTGCGAGTAAAGGAAAGTGTGAATTCATCACCGATGTTGCAGCTGAGCTTCCTCTAATGGCTATACTGGATATGATGAGTGTGCCAAAGGAAGATAGAAAAAAAGTCTTTACTTGGACTAATGAAATGTTCTTTCAAGACGATGAAGATATCGGTGGTGAGGACGCAGAGGCAAAAGCTATGGAGGCTTCTGCAAATATTTATCTATATGCTGGCGAACTCGCAAAGAAACATGCAGAAAGCCCGTTGAATAACATTGTTGGTGCTTTGCTGGACGGTAAGGTAAATGATGAGTATTTAACTGAGGATGAGTTCCAAGCGTTCTTTTTGATGTTGATAGCTGCAGGCAACGAAAGTACCCGATCGGTAACGGCTCATGGGATGCGTTTGTTAATAGAGAATCCAGATCAACTTCAGAAACTAATTGATGATCCTGAATTAATTCCCGATGCATGTGAGGAGATGCTTCGATACAACCCAGCCTTTATTCAGATGCAACGATATGTAATGGAAGACACTGAGTATGAAGGGGTTGAGATGAAGAAAGGAGATTTAGTGATGTTAAATTGGCATATTATCAACATGGATGCTGATTTATTTGAATCCCCTTTAGAGTTTAATGTGACTCGCGCACAAGACATCGCTTTGCATCGTGAGCATCGGGCCTTCGGTAATGGCGAGCATTTTTGCCTAGGAGCACACCTAGCAAGACTCGAGTTACAAATCATGTTTAAAGAGATATTGCCTCGTTTACGAAACCCAAAATTTGCGAAGCCAGTTCAATATGTGCGAGATAATCTCGTTAATGGGATCAAAGAAATGTACATTACATTTGATCCAGAGGCTGCATAATTATAAATCCTTATAATTACTTAATGTCTGAATAGCATTAATTGAATATTGGATTTTATTGATAATAAATTGAGGTTTTTGTGATAAGTTCGTTCAAAGCGCTTTCGGAGAAGATCTTCCAGCAATTCAAAAATTTAATACATCCTAGCTTTTTCAAACATTGGTACGCCATCAAATTCATTTCATTAACAGTTTTTGTCAATATCCAACCGACAGTTGCTAATCCCTGCTCTAAGGAGATAGCAAATATCGATCCTTTGCCAATTGTAAATGGTTGGGGTCTTAATGAGAAAAACCATCGATTTGTAGGATCAAGCATGGCTGGGATTTCTCCCGATGTTTTGAATGACTTAGCCGTGAAGTGGGTGTTTGCCGTCGCCGATACAGATGCCCCCCATACTCAGCCATTGATTACCTCGAATACCGTTGTCATCGGAGACGGCTCTGGCGGCGTTTATGCTCTAGATCGTGATACCGGTTGCGAGCGATGGCGATTTGATGCAGGTAGTATGGTACGTACTGCGTTACGTTATATTCAAACCGACAGCCACCACTTGATAAGCTTTGGTACTTTAGAGGCTGAGGTATTTGCAGTTGATTTGATGACGGGTGTGCAGCGTTGGCGGGTAAAAGTCGGTGAGCACCCTCAGGCAATGGTAACTGGCTCCAGCGTGGATCATAAAGGTATTATCTATCAGCCTATCTCATCTTGGGAGGTGTTTTGGGCATTAAACCCATTTTATAGTTGTTGTGACTTCAGAAGTTCGATTGTCGCCATAGACGCTTTAACGGGCGAGATATTATGGCGTAGCTATACCATTGACGAGCCAGCTAAAGTTACTAAACCAAGACTTATCTTCGGTGATAGGAGAGGACCATCGGGTGCCCCCGTCTGGTCTCAACCGGCCCTTGATGTAAAAAGAAATCGCTTATATGTCGGAACGGGGGAGAACTACTCCGCGCCTGTAACTGACACCAGTGATGCAATTATGGCATTTGATCTAACCACTGGGGAGAGAATATGGAGCCAGCAATTTCTAGCTGGCGATGCTTGGACGGCCGCTTGTGCTTCACCCTTAGATGCGAATTGTCCTGAAGAGGATGGCCCCGATTTAGATTTTGGTGCGCCACCCATTTTGGTTACCCTCGATAATAAAGATTATATTTTAGCAGGACAGAAGAGTGGTGATGTTTATGCTCTAGATCCTGATAACAATGGGCAGACTCTTTGGGCCTATAAGGCAAGTAATGGCGGCATGGCAGGTGGCGTGCATTTTGGTATGGCTATTGATCAGACTCGAGGTGCTTTATATGTCCCTATAAGTGATCGCGACGTAGGAATTATTGGTGAGAATCCGCCAGGCACTCCAAAACCCTCTTTGCACGCTATCGACATTGCTTCGGGAAGCCCTCTATGGACAGTTCCAGCGCCAGGTGATTGCCTTGATCCTAAAAATAATAAACCAATAAAAAATTGTCATGTGGGCTTGTCTGCTGCTGTTACGGTTACTGAGGACATTGTATTTGCGCCATCGCTTGATGGTAATCTTTATGCATTTTCATCAAAAAATGGTGAGCTTCTATGGTCTTACGATACAGTTCGTGACTTTGAAGCAGTCAATGAACTTGAGGCATCTGGAGGCGCGATTGATCTTGGTGGTGTATATCTTGATGGCGGTCAGCTATTCGTCAGTTCGGGTTATGGCCAAATGGGCCAATTACCTGGAAATGCTTTTATAGTTATGGATGTTCAAGTTGAGGAGCAACCATAGCCATGACAAATCATCCTCTACGCGTAGCAGTCATCGGTGCTGGCCCGGCAGGTATCGCGGCTGGTCATGCATTGCTTCAGCAGGGTTTTGATAATATCACCTTGTTTGAAAAATCTGATGCGGTGGGTGGTACATGGCATCTGCACACCTATCCAGGTCTCGCTTGTGATCTTTGGGCGCACTCTTATACTTTTGCATCGCGTCCTAACCCTAATTGGAGTGCAAGTTTTGTCGAACAGCCAGAAATCGAGCAATATCTACAGCAAAGCTGCACGGCATTTGGCCTTGATCAATACGTAAAACTCAATACAAAAATCACTCATGCTGAATTTAGTGATAATCGCACTTGGCGATTAACCAGCGAGGCGGGTGAAACATTTAGCTTTGACGTGGTGATTAATGCGATGGGTAATCAACATACGGCGGCTTATCCTGATGTTGAGGGCATTAATTCCTTTAGTGGTGACAGTTGGCACGGTACACGTTGGAATCATGATGTAGATCTACAAGATAAGCGCGTTGCTATTATCGGTTCGGCGGCTAGTGCGATTCAGATTGTCCCTGAGCTGGCTAAGCAAGCTGCCCATTTGACGGTGTTGCAACGAACGCCAAATTGGATTATGGCCCGTGGCCGAAAATTTTACTCTAAATCGCTAATTAACCTCTTTAATTGGTTACCAGGTCTTGTCAATGCTTATCGGCATATTCAAGCTTACATGATGAGCTTCACCGTTGAGGGTGTCACCCTAGGTCATAAGCGAATGAACCAGTTTGAAAAGATGGCAAAAGACTATTTACACCAAGTGATCAAAGACCCTGATTTGCGTGAGACATTGACGCCCAAGAGCCGCTATGGCTGTAAGCGAGGTTTAGTTTCCGATGATTTTTATCCTGCACTGCTTCGCGATAACGTGGATTTAGTCGCTGAAGGATTAAAAGCTGTAAGGCCTCAAGGGATAACAACAGCCAGTGGCCTAGAAATTGATGTCGATGTCATCATTTATTGTACCGGATATCACATACTTGATTATGATCGCATCCATGTTAGTGGTTTAGGGGGAAAACTTTTGGCAGAGGAGATGGAAAAATCTCCTACGGCTTATATGGGTATAGCAGCAACTGATTTTCCAAATTACTTCTTTGCTGCAGGCCCAAATGGTTTAGCCATTAACGCATCTTATTTTGCTAATGTTGAGAGAAACGTCAAGACAATCGTAAGCTTGCTTGTAGAAAAGCAAAAATCTGGCATTCATGCGTTGGTTGTAAATCCGAACATCTGTAACGCTTATAATCAAGATCTTTCCCTTAAATTTAGTCAGTTTTCGTGGGGTGCCTCAAATTGTAATAGCTACTATCGAACAGCATCCGGACATGCGCCATTTTTATTCCCAGGTAGCTTCAAGGAATATAATAACTTACATAATTCTTGTAACATCAGCGCGTTCGACTCGCTGTAGTTAAATTTTTCTATAATTTTTAGCATCTAAGAGAGAATGCATCATGGCATGGGATTTTCAAACCGATCCAGAATTTCAAAAAAAACTTGATTGGGCAAAAGACTTTGTTGTTAATGAGTTGATTCCATTGGAGCCATTATTAGGTGTATTCAGTGATGAAGTGTGGCAAAAAGAAATCCTAGCCCCATTAAAGCAAAAAGTGAAAGATCAGGATTTATGGGCCTGTCATCTTGAAAAAGAATTAGGCGGTCAGGGTTATGGCCAACTGCCATTGGCCTTGATGAATTTAGAGACCGGACGCTGTCCCTTCGCTCAGGAGGTGTTTGGCAATATGGCGCCCGATTCGGGCAATGCCGAATTATTAGCGGAAGGCGGCACGGAGGCGCAAAAAGAAAAATGGCTATGGCCTAATTTGCGCGGTGATATTCGTAGTAGCTTTGCCATCACCGAACCTTGGGTGGCTGGTACAGACCCTACTCAAATTCAAACGACGGCAGTGTTGGACGGTGATGAGTGGGTCATCAATGGACGTAAATGGATGATTACTAATGCGTCGCGTTCAGATTTCATAATTTTTATGTGTGTGACGGATCCCGATGCCCCTGTGCATCAGCGCTGTTCAATGATCGTAGTCGAAAAGGGCACAGTAGGAATGGACGTGTTTCGTGATATTCCCACGATGCATCATCCGGTTGAAAGTTTTGGTGAACTCGGTGGTCATGCTGAAATCACGTTAGACAATGTTCGTGTGCCACGCGATAACTTAATTGGTGAAGTAGGTGGTGGCTTTATATTGTCGCAGGTGCGCTTAGGGCCAGGGCGTATTCATCATGCCACCCGTTGGTTGGCTGAAGCCGAGCGAGCCTTTGACATGCTGTGTGAACGAGCCCAGTCGCGCTTTTCATTTGGTAAGCCCTACAGTAAGCATCAAATGATTCAGGAATATATCGCTGACTCACGTATCGACATCGAAACTGCCAAGCTACTAACATTGAATGCGGCTTGGAAGATGGATCAGGTTGGCCATCATGCGGCCCGATCAGAGATTGCGATGGCGAAGGTGTATAACGCAAAGGTCTTATACAATGTGGTCGATCGCGCCCTACAGGTCCATGGCTCGCTGGGCTACAGCTGTGATATGCCGTTGGAGTTGATGTATCGATCTGCCAGAATGGCGCCCTTAGTTGATGGTGCTAACGAGGTTCACAAGGTGACCATCGCTAAGTCTGAATTGAAGCGTTATACCGCCGTAGAAGGTTGGCCCTCAGAGCACGTGCCAACCAGAAAACAAGCTGCATTAAAACGGTTTGAGCACTTACTAGAGGCTAATTCCTAGTAATGCAGGATAGCTTTAATATTAATTTGCCCGCACTAGAAAAATGGTTTGATGGCCATCTAAATGACCATCAGGCGATCGATATTGAGCCTATAAAAGGCGGTGGTTCGTGCGAACTTTTTTCTATTAAGCGGGGTGAAAGGCGATGGGCAATGCGTCGTGCACCACTAAACGCGGTATCAAGCTCTGCCCACGATGTATTGCGTGAATTTGCGATTATTCATGCGATGCAAGATGCCGATCTACCCGTCCCTAAAGTATTGGCAGCTGAAAAGCGAGGGGCCATTACTGACGCTGATTTTTATATCATGGAATATATCGATGGGTGTGTCATTCGGCATGGCTTGCCTAAAAATTTTATTGCCAGTCCTGAAACACAACCTGCTATCGGAGAACAATTAATCGATGCACTAGTTGATTTACACAGTTTTGAATGGCGTGGTACAGCACTCGAAAGGCTAGCTAATCTTGAAGCATTCCTGCCAAGGCAAATTGATCGTTGGCTTAAACAGTTCTCCAGTTATCAAAATGGAAGAGATCTGCCGATTGTTAATACTGTTGCTCAATGGTTGCGTGATCACCTTCCAGATAAGGGTGATTTAACCATTATGCACGGCGACTTCAAACTCGATAATGTCATGTTTAGTCATAACCCTCCACCAGAACTCTTGGCCGTTGTGGATTTTGAAATGACGACGGTTGGTGATCCATTAGTAGACTTAGCTTGGGCGATGATATTTTGGCCTGAAGAGGGGAACCTTATTGCTATTGCCCCAACAAATAGCGAGAAGGGTATGGCTGCTGATTATTGCCAGTCACCATCGCAGTTAATTGATCGTTATGCAAAGGCGACCGGAAGAGATATGTCACAATTTCAGTGGTATCAGGTGTTCGCTGCTTGGAAGTTAGCCATTGTGCTTGAGGCTTCCTATTCGCAGTTCCTGGCGGGCAAGTCGAAAAATCCAAGTCACGAGTTCTTTGGTTTTGTGACCGATCAATTACTTATTCGTGCTGAAAAATTTGCTTCGGATGAAAGTTAATTGACGATTAGCCATCCGAATAACGGAGAGATAATATGAATGATCTTTTTGATGTCAGTGGCAAGGTCGTAATGGTTACAGGCGGCAGCCGTGGTCTTGGTAAGGCCATGGTGATGGAGTTTGCTCAGCGTGGTGCAAAGGTGGTCATTGCCAGTCGTAAGCTGGATGAGTGCCAGAAGGTAGCCGCTGAGGTTGTTGCTCAAGGCGGTGAGGCTTTGGCGTTAAGCTGCCATGTGGGTCATTGGGATAGTTTATCTGATGTCATTGATCAAGTAGTTGACCACTTTGGCCGAATTGATGTGCTGGTTAATAATGCAGGTATGTCACCGGTTGCACCCTCTTTACTTGAAACGAGTGAACTATTATTTGATAAAATCATTGGTGTCAATTTAAAGGGCCCAACGCGATTGACGGCATTAGCCGCAGACCAAATGGCTAAAACAGGCGGTGGTAGTATTATTAATATTAGCTCGGTGGCCTCGTATAAGCCTAGTGCCTTGACTACCGTGTACAGTGCGGCAAAGGCAGGCTTAAATGCCTTAACTTCAGCGAGCGCTCAAGAATTCGCAGGCGTTGGTGTGAGAGTGAATTGCATCGTCTGCGGGACCTTTGATACCGATGCGGCGGCCGGTTTTGTCCGCAACCCCGATACATTGCCTCATGTCATCGAGCCGATTGCCTTAAATCGTGTTGGCGAGCCTGAAGAGGTCGTTGGCGCCGTGATTTATTTTGCCTCTGCCGCCTCAAGTTATACGACCGGCACCTGTATGACAATCGATGGCGGCATTCGCCCGTAAATTTTGCTACTGATATGAGAAGATATTGATAAAACAACGCGCAGTTATAAAAAAAGCAGAGAGATTTTATGGAAAAGGTCAGTCTAGAAGAAATTGAAGCCGCAAGGTCAGCCTTGTTGGCAAAGGATGCTTTTTTCGAACTTGAGAAGGTAACGACACCCCGCGGTACCTTTAACGCTTACAAGCATGCTCCCAAGAGCCTAGTAGAGCTTTTGTCTGCCGGTCGTGGCCATGGTGATGCCACCTTGATTGTCTATGAAGATGAGCGTTGGACGTTTAATGAGTTTTACCAAAAGGTCGATAGCCTAAGATCCTGGCTAGTAAACGAAAAGCAAATTAAAAATGGCGATAGGGTAGCGATTGCGATGAGAAACTACCCCGAGTGGCTAGTCGCATTTACGGCAAGTGTGCTATCGGGGGCCATAACCGTGCCGCTTAATAGTTGGGGTAAGGCTGATGAGCTGTTGCATGGTTTGGGTGACTGTGAGCCGGCCGTGTTATTTTGTGATCAGCAGCGTTATGATTTCGTTGCATCCAGCGCAAAAAATATGACGACTGATCTAGTCGTTGCGAGATCTGAAAGCATCGATGCATCAGTCGCTGTAAAGCTAGATTCTCTTTTACTAAAGACAGATGGCTTCCCACCCATCGCTGAGGTTGAATCCGATTCGACTGCCCTTGTTTTGTACACATCCGGCAGCACAGGTTACCCCAAGGGCGTTATTTTGACACATCGCACTATGGGCCAGTGCTTGATGAATATGTATTACGTCGGTGCATTGTGCTCACAGTTTGCTGATCCTGCGATGGAAAAGTTTTCAAGCATTGCTCCTTGCAACCTCATAACCGTCCCCCTTTTCCATGGCACAGGACTGTGGGGTGGTTTTTTTGTTCCACTACAGATGGGCGGCAAGGTTGTGTTAATGTATAAGTGGGACGCTAAGAAGGCCCTGTCGCTGATAGAACAAGAGCAAGTGACATTAATAGGTACTGTCCCAGCTATCGTAAGGTCCCTTCTAAAGGACCCCGATTTTGACCAGTACAATACCGAGACACTTTGTCGCGTTAGTATGGCGGGTTCGTTGACGCCCAATGATTTGCCCGAACTGATTCATGAAAAGCTGGGCTATGTCTCGCGCTCAACGGGTTGGGCCATGACTGAGACATGCTCAATTGGCTCATCGATGGGTGATCGAATATACGATGACAGACCAGACAGTGCAGGTTTAGTATCACCTATTGTTGACTTAAGAATGGTTGATGATGAGGGTAATGTCGTACCTAATGGGGAAGAGGGCGAGATTGAGTGTAACGGGGTTACCATGACGCCTGGTTACTGGCGGAGACCTGATGCGACAGCCGAAATTTATCATGGTGATTGGTTGCGCACCGGTGATGTGGGCCGCCTTGATGAAGAAGGGTTCTTGTACATTACCGGTCGGGTTAAGGATATTGTGATTCGTGGTGGAGAGAATATTTTTCCGGGTGAGGTGGAGGATGTGGCATACTCGCACGAGGCTATTGAAGAGGTTTGCGTATTCGGGGTGCCTGACGATGCCTTGGGTGAGGTGCTGGCGATGGTTTATTTTTCACCTGACAAAGGTATAGACCATTCGGAATTGGAAACCTATATCAGTGATCGATTAGGTTCATTTAAAGTGCCAAAGTATATATCGGCATCCAATCAATCCTTGCCGCTTAATTTAAGTGGTAAAATCGACAAGAAAGTAATCCGAGATGATTTTTTATTGAAGTTGTGATTTCGCTAGCGGAAATAAGGACCTTTTATTCTTTTATATGTGGCCTCTTATTTAAGTCTATTCATAAGCAAGTAGCAGAATGTTCTGCAAGATTTGGAGAATGTGTTCATGGGTAATTTATTTTTTAAGGTGTTCATTTCGATATTTCTGTCACTTATGATGATTTCATCTTTTCATGTGAATGCGCAAAGTTTAGCTGAATTTAACCTTTCTTCCCCTCAAGTTGTAGATGGGGGTTATACCAATGAATCCTTTGTCGCTATAAAAATTAAACAGCAAGAGGCTGAATGGATGGTTGATAGCCAATTGCGGGAATTAAAAAATTGGTCCTCGAATTCTTTCAGCATATCTGGTTTGACATATATCAGGACACTTGGCCCCACCTACCAAGGTATATACGTAAATGAAGAAGGAAATGCGCTTAGAGGTCGTTTTTGTTGGCTGGCTCCATCAGCGACAACCCAGGTTCCGTGTAGGGTTCAGGGGGGTGCCGATGGCACCCAGTTCTCTGTGTTGCAAGACGATGAAATAATTGTTGAGGTTTCTTCAGATATAGATGGTCCTAAATCATTTCTACTTAAAGGAATGAGCTTACGAAATGCTCAAGGTGATGGAAATAAAGAGGCTGCATTCAGTTGGGTCCAACAAGCTAATCCTGTAACCGCTGTCGGTGTCGAGCCAATTGCCTTCGCTATGCGCGATATCACCTCCCAGTTTGCTAGGCAGAACTTCAATGTTATAGACAACCGTCTTAATAAAATATTCAGAGAGGGGTCTCAGCGGTCAACGGAGGATGGTTTCGAACACTGGGTTTCTGTCGACTCAATATCTGGCGATATTGAAACTAGTCGAGATACTGTGACTAGGGACGCCGATTCAGAGACGCTTACAGTTGGTATTGATAGGTACATTGACAAGGATAGTTTGGTTGGTGCAGCCTTTTCCTATGGTAGATCAGATGTCAATATAAGTGGCACTGACTCAGAAGCCGAATCTGACAACGTATCTTTCTTGGCTTACCTGAACCACTATGGAAAAAATATAAATTTGGAATCGACTATCGGTGTGAGTCTTCTTAATATGGAGACGCGAAGGGTCACAGATGACAGCACCTATGAAGGAGACCGAGACGCGCTACAGCTTTATTTATCAGGAAAAGTAAAAGCAAAAATCGAGCCGATTAAAAATATCAATGTTACTCCATTCGGAAAGGTAATGGTTTCTCAGTCTAGGCTAAAAGCATTTGACGAGTCACAGAGCCATTCACCGATCAACTTCAAAGAAAATGACATGACCGATGTGTCGCTATCTATTGGCGCTGACTTTTTGTCGGAGATATCTTTTAAGGATGGGACAATAAGACCCTATGCAAGTATAGAGTATGTTCAAGATGTATCGGGTAATGACGAGGAAGAGCTTAAATATATTCAACAAGATGACAATTATTTTCTAAATTTGAGAAAAGACACGTCAGGCCTTTATAAGCTAGGCTTAGGATTTGACTATAAGATCGATAATTTATCAGCCTCGTTCAACTATCAAAGAGAAGAAGCTGATGGCTCTACTCAATTTGATACTTTTAATCTGAATATATTAATAAACCTATAATGCTCGAGATTTGTTGCCTTCACTGGGAAAACGGCCAACCAAGCAGTTGTATTTATCTTATAAATATTTTGTAAAAGGACGAGAGATGTTAGATTTTAAAAAATACCCAAAACTAGGAATATTTATTTATGGATTATTGCTAATTTCCTGTCTAATAGAGATATCAGTTGAATTAGGAATTCATGAGTTTGAAGATTTTGCATCTCATCATGGTTTAGCAATTTTCGCATTTGGCAGTTTATTTGCTAATTGGGATGAGCTAACAAGAGCATTAAAGTACAACAAAAAAAATAAGGGTGTTTCAAAAGATCCACTATAATTTAAATGGGGAGCTTATTATATGAGACACTTGAAAATATCTTAGGTTTGAGTGGTTCTTCTTTTGTTTCTGGTTCATTCAATAATGTTCAAGTTAGATTAGAAGTGACATATAGATACTGATCAGACATGGAGTCTTTAGTTAATACAACTCGAGCTTGCCACTTTAATTTTTGGGATGGCCGTTAAGGCGATATAAAAAAGTTTAGGCTCAGGCATGCATGAGCACTTCATGACGGTGATATAGGCGCTTCGCCAGTCCCACTCCCAGCAGGTATCTATCTCTTTCTATCGGGGCTTGTAGGTTTAGGTTTGATGAGAGGTAGGAATAGCTGATCTTTACGCTTAGTTGTATTTCTGAGCGCACCACTTTAAACCCTTTTTATTTTTTTGCGTGTTGTTTCGGTGCATATAAATTAAAATACAAAAAAGATAAATTAAATTCTTGTAGTTCAAACAAAATTATCTCTTGGGTGAATTGATTAATATTCCAAAAAGATGTACGGTTATTCACCATGCGGCTTCCCACGGTTGCATTTAAAAAAATAAAATTTTTCCTGGAGGTAAGAATGAAAAGATTAGTAGGGTTAATCCTTTTTGGATTTATGTCATCAAGCGCTTTTTCCGCTTCATTGAATATAGATTTTAGTACACGTATGGGTGCTCCATTAAGCTTCCAAGGTTACGAAGGTCAAGCTGGTAATTGGAATTCTATAGGTCTCGGATCCCATAATTTATTTGATTTGAATGGAGTTGCCACATCAGTCACCGCGAATGTCTCAGCAAGCAATGATAATGGCATCTGGGGGAGTTTTGCCCCTCTACTTGGGGATAATATATTTGATGCAAATGCCTGGTCTGTTGATCTTTCTGGGCTAACCAATGGCCTTTATGATTTGATAGTCTATGCCCCAACGAATTCAATGGTTAGTACCGGCTCGCTTGATATTAATGGGTTGAGCTTGCCTGAAATGGGCGCAGTGGGTACGAGCTATCCTACAATGGTCGACGGAGTTACTCACAAGGTATTACAGATCGAGATTACAAACAGTACCTTATCTTTGTCAGGCGACGATCAAAACACTTCAAAGAACTACTATGGTTTGGCTGGAATTCAGTTAGCACCAGTTGCATCAGAAGTTCCACTTCCAGCTGCTGCTTGGTTGTTCGGCAGTGCACTATTAGGTTTAGGTTTAGCAAGAAGAAGATAAGCGAGGTACTTGATGAAAGCCGTGGCCAGTCCGCGGCTTTTTTTTAAGCTTTAGGCATTTGAAGCATAGGAAGGAAACCGTTGTGTCATCGATGCTGGGCTTAGATGCAGTTAGGTTGAGAAAGTAAGTTCAAGTTTAACGAAGAGGCGCAGGCTAGCTACTCTTTACTTGACGCAGGCACATGCCAACTAAAGTAATACGTGGCGTCTTTTACAAAGCAATAAGAAGAAACAAATTTGTCTACCATAATGTCTACCCAAACACTCAAATCCTGAAGGAATGCTTGCGTATCATTAGGTTATCTTAAGTGTCTGGTGCCCAGAAGAGGACTTGAACCTCCACGCCCTTACGAGCACTAGCACCTGAAGCTAGCGTGTCTACCAATTTCACCACCTGGGCTTTGTTAATCATGGCTTTATTTTTAATATTCTAACAGCTTAAGTACTGTAACCATCACATTAGCTCTCAATTTTCTGTCAATTTTACCTGCTTTAATTCGCCTCACTGACTCAAGGCGCTCGTTAGTGTTATCGTGTCAATCATCATGACTTATCCCTGAGGTATTTGTGGCTAAACGCCCTAAAAACAACAAGCCCGTTGAAGATCCCTATGCTGAGCGTGAATCGGGTCAATATCAAAATCCTATCGCCAGTCGCGAACACCTGATTGAACTGATTGGCCAGCAGGGCCCTCTATCGCGTCGACAATTACTCAAGCAGCTCGGGATTAAGGGTCACCAAGGGCGAGAGGCTTTGCGTCGTCGTCTTCGCGCCATGGAGCGTGACGGCCAGTTAGTGTTTCGTAAGCACGACGAGTGTTTTTATATTCCCGACCCGAATGCCATGCTGCGTGGAAAAATTGATGCCCATCGCGATGGTTATGGCTTCTTACTGCTAGCTGATCAAGAAGATATCTATCTCAACGAGCGTGAAATGCGTCAGGTCTTTCACGGTGACGAAGTACTTGTTACGCCTATGGGTCGCAGTCGACGAGGGGGGGTTGAAGGAAAAATTGAGCAAGTCGTCTCTCGAGCACATCGTCATATTGTTGGCCGAATTAACCGTGACGTACAAGGTTATTTTGTGGTGCCGGATAACCCGCGTATTGGCCAAGATATTTTGCTCACCAACGGTGTCGACGGCTTTGATGTCGATATCGGCGACTATGTTACGGTTGCGATTGAGCAATACCCGACCATACATCGTGCCGCACAGGGCGCTATAGAAGAAGTACTTGGCAGCGCATTGGCGCCAGGGCTTGAAATTGATTTAGCCATTCGCTCGTTTGATATTCCTCACCAATGGTCAGAGGCCGCGTTAGCCCAGGCCAATGCTTTAGCGGATGAGCCCGAAGAACAAGATAAATTGCATCGCGTTGATTTACGCGAACTCCCCTTAGTGACGATTGATGGTGAAGATGCCCGCGATTTTGATGATGCTGTTTATTGTGAAACTCAAGCTGATGGTGGCTATCGCCTTTGGGTGGCCATTGCCGATGTCTCGCATTATGTAACGCTCGATAGCGCTTTAGATCAACAAGCTTACGAGCGTGCTACCTCTGTGTATTTTTCGGGGCGGGTGGTGCCGATGCTGCCCGAGGCCATTTCCAACGGTTTATGCTCGTTGAAGCCTGAAGTCGATCGCCTGTGCATGGTCTGTGAATTGCAGATTGATGCGCATGGGCAAGTACGCCGGCAGCAGTTCTATGAGGCTGTGATGTGTTCGCATGCTCGTCTAACTTATAACGAAGTCGCTGAAGCACTCGGGCTCGTCGACAAGCCGGCTCGAGCGGGCCTTATGCAACGCCTACAGGGTTTGTTACCGCATTTGCAGAGTCTTAATGCACTTTATCATTGCTTGCGTCAAGCGCGACGTCAGCGTGGAGCAATTGACTTTGAAACCATTGAAACGCAGATTATTTTTAATGCCGATAGAAAAATCGAAACGATCCAGCCTATCGTCCGAAATGATGCGCACAAAATCATTGAAGAATGTATGTTGTGCGCCAATGTGGCGGCGGCAAATTTCTTAAACTCTCAAGATCGTCCAGTGTTATTTCGCGTACATGCGCCACCCAAAGCAGAGAAATTAGAAAACTTGCGCCTCTATCTTGACGAATTAGGGCTAAGCCTTGCCGGTGGATTAAAACCTGAGCCTAGGCATTATCAGGCGTTAATGCAGCAAGCCAAAGACCGTGATGATGTGCACCTTATTCAAATCATGCTATTGCGATCCATGAATCAGGCCATGTACCAGCCCGATAATGAAGGCCACTTTGGTTTAGCGTATCCGGCGTATTTGCATTTTACATCGCCAATTCGTCGATACCCTGATTTATTGGTGCACCGAGCGATTCGTAGCATTATTCGTGGCCGTAAAGCCTGTGATCAAGTGAGACGCGTCGCCGGTGCTAAAGCGATTCTTAGAAAAAATATTTATCCTTATGATGAAGCCCAAATGGTAACTGCAGGTCTGCACACGTCGATGGCTGAGCGTCGTGCCGATGAAGCCACTCGAGACGTGATGGCATGGTTAAAGTGCGAATATTTACAAGAGCGACTAGGTGATCAATTCAGTGGAGTCATTACCGCGGTGACGCGATTTGGTGTATTTGTTGAATTAGATGATTTATTTGTCGAAGGCTTGGTGCATATCAACAGTTTGGGCCAAGATTATTTTCACTATGATCAAGCTCAGCAACGTTTAATCGGTGAGCGGACGCAAGCCGCGTATCATTTAGGAGATTATTTGCAAGTCATCGTAGCGAGAGTTGATCTCGATGAACGCAAAGTTGATCTAGAGTTGGCAAATAGTAAGGCACCGCGTCGAGATCGCTCGATGAAAAAATCAGCTTCGAAGAAAAGTACAGCCAACAAACGTTCAAAATCGAAAAAAACGTCAGCTAAGGCGAATACAAAAAAAACTACAGGCGGCTCTGCAGCCAAGCGTAACAGTGCATCTAACTCTCGATCTGCAACTGAACAGCCTGTTAAGACTCAAGCTAAAGGCAAAGGTAAAGGTAAAAGTAAAGGTAAGGTTAAAGCGATGCCCAATAAAAAGACCAAGAGAAAGTCCAAGAAGAAGGCTTGATAGCGCTGCTTAAGTTACTTAGGTGATAGTCAGTGTAATGCTTGGCTTTAAGGCGCGCATAATCGGTACAATCTTTTTAAAAGCAAAAAAAAACGCCGGCAATGCCGGCGTTAGAATATGAGGTTATTACTTACTAAACTTTGCTGGCAATGCCAGCGCGCAATCGAGTTTATTCGTTACGATGAGTATATATAATCATATTATCTTGGCCAAAAACATGGGACCCGATGTCCCCTTACGTCATTTTTTTACATTTAAGGGCTACAGAAAATTCGGTCATCCTCATAAAGATGGGCTATATGAGCGTCAAAAATTTAAATAATCCATATATTTCAGTAATTTAAAAATCCACACTTGTCGGCGTTTTTCTTCCTTATTTAGATCTGCTCATTTATTAAACATCAATAATGTGGTTTTTATTACAAAAAAAGCCAATAAAGTTGACTTTCGCCGCCAATTTTTAGCGGTCATTTGGTCAATTAGCTGGCTTAATAGCCCGTTTAAATCGGTGATTGACTGCTTAGGGTATCGCGATCGGAGAGGGGCCGTTTTATCCTGTCCCTATCAGCTTTGATCCAAATGCGGCATTTATTCGAATAGTAAGATGTAAAAACCGCTCAAGGCGCTGAAGTCGTCGATTTGATTATCTGTGCCAATAAAACCCAATAATGTGAGTATAAAATGACGAGTTTAGATTATTTACCGTTTGATTGTGACAATCACTATTACGAATCACATGATGCGTTTACTCGCCATGTGCCGAAAAATATGCAGCCTCGCTGTGTGCAGTGGGCTCAAATTAACGGCAGAATGCGTCATATTGTCGGCGGTAAGGTAGCCAATGCCGTTTCTAACCCTACCTGGAATCCCATTGCTAAGCCGGGTGCAATTTCAGCATTTTTACGCGGCAACCCCGATAAACTAAAGCCAGAAGAGTTAATGGGGGAGTCAGAACCGCTTCCGGATTATTACATTAACAATCAGGCTCGACTCGAAAAATTAGATGAGCAGGGTCTGGACGCGATGTGGTTGTTTCCAACCTTAGGGGTACTTTATGAAGAGTTATTAAAGCATGACACTGATGCGGTGAAAGCGCAGTTTCATGGTTTTAACCGGTGGTTAGATGAGGACTGGGGCTGTAACTTTAAAAATCGTATTTTTGCTTCGCCTTATATCAGTTTATCTGACGTTAATTTTGCTTGTAGCGAGCTAGAGTGGGCGATTGCTCGCGGCGCTCGGACAGTAGTGATGCGACCCGCTGCAGTATGGACGGCTAACGACGGCGTATTGTCGCCATCACACCCACATTTTGATCCGTTCTGGTCGCGGGTCAATGAGGCAGGAATTACGGTAGTTGTGCATGCGGCTGATTCAGGCTATAGCACCCAGGGATATGTTAATGATGGCTTTACCTCCAGTGGTTTAGGTGGTGCCATGGCGCCTAATATTAAGCATTTTAATATTGAGCGAGCCGCCTATGACTTTTTAGCGACCTTGTGTTTTGAGCGATTGTTTGAACGTTTTCCCAATGTACGCATCGCTTCAATAGAAAATGGTGCAGAATTCCTGCCTGACCTGTTTCGTAAGCTGGGCCAATCGCGCGACCGATTGGCGGTAACCGGTTACTACAAAGAGGATCCTGCCGATATGTTTCGGGAGCATGTTTGGATTAATCCCTTCTGGGAAGATGACGTTTATGAGGTTGAAGCATTAATGGGCGCAGACCGTGTCATTTTTGGTTCGGATTGGCCGCATATTGAAGGCATGCCGACCCCGTTAGACTACTTGGCCGAGTTGACAGAATTTGACGAACAGAAGAAACGTTTAATTTTACGTGACAATGTGCTTGCTTTGAATGAGTTAAGGCCGAATTAGAGTGTAGTAGGGCGGTTACTTCACCGCGCCACCTCCATCGACTGAAAGGACTTGACCCGTAATAAATGATGCACGATCTGAGCTTAAGAAAACCACAGCCTCCGCAATTTCATTAGGTTCACCCAATCGATTCATAACTGCCGATTTTCTCAGGCTCTGCTCCATTTCTGGTTGATCAACAAAGAGTTTTTCTACACCGGGGGTACGTATCACGCCTGGCGATACTGCATTGATACGAATGCCGCGCTTGCCATACTCAGCAGCCGAGCTCTTAGTTAAAATATTTACCGCGCCTTTAGCTGCCGCATAAGCCGTATTATAAGCATGGCCTCGAAGTGATGCGTTAGATGAGATGTTGACGATAGAGCCGCCACCATTATCGAGCATGATCGGCAATAGTGCCTTCATACACAGCCACGTATTCGTGGTGCACATAGCAAAGGTCTCGTCAAACACTTCTTTGCTGTACTCGTGAATTTGACCGCTGCCACGACTCAATGCAGCACTATTACAAGCAATGTCGATAGGGCCATAATGTGCAACAGCCTCATCAACCATTTGTTGAACTGCAAGTTCTTTGCTGACATCTGAAAAAACAAAGTGTGCGCTACCACCGGCATTAGTAATTTCATACGCGGTGTTTTGGCCAGCATCTGGATTAAAATCAGCAACAATAACCTTGGCGCCTTCACGTGCAAATGCTAAGCAAATTGCTTTGCCGATGCCCATGCCGCCACCAGTGACAAGGCCAACTTTATTTTGTAGTAATTGGGTCATAGAGCTCTCTTGTTGGAGAATGATTATTTTTTAGCGTTGGCAGCTTTCCATGAGTAAGAGCCCCATTGGCCATCACCTGAGGATACGCCTACGGTAATTGACTCGACATCACTATCAATGAAAAAGTTATCTTGTTCAATCATTTTTTCTAGAACTAGGAAAGACAGTTCTTCAACCGTGGTATTTCGGATAGTCAATACTTGGGTATCACTAACCGCAAAAAATAATTTTTCACCATTAAAAATAACCTCATATTGATCTCCCACCTTTTCGATTTTAAGGTAAGGAGACTCGCCGGGTAGCAACACATATTCATCCAGTGCTTTACAAATACTTCTGAGGCGGGATTTAATTTCTTGATAGTCAAAGCATAGCCCATTTTCATACACCGGCGCAGTGACTGTGGCGCGTACTTTAAAGTTATGACCATGCAGTCGTTCACGATCAGTCTCTGAAAAAATAGTGAAATGCGCGCATGAAAATTTAAGGTCTTCTTTACTGATATCGATTGTGGTTAATCGTTTTGACATATTAATCCCTGAATAGAAAAGAATCATGTCATTATATACTGAAAATTCGCCTACGGCAGATCATATATTAGTGGTTTGTTTGCTCCAAATGGCGGCGCTTGTCTCCTAAATACGTTTAATAGCTTTATTTTTAAGGGGGTGTTGTTGAAATTATTCATTTTACACATAATGACAAATTGTTCATTCCATCCAGCCTTTTAATTAAACTGTTAAGATCGATAGCCGTATGAAAATAGTTATCATGGACCTAAGCAATGGGCATTTAAAATGTTAGACTAGATTCTTTAGCGATGATAAAGCAGGTGATTTATGGCAAGAACACTAACGATTCGTAGTTCTGATGGCATTGGTCTGATTACATTAAATCGACCAGACGCGATGAATACCTTAACGGGTGAGATGCTGGCTGATTTAGGGGCAGCCTATTTGCAATGTGATCGAGATGATGCAGTTAAGGTCATTGTGATAACGGGATCAGGGAAGGCTTTCTGTGCTGGTGCCGACCTAAGCGATGGCGGCAATACATTTGATAGTTCTGAGCGTAGCGATATTAATAGCTGTCCGTTAGCTGTTCAGGCGTGGGAATTACGTAAACCTATTATTGCTGCTTGTAATGGCCATGCCATTGGCGTGGGTTTAAGTATTGCGATGCAATGCGATGTTCGCATAGTCGCTAAGGACAGTAAATACGGCTTTTTGCAAAATCGAAGAGGTGTGGTAACTGATTTCGGTATGACTGCCTTATTACCAAAGATAGTAGGTATGGAGACCGCTTTTGAATTGTTGGTCCGAGCGCCTAAGCTAAATGGCGATGAATTACAAGCTATCGGTTTAGCTAGTCGTTCAGTTGATGCGGATCATGTCTTGGATGAGGCGTTATCTATCGCCAAGGATATGGTTGAAAACTGCTCTCCATTAGTGATGGGTATGCATAAGCGTTTATTGTGGGATAATATGGATAAATCGCTAGCGGATGCGATTGAGCATGAAAGTGACGGATTAAATTACAGTATGCGAAAACCTGATGCGCTTGAAGGTGGCGTTGCTTTTTTTGAAAAAAGAAAGCCGGCTTGGCAAGCTACCATTAATAATGACTGGCCTGATTTTTGGGATTAGTAGAAGACAATAATTTTTATGTAAGGGTAAAGAACCATGGCAAAAAAATTTCTTGTCATCACCGGCGCTAGTCGAGGCATCGGTCGTGCAACAGCAGAATTATTTTTAGCCGCTGACTATCAGGTAATAAATATTTCGCGTCGTGACCCTCAGCTAGAAGGGGTGCAGCATATTAGTGCCGACTTAGCGGTTACAGGTTGGGCCGAAGCGGTCGCCGATATACTTAATCAGTGGATAGAAAGGGCATCGCAAATCACCATTATTCATAGTGCTGGTTTATTATTGAAGGACAATATTGAGACCGTTAGCGCTGAAGATCTGCATCGTGTGATGCAAGTCAATGTGATAGCGCCAGCGGAGTTAAACCAGTTGATACTGCCTTCAATGGCGGCGGGTTCGGCAATTATTTATGTGGGTTCGACTTTATCTGAAAAAGCAGTTGCCAATAGCTGTTCATATGTGACATCTAAACATGCTATGGTGGGTATGATGCGTGCTAACTGCCAAGATCTTAGCGGCAAGGGTATCCATACAGTTTGTGTCTGTCCTGGTTTTACTGAAACGGAAATGCTCAGTGATCATGTGGGTGGTAGCCAAGAAATACTGGCTGATATCGCGAGTGGGGTGACCTTTAACCGTCTTATCGAACCCTCTGAAATGGCCGCCACATTAAGGTTTGCCGCCGAAAATCCTGTGATGAATGGTTCGATCATGCACGCTAATCTAGGTCAAATTGAAAGCTAGATCGTGCAAAAGTTTACTCTGCTTAGACGCTTATCCAGCTTGCACGGCTCGTGAGATTTCTTCCAGCATATTGCTGTAGGTGTCTTCCATCATGCTAATCATCATTTCTGGCGTTAATCCTTCTATGGTAATTTCGGTAAAGCTAGCATGCCACTTCGCGTTCACGCCTCCATCAGGATCGATTGTTAAGGACACACACACCTGGTAATTTGCCATTGGCGTGCCGGGTATATGGTAATAAATACTGTGATTATCACTGTCGATTCGATCCAATACTTCATCGACAGGTTCTGGCATATTCGTCATATGAATTCGACGAATTTCACCCTTCCTATCAGAATTATTACTGGCGATCTTTTCAACTTTCGTGGCTGGGCTGTACCAGTCAAGATTACTGAAATCTTCAACCAAGGCCCAGATCGTCGCTAACGGTGCCTGGATGTTTTTTTGTGCAATTATCTCGTGCATGACGGTTTCCGCTGTGATTAAGTTTAATAAAATCCTATTAGCTTATGATAAGCATAATTATCTAAATGGATAATTAATAATTTTTATTGATTCGCAGCGAGCTTAGACATCACAAAAGAATCTAACTTTCTAAGGTATTGGCTTTGCCAATAAAATAGACTGATTGCAGCCAATAAAGCAACTGATGCGACCACAGTAGAACTTTGAATGCCGATCAGTTGGGCGAGATAGGCCATGGGTAAAACGCCTAATGGTGTGAGTCCAAAGGCCATCAGCATAAAAGCGGATACACGACCGCGCTGTTCGTCAGTGACAAGAATTTGCGCAATAGTATTGTTTAAGGTTTGACTGGCACTGGCGGCAGCGTTGGCCAAAAAGAGGGGAATTAAGGCGAGATAAAAGTTTTTACTCAAAGCAAATACAATTAATAGCAGGCCAAAAGATGCAGTACTAATTAGCATCAGATGAGTACGATCAGTGCGTTCGCCGCGACTGGCAACCCAGAAGGATCCCATTACACCGCCAAGACCAGAAACGCCCATCAGTAAACCAAGGCCGCGCTCGCCGACGTTCCAAACGAGATCGGCAAAAACGATCAGTAAGTTTTGAACCGGAAGCGCCAGTAACATTGGCAGTAAGCCAAAACTGACACAAACGAGTAATGGCTGGTAGCCAGTGATGTAGCGTATACCTAGCATGACCTCTTGACGAATTTTGCCGTGGTCGTAATTTTTTTTGATTGGCTGATAATGGATTGCGGCCATGAAAAATAATGCTAATGTGAATAAAGTAATTGAAATAATGTAGGCACCTTTAATTGAAAAAAAGCTAATCACAACGCCCATCATTGCCGGTCCAAGCACTCTCGATAAATTAACCACACCGCTAGAGAGCGCCATCGCGCTGCCCAGTTTCTTTTCGCCCACTAAGTTATAGACTATAGCCGAGCGGGCAGGCATGATCAGCGGTACGATCGTGCCACCTAAAACTCCGGCGATCAGTAAGTGCCAAAATGCTAAGCTGTCAGTCAGTAGCAGTATTAATACCCAGCTTTCATTGGCTACGACAAATAGTTGGCCTATTACGATGATTTTTTGGCGATCAAAGCGATCACCCAATACGCCGCCGATTAATGAAAACAGCAACATCGGAATAGCGAAAGCAATATTGATGTAGGCCAGTGACATTTCATCATGGGTTAACTCCCATGCTAAAAACGTTCGTGTTAATACTTGTCCCTGCATGGCCAGAAAAAACGCGGCATTACTGGCAATAAAAAGACGAAACGAGGGGATATTTAAGGTTTGCAACGATTGTCGCCAATGACTCATTGGGTGGTTTGATTGATCGGGCGATATAGACAATGACTATCCATGAATGTTAATGTGGTAATAAAGATTATGATAGGAAACTTACAATAATAAGGGTATGTTATCACAGACCGATCTTAGAAGGTTGTTTCAAGCGTAAAAATTACTCCTTAATGCGATTGCCTATTAGGGTTCAAGCTTAGATAAGTCGTGTCTAATTGAACCGATTTTAGGTGGGGTTGATATGGGCTAGAATTGCTTGGTTGATGCCTTCTTTTAAGCCACCCACTGCGTGACGATTTTTTCCAAGCATCGGTGCAATAATTTTTTCCGCTTCAATAAAAATCGTGTCCAGTGAGCAGCATTGATCAATAAACCCGGCAGACTGAGCACTTGGTCCACTGATCTTGCTGCCAGTCAGTAAGCTATCACGGACCGCTTTATTATTCATTTTGTTAATCACTAAAGCATTCATCGATGGGATTAATACCATGCCTAAATCCACCTCAGGCAGGCAAAAATAACCGCGGTCTTCACGCATAACTTGGTAATCGCTGGCCAGCGCAATCATGGCGCCTAAACCAAAAGCATGTCCGTTTATAGCCGACACCACAGGCATTGGAAAGCGAAGTAGTCGACCAATCATTTGCATGCACTGGTGGACAAATTCCATGGCAATATCAGGTTTTTCGGAGGTGAGATATTCAAGGTCTAGACCTTGAGCAAAGGTTTTTTCTTCTCCACTGATAAGCAAGCCAGTTAGCCTTTCATCAGCTAATACTTGATCTAAAGCCTGATTAAACTCAGCCAAACTACTGGGATTAAATTTACCTTCATTGTGCATCGTTAGTGTCATAATTGCACTATTGCTCGTCTGTTCGTTACTAAGGCTGCAATTTGGCATAATAAAAACTCTTATTTAAGGGTTGATGGCGAGCTTAGTCAACTTGGGTATTGTCAATTTGTAAATAGTTTTTTAGGTGATGCACTAATAAATAAAATGGACCTGTGTCGACTAAAGCAACGGTCATTTTAAAGAGGTAGTTGCTGCCAATCAACACGAGTAAAGCTTTAAAAGCAATATCACCGGCGAAAAAGGCGGCGCCAAAAGTAATTGATATGACCATGATTGAATCGACGGCTTGGCTTATCAAGGTGCTAAGGTTGTTCCTTAACCACAGGTGCTTACCCTTAGTGAGATTTTTCCAAAAATGAAAAAGTCTGACGTCAGTATACTGCGCGGCAAAATAAGCAATCATTGAAGCGAATACAGCGCCAGCAGTAATTTGATAAATTAATTGGAAAAGTTCAATTTGACCAACAATATTCTGACCTGAAGGTAGGCTAACGCCTTCAGCGAGTTTCAAAACCTGCCATGGTGGCATAGCTGTCTCGGGAACGGAAGGAATCTGATTTCCTATCCATAAAAATCCTAAAATAAAAAAGTTGAGTACTAGTCCGACAGTTACAACAAAATTAGCTCTTTTACGGCCGTAAAACTCGCAAATTAAATCGGTGCATAAAAACGTTAAGGGGTAGGGTAATACGCCAATGGCTAATTGCATCGGACCGAGTTGAATGAACCGAGTAATGCCCAAGACGTTAAGTAGTGTCATTGCACAAATAAACAGCGCTGCAAGGCTGAAAAAAACCCGTTCACGGCGTTCGAGTAAAACGCTTTCATCAATGCTAGCGTGCGGTGGAATTGGATTACAGCTCAATAGGATGCCTCATCATCAATAGTATTTACACAGTATTTATACGTTATAATGAAGAGTATAACAAGACAGCTTGAGACAAAAGCAGATTGTGTCATTGGATTTGTTATTCGTAGTATAGCGAGGCAATATGTCAGACCTTAGTTTAGAATATGTTTACGGCATTAATGCCGTTGCCGAAATGATTAAGCATAATGCTCGATCAATTGAACAAGTTTATTTGCAATCAGGGCGTGATGATCAACGCTTGGCGACGATTATCGACGCTGCCCAGCAGGCTAAAATTGCCATTGCGACAGTAAGTAAGCCAGACTTGCTAGCTTTGTTAGCCAGCTCTAATAGTCGTGACGGGGATGAGGTGCCTAATCATCAAGGGGTGGTAGCTTCGTGTCGACCGTCGCAGGCGCAAGATGAAAGTTTTCTCGATGCCTTAGTCAGACGCAATGATTCTCCACTGCTATTGTTAATTTTGGATGGTGTGACAGACCCGCATAATTTAGGTGCCTGCTTGCGCTCGGCTGATGCAGCAGGGGCACATGCCGTGCTTATACCCAAAGACAATGCAGTTGGTCTAACGCCAGTAGTTAGAAAGGTTGCCAGCGGTGCGGCCGAGACCACACCCTTGGTAGTCGTGAAAAATTTAGCCCGCGCGATTAAAAATTTACAGGCAGCCGGTGTTTGGGTTTTGGGTGCTGCGGGCGAAGCCGAACAAAGTCTTTTCCAGCTTGATTTAACGGTAAATACAGCATTAGTGATGGGTGCTGAGGGTGGTGGCTTGCGCCGCTTAACGCGCGAACGCTGTGACAGCCTGTTTACGATTCCAATGAGCGGAGCGGTTGAAAGTCTCAATGTATCGGTCGCTGCAGGGGTATCGTTGTTTGAAGCCTTGCGCCAACGGCAACCGGCTCCGCCGCTCCTCTAATTAAACACCCAATACTTCTTGTTTGACAATAATTTAACGCTGTAGTTCGCCTTAACTGGTTAAAATATTCTTTATTATTTCACTATAACTCACAGGTATTAAAGATGAGCAAAGAGCTAAGTATCAGCACTAAAAACTGTATTATAGAAAAGCATGACCGTACTTTGGTTGTGACCCTCAATAGACCTGAGGCAAAAAATGCCTTCAGTCCCGAAATGTTGTTAGGGATGTACAAGGCCTGGCGTTTACTCGATGACGATGACGAGTTGATGTGCGCGATTTTAACTGCTAACGGCGACACGTTTTGTGCCGGTATGGACTTAAAAGCCGGTGCTGATGGCCAACAAAAAAGCACTGAAGAATTTATGACTTTAATGGGCGAAGTGCCTAATGTGCATTGGCAGGCATTATTGCGCGATAACCGACCCAGTAAGCCGCTTATATTAGCCGTCGAGGGTTATGCCTTAGCTGGTGGAACAGAAATTTTAGCCGGCACTGATTTAAGGGTTGCAGCTGAAGATGCCACTTTTGGCGTAACTGAAGTGGCCAGAGGTCTATACCCGATGGCTGGTTCGAGCATCCGCTTACCTCGGCAGATCCCTTACTGCCTAGCTGCAGAGATTGTTTTGTTGGGCCGGCATATTACTGCACAAGAAGCTTTAGAATGGGGCTTAGTTAATCGCTTAGTACCCAAGGGTGAAAGTTTAGCTGAGGCCAAGCGCATGGCCGAAGAACTTTGCAACACGGGCCCACTGGCATTGAAAGCGATTACCCGTTCTTTACGTGAAATTCAAACCGATGTTGCTGAACCAGAGGCGATGTTGCAATCGGATGAATTGGCGAATCCCGTGTTTGCCTCTGAAGATGCACGTGAAGGAATGAAAGCGTTTAAAGAAAAACGACCGGCTGTTTTCCAAGGAAAATAGTCCCTTAAACCTACAAAAGAAGGCTTTCCTTCAGGAGGACGTATAGTGTCGGCAATCATGGCTTTTTTTTATGATAGGTTTATGTCAGGACTTGAAAAAGCTTGCTTGCATGATTGGCGGACCGAGTTATTAGCTGAAGTGAAAGGCGAAGTGTTAGAAATTGGCGCCGGCACAGGCGCTAATTTGGCCTATTATCCGAATGGTAATATTCGCTTGTTACTGTCTGAGCCGGATGCTGCGATGCGCAAGCAATTAGAAAAGAAAATTGCGCTAACTCAGCGCGATGACATTTGCTTGAACAGTTTGCAGGCTGAGAAGCTACTCCTCGAAGATAACCGCTTTGACTATGTAATAGCATCATTGGTGTGTTGTTCGGTTACTAACATTGATCGTAGCTTAGCTGAAATTTATCGTGTTTTAAAACCGGGTGGTCGTTATCTTTTTCTTGAACATGTTGCCGCAAAAACCGATTCAAAAGCGCGTCGCTTGCAAGAGTGGTTGACTCCATTATGGCGAAAATTCGCTGGCAATTGTCATCTTAATCGTGAAACAGAAAAGGCTATGCTCATGGCAGGTTTTGAGCTTGTCAAAATTCAGCGTGACGCTATGCCTGACTCAGTGCCGGCCATTGTGCGTTCATCGATTCACGGTATTGCGGTAAAACCGCTTAATTAAGTTATGAAAATATCCCCTGTACAGAGATTCATCCGATGGTTTGGCGGATCTAATATAGGTCGAATAACCGATGTCTGGTTTGTGCGCTGGCTATCATTCTCGCCCATTATTTGGGTATTCACTAAAGATGATAAATCAGGTTATAACAACCCCTGCATATTAACTTCAACTGGAAGAAAAACAGGCTTAGCTCGCTCGACAGTATTGCCCGTCTTTCCAACGGGAAGTGGGAGTTTGTTAGTGGTCGGCTCACGTGGTGGTACGCGCATTGATCCTCATTGGGCCCATAATTTACGTCATTATAAAAAAGCAAAAATACTCTATAAGAGAAAAAAATATGATGTAAATGTAAGGAGCCTTGAGGGATATGAAAGAGATAAGATGTTTGATCTTTGTTGTAAATATGCCCCAGTATATAAGCGCTATCAAGATTGGGCTAATCAATACCCGAGAATTTTACCGGTTTTTGAAATTTCAGATATAGGTGGTGAAAAACTCAAATGAAAATTATTATTCTTTTGGCGGCTTTGATATTTTCTATTGTAGTTTTCTTTGTGTCCCAATAATGCAAAATATTAATCACATTGATTATTGGCAAAAAATATACCAACAGAAGTCACCAGAAAGTCTTAGCTGGTACCAACAGCAAGCAACTCAATCGTTTCAATTGATAAAAAAATCTGTTTCTCACTTGGCTGATCCTGTTATTGATATTGGTAGCGGTGCATCGGTCTTGGTTGACCAGTTGGTTGATGCGGGTTTTTCACAACTATCGATATTGGATATTTCTGCTGCTGCATTAGAGGTATCCAAACAGCGACTTGCTAATGCGGGCAAGGATATCGAATGGTGTGTTGATGATGTCACGAAATTCATACCGAGTAGACAATACCGTGTATGGCATGACCGTGCAGTGTTTCACTTCTTAACTACTATGCAAGGTCGTCGTGCCTACGTGGAAACCTTGAGTCAAGCATTGATGCCAGGCGGATATGCTGTTATTTCAACTTTTTCCATTGGCGGGCCGAATAAATGCAGTGGTTTACCGGTTGTGCAATACGATGCAGAAAAACTCAGTATGGCATTAGGTGATGGATTTACATTGCTCGAGTATTTGATAGAGGACCATTTAACACCGGCAAAATTAACTCAACCTTTTAGTTATTTCAGATTTCAAAAAAAATTTTAATAGATGGTTAATTATCATAGAGAATTAATATCGGAGAAAAAATATGAATTTCAATGTTATTTTAGACGTTCAAGCTAAGCCAGAATGTGCTGACGAATTAAAAGCAACTTTTGAGGCGATCTTACCTGATACTCGCAGCTATGCCGGCTGCAATGAGGTTAAGGTATTAGTTAATCAAGACGATCCTGCGAATCTGATATTGCTAGAGAAATGGCAGACCCGCGCCGATTATGAGGCTTATGTTGCATGGCGATCCGAGCAAGGCACCATGGAATTACTGGAGGCATTAATGGCCACTGCCCCCAGTATTCGTTATTATGATGATTTATCGATCTAAGCGTTAATAAATAATGTCTGTTAATTTGAGCGGTCTTTTTCTATTTAGTTAAGAGTTTGGCGATCAAGATGGCAGTTTTATGATATACCGCCTTCGTCAATAGTTTTTTGCTGATGTTGTTCAACATAAAATTTGGATTTAGAGGAAATAAAATGAGTGATGTTCCCGTCTATATGGTCGTTAACTTACATGTCACCAACGCAGAGGAATACAGGGTTTATGAGAAAGGATTTTTTCCACTGCTTAAAAAATACGGTGGAACCTTTGTGACTTACGACGATCAGACGAGTACCTTTGAAGGTACGCCTCGAGAAGGACGCATGATCATCTTTAGTTTTCCCTCTGAGCAGCGAGCGCGTGACTGGTTTGCCGATCCCGATTATCAAGCACTGTCTGAGCACCGTAGAGCTGGTACTGATATGCAATTCTTAACCATGGTGCATGGCTTGCCGCCCAGAGCTTGAATGATGCAAAACGTTTAGGTAAGCGATGGCTCTTTGATGGCGTGTAGCTAGGCGATTCATTTAATGGTAGCAAGGGGCGGATTCGAACCGCCGACCCCATCATTATGAGTGATGTGCTCTAACCAACTGAGCTACCTTGCCATATTGAAGAATACTTGTCTGGTCGCTTAGCGGCGATTGGCCGTTAGGACTTTCATAAGCGGAGGCGCATTCTCCCGACTGACCGCTTTTTTGTCAAGTCAGAAGCGCGGCGTTTGTTTATACATTAAACCGAAAGTGAATCACATCGCCATCGACAACGGTATAATCTTTGCCCTCTAAGCGCCATTTGCCCGCATCTTTGGCCCCTTGTTCTCCATTACCTGCGATATAGTCATCAAAACCGATTACTTCGGCTCGAATAAAGCCTTTTTCAAAATCGGTGTGAATTTTACCAGCCGCTTGAGGTGCGCTTGAGGCTACAGGAATGGTCCAGGCACGTACCTCTTTCACGCCAGCGGTAAAGAAGGTGTGCAGCTCCAGTAGATCATAACCGGCGCGGATGACGCGGTCGAGGCCGGCTTCCGCCATGCCTAAGTCAGCTAAAAATTCATTGCGTTCATCGTCATCAAGCTCGGCTATTTCGGATTCGAGTTTATTACAAATACTCACCACCACGGCTGACTCAGCATCGGCAATAGCCCGTACTTGATCGAGATAAGGATTGTCGTCAAAGCCATCTTCATCGACATTAGCGATATACATGGTCGGTTTGAGCGTTAATAGACTCAGCGGTTTAAGTTTTTTTAGTTCGTCGTCAGTTAAACTCATGGAGCGCAAAGGTTTCGCTTCATCGAGATACGGCTGTACTTTCTCTAACAGCGCTTTCATCGCAATGGCATCGGCATCTTGGCTTTTAGCCGCTTTGCTAAAGCGTACCAGCGCTTTTTCAACACTGTCTAAATCGGCAAGTGCTAGTTCGGTATTAATCACTTCAATATCGGCCGCGGGATTAATGCTGCCCTCGACATGAATCACGTTGTCATCGTCAAAGCAGCGCACCACGTGGGCAATCGCATCAGTTTCGCGGATATTACCTAAAAACTGGTTGCCAAGGCCTTCGCCTTTCGAGGCGCCAGCCACTAAACCGGCGATGTCGACAAATTCCATCGTGGTGGGAATAATTTTTTCGGGTTTGACGATACTGGCCAATTGGTCGATGCGTGGATCGGGTATTGGCACAATGCCCGTATTAGGTTCAATGGTGCAAAACGGAAAGTTCTCGGCATCGATGCCGGCTTTGGTTAAGGCATTAAATAAGGTCGATTTACCTACATTCGGTAGGCCAACAATGCCGCAATTAAATCCCATAATATTGTCTCATTCGGTGTTGCTGTCTGCTGCATTAAAGCTGTGCAGTTGATTCATAACAAGCTGCCAGTCGCCTTTGACGATGGCCTCAATATGCCGAACCACTTCATCAATGCTTTCCTCTATCCAGCGCTGCTCCGTGCTCGAAGCCTTTTTTAATACAAAATTACTGACTTGTTTGGCGTTGCCAGGGTGGCCGATACCAATACGTAAACGGCCGAAATGTTTTTGGTTTCCAAGGCTAGAAATAATATCTCTTAGGCCATTATGGCCGCCGTGACCGCCGCCGATTTTTAACCGAACGTTACCCGGTGCAATATCAAGCTCATCGTGAGCGACTAAAATTGACTCGGGTTTTATCTTATAAAAATTGGCTAAGGCAGCGACCGATAAACCACTGCGATTCATAAAAGTAGAGGGTTGCAGAAGACGAATACTATGGCCGCCGATAATGAGTTGACCACTCCGGCCATAGAATTTACTGTCTTCGCTTAAGGCTTGGCTATTGGGTAGTCGGCGAATTAATTCATCAATCAGCCAGAATCCGGCGTTGTGCCGTGTTTGGCTGTATTCACTACCAGGATTGCCGAGTCCAACAAGCAGACGTACAGGCGTCGTGTCAGTCATAGTTGTTACCTAGCGAGAAACCGTATGATGCTTGATATTGCTGTTGAACAGGGCGGCTAAATGCTTTGACGCCTGCGCTTACAGCGCAAGCGTCAAAGAGGATCTAGTCCTTAGATTCTTCGTCATCGCCTGCATTAGCTTCAGCATCATCGTCGTCAGATGCGGCTGCGTCATCGTCAGTTTCAGTTTTTGGTGCCGAAATATTAGCAATGGCTAGGTCGTGTTCTTCGCCAAGGCCCAGTGCTACGCTGACGACGCCCTCGGGCAAGGTTACATCGGATAAGTGAATAACTTGACCGACTTCGACTTGAGCCATGTCAACTTCGATGTATTCAGGTAAGTCCCCAGGTAGACAGCGAATTTCAATTTCATTGGCCTGGTGAGCAATACGCCCACCTTGCATTTTAACGCCAATGGCCGTATCTTCATTAACAAAGTGCAGGGGTACTTGAACGACAATAGCTTGGTTTTTATCAACCCGTAAAAAGTCAGCATGCATGATAATATTTTTAGCAGGGTGACGTTGTAGGTCTTTTAACAATACATCTTCGCCCTTACCATCAATCTTCAATTGAATGATGCTAGAAAAAAATGCTTCATTTTCAAGTTGATGAAACAGTGGATCATGATCCATTGAAATGCTGACGGGGTCAGACTTACCACCGTAAACAATACCGGGAACTTTATTTTCGAGCCGACGTAGGCGGCGGCTCGCACCTTTCCCTGCGTCGGCTCGGCTTGTTGCTTCGAGTACATATGCATCAGACATAATTATTACCTCAGTCTGTTATCAACGCTGTCCTGCGACCGGAGCATGCGTTGGGTTTAAGGGGTTAAGCCAGTCGAATAAAGGCTAAACGTTTACATTAGCGCGTTAGCGAAACATCGCGCTAATAGATTCTTCATTACTGACACGTCGGATCGATTCTGCCAGCATATTGGCCATCGATAACACGCGAATTTTTCCGGTATCGATCGCTGTTTGAGATAAAGGAATAGTGTCAGTGACCACTAAGGCATCCAATTCTGAATCGTAAATACGTTCGATAGCCGGTCCTGATAGTACCGGATGGGTGCAATAAGCAATAACGGCGGCGGCACCGTGTTCTTTAAGCGCTGCAGCAGCGGTGCACAAGGTGCCTGCAGTATCAACAATATCATCGACTAAAAGGCAAGTTTTACCTGATACGTCACCGATAATATTCATGACTTCAGCGACATTTGCATGCGGACGGCGTTTATCGATAATAGCCAGATCAGTATCTAACTGCTTAGCGACAGCGCGAGCTCTCACCACGCCACCAATATCCGGTGAAACTACTAAGCAGTCTTTATAACGCTGTTTTTCAATATCTCTTAGTAATACCGGTGAGCCGTAAACATTATCCACTGGGCAGTCAAAGAAACCCTGAATCTGCTCAGCATGTAGGTCGACAGTCAGCACGCGGTCAACACCCACACGGACCATCATATCGGCCACGACTTTAGCGGTAATGGCCACCCTAGCGGAGCGAACGCGTCGATCTTGCCGGGCGTAGCCAAAGTAGGGTACGACAGCTGTGATTCTAACGGCCGATGCGCGACGAAGGGCATCAACCAGAATTAATAATTCCATTAAATTGTCGTTAGTTGGCGCACAGGTAGATTGAACAATGAAAACATCCTTACCTCGGACATTTTCATTAATAGCGACGTTGATTTCGCCATCGCTGAATTTACTGACATCGGCTTCACCGAGTCTCAGACCCAATTCTCTGGCCATTTTTTTGGCTAAGTCTGGATTAGCGTTACCGCTGAATAGCATCAAGTTTTTAGCCACTGGAGCTCCCTAAGGATCGTTTTAGATGTTTTTTTAGTATGAGTTTTCAAAAGCAGCGAAACGTTTATAAATCACTGCTTTTGAAAAATGGCTGGGGCGGAAGGATTCGAACCTTCGAATGCGGAGATCAAAACCCCGTGCCTTGCCGCTTGGCGACGCCCCAATAAAACTTTCAATAATTCAATAGCTTATCATTTATTAATGTGGTGATAAAGCTGTTCATGTGTCAGAGAGTGGTCCATGCCTTGAGCAATAAACCCTTGATAATCAGACGGTATTTGCCTCAATACCCATTCTGCACTCTCAAAATCTGAGAAACTGGCAAATACACAGGCGCCGGTACCGGTTAACCTTGCATCGGCATGTTGATTCAGCCAGCTCAGCGCTTGATCGACGGCAGGATAAAGCATTCTAACTATCGGCTCACAATCGTTGATTAGTTCAGGGTTCAATTGCAGATCTGACAGCGATTCAACTGCACGGCCTTGCGTTTTTTCTCCTTGCACAAAAACGGAGGGCATTTTGATCGCTCGAGTGTCGCGTGTCAATTGCGAGTGCGAGAAAATTGTCTCAGTAGGGACACTAACGGGCGGTTTTAGCACCAGAAACCACATTTTTGGCATTTTTAACGGCTGAAGTTGCTCGCCCACCCCTTCGGCAAAGCTACTTTTGCCGTAAATAAAGACCGGGATATCGGCACCTAGTCTCAAGCCTAGCTCGGCTAATTGCTTCAGGGAGAGTTGCAGATCCCAGAGTTGGTTTAGGCCTAGAATTGTGCTAGCGGCATTTGAGCTGCCACCGCCGAGACCACCACCGATAGGAATTCGTTTTTCTAGCTTAATCTCAACCCCGCTCAGTGGCCGATTCGCGTGATTTTGCAGTAATTGTGCGGCCCGAATGACTAAATTATCTCTGTTATCGATATCAGGAAGGGGGTTGATCAACTTAATGTCTGTGCCATTGGTTAGTTCAAGTTCAATCTGATCGCCAAAATCGAGCAGTTGAAAAGCGGTTTGTAAGTTGTGATAACCATCGCTACGTTGACCCGTAATATGCAAAAAAAGATTGATTTTAGCCGGCGCGCAGAGTGTGAGGGTTTTCATTGTAGTTGCTCGCTACTATCGTTTAATTGCCATTGATGAATAGCTAGCCGCAATTTCATACTTTTATTTCGAGCAATAATTTTTTTCGGGAGTCGATGCTGCAGATTCGGCATATACTCAGGATATTCAAGCTGCCAACCCTGCTGGGTGAAGCCTGTCTTGTCTTTGTTTCTATCGCTATCACTTAATTTGAAAGGCCAATTGGGCGATGGTTGCCCCACCAGCCAAAAGTTTAAGCTGTTCAGTGGCAGAGGTAAATTCGCTTCTTCAGACAGTAGCTGCTCTGCGTTGTTTGATTCAATGCGTCGATTCCCTTGAATGAAGGTTGTCAGTTGCTGCTGTTTGATGACGCGTATTGAGCCAACATTCAATGGGCCAATGAGCTGCAGCGTAAAATCATCGTCTTGCTGCTGCCAAGAAAAACGCAAGACATGGGATTGTAGCAGTGTAGGCTGGTTTTGATCCGGCACTTGTAAGGCTAATTTGCCGTTGATTTGCCAATCTTTTGGCATGACGTAATGCGTTTTATCTGTGGTGGCCGGTGAATGATTGGCGAGATGCATACAGCCGCTTAAACAAAGAATAGAGACGGTCATCATTAAGCTGTTGAATAGCGAGACAGGTTTGATCGCGGGATTCATTCGTATTCTAGTGTGTCGTCGATCTATTGCTTTCACTAGCGAATATCCAGTTTTTTGATAATGTCATTTGTTTGCGGCATCGGAGTATCAATTTTTTTTAATTGTCTAATTAAACGGCGAGCTTTATATTGATCTCCATTTTGCCAGTAAACCTCGATTAAATGCGCTGCAACCTCATCGTCAGGCAATATTTCAAAGGCACGTTCGAGATTCTGAATGGCGGCATGCCAATCGCCTAAATGGTATTGTACCCAACCAAGACTATCAATGATGGCTCCATCGTTTGGCCGTAAGGTTATCGCTTGGTTGATCAGAGCCAGCGCCTCCTCAAAGCGAGAGCTGTTGTTGGTAAGCATGTAACCCAACGCATTGAGTGCTACAACATTTTGAGGATCACGATTCAAGACAAAGCGTAAATCCTTCTCAGTCGAAGTGAAGTTATTTAACCGTTCACTGAGTAATGCGCGTTCGATACGTAGAATTAAGTTTTCAGGTAACGATATGACGGCTTGACTAAGCACTTTATAAGCCGTGCTAGTTTGGCCGTTAATCCTTAATAACTCGGCTTCTAGAGCCCAAAATTGCGCTGCCTTGTTAGGTGTTGTTTTCCGTAGCGAGGTTAAATATGCACGGGCTTTTTCGATGTTACCATTGCTGGCCTGCAGTTTAACCAGTTGTTTTGTGGCGGGCATAAAGAAAGTGCCGTTGCCGACTTGACGGAAAAAGTGCTCCGCCTCACTTAATTCCTGTTCCTGTTGGGCGATTCTGCCTAAGTAATAATAGCTGGCATTGATATGCTGCTCGATTATTTGTAGCTGTTCAAAACTTTTTTTAGCTGCCGTTATGTTGCCATTTTCAAATGCAATAATAGCATGCGAGTAAAGTAAACTTGCATCGCTGTTATGCGTCTCAAGTAATTGGCTGAACGCTTTCTCTGCAGCAGGTAGGTTAAATTGCGATAAAAGCTTGGCTTGATAGTGTTGTAAGGTGAATTGAGCCCCTGTTTTTTTTATTTGCTGTCGAAGATAGTCGGCTGCTTCACTCGGGCCTTTAAGTTGATGAATTAACTCAGTTGATTTCGTGATCACCTTTGTCACTTGCTGATCATTTTTCGGCAGTTGCGTTAGCAGTTTAAGCGCTTGATCGGCTTGCTGATTTTTTTGCAGGAGTACAACAAGGCTAAAAGTGAGTTCAAAGTGCTCGGGGTGCTTTTCAACAAGGTCTTGCATGGCGTTGATCAACTGATTTAGTTGTGTTTCGCCGGCTGCCAAGTTTAATTGATTAAGACGGTTGAAGCTACCTTCATTTTCTGTCTCAAGGTATTTAGCTAAGATGGTTAGACCATGCAGGGCCTCACCTGATTGAATGAGTAAGTCAGCAAAAATATTACCGGCATTCAGCGCTTCTGGCGAAAGTTGATGCCATAGTTGTGCCGCAGATAAGGCGGCTTTTTTGTTATTGGCATAGATGGCTAATCGCGTGGCATAGGCAGCAATATCAGGATCTTGGGTCGCATAAGCTTCATGCAGGTATTTGTCAGTAGCTAAACGTAAGTTCTGATCATAGATGGCGAATTCGGCGATCAGTAAGTTGAGAAGTGTCTGTTCGTCAAAAGGCCGAATCGGTTCATCTTCAGAGCTTATGGCAGGCACAATAAGGGCTGCGGGCGATGGTTTTTTATCCACCATTGACTCGGGCTCATTAGGCGTCATTATTGTGCTACAAGCGCTTAGGGTCATGACGAGTATCAAGCCATAAAGGCTAAACCAGGCTCGTCTGACCCATTGGTCAAATTGGGCGGAGGCTAATGAGCGATTTGTCTGCATAGTTTGATCTTTTTTGTCTCGGGCTTTGCTGATACTGCCCTATTTATGGTTGTCAAAGCACTTATCAAGGCCAATATTCATTTTGTAGACTGACAGCTGTCTAATGAGACAACTAAACGTCAATAATCGCATAGAATACCCAACAATCCTAGAACTCGGTTTAAGGTATTTAAAGTATGCACATTCTGGTTTTACATTTGCTAAAATATATCCTTTATGCTGTCGAAAAGAGTGGTTTTGCAGAATTAGCAATCAATTGCAATGATGTGTACATCTCATATTGGGCAATGATCGCAATGAGTGCCACTCCGTATTTTCCCTTTGGCGGCAGTCTATTAAGTGGTTTTAGGCTTTGAGCACTGAGTAATCTATGCGGCTATTGGTTATAGGTATCAATCATTCGACAGCGAGTCTTGAGCTGCGTGAGCGGCTTGCATTTACGCCTGATCAACTCGCGCCTGCATTGCGAAGCTTAAATAATCATCTAAGATCATGTGATGAGTCAGCTAATACTGAGGCGGCTAAAAGTGAAGCAGTTATTATCTCAACTTGTAACCGCACCGAGTTAGTGATGAGCACCTCATCCTCTCAGCAGTACGTACTTAGCTGGTTGATTGGTATCAAGCGAATTGATCATGATGATTTTTCTGAACACGTTTATTGTTATGAGACCGAGGATGCTCTTAAGCATTTGATTAAAGTGGCCGGCGGCTTAGATTCGATGATTTTAGGTGAGCCTCAGATTTTTGGTCAGATGAAGTCTGCATATGCTGTGTCGCGAGGCGTCTGCGCCATTAATACCGAGTTAGAAGCTGTGTTCCAGCATGTTTTTGCTGTGGCGAAAAAAGTTCGTAGTGATACCGCTATTGGTGAAAATCCAGTTTCAGTCGCCTATGCTGCGGTGAGTTTGGCGCAGAGGATTTTTGCTGATCTTTTATCGGTTTCGGTGTTATTGATTGGTGCCGGTGGTACGATCGAATTAGTTGCTCAACACCTGAAGCAATCCGGCGCTAAAAAATTGGTGGTAGCAAATCGCACCTTAGATCGGGCTCAAAGTCTCGCTGAGCGATTGGATGCTAAAGCTATTTTGTTGTCTGATGTGCCTGATAATTTAGCCCAGTTTGATATCGTTATAAGTTCTACTGCTAGTCAATTACCTGTACTAGGTAAAGGAGCTGTCGAGTCGGCTTTGAATGATCGAAAGAGACGACCTATGTTGTTGGTTGATATTGCTGTGCCACGGGATATAGAAAAAGAAGTTGCTCAACTGTCAGATATTTATTTATACACCGTGGATGATCTGCGCGACATCATTGATCATAATTTACGTTTGCGAGAAGCTGAAGTCGATAAGGCTGGGCAAATTATTAATCAAGGTGCCGAAGAGTTTTTGGTTTGGCAGCGGAGTCGAGATGCAACCGATTTAGTTGTTTCATATCGAGCGGCTATTCAAAACCTCCATGACGATGAATTAAACCGCGCTAAACAATTGCTTGAAAAAGGGAAATCTCCAGAGTTAGCCTTGGAGTCATTGGCCCATTCATTGATTCAAAAAATCATGCATCAGCCAACGGTTGAGATGCGTAACGCTGCAGGGGTCGACAATCAAGAGCTACTTAATGCTGCTAAAGTCTTATTCGGCCTCGATGATGAATTTGATAATAAGCGCAATGAAAAAATAGCCATCTGTCAGTCTTATGATAATGATTGATTCGTAATTTAAAAATCTTAGCCATTTCTTCGAAACAATTGATTGCTTTATAGATTAAGAGAAAGCCTTAAATGAAAGAGAGTTTACTAACTAAGTTAGACGTGATCAGTGATCGGTACGGCGAATTAAGTGCTTTATTGAGTGATCAAGAGATTATCTCGGACCAAAAAAAGTTCCGTGCTTTGTCGCAGGAGTATGCTGAAATAGAGCCCGTGGTAAAGTGTTTCCAAGCTTACCGAAATGCTGAAGCCGATATTGATGAGGCAGAAAGTTTACTGAAGGATGAAGATCCTGATATGCGCGAGATGGCTTCAGAAGCTATGACGGTGGCCAAGCAGGCGATTGAGATTCTATTGGCTGATCTGCAACGACTACTATTACCGCGCGATCCCAATGATAATAATAATGTGTTTTTAGAGGTTAGGGCCGGTACTGGGGGTGATGAAGCGGCTATTTTCGCTGGCGATTTATTTCGAATGTATTGCCGTTATGCTGAGGCCCGCGGTTGGAAGGTTGAGGTGCTAAATGAGCGCGTAGGTGAGCATGGTGGCTATAAAGAAGTGATCTCTCGCGTCATTGGTCAAGAGGTTTATGGTCATTTGAAATTTGAATCTGGTGCTCATAGAGTTCAGCGAGTGCCTGAAACTGAATCGCAGGGTCGGGTGCACACATCAGCCTGTACGGTAGCGATTATGCCAGAGGCTGATGAGCTCGAAGAAATTGAAATTAATAAAACCGACTTGCGAATTGATACGTTTCGCTCATCGGGTTCTGGTGGTCAGCATGTCAATAAGACTGACTCGGCGATTCGTATTACGCATCTTCCTTCTGGCATAGTGGTTGAATGCCAAGATGAACGCTCGCAGCATAAAAATAAAGCCAGAGCGATGTCGCTGTTACAGGCGCGATTAATGGATTCGGCACGCAGTGAAGCCGAGCAAGCGCAAGCCAGTGAGCGAAGAAATTTAGTCGGGAGTGGTGATCGGTCCGAGCGAATTAGAACTTATAATTTTCCTCAGGGTCGCCTAACTGATCATAGAATTAATTTAACGCTTTATAAATTAAATGAAATTATTGAAGGTCAGCTAGATGAAGTGGTTCAGCCCTTAATTAATGAATATCAAGCCGATTTGCTAGCAGAGCTTGGTGGCAGTTAGTTTTGCTATTTATCGCCACTTGTTAGTGAACAGGGCTACGCTATAATATTAGGAAGCTAATGTGCGTATCGATCAGTTTATTTACCATAGCAGTCAATTAATTGAGTCTTCCAAAGTCGGTGACAGCGCCCGCCTAGACGCTGAGTTATTATTGGCACAAGTGCTAAATAAGTCACGCAGTTATTTCTATTCTCACCCTGAATACTTGCTCAGCGAAGAGCAATTAGAAATGGCACAGTGTTTAGTTGCGTTGCGTTGTCAAGGTCGTCCGATTGCCTATTTGCAAGGCCAGAAAGAATTCTGGTCGCTGAGGTTGGCAGTGAATGAGGGTGTGCTTATACCGCGACCTGAAACTGAAATGTTGGTCGAGTTTGCGTTACGATTAAAGTTGCCTGCCAATGCCAGTGTAGTCGATTTAGGTACTGGCAGTGGTGCCATCGCTTTGGCTTTAGCGAGCGAAAAAAAATCTTGGCAGATTACCGCCGTAGAATATCTAGATGCTGCATTAAAAGTTGCGAAGCACAATATTGAAACGGCTGCAGGAAAAGATTTTTCTACATTGCATTTGATTCAGGGCAATTGGTTATCAGCATTCGCCGAGCATAGTTTTGATCTTGTTATCGCCAATCCACCTTACATTGATTACCATGACCCCCACCTTAAACGAGGTGATGTGCGATTTGAACCCTCGACAGCGCTTGTCAGCAACGAGCAGGGTTTAGCGGATATAAAGTCTATCGTCATACAATCGACTCACTGTTTGCGACCAGGTGGTTACCTCATTATTGAGCATGGCTATCAACAGTCTCAACAGGTTAAAGAAATATTCAATAACTATGATTTTATTGGTGCGCAAAACCACCGTGATTTGTCGGATAATTTTCGTTTTGTGAGTGCAATTAAAAAGTAGAGCGCGAGAATTTTTGAGTGGATAGTTCTATATGATTGATTAGCTAGTCAATACTGGCGACATCATTGATAAATCGTTCAACCGCAGCGACTAATTCAGCTAGATTAAAGGGAGCGATGAAGACGGCATTTGCGCCACTTTGAGCAGCCATTAGAGTGATGTTGTCGGCGGTTAAATTGATTAGTTCAAGAGACTCTTTATTCATCACAGCTATGATGTATAGGCCGTGGAACTGCTCTCGGAGCTCTTCAATTAATGATAGCCCATCCATATCATTGAGCATTAAATCAACAATAACCACCTGACATTGGTGAGCAATTTCAAGGCATTTTGAAGCGTTTTTTGAACTCTGTAAGTGATAGTCATCTGTATCAAGCACTGACTTAAGAATATGCCGTAGCTGATGATTATTGGATGCAAAGGCAAGGTTTATCGGGCTTTTACCTGAAAGAGTTTTTTCTTTTGGAATATTCATCAATTGGCCCTTTTAAATGATAGAATATTTTAAAGTGAAATGGATGGATCTACAACCTTCACAAACTGCTAAGTTCTTCATTTGATCGATTTTTTTGATCAGATTTTTCATCATCTCCTAATTGTTCGGTAAATCGCTCAAATAATAACTGTAAACTTATTGCGTTTGATTGAGATTCTAAAGTGACATGGCCGTGATTGTCATGGGTTAAATCAATGACGTTTTGGTTATTACTAGATTTTGTAGGTTGATCATTAGCGGAGGCCAGTATTTTCTTTAGATTAGCCGGGTCGATATTATCGCTCGGTGTGGTAACCGATAAAACTAAATATTCGCCATTTAACTCACTACCACAACTGGCGCATCTTTTATTTTCAAAGCGGCGATTCGATAAGGCTAATAATATCTCTCCAGCATCTGACGGGCTATTGCTGTTTGCGGCATTGTCGCGGGCACTGACTAGTAACTGCATCACTAAGCGCTGAAATTGCGCTGGTGAAACCATTGCTCGGCCATAGCTATTTTCTATATCAGTATGAAATTTCAACGAGCTTGGTAAGGTCGGTTGAAGCATCTGTACCATATCTCTAACTAACGGTTTTAGCTCTACGGCGACTAACTGTTTTTGAGAATTTGATTCAGAAGAGGCTTCTAAAACTAGCGATAAAGCTTTTTCACTGGCATTAACTACTTGGTTTAGATAGTCAATAACACGTTGCTCGCGACCTGGGTTTTTTTGAGCGATCACCATTTCAGTATAACTAATAATATTTTTTATAATCGCCTTAAAATCTTGGCCAATAGCGCCGCTGGGTTCAGGTAAGGTTTTAGAGGTTAGACTTTCAGATGTTATTTTACTTATTGATTCGTTTGAAGTTATCGGTACTGAGTCGAATGCAACCGGTTCTTCAAGAACAAAGCCAAATGATGCTATCGATTCAACCCTGTTTGCGCTATGACTTTTCATTGCAAATTTATGCCAATGAATATTCAAGGTTTGGCCATTAATCGTATCGCTATAGGTGAATTGAGCTTCCCCACCCTCGCTGAATAACTGACTGTCATGCTGAATGATTTTTTTAAGCGTTAAGCCAGAGAAAATTTCGTCATCACCACGACCAGCGATCACTTCTGCGCGGACATTAAAAACCTCACAAAAGGTTCTATTGACTCTCTGATAACGTCCTTCAGTATCTTTTTGACAAAAAATAACGGGTGCATCATTAATAGTATCGGTCAGCGTGTCGTGATTTTTGAGCAGTTCTTGGTAGGCCTGTCTTGCTGCGGTTGCATCAAAAGCCGTCCAAACGACTTGTCTAGAGATGCCAAGATCGCCGCGCATTTTTGTGATAAAGGTATCGAACCAACGTGTTCCATTAGTTGTTGCGTAGGCAATAGTTTGCTGATGGGTTTTACCAGTATTAAGTGTTTTGTTAATGGCTTCAACATAATTATCAAATGAATCAATGCCAAATAGTTCGTTCAGAGTTTGTCCCTGCTGCGCTTCAGGGAAAAAGTGCGTGCTGGAACGATCACCGTTTACCGTTTTAACAATATGGCCTTTATGATCGAGAATAAGGCACATCATTGGTAGAGATTCAGTAATGTGCTGCCACTCCCTCTCTGGCATCACAGTATTGATTTTCGGAGTGATATTATCGAAACCTGAATAAGCAGGGCTACTGTTATGGTTTGCCTTTGGTTTTATATCGCCACTCATGCGGATTTGACTGCTGATGCCAATCACCCGACCCTGGCCGTTTTCTTTAATTTGAATCTCTGAAATGTGAATTGGATAGATTTGCCCTGTAGTTGATTTAATGGTGCAGTGTATTTCTTGAGTAATCGATAAGAAATTTTGAGCGCGTGTTAGCATAGTATCAAATTGCTTGGCCCCCTCCTCATCTAATAAGGCTAACCATTCTGCTATGGAAAGTATTGCGTCAGGCTCTTCAGCGATAAGGGTACTTTCATTCTGGCTAAGATGAATACGATGACTTTCAAGATCAATACTGAGTAAGTGAAGTTGATCACTGGCGGTATTTATCGCGGTGTTCTCAATATCTTGCTTGGATGCTTGATGCGGTTCTGAAATTATGGTTTGTTGTTTCGTCCCAGTGGTTCCTACTAGCGGTTGACTATTTGAATTATTTTTCGATTGTGGCCTATTGTTGATAGTTGAATTGATACCATCCAAATGATGGCTCATAGACTTGAAGTAGCTACTTAGGCGTTTTAGTGAAATTTCAGAACTCAATAAAAAATCTTTAACGCCAAGAGATGCACACTCTGCTAATTGATTCAGATCATCACTGAGGTATTGTTCATCCAATAGAAGGACGATGGGTTTCAAAAAATCACCCTGGTTGAGCTGTGCGAGTGTTTCTAATAAACCAGTAAATTGGCCTTTGGCACAATGTCGATCAATTAAAATTAAATCGGCCGATAGGGCGAGATGCGCCTCAGAAAAATGCGAGTTGATGACGGTTAGATCAACCCTTGCTTCATTGTAGAGAGCAAAGATATATTCGATTAATGCAACCGTGCGGGTATCATCGCTGAGCAATGCCACCTGCCGAGTTTCACTGCCATGGTTTTCACGCCTTGTTTGAGCGATTGAAGCCATAATAACGATCTGCTACCAATATATACAATCAAGATAGGAATTTGCCATTCTAGCTTTTTTGTATGCTAATTGACCACCCTGACCAGCCTGATTTTTCAATAATTTAGACAATTTCTTGAAAACAAAGTAAAAAAAACCTAGATTTACGCCTTTAGACCGCAATTTGAAGCCACATTGTCTTTAACAAAATCATATAGGGCTTTAAAGGGCGGTTAAATTGTCAATTATGAGCCATTTTAGGGAATCTTTAGAGAACAGCGGCAATATCGCATACAATGCGCGCAACATATCTCTATCACAATTTCATGAAAAACACGATGATTGTGGTTTTTGACCGTGAATTTATTTGTTGAGGAAGTATATTTTGTTCCGTAAGTGGTTTGAAAAAAAAGACACAGCATCGTTAGCTGACGACAATTTGCCAGTAACTCAAAGCAACACTCATGCTGAAATGGCTGACTCTGAGCAACGGCAAGCTAAGAAATCACGACCACGGCGAAAAAAAAAGTTGGCGAAATCGCAATGGTCGTTAGCACAATTTCAAGTCCCTGAAAAAGAAGGTCAATCACGCTTTCATGATTTAGATTTGCCGCTTTCAATTATGCACGCGATTGCCGATTTGGGTTTTGAATATTGCTCGCCTATTCAGCAAGCGGTATTGCCCTATACACTTGACGGTTATGATGCGATTGGTAAGGCACAAACCGGTACCGGTAAAACAGCAGCTTTTCTTCTTACGGCCCTAAATGATTTGTTGATTAACCCTATTGAAGATGAAAGGTTTATGGCTGAGCCTCGCGTTGTGGTTATTGCGCCGACTCGTGAGCTAGCTATGCAAATTGCGAAGGATGCACAAGATCTATCAAAATATACTGATCTCAATGTTGAAATGTTGATAGGTGGCGTTGATTATACAGGTCAATTGAAAAGAATACAGTCGCGTATTGTTGATATTGTGGTTGCTACTCCGGGCCGATTGATTGATTTCTTAACCCGTAATGATCTTAAACTTGATCAAGTTGAAATTTTAGTGATTGATGAAGCCGATCGTATGCTTGATATGGGGTTTATTCCTCAAGTAAAGCGTATCGTTAGGGCTTGTCCGGTTAAGCAGAATCGTCAAACCTTGATGTTTAGCGCTACATTTACCGACGATGTGCTAAGACTTACTGAGCAGTGGACTATTGATCCAGTTAAGATAGAGGTGGAGCCAGGTCGAGTCGCGGCAGATACAGTGAATCAAAAAGTCTATATGATTGCGGCTGAGGAAAAATTCACTGTGCTAAAAAATATTTTAAGTTCGGACGAAGTGAGCAGTGCCATTGTCTTTGCTAATCGACGTGATCAAACTCGCTGGTTATATGAGCGGCTTAGCAAAACTTCAGTGACCTGCGGCATGTTATCTGGCGAAGTTGCTCAGCAAAAAAGGACCTCAACTTTAAAGCGCTTCAAAGAAGGCAAGATAAAAGTATTGGTTGCTACGGATGTAGCCGGCCGTGGTATCCATGTGAATGGAATCAGTCACGTCATTAATTATAACTTACCAGAAGATCCTGAAGATTATGTTCATCGTATCGGTCGAACCGGTAGAGCAGGTGAGTCAGGCACATCCATTAGCTTGGCCTGTGAGGATGATGCATTTATGTTGCTTGATATTGAAGCTACACTGGGTCAAAAGCTCGAATGTAAACAGCCTCCTTCAAGCTATACGGAATAAGCATCCAAAAAGTTTAGCCGCTGATTTGGCTCTGTAAGTAATTTTCAATGCCAACCGTCTCAATGAGCTTGAGTTGTGTTTCTATCCAATCAACATGTTCTTCCTCGGATTCAAGAATACTCCTTAGTAAATCTCGGCTGACAAAATCATTAACATCTTCACAGTAAATTATGGCTTCTTTCAAATCAGGAATAGCAATCATTTCAAGCTTTAAATCACAGGCTAACATTTCTTGGGTATTTTCCCCAATCATGAGCTGGCCGAGTTTTTGTAAATTGGGTAAACCTTCTAAAAAGAGAATTCGTTCAATCAATTGGTCGGCATGTTTCATCTCATCAATGGACTCGTGATACTCATGATCAGCTAATTGCTTAAAGCCCCAATCTTTGTACATGCGGGAGTGCAAAAAGTACTGATTAATCGCAATCAGCTCATTTGCCAGGATCTGGTTGAGGTGTGAAATGACATTAGCATTGCCTTGCATGTTACTCTCCTTGATGGATGTAATAAGTGGCAATTTTGGGGATCAATGAGGGTTATGTCAAGATAAGTTATTGATTTATATAGTATTAATGAGAATGAGAGCGTTTTTCAATATGATAACTATTGACTTCAAGCGGCATAAAAATGTGGGTTGTTGTTCGGTTCTTTCTCGAAAACGGCTTCTTTTAACATTTTATTGGCCACTTCGAGACAGCATCCGCAATTAGTGCCTAATGATAGATTTTGTTGTAACGCACGCAGGCTATCAGCACCGCGGTGAATGGCTTGATCAATTTCGCTTTCTGTAATCCTGTTGCAAAGACAAATGTACATTGTTTTGGCTTAAATTCAATTGAGGTAAGTGGCAAGGATTATTATACACTACTAACGCTAATCATTACCAATTGCAGATGGGTTTTATTAACAGAGGGTAAAGTTTCTTGATCGTATGGGTAAAAAAGTTTATTTAATTAGTCACTTAGCTCATTTATTTGGAGCAGGAGGTGGCCAACCACCCAAGGCTTTCCAGCGGTTAACTATGTAACAGAATAAGTCGGCAGTTTTTTCTGTGTCATAACGAGCCTTATGAGCATCCTCATTATCAAAGGGAATACCAGCTTCGAAGCAGGCTTTAGCGAGAACGGTTTGTCCTAGAGCTAAACCGGCTAAAGAAGCGGTATCGAAACTAGAAAAAGGGTGAAAAGGGCTGCGCTTAATTTCACAGCGTTCAGTGGCGGCATTCAAAAAACTCTGATCAAAGGCCGCATTATGGGCAACAATAATGGCGCGCTTACAGCTCATCTTTTTCATTGCTTTGCGGATATGGCCGAATAAGTCGGTCAAAACCTCTGTTTCAGCTAATGATGGGCGCAGTGGATGGTCGGGTTTAATGCCCGTGAATTCCAGCGAGGCAGGTTCAATATTAGCCCCCTCAAAGGGTTTGACATGATAACTATAAGTATCGCCAGGATAGACGTTACCAGTGTCATCCATGTGGATAATCGTTGCGGCAATTTCTAGCATTGCATCGGTGCTGGCATTAAAGCCGCCGGTTTCAATATCAATGACAACAGGTAAGTAGCCGCGAAATCTGTGTTCCATTGTATGCATATTTTTTGGTTCTTGGTGACTAATCTCGTTACTCACTCTGTGTTAACCGCCATAAAATATTCTGTCCAGCGCGAAGCGGAATCAATTGATCGTCAGCCATTGATAACTGTGAGGGGACTTGCCAGTTTAATTTTTCTAGAGTAATGGTGCCGGTGTTGCGTGGTAGTCGATAAAAGTCAGGACCGTAAAAGCTTGCGAACCCTTCTAGTTTGTCTAGTGCATTCATTCCCTCAAATGCTTCTGCATATAATTCAATTGCTGCATGTGCTGTATAAGCACCTGCACAGCCACAAGCACTTTCTTTATTGTTTTGGGTATGCGGAGCTGAATCGGTTCCAAGAAAGAATTTTTTATTACCACTGGTAGCGGCTTCAAGCAAAGCCTGTTGGTGACTTTGCCGTTTCAATATGGGTAGACAGTAATAATGGGGCCGAATACCGCCGGCAAGCATATCGTTGCGATTATAAAGCAGGTGATGTGCAGTAATGGTAGCGACAATATTGTCGCTGCTGGTTTTAACAAATTCAACGGCTTGTTCTGTTGTGATATGTTCAAACACGATACGTAATGACGGAAAATCACTGACAACTTGTTCTAGTATCGTTTCAATAAAAAGCGCTTCGCGATCAAAAATATCAACATCGCTATGTGTCACTTCGCCGTGAATGGCCAATACCATGCCGGTTTTTTGCATGGCTTCAAGCGCGGGGTAGATTTTTTTGATATTAGTCACGCCGCTATCAGAGTTAGTCGTGGCACCGGCTGGGTAAAGCTTTGCCGCATACACTAAGCCAGATACTTGTGCCGCTTCTATGGTGGCTGCCGTGGTTAGATCCGTGAGATATAGCACCATTAAGGGATCAAGCGATAGATTATCATCAACTGCTGCGATAATACGATTACGGTAGTCTATAGCCTCTACAGCATTGGTGACGGGCGGCACAAGATTAGGCATCACAATAACGCGGTTAAATTGTTTGGCCGCATCGTTTGCGGTGCGACTTAATGCATCGCCATCTCTAAGGTGGATATGCCAATCGTCGGGTTGAGTGAGCGTTAGAGTAGTCTCTGAAGTCATTGCTTGCCTGTATTTAAAAGAAATATAACATATTTCACGGTTATGAGAACAGAGAAAATATCCTCATGCCAGCATCAATGACGATTGTAGACTAAAATTGATAGACAATGTGATTAACAAGGCGAGTCACTTGAAAAATTAATTACTCAAGTGGCTGTCACTAAGATTCACAATAACGCCGTTAGCGCCATCGAAGTTAATGATCTCATTCCTGCAGCACGGCAGACGAGTGTTTAGGAGAATATGTATGCAACGATTTAAAATGTTTTACTGGCTAATTTTAGGCTTTTTTGTCAATACCGTTCAGGCAAATCAATACCAAGCCGCTATGGATCAGTCGCGATGGTTAGTGACAAGTCATCTATTATCTTGTCATATGATTCAGGAAATTCCCGGTTTCGGGCGTGCGTATTTTGAACAGCCGGCAGGTGAATCGCTGCAGTTTTACTTGGCCAGTCACCAGCATGCCATGTCAGAGGGTAAGGCATCACTGCGATCGTTAGCACCGGTTTGGAATCCTACTATTGAGGGGCGAGAGTTTGGTCTGATTGACGTGCAGTCGGGGTCTAGGCCTATTCAGTTAGGGTCTGAACTGTCCTTGCAACTATTAAACGAACTTTATGTTGGTCGCGTGCCTCAGTTTCTTCGTCGCGCGAAGGGCACACATAAGGCTGATGTACCAGAGACCGTTGAGGTGGTGCTGTCGGCGGTGAACTTTCGAAGCTCATTTGCTAGCTACCAACAATGCTTAGAACAGCTAATGCCAGTGAGCTTGTCTGAATTGAGTTTTTCAAGTCTACATTTCTTATCCAATGAATCGGTTTTGAATGAGGCTTCACTGGCGTGGTTGACCACCTTGGTTGAGTTTATTAAGCGTGACGATCAATTGGAGTCTGTCTTTATCGATGGTTATACCGATGACACTCACTCAGCCCGATACAACCGTGTATTATCGAAAAGACGTGCCGAAGCTGTGCAAGACTTTTTACTTCAGCAGGGAGTCAGTGCCGACCTTATTCTACTTCGGTTTCACGGTGAGCGGTTTCCTATCGCGAGCAATGAAAGCCCCCAGGGACGTGAGCAAAACCGCCGAGTGACGATTCAATTGCAACGTCAGTCCCCCAGATTGGCTCAACGCTAGGGCAGAAATCAGCAAATTGTGTAATTAATGGCGTTCTAGGTCCTCTATCTGGTGTTAGCCGCATCGATTTTTCGATAGACTTACGTTTTATTTAAATACCATGGTCGAAAGTCTAATTCGGTAAAATAGCGATCAGGCAAAATGGCCGCTTGTCAGGTTCTATTTTTAAGGCGATGAAGTAGCACTATGAGTGATATTAAAAAAGTAGTTTTGGCGTATTCCGGTGGACTCGATACTTCGGTAATCGTGAAATGGTTACAAGAAACCTATCATTGTGAAGTAGTGACGTTTACCGCGGATATAGGGCAAGGTGAGGAGGTCGAGCCGGCCAGATCGAAAGCCCAGGCGCTAGGCGTAAAAGAAATTTATATCGATGATATGCGTGAAGAGTATGTGCGCGATTATGTTTTTCCTATGTTTCGAGCTAACGCCATTTATGAGGGCGAGTATTTATTAGGAACGTCGATTGCCCGCCCTTTGATTGCTAAGCGGATGATTGATATTGCCAATGAAACCGGTGCTGATGCGATTTCACACGGAGCAACAGGCAAAGGTAATGATCAAGTACGATTTGAACTCGGTGCTTACGCGCTCAAGCCGGGTGTTAAGGTAATAGCGCCTTGGCGAGAGTGGGATCTTAACTCGCGCGATAAGCTTTTGAGTTACTGTGAACAACACAATATACCTGTTGAAATGAAGCGCGGTAAAAAATCGCCTTACTCAATGGATGCTAATTTACTGCATATTTCTTATGAGGGCGGCAATTTAGAAGATCCTTGGTCGCCCGCTGAAGATGATATGTGGCGTTGGTCTGTGGCACCAGAAGACGCACCTGATACGCCAACGTATCTTGAACTTAGTTATCAACAAGGTGATATTATCGCAATTGATGGAGTGGCAAAAACCCCTGCAGAAGTTTTAACTGAATTGAATGCGGTTGGTGGTGCGAATGGTATTGGCCGATTGGATATTGTCGAAAATCGTTACGTGGGGATGAAGTCTAGAGGTTGTTATGAAACACCCGGCGGGACTATCATGATGCGCGCTCACCGCGCGATTGAATCGATTACGCTAGATCGAGAAGTCGCCCATTTAAAGGATGAGTTGATGCCGCGTTATGCGTCATTAATTTATAACGGTTACTGGTGGTCACCGGAACGAAAAATGTTACAAACTGCGATTGATGAGTCACAGCAATGTGTTAATGGTGTGGTACGATTAAAGTTATATAAAGGTAATGTTATTATCGAAGGGCGCAAGTCGGATGACAGTCTATTTGATGAGGCAATAGCCACCTTTGATGACGATGATGGCGCTTATAACCAACAAGATGCTGAAGGGTTTATTAAGTTGAACGCACTTAGAATGCGAATTGCATCGAATAAAGGTCGAGAATTATAAGAATTTTTATTGATGTTAAAAAACCGGTAAAGGGTTAACTCCTTGCCGGTTTTTTTTGTAGTTTACGTTGCAGTGTCCGTCGATGTATGCCAAGAGATCGAGTCGTTGCCGAGATGTTACCGTTATCATCCTACGCTTTTGCGTTATAATTAAGCACTATTAAAGGTAATGCACCCACGTAAGAATAAATAAACTGTATACAGTGACGATTATCGATTTGTAAGTGCTATTTTTAGATCAGCAATGGTTTTTTCTTCGTCTTCGGTTACTAGCAAGCCATCGATACCTAAGGCTTCGGCAGCAATTAAATTGCCTTCAAAATCGTCTAAGAATAACACTTCATTTGGCTTAACATTGGCGCGTTCTAGCGCTATTTGATAAATTTTGGGGTCCGGTTTACGCACACCTTCTTCGCAAGAGTCGACAATATGGTCGAAAATTTCGCTCGTAGGAATGAGATTGCGCCATCCTTCGCCAAATTCTTTGACATTATTGGTTACGCAGACGGTCGTGAATCCTGCGGGGCGAAGGGTTAAAGCATAGTCGGCGAGTTTTTCTCTAACGCCGCCTTTGCTGCCCATTGAAGCGAATACTTCATAGATATCAGCCTCAAAACCTTTAGTGGCGCCTAGTTCGATAATCAATTGGCGGGCTTGTTCGAGGGTAATTTCTCCTCTTTCCATGCGGTGCCAAGGATGATCGCCATCAACCCCATACTGGCCGAGGAGTGTCTCAGCAAACAGATCAGCATCGGTGCCTTGTTGAATGGCAAAATCAGTAATGGCATGAAACGGAGAAGCGGTAAATACACCGCCAAAATCAAAAAAAATTGCTTGATAAGACATAATTAAATTAACTCTTAAAGGTAAAAAATTATTACAGGCTATTCTAATCTAAGCTTCTATCCCGATTATATTGATAGCTGATTAATTTTATTAAGCATAACTTAAATGAGAATAGATTGCATTTCAGCATTAAAAATGCTCCAATTATTGCCCGCTCTTATTTCACTTTGTCTTCGTAATCAGCAGAAATTCTCAGAGAGATAACATGAAAACTGATCAATTAAAAACCAGATTTAGATCTTTACTTGCCACCATACTGGCTGGGTTGTTAGCGGCCTGTAGTGCTGAACAAGAATTGGAAGAGGCTACTCAAGCGGCGACTGCAGATAGTTTATCAGACCCTATTGTCGTTTATTCCTCGCGGAAGCAGCATCTCATTCAACCTGTTTTTGAGCAGTTTACTCAGCAGACTGGTATTGCGGTGGAATATACCACTGACAAGGCCGGCGTTTTAATTGAGCGAATCAAGACCGAGGGTCAGAACACACCTGCTGACCTGTTAGTTACTGTCGATGCAGGTAACTTAGGGTATGCTGCGGCTGAAGGCATCTTTCAAGCCATTAACTCTGCCGTTATTAATGACACGGTTGCGCCGCATTTGCGCGATGAACAGGACTTATGGACCGGTTTATCACTGCGAGCTAGAACCATTGTTTACAGTACTGAGCGTGTTAAGCCAGAAGATTTATCCACTTATCAAGCCTTGGGAGAGTCACAGTGGCAAGGGCGACTCTGTTTACGAACGTCAAAAAAAGTCTATAACCAGTCATTAGTTGCGATGCTTATCGCCGAGCAAGGCGAAGTTAAGGCCGAGCAAACCGTGGCGGCTTGGATAGCTAATTTAGCGATTGATCCGACTTCCAACGACACCAAGGTCATGCAGGCAATTGAAGCCGGTCAGTGCGATGTGGGCATTGTGAATACTTATTACTTTGGTCGATTAGAAGCTAAAAATCCTGACCTACCCTTAGCTTTATTTTGGCCGAATCAGTCGGTAGCCGACAATTCTGGCGTGCATGTGAACGTGTCTGGCGCTGGCATTTTGAAGTACAGTAAAAATCCTGCTCAAGCGCGCCGTTTACTCGATTGGTTGGTATCAGAGCAGGCCCAAGCTTTGTTTGCAGGGTTAAATAAAGAGTACCCGGTCATTAGTCGTGGCGCGATTGATCGTCAGGTGAGTGCTTGGGGTGCATTTAAGCAAAGCCCATTACCGCTGAGCAAAGCCTTCCAATTGCAGCCCGCGGCGGTCAAGTTAATGGATCGTGTAGGCTATCAATAGTGGCTGAAATAGTGGTTGAAAAGGCACAGGTCTTTCCGGTCAAGATCTGCTAAAGTGCGGTATGGTTTATTTTAAACGATTTAGTATTTGGCAGTTATTTCTTGTGCTCATGTCACTGCCAACAACGCTAGCCTTGGTTGGCGTTCTCACCGCGTGGTTAGATATTGATCTGGCCGTATTCGGTCATTTATTCGAATTCGTGATTCCCAACGCAGTGCTGAATACTCTTGGGCTAGTACTGTGTGTGGCTATTGTAACATCGCTTATTGCAGTGATCAGCGCCTGGTTAACGACTGTTTGTGATTTTCCCGGCCGTGCTTTCTTTTCGTGGGCATTAATTTTGCCGATGGCTATTCCCGGCTATGTCATGGCTTTTGCATTAGTGGGAGCGTTAGAGTACACCGGTTCATTCCAAACTTATTTACGTGAATCAATAAGCAGTTCGCTGATATTACCTGATGTCTATTCTTTTGGCGGGGTTGTGTTAGCGCTGAGTCTGACATTATATCCTTATACCTATCTGTTAGTGAGAAATGCGTTTCAAACTCAGGGTAAGCAGAGTTTAGAAGTAGGGCAGTCTTTGGGCTTATCAGTTCGTCAAAGCTTTTGGAGAGTCAGTTTGCCGCAGGCTAGACCTTGGATTGTTGGCGGCAGCTTATTGGTCATGATGGAAACGCTGGCTGACTTTGGCACAGTGGCGGTGTTTAATTACGATACCTTGACCACGACTATTTATAAATCTTGGTTCAGTTTATTTTCATTTCAATCAGCTTTGCAAATTGCCTCGTTATTATTATTGTTTGTGATTGTGGTTAGCTTATTAGAAAGGCAGAGTCGGCACAAGCAGCGCTTTACTAACGCGCGCAATGCTGTCCAAGCTCGATCGCGCATTCTATTACCATCACTGCAGGCTTATTTAGCCTGTGCTTTTTGTGGTGTTATTTTTTTTATAGGCTTCTTGCTACCGATTGGTCAATTACTGCTGTGGGCTATTCCGCATTTGAGTTCAGGGTTAACGGACCAATTTTGGCGTTATATGCTGGGCTCGTTCAGTTTGTCACTATTGGCAATGACGATTATCACTGCATTTGCATTGCTACTAGCTTTTGCTGCCCGCACGCAGAACAGTTACTTGGCCAATTGGTCAGTTAAAATCAGTACTCTAGGTTATGCCTTGCCGGGGACGGTATTAGCCGTTGGCCTACTAGCACCGATTGCCGCGATAGACCATTATCTGGCGAGACTTGGCTTTGCTGCGCCTATTCTGCAAGGCAGTATAGTGGTCATGTTATTGGCTTATAGTGTGCGGTTTATGGCGGTTGCCTTTTCACCGATTGAAAATAATTTATTGCGCGTCACGCCTTCGATTGATGCCGCATCGAGAAGTTTGTCGGTTTCGGGTCTTAGTATGCTTTGGCGGGTACATTTTCCTATGATCAGAGTTGGCGTATTGACGGCGATGGTTTTGGTATTTGTTGATGTGATGAAAGAACTGCCCATTACCTTAATGACACGACCGTTTGGTTTTAATACCTTGGCGGTAAGAATTTATGAGTTAAGTTCAGAAGGTTTATGGCAGCGGGCTGCTTTGCCAGCTTTAGCTATCGTGTTAGTAGGTTTAATTCCAGTGGTGATTCTGATTCTGCGGGCTGATAAAGTACAACAGTAATATTATGCTGTGAATTACCAATAGTTAGGTGTGCAAGCGTCGAAGTGATTGGACAAACAATATGAGCACTGAAGTAGAGCATTATCTTAGTTTGAATGAGGTCAGTATTGCTTATGATAGCAAGCAAGTGCTAAGCGGCATCAGTTTTTCCTTACAGCGAGGGGAGATTGGTTGCTTATTAGGGCCCAGTGGTTGTGGCAAGACTAGCCTGCTGCGTGCGATAGGTGGTTTTGAGCCTCTGAGCGGAGGCCGTATCACGCTTAACAATGAGGTTATTAGCCAGATGCAATACACATTAGCGCCAGAGCAGCGTCAAATTGGCATGGTGTTTCAAGATTATGCCCTGTTTCCCCATTTAACCGTCATTGAAAACGTGAAATTTGGTCTGCATGGCTTGTCTCAGTCGGAGTCTGACACGCGATCATTATACTTGCTCGAACAGATTGGCCTAATGGATAAAAAGGCAGTGATGCCGCATGAATTATCAGGCGGCGAGCAGCAACGCGTGGCATTGGCGAGGGCTTTGGCGCCACAACCAAAATTATTATTATTGGATGAACCATTTTCAAATTTAGATGTTGAGTTAAGAGAGTCTTTGGGTGAGCAGGTGAGAGCTCTTCTTAAGCAGACACAGACCACTGCGATCATGGTGACGCATGATCAACATGAAGCATTTGCCATGGCTGATTCGATTGGTGTGCTTAATGATGGCGCTTTATTGCAGTGGGACAGTGCCTACGCGATTTATCATCAGCCAATTAATGCCTTTGTCGCTGATTTTGTTGGTCAAGGCGTGATGCTAAACGGTGAAATGGTATCGACGACGGAAGTTCAAACTACCTTGGGTTGCTTTGAGCGAAAATCGATAGCGGCTACTATTGATAATATTCAGCCCGGTGACCGAGTAAAAGTCTTGATTAGGCCTGATGATATTATTCATCAAGACAGTAGCGAGTTAACAGCAAAAGTCGTTGCGCGACATTTTCGCGGCGCAGAATTTTTATATCATTTAGAGCTTGATAATCATGAGCGGGTATTAGCCTTAGTGCCGAGCCACCACGATCATGCTATCAACGAGAAGATAGGCATTCGGCTTGAAATAGACCACGTTGTAGTTTTCAAATAACACACCTTATTTACCTTTTAAAATTTTCATCTCACCAGTGGTATGAAAACCGGTTTGTGTGATATCACTGATCAGCCAATGGTGAGGGCCAGCAGTTTTATTGCGAACTAATTGGCAGCAATACTCGCCCCAAAAATCAAACAATAAATGACTTTCTTGCTCAACACCCGCATGCATGACGCGGCCGTAAAAGCGGCAGCTCGCATGATCATTATCGGCTTCCGTCCCAATCGAAATTCTAAGATTGCTGAATAAGTGCTGACTAGGCCCACAGCCGTCGAGATTGCTTCGAATCATGGCAATAAGATCATCGCAGCCTGATCCTTTGACGTAGCCGCCATAACTGTATTGAACATTCGGTTTAAAAATTGGTACCAGCAATTCCCACTGTCGATAGTCTAGCGCTGTAGCGTATTGAAAAACCATTTCACTGATATGCTCTTTATCTCGCATATGGCCGATAAATAACTCGTTATGTGACGTTTCCATGCTCGCCTCTTTGATCAATTATTAAGGAAATTACAGGTCTATTTTAAACGCTATCGACTGAGTTTATTATTGACAGCCTTTAATGTCTTAACCGTGTATCAACCTTATTTGGGAGTTACTGATGGAAATTGCGCCGCTAATCACTGCCAATCAGGAAACTTATCGAGAGGCATACGGTGAATGGGCCTTGGTGACGGGTGCGGCAGAAGGAATTGGGGCGGAGTTTGCCACACAGTTAGCGGCCCAAGGCCTCAATATTGTCTTGGCTGATATACAGCTTGAAAAAGCCCAGCAACACGCCTTGGATCTTGCTCAGCAATACGGTGTAAAAACTGTAGCGGTTGAATGTGATTTATCGCAACCCAGCTTCATCGATCAACTGTTAGAGCAAACCGCAGATTTAGCGATTGGCTTTTTAATCTGCTGTGCCGGTATTGGTGCCACCGGCGCGTTCAGTGATACACCATTAGAAGCGATGCATAAAGCCATACAAGTTAACTGCATGGCGACGGTGACACTCTGCCATCACTTTAGTCCCGCGATGCTTGAACGTCATCGCGGTGCCATCATTATTGTGGCCTCTAATTCAGCCTATGCAGGTGCGCCTTATATTGCTAATTATGCGGCAACAAAAGCGTATGATTTATCACTGGCAGAAGCACTATGGTATGAATTTAAGCCGTTAGGGATCGATGTTTTGGGTTTTTCGCCGCAGGGTACCAATACCCCAGGCATGCGAAGGGGAATGCCGTCTTTGTCAGAGGGTGAGGCTCCTGAGGGAATCATGTTGGCGGATGAAGCCGTTCGGTTTGCGCTAGGCCAACTGGGAAAAATCGCCAGTATCCGGCCAGATCTCCCAGAAGAATACAGTCTTGCTAGGCAAGAGGTCACCTCGACAGCCGGTGATTTCACCCGCACCTTAGCCGTTCATAAGGGTTAAGGCGTGATGATTAAACGACTTCCGCATCGACACAGGCAGCGGGGTTAATATAGGCTTGGTAACAAAAAGCAATCGTTGCGATCAACCCCCAGCTTAAACCAATTACCACACCTATATCGAGAATACCTCGCCATGGTTGGGGGATAAGCTGAAAAAATAAAATAAACAAAACGATCATGACGGTTAGTAAAACTGAGGTGATAATTCTTTTTCTTGGTGCGGCAAAGAATCCCATACAAAATAATGGCGCCAGTAAGGTGGTTAACATATTGGCTTGATGATGCAGGTAAACCAGCCTTGCTGCCACTCGAGGGGAGTAGCCTTTTTGAAACCCCTTGTAGCCTTCTGAATAGGCCATAAATACACTATTTACAATTAAGGCAAGCCAATGCAAGGCAGAAAAAGAATAATTAAATGAATCGATAGCAATCGCCGTCAGTTTTATGAGCGCAATGACCAATATGGCAATAAAACCAGTGAAGCCCCAAAAACTGGCCAGCCAGCCCAATCGGTTGGTGGTGTGAATATGATCGAGGGATAATGCCATAGTGAAATTTTCTTGCCTGTACTGTCGAAAGAAGAGTGAACGTAGTATTTTACTGATGACGACTCGGGTCTGGATCACTGCTAAGGTTAATTATGCCATTGAAGTTCGGTCTATCAATCGAATGGTTACGGTATTAATTAATGCTATGCGGACAATTATTGATAACTGGCCCAACATAGAAGAATGACTCGCTGTTGTCTTGTTGGATGATTTTCAGGCGGCTACTTCCAGGTAGGTATATCAGTCAATCAGTATCAGCAACCAAGTCATAGTAGCTAAGATAATGGCGACAAAAACCGCGGCTGAACCGATGTCTTTTGCTTGCTTGGATAGGTCATGATACTTCATGCCTACGCGGTCGACAGTCGCCTCGATGGCAGAATTCAATAATTCAGCGATGAGAACTAAGGCAATAGTGAATGATAATAATAAACCTTCAATGAGCGTATCCGCTATCCACCAAGCTGCGGGCAATGCAAATAGCATTAAAAACGATTGGACTCGAAAGGCTTCTTCCTTTTTAAAGGCAAAGCGCAGGCCAGATATGGAATTTTTTGTCGCTCGTATTAAACGTCTTTTAAGTAGGCCTAAGAGCGTTGTATCCCTGGTAGTGTGAGTAGCAGGTTGATCTGTGGCAGGTATATTTTTTGGCGCATCATTAGGCATAAGATCACCGTTTATTGTATTGAAGAATGTAAGTATCCACTATTTGATTGAGTAATTCTTAGCAGTGGCGCCAACCCAATAATAGGCGCATCGTTTAATGCACACCATGCATGGCTTTGCGTAATGTCGGCGTCAGTAATAATAAGCCCACACCGATGCCCATACTCATTAAACCAATCGTGTGATAGACCGAGATGGTCGCGACAACATCGATGCTATTTGCGGCGCCGGCTGTTGAGCTGCCGGTTAATGCGCTAATCCAGCCCGCCACATAATTCCCCATCGCTGAAAATAAAAACCAAGTGCCCATCAGCATGCCCACAATGCGCGTGGTACTCAATTTAGTCACCATAGAAAGCCCGACGGGACTCAGGCACAGTTCGGCTAATGTCAGCATTAAGTAGATAAAGATCAGCCAAAAAAAGTGCCTGCCAGGCTGATCGCCAAGGCTTAAACCCCAAGCAAAGATCACATAACCTAGGCCGATTAATAACATGGCAATAGCAAATTTAGCCGGTGTCGATGGTTCCATTTTATGTTGTGCTAACTTAACCCATAGCCAAGCCATCGCAGGGGCTAATAACACAATAAAGAGAGGGTTGAGTAACTGAACTTGTGAGGCCAAGACATTTACGCCCAATACTGAACGATCAAATTGTTGATCGGCTAGCAAGGTTAAGCTAGCTGCCTGCTGTTCGAACAAGGCCCAGAAAATGGCCTGTGTAGCTATTAAGAAACAGGCGACAAACAAGCGGTCACGTTCCTGTGGGCTGCACTGGGTCATGCTGTAATAAAGAATAATGCCGATCATTAACAATCCTGATATTCCCAGTACTTGGCCGACCAAACTTTGGTATTGAATCAATACCCAACTGATGCCGACTAATGCAATGCCAGCTAAATAAATGGCGTACTCTTTATTGATGCCAGCAAAGGCGATCTCTTTGAGTCGTGCAGGGTTTTGAGGCTCGGCTCTCCCATCCAATAATTGTTGGCCGGCTAAAAATACTAATAGACCAAACAGCATGCCAATGCCTGCCAGACCAAATCCGAAATGCCAGCCATGCACTTCGCCGATATAACCGACTAATGCCGTTGCCACTAAAGAACCGAGATTGATGCCCATATAAAAAATAGAAAAGCCGCCATCGCGGCGCGGGTCGTTAGGCCCGTAAAGTGCGCCGACAATAGTTGAAATATTGGCTTTTAAAAAGCCTACACCGGTAATGATTAACGCCAAGGCGAGGAAGAATAAATCGATGAAGGGTTCATCGCGAACCACTACGCCGTTATCAACGAATGCGGCCGAACCGTGAAAGCCCATCAGCGCATGCCCACAGACCAAGAGAATTGCACCGTAGGTTACCGCTTTTCTAGCCCCAAGGTAGCGATCAGCTAAGAAACCGCCAATGATGGGCATCATATAGACAAGGCCGGCGTAGGCGCCGTAAATAAAACTGGCTTCTTGGGTGCTGTATAAATGGTATTTAACCAAATACAACACCAAAATAGTCCGCATACCGTAATAGGAAAAACGCTCCCACATCTCGGTTAAAAAGCAGATCGTCAGCCCAATAGGGTGGCCTAAAAATGTCCGCTGCTGTGAGCCGGAGTAAAGGTCGACTGAAGCCATAAATACTGATTCCCTTGCTGTAGAGGTATTATTATTAAATAGTGAGCTTACTATAAGTGTAAATTTCTTGTGGATAAAAGACCATGGTTGACGGCAGTAAATGGTAAAATAGGCGAATAATACGATTTATGGCACAAATGCTTCCCCCGTCAATTGGCGCTAACAGCGGCCTGACAAATGTGTATAATCGCTTTTTTTTCGGTTTAGCTCATCTAACCGTTGCGTTAACCGCCCAATTATCCCGGCTTATTCAGGAACTTCGCATGTCAGATGCTAATTTTACCAAGGCGGTCGAACAGCGACGGACCTTTGCGATTATCTCTCACCCCGATGCGGGTAAAACCACGATCACTGAAAAGCTGTTACTTCTGGGTCAGTTAATCCAGGTGGCGGGCTCGGTGAAGGGCAAAAAAGCCGATCGTCATGCAACGTCTGACTGGATGACCATGGAGCAAGAGCGGGGCATTTCGGTCACTTCTTCGGTGATGCAATTTCCTTATAAAGAGCGGGTCGTTAACCTGCTTGATACGCCGGGCCATGAAGATTTTTCGGAAGATACCTACCGCACATTAACGGCAGTTGATTCTGCTTTAATGGTGGTTGATGGGGCAAAGGGTGTCGAAGCGAGAACCATTAAATTGATGGAAGTGTGTCGCTTACGCGATACGCCAATCTTAAGCTTCGTCAATAAGATGGACCGCGATATTCGTGATCCTATTGATCTGTTAGATGAAATCGAAGAGGTGTTGGGTATTGCCGCGGCGCCGATCAATTGGCCGATCGGCATGGGTAAAGAATTTAAGGGCGTTTATAATTTATATACCGATACGATACACGTATTTGAACAAGGCAGTAATTTTGTGATTGCCGAGGATGTGCAAATTGCGGGTTTGCAATCAGAGCAGGCTAAGGCGCTACTGGGTGTATATCATGAAGACTTTGTTGATGAGATAGAATTAGTCCGCGGTGCCAGCCATGAGTTTGATCATCAAGCGTACCTTGAGGGCGAATTAACACCGGTTTTCTTCGGTACTGCGCTAGCGAATTTTGGTGTGCGAGAAATGCTGGATGGCTTTGTTGAGTGGGCACCTTCTCCAATCGCACGGGCCACAGCAGATCGACAGGTTGACCCGTTAGAAGAAAAATTCAGCGGTTTCATTTTTAAGATACAGGCAAATATGGATCCTAAGCATCGAGATCGGGTCGCGTTTATGCGTATCTGTTCTGGGGCTTATACTAAGGGTTTAAAAATGCGGCATGTGCGTTTAGCCAAAGATGTAAAGATTGCCGATGCTGTGACCTTTAAAGCGGGTGAGCGCGAAGCGGTTGAAGAAGCTTTGTCGGGCGATATTATTGGTTTACATAATCACGGTACGATTCAAATTGGCGATACCTTTACCCAAGGTGAAAGTTTGAAATTTACAGGTATACCGCACTTTGCACCTGAGCTCTTTAAACGAGTACGCTTAAAAGACCCGCTCAAAATGAAAGCTTTGCAAAAAGGCTTGCAGCAATTAGCCGAAGAAGGATCGACGCAGGTGTTCATGCCTATCTCAAATAATGATTTAATCGTTGGCGCTGTCGGTAATCTGCAATTTGAAGTAGTTGCTTATCGATTAAAGGATGAGTACAAAGTGGAATGCATTTACGAACCAGTGAACGTGTACACGGCGCATTGGGTAGAATGTGACGATACGAAAATTCTGGAAGAGTTTAAGCGCAAGCAGGCTGACAATCTTGCGATCGATGGGGGTGGTCACTTAAGTTACCTTGCGCCTACGCGGGTCAACTTATCGCTGAGCCAAGAGCGTTGGCCGGATATTCAATTTCGCTCGACTCGCGAGCACTAATTAATTTCTAACAGCTTGTCGATGAATTGGCGCTGTTTTTGTTGCTCTTGATCGCCGAGTGAACGAACGTTATAAATTGAAACGGGATTTTTTTTGCCACGGATTTTAATGGTTTTATGATTATCCACCGTCATATCATGTTGTTTTGCCAATGCATCATGACACTCTTCTTGGATAATGACTTGTTGAGCTTGCGCCTCATTGCAGAGGCGAGAGGCGAGGTTCACCGAATCACCCACCACGGTATATTCCAATCGATCTTTTGAGCCAAGCAATCCAGCCAGCATTTCACCGCTATTAATGCCAATGCGTAATTGTACGGCAAATAAACCTTTCTTTAGTCGTTCGATATTTAATTCCTCAGTGATTTTTTGCATCAGCAACGCGCAAGCCACCGCGTGGTAGGCGTGTTGTTGGTCCTTTTTTGCCGTACCAAAAACCAGCATCACGCAGTCGCCTAAGAATTTATCCACCGTACCATGATAGTACTTGGCACAGGCCGTATAGTAGCCAAAATATTCATTCAGTAGCTCGCTGACCTCACCCGGTGAGAGCTTCTCAGACATTTGTGTAAAGCCAACAATGTCAGCGAATAGGGCCGTGGCTTGGATATTTTCGCCTTTAAAATTAACATCATCGAGTTCATCGATGACTTTATTAGCGATATTGGGATCAAGCAGTTTAGCCAGTACGCGTTCAAGTTCGGTCTTGCGAGATAAGCCCCTGCCCATTCGATTTAAATTTTCAATCAATTGACCGAGCTCATCATCTCGACGCTTCGGAATTACCGATAAATCACCTTTATTCATGTTGGCGGCGGCATTCGTTATGGTTTTCAGCGGTTCGGTAATACGCCTGCTCATAAAGAAAATAACCGTGCTTAGGCTGATCGATAGCCCTAAAAACACAAGGTATAGATCGTTAGTTGAAAAATCTTGCTTGGTGGCAAAGACTGTGACTAACCCCAGACCAAGGACTAACGGAAAACTAAAATAGCAGGCAACTCGGTACTCAATCGGAATATTGTAGCGAATAGCCAGCAGCGAAGCTTTTTGGGAGGTTGATTTGACGTCGGCAGAGCCGGTGTGTTCACTGCGACGTTCATTCGTTCTGTGTTCGTCTAGTCGCTCTTTGCGACGTTCGAAACGACGCTCGCCTGACGGGTCGACAGAGCGGTGGGCCATCGGCTCGCGATCGGAGGCGCGTCGTTGATATTGCGGTTGTTGTTCCAAAGCAGAGTTCCACAGCCAGTGAGAGAGTAGATACCTCAAGAATGCTATTAGTCTAGTTGATATATCGTGCTTTGCTGGATTTTGTCGAACGCTAAAGTCGTGATTAGTAGCTATTTTCGCAACAGGATAGCTATTATTGTCTATTTATCTCAATGACTTATAGATTTTTGGGTCTAAGAGGAGCAACTCACGCTGATGCGCTTGCCCCAGTCTGGCGGTGGTTTAGCGTAGTCTTCATACTGCGTTTGTTCTGCAAATGGTTGACTCAATACAGTCGCTAAACGCTCCAGCTCAGTATAATCGCCTTGTTCTGCTTGACTAATCGCCTGCTGAGCCAAGTAATTGCGCAAGATATATTTTGGGTTCACGGCATGCATGGCGCTTTGTCTTTCGGTATCCGTGCGGGATTCTTTTTTGAGTCGCTGTTGATAACGTGTCAGCCATTGATCAAAGCCGTCTCGGTTGATAAAGCTGTCCCTTAATGGATGTCGTCGATCATCGGTCGCGACGGTGCTGAGTTGCCTAAAGGTCTGACAAAAATCAGCCTTTGAGTCTTGCATTAACTGTAGCAGTTCACTGACCAGGGTTTGGTCTTCATCGTGCGCCTCAAGCCAGCCAAGTTTGGCTCGCATCTGAGCAGAGTAGCTAGCAATTATATGGGACTGGTAGTGATCGAGTCCTGTTTTGATTTGTTCCTCGCTGATCAGTGATGACAGTGCTTGGCCCAGCGCATGCAGATTCCATAAGCCAATACTGGGTTGTGCATCGAAGGCATAGCGACCAGAGTGATCGGAGTGATTGCAAATAAAACCGGCATCATAGTCGTCTAAAAAGCCGAAGGGGCCAAAGTCAAAGGTGTCGCCTATAATCGACATATTATCGGTATTCATTACACCATGAGCAAAGCCGAAGGCCTGCCATTGCGCAATCATTAACGCGGTTCTTTCGACCACTTGTTCAAAAAAATTTGCATAGCGCTGGTCGGCAGCTTGGTTGGCCAGAGAAGGGTAATAGTGCTCAATACAGAAATCGGCTAATTGTCTCACCTGTGGGTATTGTTGAGTGTGGTGGAAATATTCAAAGCTACCAAAGCGGATATGGCTCTTAGCCACTCTCACCAGCATCGCAGCAGGTTCTTGTTGTTCACGCCAGACCGATAATTCACCTCTGGTCAGGCATAGCGAACGGGTCGACGCAATACCTAAGGCATGCAAGGCTTCGCCGGCAAGATACTCGCGGATACTGGAACGCAAAACGGCTCGCCCATCGCCCATCCGTGAGTAGGGTGTGGGGCCTGCACCCTTTAAATGAAGGTCATAACGACCGTCAGTCGTGGCTATTTCGCCCAGCAGTAAGCCGCGGCCATCGCCCAGTTGGCTAACATAATGGCCAAATTGATGGCCAGCATAGACCATGGCTAATGGCCGGCTGGAGGGTAATGCTTGTGCGCCACTAAAGGCGGCTAAAAAACGGTCGGCTTGCTGACCAAATAAATCCAACTGTAAATCTTGCGCTAAGCTGGCATTGCGAATCACCCAGTGCGGATTAGCTATCGCTGTGGCTTGGACAGCAGAAGAAAATTTATCGCCTAAGTTAGAGAAGTGGTCTTCTAGATTGGGAATCGGATGCGTCATTACCGGTCTATTTAATTCGGCTGAGTATCTGATCTAAGGCTGAGGTTAAATCAATATCTTCATTTTCTGAGGTGGTTCTAGCGCGATATTCCAGTACATTGTTTTCGATTCCCTTATCGCCAATCACAACGCGATGTGGAATTCCAATTAATTCCATGTCGGCAAATTTAACGCCGGGGCGCTCATTACGGTCATCCATAAGGACATCAATATTATGGCTCATTAATTGCTCGTAGAGCTGTTCGGTTAGCGCTTTAACACGTGCTGACTTTTGCATATTAATGGGTATCAGTACCAGTTGAAAAGGTGCAATAGCGGCTGGCCAGACAATGCCACCCGCATCATGGTTTTGTTCAATGGTGGCGGCCATGACTCGTGAAACACCGATACCGTAACAGCCCATTTCTAATATTTGCGCCTTACCTTGCTCATTCAACACGGTGGCATTCAGTGCGGTACTGTATTTTTTGCCCAGTTGAAAAATATGGCCGACTTCGATGCCGCGTTTAATTAACAATGTCCCGTTACCATCAGGGCTTGGGTCGCCCTCAACCACACAGCGAATATCGGCGACTTGGCTTGCGGTTGCGTCACGGTTCCAACTGGCCCCATGGTAATGTTGACCGTTTTGATTTGCACCGCATACGAAATGACTCATCGCCGCTGCAGAGTGATCAACGATGATAGGTAAATCCAGTTTTACAGGCCCAATAGAACCGGCTGCGCAGTTAACTTCAGCTTGAATCTCGTCATCGCTCGCCAGTGTTAATGGATTGGCCACTAACGGCAGTTTTTCTGCTTTTAATTCATTTAATTGATGGTCGCCGCGAACAACTAAGGCCACTAAGGATTTAGGACTATTCTGATCGGCATGGACTAAGAGTGTTTTAATGATCTGCTTGGGCTCAATCTGTAGTTGTTCAGCAACCTCAGTAATCGTTTGACTCTTAGGTGTATCGATAAGCGTTAACACTTGGTTTTCAGTCGTGGCCTCAGCGATAGGCGCTATTGCCTCAGCTAATTCGACATTAGCGGCATAGTCACTTTTGTCACTGAAGGCAATGCTGTCTTCGCCTGACTCTGCCAGCACGTGAAATTCATGGCTGGCGTTACCGCCGATCGAGCCTGTGTCCGCTAAAACAGCGCGAAAATTTAAACCAATAGCGCTAAAAATCGAGGAATACGTGTCGTACATGTGTTGATAAGTTTGCGCTAGGCAAGCTTGGTCAACATGAAAAGAGTAAGCGTCCTTCATAATAAATTCACGGGCTCGCATGACGCCAAAACGGGGCCGAATTTCATCGCGAAATTTTGTTTGAATTTGGTAAATGTTAGTCGGTAATTGTTTATAACTTTGTAATTCATTGCGGACTAAGTCGGTAATGACTTCTTCATGGGTGGGGCCAAGACAAAATTCACGTTGATGTCGGTCATGAATTCGCAACAATTCGGCGCCGTATTGGTCCCATCGCTCAGACTCCTGCCATAACTCCGCGGGTTGAACCACAGGCATCAGCACTTCTTGTGCGCCGGCACGGTCCATTTCTTGACGAACAATGGCTTCTATTTTTCGCAGTACTTTCAGCCCTAGCGGTAGCCATGTATAAAGACCAGAGGTTAATTTACGAATCATCCCTGCTCGAAGCATTAATTGATGGCTAATCACCTCGGCATCGGCGGGTGTTTCTTTTAAAGTTGATAATAAAATCTGGCTGGAACGCATAGTATTTTTCGCTTGAGGCTGGCTTCCTATAAAAAGCCTAATTGTTAGGGGGTTTAAAAAAACAAAAACCGGGGCTGGAAGACCAAACCCCGGTGTCTGGCTAGTGCTTTGATAGTATCATCGCTCTGGCCTAACAAGCGTCAAAGATGCTGTAGCGACTTACACTGCCATTTCTTTGAGCTTTTTCAATGGGCGAACTTTTACTGAGATGCTGGCTGGCTTAGCCGCAACATCCATGAAAGTGCCTGGATTGAAAGGATTGGGTACATTTTTACGTGCTGGACGCTTAGGCTTTTTCACAGTTGTAATTTTAAGCATGCCAGGCAAAACGAACTCACCGCAGGCTCGTTTTTTAATGTGACGCTCGATTAATGAAGATAGCTCATCAATAACGGCGCCCACGTCTTTACGACTAAGGTCCGTTGACTCTGCAATTTCAGTTAAAATTTGGGTTTTGCTATAGCGTGAAGTAATAGCTTTGCCAGAAGTTTTCGCTGGTGTTTTCTTTGGCGCGGCCTTTTTAGCCGTACGTTTTTTAGCAGCAGTTTTTTTAGCAGCCATGTTATGTCCTCAGTTATCAATAAAAGCTTACTCAAATATCCAGCTTATGCTGGGTGAATTGTTTCTTGCTCTGATTCAAGATTGAATAATAATGCCTATCTTCACAGGATTTATTGCTCTAAAAAACATCGTTGAATAAAAGTATTAAAACAATGGATATATATATAACCAAAACTGTAAACGCTGGCAAATAAAAAATGCTGCATTTTTAGGGTTTTTTTCGCATTTTATTCAATTTATAAAAAGGGTATTACCCTTCAAAAGAAGATTCTTTTGCTTGGACAAAAACGCGCAATTCAGTTTTATGAGCTAAAAAATCTTATTCTCTAGCTTGCCAGCCTAGATTTTAAGGTTATCCGTTCCTCCCAAGAGGTGTGATATTGTTTAAAAAGAACTTCCTGTGCGAGTAGGCGCTAACCCATTAAGCAAATTAAATCAGCTTTTTTGCTGTAGCATTGCTGTTTTCTTGGTTTAAAACCGCCTCAAATATAGAGTATAATGCCGCGCTTTAATCATTCGGCGATAGTTTTGCTTGAGTGCGCTGACCAAACATTTGCTTAAAATGCCGATAGCTTTAATGATGATTAAAGCTGGTTTTTGTTTGATTTGGAGTTTTTACCGGTTATGCCTATTTATGAATATGAATGCGAAGCTTGCGGCCATCAATTCGAGGCATTGCAAAAAATGTCTGCGGCCCCTTTGCTTCGATGTCCTGTTTGCGATAAGGACAGTTTGAAAAAGTTAATTTCAGCGGCGGCGTTCAAATTAAAAGGGAGCGGCTGGTACGAGACTGATTTTAAAAATAAAGGGGGTGCTGCAGCGCCATCGACACAAACGGGATCGAATAAAGGGGATGCTGCAGCGCCATCGACACAAACGGCATCCAATACAGCTGCGGCACCTAGCGGAGCGAGTAGCCAAAGTACCGAATAAATAGATTGATAAATACGCTACTGAGTAGTGGCCGTTGATTGTTTGTCAAATGAGATAATACTGTAGCGAGCTGCTTGAGTATAACGCCGGCAGTCAGCTTTTACAGCGAAATACAGTTAATGATATCGAGGTTGTTTTGACTGATTCAAAAAACAACGCTGGCATTGGTCAGCAAAGAAGCCATTATTGTGGTCAAGTCGCATTGCCAGAGGTTGATAGTGAAGTCTCTCTGTTCGGTTGGGTTGATCGACGGCGAGACCATGGTGGTGTCATATTTATTGATTTACGTGATCGCGAAGGCATTGTGCAGGTGGTATTTGATCCTGATGCAGGTGAGCACTTTGTTTTAGCCGATAAGGTCCGCAGTGAATATGTATTGCATGTTCAAGGCGTTGTTCGCGCACGTTCGGCTGAAACTATTAACGGTGACATGGCAACCGGTCAAATTGAGGTCTACGCTCGAACGCTAGATATCTTAAATCAGGCTGAAACACCACCATTTCAGCTCGATAAGTTCACTGATGTTGGCGAGGATGTTCGACTAAAGTACCGTTACTTGGATTTACGCCGCAATGATATGCAGCAAAAACTCCGTCTTCGTTCGCAAGTGTCGGCTAATATTCGCCGTTTTTTGGACGAAAATGGCTTTCTTGATATAGAAACTCCTATCTTAACGCGTGCTACGCCAGAGGGTGCTCGCGATTATTTAGTGCCGAGCCGAACCCACGAGGGCAAATTTTTTGCCCTGCCTCAGTCGCCACAACTATTTAAACAGTTATTAATGGTGTCGGGATTCGATCGTTATTATCAAATTGCGAAATGTTTTCGCGATGAAGATTTGCGTGCTGACCGTCAACCTGAGTTCACCCAAATAGATATTGAAACTACCTTTATGTCTGAGTCAGAAATTATGGCCATGACCGAGCAGTTAGTAACTAAGCTGTTTGCCGAGGTACTAGGCGTTACGTTTGAATCATTTCCCACCATGCCTTATGCCGAGGCGATGCGGGTTTATGGAAGTGACAAGCCCGATCTCCGTATCCCGTTAAAATTGGTTGATGTTAATGACTTGATGGCCAGTGTTGAATTTAAGGTCTTTAATGGGCCTGCTAATGATCCCGATGGGCGAGTAGCTGCATTAAAAGTGCCTGGCGGTGGCGCGATTAGTCGAAAAGACATTGATGGTTACACCAAGTTTGTCAGTATCTATGGTGCGAAAGGTTTGGCCTGGGTCAAAGTTAATAATCGTTCAGCCGGTCTGGAGGGTTTGCAGTCGCCTATCTTGAAATTTATGCCAGATCATACGGTTATGACATTAATGGATCGGCTCGAAGCAGCTGATGGCGATATTATTTTCTTTGGCGCCGATAAAACCACCATTGTCAATGAAGCGCTGGGTGCTTTGCGATGTAAATTGGGCGAGGACTTAAATCTTTATACCTGTGAATGGGCGCCACTTTGGGTTGTTGATTTCCCAATGTTCGAAAAGAATGACAAGGGCCAATGGACGGCATTGCATCATCCTTTTACAGCCCCTTCGTGCAGTCCTGAGGCACTCGAAGAAGATCCTGGTTCGGCCTTATCTCAGGCCTTTGATATGGTCTTAAATGGCACTGAATTGGGTGGCGGTTCGATTCGTATTCACCGAGCTGACATGCAGTCAGCAGTATTCCGCCTACTCTCGATCACTGCTGAAGAGGCACAAGAGAAATTTGGTTTCTTACTCGATGCGTTGAAATATGGTGCGCCGCCGCACGGTGGTTTGGCCTTTGGACTTGATCGCTTGGTGATGCTAATGAGTGGGGCAAGCTCTATTCGCGATGTCATTGCCTTTCCAAAGACACAATCCGCGGCTTGTGTTATGACTGAAGCACCTGGTGCTGTCGATAACCAGCAGTTACGCGAATTAAACATTAAATTGCGTCAAATAGAAGTGCCGCTCCAGTCTGATTAGCTGCCAAGACCTGTTGCGGCATTCTATCAATCGCTGAATAAGTCCTGCTGATTTTAATTTTAGCTGTGAACTGAGACTCACTTTTGCGCTTGCACTGTGATTAGCATAGCTTTTCTCCATCAGGCTTATTTTTTCAAACCAGCGTTTTTGGTCAGTTCAGCGTATTCTGGTGGTGCTGGCTATCGATGAGCATATATTTTTTAAAAAGGTGTTTAAGATAGCTCAATTTAACTTCAGTATGAGTCTGATTTCTGTTTCGCTATGGCATCAGGGGGCAGATCTACTCTCTTCAATGAACGCTGATATGTTAGCGGTCATCTCTTTTTTCTTTTATAACGACTAATCATCAGATCTTCAGTACAAATCCCTGCCAGCGGGGTATAATCTTATGGAATTGTGCGGTAGGCCGATCACTCGATAAACTATCGCGCGGGTTAGATTGTTTATATTATGACGATGAGTGACCACTTTTGAGCATCATTTTAGGTGTCGACCCAGGATCACGGATTACTGGTTACGGCCTTATTCAAGTTGAAAAAACCCAAGTAAGTTATGTGGCCAGTGGTTGTATTCGCATGCCTACTGATGATTTGCCTGTGCGATTATTGACGATCTATCAAAATATCGGCGAGCTGATTCGGCAGTATGAGCCTCGTCAAGCGGCTATCGAACAGGTCTTCGTTGGAAAAAGTGTCAGTTCGGCTTTGAAGCTCGGTCATGCGCGGGGCGCGGCTATTCTCGCTATTGCTGAGGCAGGCTTGCCTTTGGGAGAGTACGCTCCAAGGACGATAAAGCAGGCAGTTGCTGGAACCGGTGCCGCTGACAAAGAGCAGGTACAGGCAATGGTGGTTCGTTTATTAGGCTTGAATCGAAGGCCATCGGCCGATGCGGCCGATGCTTTAGCAGTAGCACTTTGCCACAGTTACAGTGATAATCCCTATGGAGCGTTGCGTTAAACGATTCAGAACCCCAAAAAATTAATGGCAGTGAGAGTCAATCATATAACCATGATCAGTTATTTAGTTGGACAGTTAGTCGAAAAATCCACCCCGTGGCTGGTGATTGAGGTCAATGGCGTCGGTTATGATGTACAGGCATCGTTAAACACTTTTACTGACTTGCCGGCGTTGGGTGCAGAAATTAAACTGCTAACACATTTTGTTGTACGTGAAGATGCTCAACTTTTGTACGGTTTTGCTGACCAGTCTGAACGACAATTATTTCGTACTTTGATCAAAATTAATGGTGTGGGTCCTAAATTGGCGTTGGCTATTTTATCGGGCATGGATGCAGCGGCTTTTAGTCACTGTATTATCGCCTCTGATGTTGCCTCATTGACGCGCCTGCCAGGCGTCGGTAAAAAGACGGCTGAACGTCTAATTGTTGAAATGAAAGACCGCTTAAAGGAATGGCACGTAGATTTACCCGCCGAACAGATCGGCGGTGTGGGCAGTACATCTACATCACAGTCTTTGATTTTAGCTGAGGCAGAAACGGCTCTTATTGCTTTAGGCTATAAACCGGTCGAGGCGAGTAAGTCTCTAGCCAAGCTTGATTTTAGTGAAATTGACAGCAGTGAAGCAGCCATTCGAGCAGCTTTAAAAACTATGTTAAAGCGTTAGTTTAGGATAAATCATGATAGAAGCTGATCGATTAGTTACCGGTGATGCGGCGACAGAGGAACAACAACATGACCGCGCGCTACGGCCCAAGTTGCTAGCTGATTATATTGGTCAGCAAGTGGTTCGATCTCAAATGGAGATTTTTATTGCCGCCGCCCGAAACAGGCAAGAGGCTTTAGATCACAGTTTGATTTTTGGTCCACCTGGCCTTGGAAAAACGACATTGGCGCACATTATTGCCAATGAATTAGGCGTAACCCTGCATTCAACTTCAGGCCCAGTGTTAGAGCGGCCGGGTGATTTAGCCGCCATGCTGACTAACTTAACGAAAGATGATGTGTTGTTTATCGATGAGATACATCGTTTGAGTCCAGTTGTAGAAGAAGTCTTGTATCCGGCTATGGAAGATTACCAATTGGATATTATGATTGGTGAGGGGCCTTCCGCAAGGTCGATAAAATTGGATTTGCCTCCGTTTACTTTGATAGGAGCAACAACCCGAGCGGGTTCATTAACTTCGCCGCTTCGTGATCGATTTGGTATTGTTCAACGACTTGAGTTTTATAGTTTGGATGATTTGAGCCAAATTATTATGCGAGCTGCTGACTTATTGGCCGTGACAATCGAAGGCGCTGGAGCCGCTGAAATTGCTAGTCGTTCACGCGGTACGCCACGTATTGCCAATCGCTTACTGCGTCGGGTTAGGGATTTCGCCGACGTCAAATATGACGGCCTTGTGACCCAGCAAGTAGCCGAACAGGCACTCGATATTTTAAATATTGACCCTCTAGGTTTCGATCATATGGACCGACGGTTGATGCTATGTATTATCGAGAATTTTGATGGTGGTCCGGTGGGCGTTGATAACTTAGCGGCAGCGATTAGCGAAGAGCGTGGCACCATAGAGGATGTATTAGAGCCTTTTTTGATTCAGCAGGGCTTCATTCAGCGAACCCTACGAGGCCGTATTGCGACCCGTCATGCCTATGAGCATTTTAAAATAACACCGCCGCAGCGCGAACAATAGTGTGGAATTGATGTCAAACAATCAGCCCTCAGCCTTATCATCAACAACTATTGATGTGCGTGTTTATATAGAGGATACCGATGCTGGCGGCATTGTTTTTTATGTTAATTATTTAAAGTATATGGAGCGGGCGCGAACCGAGTTTATGCGTCAGTTAGGTTTTGGTAAGGCGGCTATATTCGCCGATCAGTTAATGTTTGTTGTGCACTCCTTAACGATCAATTATCGAGCGCCAGCGGTATTAGATGATTACTTATCAATTTCAGCTGTGGTCAAAAAAAGTAGCAAGGTGGCGGTGATATTTGAACAGCAAGTCTATCGTGATAACCAATTGCTGTGCGAAGCTGAAGTAAAAGTAGCTTGTGTCGATCGCGACACTCAGCAGCCGGCAGTAATGCCACAGTCACTTATTAAGCAGATAATGCCCCATTAAAAATCAAGTATAAGTAATAGTAGGAGTTGTTTTGTGGCTGAGCCATTATCCCTTTGGAGTCTTATATCACAAGCCAGTGTGCTTGTTCAGTTAGTCATGTTGGGCTTAGTGCTGGCCTCTATTTCCTCATGGGTGATGATTTTTCAACGGTTGGCGGTTTTTAGACAAGCTGAGGCCGAACTGCTTGCTTTTGAAGAGGAGTTTTGGTCTGGTGTTGATTTAGGCCAATTGTATCGATCGGGCACTATGCGTGCCGAGTCGGAAGAAATTGGCGGTGTTGAGGCAATTTTTCGCGCTGGGTTTAAAGAGTTTTCTCGCTTGAGACAGCAGGAAAATATTGATTCAGAGGTTATTTTGAGTGGCGCAGAGCGTGCTATGCGCGTGTCGTTAGCGCGAGAAGAAGAATACTTAGAAAAGCATTTACCCTTTTTAGCGAACGTGGGTTCGGCCAGTCCCTATGTTGGCTTGTTTGGCACGGTTTGGGGTGTTATGGGCTCTTTTCGCGGTTTAGCAAATGCACATCAAGCCACATTAGCGGCCGTAGCGCCAGGTATTTCTGAGGCATTAATCGCAACCGCAATGGGTTTATTTGCCGCAATACCGGCAGTGATTGCTTACAATCGTTTCGCCGCCAGAGTGGATATGCTTATCAGTCGTTATGAAACCTTTTCTGATGAATTTTCGAGTATTTTGCATCGTCAAGTGCATACCGTTATGGCGCAAAAACACATAACTGAATAGGGCGATTACTTTATGGGTCGAAGAAAAAATAAGCGCAAGATAATAGCTGAGATTAATGCCGTCCCCTACATCGATGTTACCTTAGTGCTATTAATTGTGTTTATGGTTACAGCGCCATTATTAATGCAAGGTGTTGATGTTGATCTCCCACAGGCACCATCTGCCCCTCTTGATGACACGCCTAATGAGCCGTTAATTGTTTCGATAAAAGCCGATGGCACTTTATATCTTAATTTAGGTGCTGCGCCTGATAAGTCTATTCCTGTTGACTTACTTGAGCAACGAGTTACGAAGGTGATCAAGCAGTCACCCGCAACCCCAGTCTTGATTTGGGGGGATAAAAATATTCCATATGGCGAGGTGGTGGGGTTAATGACTCTTCTTCAGTCGGCGGGGGCAAGTTCAGTTGGCCTTGTCACAGAGACGCCTTAATGAGCCAATGATGTTGTTGACCAACGGACGATTATGGACCCGCAATGGTTGATTTAAACGCTTATCGATTACCGTTACTGTTAGCCGTACTCTTGCACTTCGGCGTGGTTGCGCTGTGGACCATAGGTTGGACGCCAGAATCTTCTAAGGTGGCTGTGAGCGCCAAAATCAAAGCCATCGATGCGCGTTTAGTGTCCGTGCAAGACTTGCCAAAGCCAAAAGCTCAACTAAAAGCTAAGCCAAAGCCAAAGCCAAAGCCAAAGCCAAAGGCTAAACCCATAACTGAACCCTTAAAGCCTCAGTGGCTAGAGTCTGAATCGCTAAAACCTAAACTGTCAGAACCTAAGCCTAATAAGGTCACTCGAACGGCTAAGCAACTTGCGTCAGAGGAGGCTTTAATGGCATCGATGTCTGCTGAATCAAAGGCTGATATCAACAAAGATCAGCATTCACTGGTCGCTCGATATATTGGCATGATTCATCAGCAAATGCAGCAACGCTGGAAATTGCCACCTAGCGCAAGGCGCGACATGGTGTGTGAGGTTAAGATTCGCTTATCGGCCTCAGGCCGTGTAGTTGCTGTTACTCTTGCATCAAGTAGTGGTAATGATGCCTTTGACCAGTCGAGTTTACTCGCCGTAAAAAAAGCAGGTGATTTTCGTTTTATAAAGAATTTGCCCGCAGCAATATTTGACGAACATTTTCGTGAGGTTACATTTCGTTTTTCAGCAGAGGATTTACGTTTGTGATAGTTAATTTTCGATTCTACTTTTTTTTGGTAGTAATCCTTTTTTCAGGGTTAAGCTCAGCTGATTTGGTTGTTGAAGTCACTGACTGGGTCAAAGAACCCACCAAAATTGCGATCGTGCCTTTTCAGAATAAGGGACGCGCAGTTCAGCAAGATATTGCTGCGGTGATAGAGGCTGATTTAACGCGCAGCGGACAGTTTTCTGTACTCGATCGCGATGACATGCTTAGTTCTCCCAGTCATGCCGATGAAGTACATTTTCGTGATTGGCGAGCCTTAGGTGTCGATTATTTGTTGATTGGTCGGTCCGAAAACCGCCGTAATAAAATGGCCGTCAAATACATCTTGTTTGACGTGCATACGCAGCGCAAGTTATTGGCGGATGAAGTACGTGGTGGACGTGATGCTGAAAGAGCAATAGCGCATGAATTAAGTGATGCGGTATTTAAAAAATTGACTGGCATAAGAGGTGCATTTTCGACTCGTATGCTCTACGTGTCGGTTCAACGGAGTGAGCTAGGAGTGTCGAGTTACCGTTTAATTTTAGCAGATGCTGATGGTGCGAATGCGCGTGAAATTTTACGTAGTGCAGAACCTATTTTATCGCCGGCATGGTCTGCCGATGGCAAGCAGATCGCTTATGTTTCATTTGAAACCCAGCGTCCAGCCATTTATCAACAAGTCATTGCGACCGGTCAGCGTAAGAAATTAACTAATTTTCCAGGCCTCAATAGTGCACCTGCATGGTCACCCGACGGCAAGCATATGGCCATGGTGTTATCGAAAGACGGAAACCCCGATATTTACCTAATGAATTTAGCCACTGCTAAATTACAAAAAATCACTCATCATTCCGCCATTGACACCGAACCTAGCTGGTTTCCGGATGGACAATCGTTGATTTTCACCTCTGATCGCGGCGGTAAGCCGCAGATTTATCATTTTACGCTTGCTGATAAGAAGGTGAAGCGATTAACGTTCAAAGGGCGTTACAACGCGAGAGCAAGCGTAATGCCTGACGGTAAGAGTATGGTGATGATTCATGGTGACGAGCAAGGTTACCATATTGCTTGGCAGGAATTAGCAACAGGTCGGTTACTTATTTTAACCAGTTCATCGCTGGATGAATCACCTAGTATTGCACCTAACGGCACCATGCTGTTATACGCGACCAAGTATGCGGGGCGTGGTGTGTTAGCCGCTGTTTCGCTTGATGGGGGTATTAAGTTTCGTTTGCCGTCGCCATCGAGCGATGTAAGAGAGCCTGCTTGGTCACCGTATTGATGCAAAGTCGGCGATCTGTATCACTGCTCTGTTAAAGTCAAATTATCTTTGTCATATGATTTCGAAAATTTTTAATTTTGGGCTCAAAACGGTATTGCATGCATGCTGAATGGTTATACAATAATAGTATATGGTGGTTTTTCTTTTTTTACTTCTATGGTGGGTGATAAGCAATGATGATCAAAAAATATATTTCTTTATTTTTTTTAATGAGTCTTTTGTCAGCATGTGCGACAACTGATCAGCAAGATGCTAGTGCGACTGACAATGCGGCTAATGCTACTAGTAGTACTTCGACTGCAGTTAGTTCCGGAGTCGATTCGGCAAGTGCTCTTGAGGTTTCAGTTGAACCAGTGGTTCAATTAGAAAATGTCTTTTATTTTGATTATGATCAAGCGTCTCTGGGTAGCGATGTGCGGGCTTCGCTCGATGCACAAGCTGCTGCACTTCGTAACAGCAATGTTGCTATAGTGCTCGAGGGTCATGCTGATGAACGCGGTTCGCGAGAATATAATTTAGCACTTGGTGAAAGACGTGCAAAAGCGGTTGCTGACTATCTCGCTATTCAAGGGATTTCTCGTTCTCGAATAGAAGTGGTTAGCTTTGGTGAGGAGCGCCCCGTCGCTTTGCGTAGCAATAGTGAAGATTATGCATTGAATCGTCGCGTTGAGCTAAAATAATCCATTAAAGCAATCGTTAGCTCAGCTTGCTGATGCCGATAAATGTAATAGCAATTTTTGCTTGAACGGAGTGGCTGAGTTCTGAAGACAGGATGCGGCGATGAGAAATACCACGATTAACAGCGCTGGCCAATTAGCAAGCGTTCTTTTCATACTGTTATCACTAGGGCCAAGCTATATGTTTGCTTTGGGTCAGGTTGAAGTCGTTGAAGCTGAGTCAATGATTGTTCCTGCTGAGCGATACCCAAGGGACGGGTATTTTGATGCCCAACCTGATCAGCAGAGCAAAGCCCGGATTTTTGGTGATGCGACACCCACTGCAGTTTCCTCTATCGCTTCGGATGCAGACATACTTTTGCAACTTCAATCTTTGCAGGCCGAATTACGACAGTTACGTGGTTTAATAGAAGAGCAGCGTCATGAAATTGAAATGCTCGATCGAAAGCGTATTGATGATTACCTCGATCTAGATCATCGATTGAGTGTGGTTAACCAATCACAGGTTGAGGCTAAACCCGCGCCCGATAAAGAAGGGCTTAATTTTTCATTTGTTCCTATGGTCACAGCTCAAGCAACAGTCAATACGCTTGATCAAGCAGAAATGCCGCTTTCATTCGAGGAAGAGTCAAAGCAAGCTTACCGCGAATCTTACCAGTTAGTTAAAGACCGAGAGTTTGAGCAGGCGCAGGCTTCATTGGCGAGCTTTATTAAGCGTTATCCTAGTTCAAGTTATATACCGAACGCTTATTTTTGGTTGGGTGAGTTGCAGTACCTTGCGATGGAATTACCTTTATCTCGCGATTCTTTTTTGTCGTTAATAGAGCAATACCCAAAGCATAAGAAAGTGGCTGATGCGAAGTTTAAGTTAGGTAAAGTGTACCATCAGTTAGGTCAAGAAGCTAAGGCTAGAATTACGCTCGAATCCGTTCTTAGCGATCATGCTGGGAGTACGGCTGCCAATCCTGCACGCGAGTACTTAAACAGTAATTTGCGCTAATTATTGATTTAAAGACTACAATAATGGCGCCATTTAAGCCCGTCTCTGTTGATTATCAAGCCAATGAAAGCGGTCAAGCCTGTGGGAAATGCGATAGTTGTTGGTTGCGTGCCGAAGGTTTTGAAGCTGCAGGGGTAGTTGATCCGACGCATTATTATTAAAAAATACCGAGAATCTCTTTTTTCTAATAAATTTTTTTATTTACTAGAAAAAAGTCTTGTATTTTGTAGTTTGGTCGTTAATATAGCCACCTTCCTAGACGCATGTGATGCAATGAATTTGTGTTTTTCGGCACTTACCCTAAGTCAATTTCATTGAAATATGGTCATTATGTAGGTTTAAAAACAGTTCGGGGTCGTTAGCTCAGTTGGTAGAGCAGTTGGCTTTTAATCAATTGGTCGCTGGTTCGAACCCAGCACGACCCACCAATTCCTTCATTTTCAGTCAATCTTCCCCTTTGATTGTTTCTTTGGCAATTCAAGTGTTTGGTGTGAACGTTCTTTTACGGTCAGATTCTAAAGAATCTATTGCTCTAACGATTTATTAGAATGCCTTTCAAATATAGATCAAAAATTATACATCTCTAATGAGCAGTAACAACTAGCAAAAAATAATATGCGCGATCATTGTGTCAAAGCAGCTCGAATGATGATGTTTCTAATTAAAATTTTTGTGACGATATGTCTTTGAATTCGGTCTATGTAAACACTGGTATTAATCATCATGCACCAATATTTGCCGTTTATATTCCCACCATGGTATTTCCCCAACAGTGTTGCTGCTAATGATTAGCGATTTCTAATTTGAAATTGGACTACTAGTAGCCGTGGGTTTGAGCTATGTTTTTCACTACCTAACTAATGAGCAGGCGTAGCGTATTAAAAATTTTCTTTTTAGCGTCGCTGACATGCGGTATCATACATTAACTTAAATTCATTTCTTTGGAGATTTCTTAATGGCATCAACAGAAAGCCAAGCTTCTGTGGGTAGTGAAGCTGCAAAGTCCGTCAATATTGGTTGGGTTTTGCGTGATATGATGCAGTCAACGGGTGTTTGGACCTTTGATCAGGCAGCATTAAGCCTGATGGTCAAACAAGCGCTGGCGGTGGGTTTCTCTAGTTTAGAAATTGGCGGTGGTCAGAGCTATCAAATTGCCTTAGAGCACGGTTTTAATCCCTATCAAGTTATTCGAAATGCTAAGTGTGTTATTGATGCTGAGGGCGCTCGCTTGCCCCTGCAGATACTTATGCGTGGTGCAAATCAATTAGGCTTTCAACATTATGCTACCGATGTTCAGCAAAAAAGTATTGATTTGTTAGTGGATGCTGGCGGTGATAGCGAAAAAAATAATACCCTGATTATTCGCAACTTTGATGCTTTAAATGACGCTGAAAATCTTCGTTTCTCTATTTCATACATGGTGAAAAAAGATCAGCAGGCCGCTGCGGCTAATGCACTCGCGAACAGTAAAGGCCAACCGGCTTTAGCAAAGCGTGTGCATGTGCAAGCTGCCTTGTCCTATGTTCAGCCAGCGAATAACTCTAGCACAGCTTGCTACAGCAGCACTTACTACGTCAATTATGCCAAAAAACTAATTGCTATCGCCGAGCAGGCCGGCGGCGGTTTGGACTCATTATGTATTAAAGACATGAGTGGCCAGCTGACACCCGCTTTGGCATTAGATTTAATCCCAGCACTTAAATCATTGGGCCTACCCGTTTATTTGCACTGTCATAGCACCGACGAAGCGCGTGCACTCGGTGTTCAGACGGTTGCGATTGAGGCTGGGATTAGTGGTATTGAAGTCGCTGTTGAGCCACTAGCAGGCGGCGCTTCGCATCACGATGTTGAAAATATCTGCTACTTAAAAGGCGTGATACCTACCAATGTCAAAGCGATTAAGGCCCTAAAAGCTAATCTTGCTGAGATTTTTGGTCCGCGTGCGCAGAGCCGACGAGACGCGGCCATTCCCTTGGTGACGTTAAAAAAATTGGTTAGCTTGGGAATTCCAGGCGGTGCTATTCCCTTTATTGTGAAAGACTTGCAGGCCAACGTCTGCGGTATGTTCGGGGTTGATCTCGACGAGGCACTGGTTTTATTTGAAGATGAATTACGCAGGATTCAAAGCCAATTAGGTTTTGTTCCTTTAGTGACACCCACCGCTGATATCATTGCAAAGCAGACCATTAAAAGTTTGGGTAATCGTCAGCGTACGGCTGCTTATCAATTGGTTGATCCCAGATTCTGCCGTTTGGTACTCGGCCATTATGGCCAAGTGGTTAATCACGCAACAGATGAGCGGGTCGATGTGGCTGTTGAATTAATAGAAGAGGTTAAGCGGTATTGCGCCGCCATTGAGCAAGACGCCGACGGCTTTCGCAGCAAGGCAGGTCGTATTTTTCCCGAGCCCATTGTGCTGGCTGAACATCCTGCTTCGATTGCCATCGATCATGATGTTGCTGGGGTCGAAGAATATGTCGGCGACTTATTCTCACGTTATCCACAATCCTGTGAAAATTTTGGTACGGTTCAAGAATGCTTGATGATGCATATTATGCGCCCAGCCGGTAAAACGGATCGTTTATTGACAAAAAATATTTTACAGCCAACCGAAGAGCGCTTACGATTTATTCTTAATCAGACCTTGCATTTACTTCCGGGTAAGGACATACCTGAATCGCGTCAGGCAGCCGCCGATGAGTTGACTGATGAGTTCTTGTTGGCAGCCTTGGGTGATTACGACGGTATTGTTAACAGCATTAAAGATTTAGTGCTTAACGGCGACAAAGAAAGTATTCGTCTGCGCATCAATCAACGAATGATTGAGGTCATAGATCCTATTTGTCAAACTAATGACGATGCACGCAAAAATCGCTATTACATTGAAAGGCGTTTTGTCGGCCTTTTTGCAGGTGCTGTGTTTTGGGACTTACAGCGAATTTGTCGACGTACAGGGGCAGATTCACGCGCCTCGCTCGATGAGATGAGGGCCCGTAAGCTCGATCGTATTATCTCTACAACCCTCAAGCGTCGCCGTCGAGAAGGTGTGGGTCAGGCGCAAGATTTCCTCTCTTAATGAGTTTCATCTATACAAGCCTGCCAATTTACTGACTCTCTGGGTATATTTGCTGTAATGTGACTAGCAGCTGATTTCGCTTAAGCTATTTCTAACTGTTTACTTTTCACCTTGCGTTAGGCTAATAATAAGGTCAGTCGCTATGCAAACAAAAAAAACTTTTTGTTCTATTTGTTCTGCCTTTTGTGGATTTGAGGCTGAGGTAGAAGATAACCATATACTCTCTTTTCGTCCTGATACTAACCATCCGTTGAGTGAAGGCTTTAGCTGTACTAAAGGCCGGCAATTCCCCAATCTGTTAAAAACGAAAAATCGCTTGGTTAAGACGCTAAAACGGCAGGGCAAGGATTTCGTTCAACTAAAAAAAAGCGAAGCTTTAGATCAGATTTCCACGCGATTAATGGCTATTAAAGACCAATATGGCCCTGAATCAATTGCTCTGTTTTCGGGTAACGGTGTGCAGTTTAAGGGGGCGACAGTCCCGGTGTTTCATGCGTGGCTGAATGCGCTTGGCTCGCACAATATGTTTAGCACAATGACAATTGATCAGCCGGCAAAAATCATTGCTACTGGTCGACACGGAGTGTGGGCGGGCGGCGTCCAGTCGTTTGAATCCTCGGACGTGGCAATATTGGTCGGCAACAATGTGGTCGTATCGAGTTTAAATCAGTTGAGCGGTCCACCGGGTTGGCGGCCTAAATCGATTAAGCAAGCGAAAAAGCGTGGTTTAAAACTCATAGTTATTGACCCGCGGTTGACCGAAACGGCACAACTTGCAGATCTTCATTTGGCGATTAGACCAGGGCAAGATGCCGTTTTATTAGCGGGCATGATTCGCCTGCTGATTCAGAAATCACTTTATGATCATGATTTTTGCCAGCAATACACTGATGACTTTGCCGCGCTTAAAGCGCAGGTTGAACCTTATGATCTTACCTTTGTGGCTCAGCAGTCAGGTGTTGAGGCAGCGCTAATTGAGCAAGCAGTTGATCTGTTTGGCGGCCAAAAACGTGGCTGTGTATCCAGTGGTACAGGGCCTGATATGGGGCCGCACCCTAATTTATCAGAACACTTGATCTGTGCCATGAATACCATATGTGGTCGACATAATCGTGCTGGTGATAAGGTTAACACTTCTTTATTAACCCCAAATATGCCGCTGATGGAAGCGGTGATACCTTGGGATTGTCTTCCGCCAACACTTAATCTTCATACAAATAATCGACGATCTCGGATTGCTGACGCGAGGCAGGTGTATCAAGAGATGCCTAGCTCAACTTTAGCTGATGAAATTTTGACACCAGGTAAGGGGCAAATTAAAGCCTTAATCGTAATTGGCGGAAACCCCATGTTATCGTTACCAGACAAGGCCAAAATTAAAAAAGCCTTAAGTGCGCTTGACCTATTGATCTGTATTGACGTAAGGCGCACCGATACCACGGCATTGGCTGATTATATCTTGCCAGCCAGTTATGGCTTAGAACGGCCCGAAATCACTAGCTATGCCGATTTTGTATTTGATAAACCTTTTCACCAGTTTGCCGAAAAACTCATCGAACCGCCTGGTGATGCGACTGAAGAGTGGATTTATCTTGCCGAGCTAGCTAAACGAATGGGCTTAGTGCTTGACTTGCCTGGAGGCCAAGTCGATAGTCAGCATTCGAATGAAGACTTTATTGGTCTGTTAGAGAAACTGTATCCTGCCGAGACAACTAAAGTGCCGATTGCCGAGATTGCGAGTCATCGTGGCGGCAAACTATATGAAGAATTTTCTAATGTGACTGTTATACCTGCTATTGAAGGTATGGATGATAAATTTCAGCTAATGCCTGAGGGAGTGGCGCAGGAATTTGCGGTATTGGCGAAAACATTAGCGGATCAAGACAGTCGTGATGATCGTTTTTTATTGATTTGCCGACGAAATAAATATGTTTACAATTCAATGTGTCATGAATTACCGAAGTCGGTCACCAGTAATCCTGTATACATGCATCCCGATGATATTCTCTCTGTCGGTGCAGAAGTGGGCGATAGGGTAGCGTTAGAATCTGATTTTGGAAAAATAATCGCTATGTTGTCTGCCGACGTGACCTTGCGGCGAGGCGTAGTTGCCAGTTCGCATAATTTTGGCGATGATAGCAATGGTCAAAATAATGAAAATTTTGCTTCGGTATCGGAATTGTTAAGTATGGAAAACAGTAATGACAATTATGCCCGAATGCCGATAATGACAGCGGTACCTATTACGGTTGTTAGAGCTTAGACGGCAAAAATAAAACTTCACTGACTGGGAATTGGAGACCGATCGATGAGCGACAAAAGTCAAGCACAAATCCTTTTAGAACGCTATTGGGAAGAGGCCAGCAATCAAGGCAACTATGAGTTGGTACGTGAATTGTGTGCCGATCCAATTATTCGTCATGATGTTGATGGTGGCGTGACAAAGTTAAGCCATGATGAACAAATTGCACGAGTAAAAATGGGCGTTGAAGATTTTGGTGTGCATATTGATCGTATCATTACCCATGCTGATGACACTTATGTGACATCTATTTGGGAGACTAAATCAGCTAAAGATGAAAATATGAATCTTTGCGGAATTGAAGTATTTAAAGTTGAAAATGGCCGTTTAGCCCATTGTTGGAATGCGCCTTACGGTAAAGGAAAGTGGGGATAAGGTATATAAGTAAGTATTTACTTTTATATTATTCACTTATTTGTCTGGATTCTATTGCTTGTCAAGTGCTGAAATTAATTTTGTATTATCCAGCATTCGATTAGAAAATCCCCACTCATTATCGTACCAAGCCAAAACTTTAACGGTATCACCAATGACTTTAGTCTGTGTTGCATCAAAAATTGAAGAGGCTGGATTGTGATTAAAATCTGTAGAAACTAAAGGGAGATGGTTCACTGTAAGAATTTGGCTCATTTCATTTTCTGCAGCCCCAACCAAAAAATTGTTTACTTCATGCACAGTGGTACTTTTTTCAGCTGAAAATGTAAAGTCTATAAGAGATGTATTTATTACAGGTACCCTAACTGATAATCCATCCAGTTTTCCATTTAGTTCAGGTATAACCTCACCTATGGCGCTAGCTGCCCCTGTTTTTGTTGGAATCATTGATTGACTAGCTGATCTGGCACGTCTTAAGTCTGTATGGTAAACATCGGTTAAAACTTGATCGTTTGTATAAGCATGAATTGTCGTAGCGAGGCCTGAATTAATCCCTACCGTTTTATTTAAAACATGGGCTAAAGGTGCAAGGCAATTCGTCGTGCATGACGCGTTAGAGATTATTCTATGGTCAGGGGTTAAAATGTGATCGTTTACGCCAAAAACTATAGTTGCGTCCGAATTAGTCGCAGGCGCAGATATAAGCACACGTTTCGCGCCTGCTTTGAGATGTTTTTCAGCATGCAGTCGACTTGTAAAATGCCCTGTGCATTCAAGGACTAGGTCGACGTTCATTTCAGACCAAGGGAGTTGGTAGGGTATCCTTTCAGATAGAATAGCGATCTTATCGCCATTAACGACTAAATCATTGTTTTTTAGAGTAACTTCTCCGGCGAAGCGACCATGTGCCGTATCATACTGCATAAGATGGGCGTTAATTTCCGCATCGCCAAGATCGTTAACAGCAATAATCTTATATGGCAGTGATTCGCCTGAATTCAATCGCTCATAGTAAGCCCTGAGTATATTTCTACCGATACGACCAAAACCATTAATAGCAACTCGAAACATTTTTTCTCTCCACTGGTATTCTTAACCGAGCCATTCTGACGGGTAGACAATTAAATTCTGCGGTACTAGAAGTGGTGGTGCTCGCCTAAATGTGAATGACATGGTGCGGTAACATTTCTAGGGTAATAAAATTACATATATCGGTGTACCTGTCCATTTATATAGCTATAAATGTAATAAAATTACGATAAAAGTTGATTATTTGCTCATTTTCAGTAGTTTATATGTTTTAAGGTGTTCTGAGACGGCTATTATCGAGTTTAATAACTAATTTTCTTTGGTGGTTTTTGTATTAGAGACGCTGCGTTTAACATCGATTAAATGAGAATAAAACTCATTTCCCATTTTTAACGCAGTGCCCGCGACAAGAATATCAATCAGTGAAAGCTGAGCGATGCGTGACGTCATCGGCGTATAAGTATCGGTATCCTCATCATTACCAACTTCGAGTACCTGCTGGCAATATTGTGCTAGCGGTGAGCCTTGACTGGTTAAGCCAAGAATATGAGCGCCGCTCTTAACGGCTAATTCTGCAGCCTCAATAATGATACGTGTGCGACCCGTGTAAGAGATAAATACGGCAACATCTTCCTGATTAAGATTAGTTGCAGCAATACGTTGATTAAGCGCATCGACATGGGCGACCACCGGTTTCTTAAATCGCATGAATTTATGTTGAGCATCAATGGCAACAGAACCCGATGCGCCGTGACCAAAAAAATAAATCGCACGGGCGGCGGTTAAAGCGGTGACGGCAGCCGTGATCGAGCTGATATCGCAAACATTTTGTGCCATAGTTAGACTGGCATGGGTAGAGTCAAAAACTTTGCTCACAACTTCGCTTAAGTTGTCGTCAAAATTGATGGTGCGACTAATCTTACCTCGACCACTGGCTAATTCACCGGCTAATTTAACTTTAAAATCAGGGTAACCTTTACAGCCTAACGCTCGGCAAAGACGATTGACCGTTGGCTCACTTACTTTAGCGCGTCTTGCTAGTTCAGCAATCGGTAAACTGACAGCGGCTTGCGGATCTTCGAGAATCTTAATCGCAACAAAGCGGGCTGTTTTACTGAGTTGATCATGCTGATTTAGTTGGTGTAATAAGCTCATAACGGTTTAATTCCTTAAACGAACCTCTATGCTAACCTAAACTTCTTACGGGTACTAGCGCATGATTTGCACTGTTTGCTAGTTCGGTATTGCTTCTAACCAGATGTCAATCTTTGCTACTCGGTCCGTGAAAGTGAATCAATCAAGCCAAGTTGATTGATATGGGCTTGCTTGCCAACTAAATTGCTGGCCAATGACTGAGCGATATGATCGGCATTTACGCTGTAACTGACGCTTCGCTGACCTTCAGGATACTGGCTGATAATAACCAGTTTTTGTGGTTGGTTTTTTTCAAATAAAACCGTGGCAGCAATAATTTCAACAGTGCCTGCTTTTGGCTCGATAAGTTCAAGTGCTTGTTGTTGTTCGTTTAGCTCATCAGTCACGTCATCGAAGATAAAGGGATTACGGTAACCGGCTGATGACCAGATGCCGTAACCTTGTTTGGTAAACATGCCGCTTACGCAACTGGCGATCGCGTAACTGCCTGGATTTTGACGAAGTAGCTGCGCCAATTTAACGGTGGCTTGTAAGCAGTAATTGTTTAACGGACCGCCGCCATAGGGCATGGCACCTGTAACGGTTAAATCTCTATCTTTAGGAATATTTAAGGCTTGTATATTTAAGTTAACAGCCGATGGGAAGCAGCTATAAAGATCAATAAAGTCTATCTCTTCAATCGTCAAGCCAGCAATATTTAAGGCACGTTGCCCCGCCATTTCTGCCGCTCTTGACTTACCCAAATTTGGCCGCTGTGAAACATTAATAATTTGATTCGATTCAGTGCTAGCTAAGGGAAATATCCACTGTGATTCAGGAATACCGTATTCGCGTGCCTTGCTTACTGAGCAAAACAACAGGGCACAAGCTTGATCAACATTCCATTGGCTGTTGTGATGCTTTGCATAGGGAAACGCCAGCATGGCATTTTTATCACCAGCATTACGAATATTCTCAGCAGTTAATGCGGACTCGGCCCAACCGTCAGGGTTACTAGCAGCGATTTCACTAAAGCGAGCGTAATGCGAGGCAATATTGTCGCGATGTTGATCCATGCTAATACCTTGTTGATGACAAATAGCACTTTCGATCAAGGCATAATAACCAACCGGCATACCTAAGCCAGCCTTCGACTCAATTTCAGACCACAGTTCGGCTTCGGGTTGTAAAAAGGAATCGGGCTGGCTGTTATGTTGCTTTGTCTCGCTGGCTTCGACATTTTGAATCATCGCTTGTAATTGTCGGTACTTAGCCTCGCCGCCCACAACTAAAGCAACTTCAATATCGCTAGCGGCAATTTTTTTGCAAGCTTGGCCTAAGTTAGTTTGTTGAAGAATGCCAAAGTCACAAAATTCGGTAACGGCATCATTTGCGCCTATCGCCTCGGCAATCAATGCCGCTGGATTGGTATACTGCCACATACCCTTGGGCACACAAATATGATCGATTTGCTTTGCTATAGTAGGCGCTTGACTATCTTTTAACGCAGCGTTAACCGCATCAATCATTAGGGTGATAGGTTCTTTAGCTTTCGGAATGTTGATTTGCTTTTGCTGAACGGCGGCGACTGCCACTAAAACAGGTGCATTATTGGGTGGGTTCATAAATTAATTGCTCATGGTTGTGGCTAAAATACATTAACTTTAGATTATGGTTTATTGTGTTGGCCAATAACTATCACGAAGCTTTTTTCTTTGCACTTTACCAGCTTGGCTGCGTGGTAGTTCAGAAATAAAATCAATCGAACGAGGTATTTTTTGTTTAGCTAGATGCTTTGCGGTAAATTCAATGAGTTGCTCAGTCAACTCTGCCGAGGCAATCGTACCGGACTTAAGCTGTATAACGGCTTTAACTTCTTCGCCCCACTCAACGTTTGGTACGCCTATGCAAGCTGCATCTGCAACTGCATCATGCTTGATAAGAATATTATCAATTTCTTGAGGGTATATATTAACGCCACCACTGATGATGACCTCGGCGCTTCTTCCGGTTAAAAATAAAAAGCCATCTTCATCAAGATAGCCGATGTCACCGGCAGTAAAGTAGCCATTTTTGATAGCGCTTTCAGTTTTAGTCGGGTCTTTATAATAATTAAATTGGCTATTGGGTGGGTTGATTAAAAATAACTGGCCAGGCGTTGATCCTTCAACGGCCTGTCCATCATCATCTAAAATGCGAATTTGATCAGGACCGGGTTTGCCCACCGTGCCGGGCTTAGCAAGCCAATCCTGTGGACTGACAATTGTGCCAGGTCCCTCGGTGCCGGCAAACATCTCCCAAATGATCGGGCCAAACCAGTCGAGCATTGCTTGCTTAGTTTCTATTGCGCAAGGTGCTGCACCATGAATGATAAATTTAAGAGAGCTGACGTCATACTGATCTTTGATAGATTGATCGAGTTTTAGCATTCGAACAAACATGGTTGGAACAAAAAATGCGTGCGATATTTTATACTGCTCAATTAGTTTCAGCGTTTCCTCTGGATCCCATTTATCCATTAGCACGATACCTATGCCGGAGGTTAACGGGGTGGTCATGCACAAATTAAACGGTCCTGAATGATACATCGGTCCCGGTGTTAATGCTTGGTCGAGTCCGGACTCTGTGTCGAATTGAAAAACGGCCGTTAATATTGCTTGCATATCTGCTGCTTTTGAGGGGTCAGGTTGTTCGCGGTAAACGCCTTTCGGTTTGCCAGTTGTTCCTGAAGTATAAAGCATGGTGTTTCCTAATACTGGCTGACTAATATTGTCAGTATTTTCCTTTTTAAGCGTATTCCACTGATCAAATTTTTCGATCTTACCACCAATGGAAACTTTGACGATAAGCTGCTGACTATGTTGTGCCGCAATAATGGCCGCTTGTTTGACTCTAGCGTCAGCAAATAAAGCTTTCGCGTCGCAGTTATCAATAATATAGGCGGCCTCTTCAGGTGCGAGATGCCAGTTGACAGGCGTTAAGCGAGCCCCTATTCGATGACAGGCAAACCGCACAGCAACAAATTCAATACGGTTGCTGCAAAGCAGTGCAACCGCGTCGCCTTCAGCAATGCCAGCACGTAATAAACGGTGGGCAATTTGATTGGTGAGTTGGTTGAGTTTCTTAAAGCTGATTTTTTCTGAACCAAAGGTAATGGCAATTCGATCAGGTGTTAATGCGGCAACAGCGGCAATTTCCATACCCACATGGGCATTGGCTTTCGCTGCTTCAAAGACACCTTTTCCATGATTATCCTGCAAAGGATTGAACGGTTTTGACATAAAAATACCTTGAGGCTGAGGTAGCTTTGTTACTTGCCTTTAAAATTGGGTTGACGTTTTTCTTTAAATGCTTTGTTTCCTTCGCGTGCATCTTGCGATAGTGTTGTTAGAGCTGACTGTTCCATTTCATAATGAAACGCATCCTCCCAATTCATGGTATGACTGGCTAATGCTGTTCTCTTAATAGCCTGCGTTGCAAGTGGGGCGAGAGCAGCTATTTGAGCAGCGGTTTGCTCAGCACGTTGCTGTAATTGATCCGCTGGACAGATTTCGCTAATTAGCCCAAACTCGAGTGCCTGCTGGGCATTAATGGGCTCACCGCAGAGTAATATTTTCATTGCATGTGCCCAAGGTAGCTGCCTTGCTAGGCGAACCGTTGATCCACCACCAGGAATTAGCCCAAGTTTAGGCTCGGGCAAGCCAAAAGTGGCATGTTCAGCCGCAATTCTGACATCAGTTGCTTGAAGAATTTCGCAACCACCGCCCAACGCGCGACCATTAACAGCAGCTAAGATAGGCTTATCAAATGGCGAGTGTTTGAGTAAGGTTTTATCCACTATTTCAGGATCGGCTAATAATTTTTCTTCAATTTCATTTTCGGGTTTTTTAGTCCCCATCCAAATAGGGATTACGCTACTTAAGTCGCCACCACAACAAAAGTCAACGTCACCTGCTGCTGTTAATACCGCCACGCGGATATGATCATCGTCTTTAATTTCTTGCCAAGCTTCAGACAGGTCGACAAATATTTCTGCATTCAAAGTATTTTTAGCCTCAGGCCGATTCAATGTTAACCATGCGACGTGCTCTTTTTTTTCAAACAATAATGCGGCCACGAATGTTTCCTTTTTCAGTATTAGAATCGATTTTTTTGCTTAGTCAAAAGCTCCAGGCATTTGCATATTTAAAGCATTTAAGCCACCGTTAACGGCGATCACGTCGCCAGTCAAATAAGCTGAGGCAGGCGAAGCTAAATATAGAGCGCAGGCCGATATATCCTCCACTTCACCCAGTCTTGCCATGGGTGTTAAGCGAACCATATTGGTTTCAACTTCTGCCGTTAAAACGCTTTCAAGTGCTTGTGTTTTAGTTGAGCCAACCCCAATCGCATTGACACGAATCTTAGGTGCAAATTCCTGTGCTAATTCTTTCGTTAAAAAACTTAACGAAGATTTCGCTACGCCATAGGCTGCAAATTGGGAGCAAGGCTCTTTGCCCGCTACGGAAGAAATATTAATGATAGACCCTTCGCCTGCCGTTTCAACCATTTTGGGAATCGCTAGTTGTGAGCAAACAAAAGCACTAGTCACATTAAAGCGAAAGTTACCTTCAAATTCTTTTACCGATGTTTTTAATGTGGGTTTAGGTGGTGTACCGCCGCCCGCATTGTTGACTAGAATATCAATTCTGCCAAAGGTCTCAACAGCTGAGTTAATGAGATTTTCGCAGTCCTCAGCAACCATAACATCTAATTTTACAATTTTTGCTCGGCGCCCCATCGCTTCTATTTCGCTCGCAACGGATTCTAGCTCGCTGATGGTTCTAGCGCCGATAACTACATCTGCGCCTGCTTCGGCAAAGGCTTTTGCACAGGCAGCCCCAATGCCGCGACCTGCACCGGTTACAACTGCTACTTTTCCATCAAGACGAAATTTATCTAAAATGCTCATATTTTAATCCTAAGGTTTTTTTGTTGGATTTATCATTGGCAAACTCAGAGCGAATTATAACTCGACCTGCCGTCAGGGTAGCCATTACAAATCCATTCAGTTCAGTCTAGCCTATGACCTTTTTATCCACTGAGATCAACGAGAAATGGTTTGTTCAACCCTTTGCTTAGTTTAAGTGGTATCGATAGCGCTTGCGAAGCACCACTTTGCCTGTGTTACAATTAACTCTCTTTTATTAACTCGCTGATTTGCGTAAATAATTTACCCATGACGGAATCTTCTTATCAAACTGCTGATATAGGTAAGTCGCAAGCACTGAAGCTTTGTAGCACAGTTGATGCGTACTCTGGTAGCGCGGAAGATATTGTTAAGCGTCACTTATACGAGCCTGCGCCTCAAGCTTATACAGAGACACAGTACCAGCGTGCCAGTGAAAAGATAAAAGCAATGCTTGAGCGAGAAAATGCCGCCATCATTGCTCATTACTATACCGACCCGCTAATTCAACGCTTGGCTGAAGAGACCGGTGGCGTGGTTTCTGACTCATTAGAGATGGCGCGATTTGGTGCTAATCATCCGGCCGATAATTTAATTGTCGCAGGGGTTAAATTTATGGGCGAGACAGCAAAAATTCTTAGCCCAGAGAAAAGAGTATTCATGCCAACCCTAGAGGCCACCTGCTCTCTCGATTTGGGTTGTCCAATTGAGCCGTTCTCAGCTTTCTGTGATGAGCATCCCGATCGAACGGTTGTGGTGTATGCTAATACTTCGGCAGCAGTAAAAGCGCGCGCCGATTGGGTTGTCACTTCAAGCATCGCTTTAGAGGTGGTTGATTTTTTAGATGCAGAGGGCCAAAAGGTCATTTGGGCGCCGGATAAACATCTAGGTGCCTATGTGCAGAAACACACAGGTGCCGACATATTGTTATGGGACAGCGCGTGCATTGTGCATGATGAATTTAAAGCGAAGGGTATTCAAGATTTAAAAGCTGTCTATCCTGAAGCTGCTGTGTTAGCGCATCCAGAATCGCCGGAGTCTGTATTGGCTCTAGCTGATAGTGTTGGTTCCACCACGCAAATTATTCGCGCTGCAGAAAAACTGCCGCACGAGAAGTTTATTGTTGCGACTGATCAAGGCATCTTTTATAAATTATCACAATTAGTGCCAGATAAACAGTTCTTAATTGCCCCTACTGGTGGCGCTGGCGCAAGCTGTAAGAGTTGCGCGAACTGCCCTTGGATGGCAATGAATAATTTAGATAACTTAGCCAGTAGTCTAACACAAGAGGGTAACGAGATATTTGTTGACTTGCAATTGGCCCAGCAGGCGTTAACACCGTTGCAGCGGATGCTTGACTTTGTGAAGACACAAAATTAATTCTTTACCTTAGAAAGATCCTGCTTGCTCCTCTAGTTTTCTAATAAACGACAATCGATGTTTTATTTTTGCTGATCGCTGAAAATCTTTTTGGCTTAGGTGTAAAGCCTGCCGGTAATGCATTTTAGCTTTAGTCAGATTTCCACGTAGAAGAAAAAATTCAGCTCTTGATTGATGTAAGCCGTTTATATTGCCCGCTAGTCCTTGACTTTCTGCCAGCGCGTACCAGATATCAGCTTGCGCTGGTCTTGTTTTTGCTAAACTGCTTAAGACTTTTTGGGCCTCTGTAGCGTTATTGTTTTTAAGCAAAATCTCGGCTAACTGCATGCTAATAGCGTAATTGTTAGGTGTAAGATCACTGAGTTCCCGCAGTCGATTTTCAGCAACCTTGGTTTTACCTAAGCCGCTATCAATGGCAATATCTAAGAGGCTGTAAGTGATTTTTCTCGGTATTTTCTCTAACAGCGGCGCTAAAGTCTTTCTGGCTTTATGCCATTGCTGGTCACGTTGATAAGCGAATGCCAGCCCATAGCGTGCTGCTTGAGCATAGAGGGCTTCGGAAGATGAGTTTTGAATCGGTTGTTTGGAATGAAACTTTTCGAGTTGCGATAAGAAATGAGTAATACTATTTTTATTCGATGATTGTGCGAGTACATAGGCGCGAGCCTTTATCAGCAAGTAATTCAAATGCAGTTTACTGGCTGAGGAATTGTATTGTCTGGCGCGATTTCTGGCATCAGCTATGCGTGATTCAGTAATGGGGTGTGTGAGTAAAAATTCAGGCGTTTTGTTACCATACAGTCGCGATATATTTAGCATTTGCTTGAACATTGCTGCTGCCGAGTTAGCCGAGTAGCCTGCATTGACTAAGGTCATCATGCCGATTCGATCAGCCTCTTTTTCATGCATACGGCTGTAGCGTAACTTTGCATCCAGTGCAGCAGCTTGTGAACCAACAATTGCTGCTTGAGCTGCATCACTTTCGCTGGCAATAGCCAGTGCGATGCCAGCCAGCATGCCGGCGAGTGTAGTCAGGTTTGTGCCTTTCGCGGCTTCGACGCTACGACTAAAATGGCGCTGTGAAAGATGAGCCAATTCATGGCTGAGTACTGAGGCGAGTTGCCCCTCTGTCTCGGCGTAAAGTAAAAGGCCGCTGTTAACACCAACTACTCCGCCGGGTACAGCAAATGCATTGATATTTGGATTTTTTACAACCACTAAATGCAGGTCTTTGTCTTTCAGTTGGCTGTAACTGGCCAATTTAAATAATAGATTTTCTAAGTATTCAAAAATAATCGGATCGGATTCAAGCATCACGCTGCCACGAAATGATTTGAGCCAAGCTTGCCCCAGCGCTTTTTCATCTTGGGCTGACATTAGCCCTGCCGAACTGTTTCCTAGTTCAGGTAATACAATCGCTTCATTTGCTTGGCTATAGACTGACAGTAGCACGATCAGCTTACCGATCAGCTTGAGCGTTTTCTTCAGCAACATTCGATACAAACGAAGGCATTGCGGCAATTGAATCGACTTTAGTTGGTAAATCATTGGTGTAAACCGGTTATCCTCATGAGGTAGTTGCTGTGCCTGCTTTGTGTTGGGGGTATTATTGGCTTAAATATCAATTTATATGCGTATTAATTATAAAACTAACCTCTTTCAGTGAGCTTATGTTAGCAAATGATGCAGTATTTACTGGCTATCATATGGTAAAAACCCGTGTTTTGTTTATACAATTCCACCTCTCAGGTTTTTTTTGAATGGTTTGTTGATAGTTTAGAGTGCAATATGCAGCTTTGTTCCCTCTTAACCCTATTAATACTAGATTATAGCTGTATCAATATTCCGTTCACCAAGGATAAATAATGTTATGTTGCATGTATTAAAAAAATGGTACGAACGGCATTTATATGATGAGCAAGCGGTTGTTTTATTGTTGTTACTCTTATTATTAAGCGCCATTATTATCTTTTTTGGTGGCATCTTGGCTCCCGTCATTGCAGCACTGGTGTTGGCTTTTTTACTTCAAGGTGTGGTGGTTCAACTCGAGCGATTCAATTGTCCTCATCTTTTGGCGGTGAGTTTAAGTTCAGCTTTTTTGGTGTTTTTATTGATTATTGGTTTAATTATTGTCCTACCACTGGCGCTGGATCAATTGACCAATTTGGTTCAAGAACTCCCTAATTTTATTGCTGTTTTGCAGGAGAAATTGGTGCTGCTGCCTGAAATATATCCAACGTTGATTTCTGGGGCGCAAGTGCAAGAGTGGACAGAGCTACTAAATCGCGAATTAGGCGGGCTTGGTCAGTCAGTTCTTTCCTTTTCAGTGTCAAAGATCCCGAATTTGTTTAGTTTTATGATCTACCTGGTGTTAGTGCCTATTCTGGTATTTTTCTTTCTCAAGGATCGCATCGTTTTAATGTCTTGGTTTGCAAATAAACTGCCCGCTGAACGGCCGTTATTGAGTTCTATTTGGCAAGAAATGAACGCTCAGATGGCCAATTATGTGCGTGGCAAGGCGATCGAAATATTCATTATCAGTGTTACTTCTTATGCGGTCTTTGCCGGTTTTGGCCTTAATTATGCGGCTTTGCTGGCCATTTTAGTCGGATTATCTGTAGTTGTTCCTTATATTGGTGCTTTTTTGGTCACGTTACCAGTGTTGTTGGTTGCCTTGCTTCAGTGGGGATGGGGAAGTGAGGTCATGTGGTTAATGACGGCTTACCTCATTATTCAAGGTCTCGATGGTAACGCCTTGGTGCCACTTTTATTCTCTGAAGCGGTTAATTTGCATCCGGTCGCTATTTTGTTGGCTATTTTATTCTTTGGCGGTTTGTGGGGGCTTTGGGGAGTCTTTTTTGCGATTCCATTGGCAACTTTAATAAAGGCTGTGCTCAATGCATGGCCCAGTAATCTGCAAACTCCAGCCGTTGATTAGGTGTGCTAGGTGATTCAAACCCCCTGAGGAGCGCTAATCCGCATGACTTAATAAAAAGTTTCAGTTGTCTAGAAATCATCTTACTAGCTATTCAACTTTCTGCCTATTTCTATAATTACTCCAAGATAATTATTATTCGCTGCCCTGACACCACTCGAAAAGTGTTGAATATTTAATCTAACTAGTTGATTTATTGACTAATTCAGTTGATTTTACCGGTTTGGTTGAAATATTAAGACAATTGTCTTAATTGGGCTAGATACTCCTACAGAGTTGACCTAAACTATTTGCATTAACATTATTATGGTCACATACAACTATCTCATTTTCATAATCGATTAATCAAAGCCGTGTCATTGCATTACCTAGGCCATTTGCTCATGAGCCGTTGAAAAAATCGAATAACTTCAAAGCGACAGTTAAGGACGTACCGATATGCACGACAACGATAAAGACCCATCAGAAACCCAGGAATGGTTAGATTCTATTGAGTCCGTTATCCATCACAGTGGGCGTGACAGAGCTGCTTTTTTACTTCAGCAACTGTTGGATCGTGCGGTCGATGCTGATATTACTATGCCACCAGCGATCACCACCCCTTATCGAAACACCATCTTACCAGTCAATGAGAAATTAATGCCCGGAGATTTATTTATGGAGCGAAGAATTCGCTCACTCACTCGCTGGAATGCATTAGCCATGGTCATGCGTGCTAATGACAACAATGAGGGTTTAGGTGGCCATATTTCTAGCTTTTCTTCAGCGGCGACGCTGTACGATGTTGGCTATAACTATTTTTTTCGAGGTGCCGATGATCAGCAAGAGGGTGATCTCATATATTACCAAGGTCACATTTCGCCTGGCATTTATGCTCGCTCTTATTTAGAGGGCCGCTTAACTGAGGAGCAACTGGATAATTTTCGACGTGAAGTGGACGGCAATGGCTTATCCTCATACCCCCACCCGTGGTTGATGCCTGATTATTGGCAGTTCCCAACGGTATCGATGGGCTTGGGGCCGATACAGGCTATTTATCAAGCTCATGTTATGAAGTATCTCGATAAACGTGAGTTAGCGCATCGTGAAAATCGAAAAGTATGGTGCTTCTTAGGTGATGGTGAGTGTGACGAGCCAGAATCGTTAGGTTCTATCGCTATGGCGGGTCGTGAGTCACTTGATAATTTGATTTTTGTGATTAACTGTAATTTACAACGTTTAGATGGCCCTGTTCGTGGTAACGGTAAAATTGTCCAAGAGTTAGAGGGCGTTTTTCGGGGCGCAGGTTGGAATGTCATCAAGGTGCTTTGGGGCCGCCGCTGGGATCCTTTGTTAGAGCGAGATAAAACCGGTTTGTTACAGCAGCGAATGAACGAGGTTCGCGATGGTGAACTACAAAATTATAAATTTAATGGTGGCGCTTATACCCGCGCGCATTTCTTTGGTAAGTACCCAGAGTTATTGGAGTTAGTCAAAGATTTATCTGATGACGACATTATGAATCTCAATCGTGGCGGTCATGACCCCTACAAAGTTTATGCCGCGTATTCACAAGCGGTTGAACACACCGGACAGCCAACCGTTATTCTTGCGCAGACCGTTAAGGGCTATGGTACGGGCGAAGCGGGCGAGGCAAATAACGAAACACACTCACTAAAAAAATTAGATACCCAGAGTTTAAAACAGTTTCGAGATCGTTTTAATATTCCACTATCAGACAAAGAGCTTGAGACGGTTCCTTATTATCGACCTTCGCCTGACAGTCCAGAAATGACTTATATGCGTGAGCGACGAGAAAAATTAGGGGGGTATATTCCTCGCCGAAGAGTCAGTTTCGATCAATTAGATACGCCCGCATTGGATACGTTTTCTGCACAATTAAAAGGTTCCGGTAAGCGTGAAATTTCTAGCACGATGGCTTTTGTACGTATTCTTTCAAGCTTGGTCAAAGATAAAAGTATTGGCAAGCGAGTTGTGCCTATTGTCCCAGACGAAGCGAGAACTTTCGGTATGGAAGGCATGTTTAGGCAGTTGGGGATTTATTCATCACAAGGCCAGCTTTATACGCCACACGATGCTGGCGGCATTATGTATTATAAGGAAGATGAGAAAGGTCAGATTTTAGAAGAGGGGATTAACGAAAGTGGTGCGATGTCGGCGTGGTTGGCGGCGGCAACATCATACAGCACCAACAATACACCCTTGGTTCCGTTTTATATTTTTTATTCGATGTTTGGTTTTCAACGTGTGGGTGACTTGGCTTGGGCCGCTGGCGATAGTCAAGCGCGAGGATTTTTAATTGGCGCCACATCGGGACGAACTACGTTGAACGGTGAAGGCTTACAGCACCAAGACGGCCACAGCCATCTTATGGCATCGACCATTCCGAATTGTGTCTCTTACGATCCTACATATGCCTTCGAGATGGCGGTTATTATTCAGGATGGTCTGGATCGTATGTACCATAAGCAAGAAAACAAGTTTTATTACATTACCGCGATGAATGAAAATTATAGTCATCCCGAAATGCCCGTGGGTGTTGAGCAGGGCATTATTAGAGGTATTTATCGCCTAATAGAGAATAATTTCAAAAGTGATAATCGCGTTCAGTTAATGGGCTCAGGGACTATTTTACGCGAGGTTGAGGCGGCGGTAGCGTTGCTTAATGATGACTGGTCGGTAGCTGCTGACGTATGGAGTATCACCAGTGCCAATGAATTGCGGCGCGACGGTTTGGCTTGCCAGCGTTGGAATATGTTGCATCCTGAAGAAACACCTAAAGTGCCTTATATTACTGAGCAACTTAAAGACACAGAAGGCCCTTTCATTGCCGCAACGGATTACATGAAGTTGTATGCCGATCAATTACGGCCCTATGTGCCGGGTCGATTAAATGTTTTAGGTACAGATGGTTTTGGCCGCAGTGATACCCGAGCGAAATTGCGACATTTCTTTGAAGTGAATCGTTATTTTATTGTTATTTCAGCGTTGTCAGCCTTAGTTGATGAAGGAAAGCTAGATCCTTCGGTCATTAAGCAAGGGTTGAAAAAATACGGAATCTCTCCGGATAAAATTGATCCGACAACGGTATGAGGCCATCACATAAATCAGCATTGATTTAAGCGATTTTTTATTATTTTATTGAGTGAAGGTGAGTACATTGACAAATCAAACGGTAAAGGTTCCTGATCTTGGTGGTGCTGCCGAAGTAGAAGTAATTGAAATATCAGTTGCGGTCGGTGATGATGTCAGCGTTGACGAGTCAATCATTGTGGTTGAATCTGATAAGGCGTCAATGGATATACCTTCTCCTGCCGCTGGAAAAGTAACGGCTATTTCTGTTGCAGAAGGATCAATGGTGAAGGAAGGCGATGCACTTTTAGAATTGGAGATAAGTAATTCTGGTGCTGTCACTTCAGCGTCGGAAGTGGCTCAATCAGTAGCGCCAGAGTCAGCACTGGTAATAACGAGCGAAGCACCAGCGCAAGATGATCCATCAGCTACTGTGCCCGATCAAGCCCCATCAACAGCACCTCCCACTGCAACAGAATCGGTGCTGGTTCCCGATTTAGGTGGTGCTGATAAGGTTGAATTAATTGAATTGATGGTTGCAGTAGGTGATCGTATCAATGAAGGCGATGGCATCGTGTTAATGGAGTCAGACAAAGCGTCGATGGAATTACCCTCGCCGGCTAGCGGTGTCATTACGGCTTTGCATGTCAATGAAGGAGACTCTCTAGCGGAAGGTGATAAGGTTGCCGAACTTGAAGTAATAGTGACTGATGCGCAAATAGTGATGCCAACTGTTGATCATACCGAAACTGCCGTCGAATCAATCACTCCTGAGCCAGCAAACTCTAAGCCATCGACCTCGGTGCCTGTTTCATCTTCCATAGTCAGTCCTGCCAAGAGTAATACACTAACTCCATCAAATGTAGATACTCGGCATACGCAAACGAGTGATGATCGACGTCGTAAAACCGATGTTTACGCAGGGCCAGCGGTTCGCAAATTAGCAAGAAAATTAGGTGTTGATTTGAGTCGAGTGAAGAGTTCGGGTCCTCGTGGTCGTCTGGCGAAAGAAGATTTGCATAACTATGTTAAGCAGTTAGTAAACTCGCCTGACAGCATGGGTGGCGCGATACCTAAAGTGCCTGAAGTGGATTTCTCTCAGTTTGGTGAAATCGTTACTGAACCCATGTCAAAGCTGCATAAAATCACTGCCGCTAATATGCACCGCAATTGGTTAAACGTACCGCATGTGACACAATTTGATGATGCAGATATTACTGAACTTGAAGCCTTTCGCCAGACATTAAAGGATGAGATGGCTAAGCGTGGAATCAAAATTACTCCCGTGTCTTTTCTCATGAAAGCAGTCGCTGGTGCTTTAGAAACCCATCGCGCTTTTAACGCGTCTTTATCACCTGACGGTGAGTCAATTATATATAAGCAGTATGTGCATATTGGCATGGCGGTTGATACGCCGGCGGGCTTGATGGTGCCAGTACTGCGCGATGTTAGTAAAAAAGGCATTTGGCAGTTATCCGAAGAAATTCGCGAACTTGCAGATAAAGCAAAGCATCGCAAACTTAAACCTAGTGAGATGCAAGGCGGTTGCTTCACTATCTCCAGCTTGGGCGGCATTGGTGGCACAGGCTTTACGCCTATCGTTAATACCCCCGAGGTAGGAATTCTGGGTGTGTCTAAGTTGGCGGTCAAACCGGTTTTCCAAAACGGGGAATTTGTACCCCGTAAAATGTTACCGCTGTCTCTTTCTTATGACCATCGGGCGGTTAATGGCGGCGATGCGGGTCGTTTTATGACCGAGATAGCGGCTAACTTGGCAGATGTTCGCCGTTTACTGCTCTAAAGGCTGTGGTCAATTATCATGATCAGGTAGTCTTTAAGCCATTGATTTTTATATTTTTCTGATTAATCTCAGGCTTCTAGACTATCGCTTCATTTCTTGCAAGTAGTCTTCAATAACTTTTAGTTATGTCTTTTTAGTCTTTAAAACTATTTTTTTCTAAACCCTCGATTTCTTGTCATATTGATGGTGTTTAATAAATAAACGGTCTAGGCTGTTTATTAATGACACAGCCAATCGATAAGAATTATTACATCGGCTGGGTTATTAAATAAGCAATGACATTTCGTTTTTGGTTTTAATCGACTGGAGGTTATGAAAATGTCTGGACAAGTAGCAACGATTTCTACTAACAGTGTTGAAGTAGGTGTCAATGATCAAGCCAATGATATCGGGCTTGATATCGAAGATATCGTCGTTGAAAGCGCGGAAACTTCCATCGATAAAGATGATGGCAAGCCGGTTAAATTTGCCAAGTCAACTGATATTCGCCGGCGGCTTGAAGAGAAACTTGAAGTGAAGCTCTTGCAAGACCAGTTGGGTATAGATGACCTAGGTTTGTAATCTATTTGCAACCTTAGACCAAAGGCATAATAAACAACAACAATAAAATGCCTTTGGTCTTAAATTTCCCTCCTTTACGAACTTCGTCGTAACGACTTTCGTGCAAGTTTCAAAACTGAATTTATCGCCTGAAAATTGCCTATCGATTTTGGCAGGTTTGATGTTGCGAACGCTATGGTAGAATACAATTTCAACTATTCCTATTAAATAGGCCACTCGTGTAGCAGTGAGTTCAGCGATGAAAGACGGTAGGTTATTCTTTAGCGTTGTTTTTCTAAATGCGCTGATTGATTTAGGCCATAAAATTTCTTTACAGAATACCGTATTCAAAGTGTATGACGGCAGTCAGCAAATCATCTTAGTTGCCATCATTAACGCCTGCATCTTATTACCATTTATTGCCTTAGTGATGCCGATTGCTAAGTTGGCGGATACATATAATAAAGTCAAGATTATGCGCGCAACGGCTTCTGCTTCGCTGTTGTTAACCCTGGCTATTACGGTGTTTTATAGTGCCGGTTGGTTTTGGCCTGCAATGATTATGACATTGTTAATGGCCATTCAATCGGCTTTTTACTCGCCGGCTAAACTTGCTTATTTAAAATTATTTTGGGGGGCGTCGCGATTAAGTGAGGCTAATGGTTGGGCCCAAACAGCATCTATTAGCGGAATATTAATGGGCACATTGGCTTTCTCAGTCGGCTTTGAGTACTTATATTCTAGTCAACTAATAATATTAGCTGATACCAACACGATTATCGCTTTGCTTTGGCCCTTAGGTTTAGTTCTCGTGAGTTTAGCAATGTTACAACTTTATTGGACATACCGCATTCCACTGCTGAAAGAGCCGGTGCTGGAGCAGAGTGCGATCAATAGCAAGACCAATACCTCTTCAGTATCGCGTCAATCATTGTTTGATTTATTGTCTCATCGTCGGCGATTGCTGCCTGTTTTGTGCTTGGCGTTATTTTGGTCTGTGGGGCAGGGCATGTTGGCGGCTTTTCCTGCTTTTGCTAAAGCACATGCTGGCATTAATAACACGGCAGTGATTCAAGGGGTATTAGCGACTACAGGCTTAGGTTTGGCATTGGGTGCAATAGCGGTTGGTCGATTATCGGGACAACGCATTGAGCTACGCTTTGTGCCGCTGGGTGTGGTCATAATGGCGCTGGGTTTAACGTCATTAAGTTTTTTAAGCGCACCAATTGAGTTTGCTATGGTCTATTTTATGATGGGTATTGCCTCGGCGTGTTTGATTGTGCCGCTCAATGCCTATCTGCAAAAAAATACCCCATCAGAACAGTTGGGTGGTTTGATAGCCAGCAGTAATTTTTTACAAAATATCGCCATGTTAGCCATGCTATTGCTGACAATTCTCATAGCTTTATGGGGTATTGATAGCCGTTATTTGCTGCAATTGATGGCGGCGCTCACGGCTATAATAGGTGCTTATTTATCCTTTAATATTTTGGTCGATAGCCGATTATAAACGGCTGATATAAGGTTCAAAGTGATTGAGTTGACAATAAATACCATGCTTAGGCTATTAATCTTATTCACTTAGATGCCATATAATAAGGCTTTATTATTGGCTTGGGAACAAATTGTATCCATGACAGTTAGAACGAGAATTGCACCTTCACCAACCGGCGATCCTCATGTGGGCACCGCCTATATTGCGCTATTTAATCTTTGCTTCGCGAAACAGCACGGCGGCCAGTTTATTTTGCGCATTGAAGATACCGACCAACAACGCAGTACCGCCAAGTCAGAGCAAATGATTTATGATTCTCTGCGTTGGTTAGGCCTAGACTGGGACGAAGGACCCGATAAGGGCGGCGATTTTGGTCCTTATCGGCAAAGTGAGCGTGGTGATATTTATCAGCAGTATGCACAACAATTAATTGATCATGGCCACGCGTTTAAATGTTATCGAACACCCAAAGAGCTAGATGAGCTACGCGCTGAAATTAAAGCGGATGGTGAGAATCGCGCATTGAAGCCATTTGACTTGTTGTTAAGTGAGGCCGAGCAGCAACAGCGTGCCAACGACGGCCAACCTTTTGTTGTGCGTATGCAAGTGCCAGAGTCGGGAACCTGTGTGGTAAATGATTTACTGCGTGGAGATATTGAACTTGACTGGTCAATGGTTGATGCACAAATATTGCTGAAGTCAGACGGCATGCCCACCTACCACTTAGCTAATGTGGTCGATGACCACCTCATGCAAATTAGCCATGTGCTGCGCGGCGAAGAATGGATTAATTCAGCCCCTAAGCATCAGCTACTTTACCAATACTTTGATTGGCACATGCCACAATTGTGTCATTTACCCCTATTGCGCAATCCCGATAAAAGCAAACTCAGTAAACGTAAGAACCCCACCAGCATTTTGTATTATCAGCGTATGGGTTATTTAGCTGAAGCGATGGTGAATTATCTCGCCCGTATGGGTTGGTCAATGCCTGATGAGCGCGAAAAGTTCAGTCTTGATGACATGCTAACGGCGTTTGATATTCAGCGTGTTTCGCTGGGAGGGCCTATTTTTGATTTGGATAAGCTTAACTGGCTAAATGGTTTGTGGATTCGTGAATCCTTGACCACTGAACAGTTAGCCGATCAATTAACGGCCTGGGCGCTGAACCGCGATAACTTATTAACCGTGTTGCCGTATGTACAGGCACGCATGAATACCTTGAGTGATTTTATTCCCAAGACCGCCTTTTTGGCTGCCGGCCAATTAGCTATCACAGAGGCCGACTTTACTGCCTTAAAGCTTGACACTAGTGAGCAGGTCAAAATTTTGCAATTTTGCCTGTGGCGTTTTGAAAGTCTTAATGACTGGCAACGTGATGCCCTATTTGCTGAGCTTAGTGGCTTAGCCGAAGCATTTGAGTTGAAGCTGAAAGACTTTTTAGCGCCGCTGTTTATTGCTGTAGCCGGCACCACGGCATCGTTTTCGGTGATGGACGCAATGGCCTTGCTGGGCTCTGATATGACTCGCGCACGGTTGCGAAACGCCATCGAGGTATTAGGCGGCGTATCTAAAAAGCAAATGAAGGCGCTCGAAAAAGTCTATCGCGGTCTAAATACCGACCAATAAACCGTTTCTGCGACTGCCAAGCGAGTAAAAGCTTGACGACTGAGCCAGCATCGTTAAAATGGCCGTCCATTTCATGAACGTGGCCATTCGGACACTTCATATCAGACATGGGGCTATAGCTCAGCTGGGAGAGCGCAACACTGGCAGTGTTGAGGTCAGCGGTTCGATCCCGCTTAGCTCCACCACTTCATTTTATTTGGGCAGTAAGATTCCTTTTTAAAAATTAGGGAAGGTATAGTCTGCAAAATTACCTGATACACAACTACTATTACCGATACCCGGCGAGCAAGCGCAAGTGGCTCCTACTTCACAAGCTTGAGTAACCTTGGCACTCCCGGTTGATGGTCCTCCAGAACAATCAGATCCAGAGGCACACACCATGGTCGTATGCGCAGAACCAGTAGAAGCGCCGCCAGTACAAGTTGCACCTGACTCACAATACATTGTTACAGAACTTGATCCGGTGCCTGTTGAAGCATTACAAATTGCACCATCATGGCAATAAAGTGACCCTCCAAAGAAATCACCAGAACATGTGGAGCCTGGTTCACAGTCCATGACTCCTGATGCAACAAGACCACTACATTGTGATCCATCTTCACAAGTCATAGTCCCACCATTCAATCTTTCAGCAGTACATTCGGCTGCAAAGCCGCAAGTAAATGAACCAATACTGGGAGTGATGACTGTGCATAGGCTACCGACATCACAGCTAAGACTTCCTGTACCGTTTATTGTAAATTGACACTCAAAATCATTTCTTTGGCAGCTCCCAACATTATCACATGCTGAGCCCTCACAGCTTTCAACACGTCCTCCACAAAAATATCGAGATGCCACATCAACAGTGTAGGGATTAATCACTGAACACTGAGTACTAATTGGTAATTGATCGGCAGTGCATTGCGTTTGAAACCCAAAAGGCCCCGTATCGCAGCCATCAATTGCAAAATATGGAATACCAAGGGTTTGCCCTAAAGATATGCAACATTCTTGCGTAAAACCTGAATAAACACTATAGCTAGCAGTGGGTGAATTCGATTCTGCCGAGCAGGTCTTACTGGCCTCATCCCATAAACCAGATACGCCTAGACATACGGCCTCATTATCAGAGGTAATATCAACACTCGAAACGCCTGCGGAATAACCGTCATCATAGCTTGCTTGATTATCAGTAGTAATATCTACGCTCGATACACCACTTGAGAAGCCATCTGATACACCTTGATTGTATACAGTAATATCAAAGGATTGAGGCGTTGGGCATACGACATCGGCCGCAGTGGCACAAGCTGAGTCACCTTGCAGAGAATTTAGAGCTGTTTCAAGTAATTGAAAATTTTCATTAACCTCATCAGCATCAGCAACCTGACCATTCTGAAAAATATTTAGTTCTAATCCATCAGCAAAAGATAAATGTGATAGTAAAAAAAGAAATAGAAATGAATGTATATTTTTCATTTAATCGAACTCCTTTGTTATTAATGGTTAAATTAACACCAAATGAATTCGTTTCATACCTTTAAGAAAAAATTTATTATTACGGTGTATTGAGAGAATTAATAACGAGCTTCGAATAAACGTCTTGATATAATTTGGTGCAATATCAGCCCTGTATGCGTGCAAGAATAGTCTTAATAAAAGACTTTAATTTATTTTGGGCGTTTCAATCAATTCGATGCAGTTACCATCGGGATCAAAAAAATACAGTGCCCATACACCATCCACTAGTATGCCCGGCCCCATGTCTTGAAACACCGGTGGGTGAGGACAATCGACTCCCTGCTGTTGAAGGCGATCATAGCATTGATGGATATCCTCTACCGCAAAAGCGGTTCGATACAGGCCAACATGATTAGGCACAGAATAGCTTTTGCCATGAATATCTTCAGGTTGTTGAAGATGGATGGTAAAATCTTCTCGGTGCGGTAGGCTTAATCTAAGGTTTAAACAATCGATATCGTGATTGCAGTCATAGGCAGTTGCGAATAAAGTAGTTTTTTCAGGCGCATCAGACAGCGATACAAAACCGAGTTGATCCTGATACCAGGCTTGTGTCGTTTGAATGTTAGAGCAATTGACAATTAACCCAGCTAAACCTGGTTCTTTGTTACTTCTAATGCGACGATCGACAATATTATAGCGAATGCCATCGCTATCACGGAAATGAAAGCCAGTACCCTTTGTGGTTTGTAAAGGACCAAGAAATGGCAGCGTTTCTGCGCGCAGCGCATGGTGCGTTGCCTCGACATCATCGACAGCAATAATTAACGCTTGATTACCAATATGATTCAGCGCTTCATAGCTTTGGCCGATAATCGGCGGCAAGCGAAACGTTAATAAATCGATCATAGCGCTCTGCCAGTCTAGGCCGCTTACCATCGCATAGCCATCCCACTGAACTTGACCTTCTATGCCCATGTCTTGACCGTCTTGTGGGTCGGGACGTAAACGCGAAGCGGGGCTAAAACCCAGTTTCATTAATAAGGTTTTATGTTGCTCGTGATCATTGCAGTTTAAATTTACATGAACGGTGTGTTGAATGGTGATAGCCATACTTTCCTGATTACATGATTTATTAATATTGAGTGATAAAAAATGGTTCTAATTTTTTCACTCGGAAGTATCAAACATTCCTACCGTGTATTGATAGTAGGTATCCATACATTCCCATACCCGATTGATTTTTCCGTCTTGGCATTGAAAGCGAAATAAATACTCATTGCTGTAGTCGCGGTTATCGTGCATTTTTGCATTCAGTATAAAGTGAACAGCGGCGTTGTCACCCTCGACAATTAAGGCGCGACGGTCAATCGCTATCGTCTCGAAACGAAATAAGTGGCTGCCTTGCCCTAACATATCCAGTACGGCATCAAGGCCACTAAAAGGTCCGCCAAACGGGTGGGCAGGTGGTAAGTGCCAAACAATGTCGTCGGCAAAATAATCGCTAATGGGGGTGACACTTTGTCCCGTCAGCGAGGCAAAATATTGTTCAATCAGATGGCGATTATCATTCATAAGTTGTTTGCTTTATTTATCACTTTTTAAGCTCTGCGCTCAGAGAATAAAGGTCAGTGTAAACCATTTTCTGTCGCTCGCCATTAACGAATTTAAATCTCACAGTCTTTTTAATCTATTGTATTTAAACGAGATTCGTATTTATTATGAAATTTCGCCGACGCTGGACTAGCGTGCTGTCAAAGATTGATTGAAGTTAAAGGTTGACGCTTAATAAAGTGGTTATCATGGCTAGGTAGGCATCAAAATACTGTTTTTAAATAGCTGTTGAATGAGCAAAGGACGAAAAATCATGATAAAAAATATTGTCGCGTTAGTATTAGTTTTGTTGGTAGGCGTTGTCTTGGGTTTACAATTACCTAGAGGCGCTGCACTAATCGCGACGATTAGTAGCTTGGGCGGTGGTTCAAATAATGATTACGCGGCGCTAAAATCCAATCAAGCCTTTGAAGATTTTAAAGCCCTGCTCGATAGCACCCATCAAATGGTTTTAAATGAAGCGCAGACTGAGCAAGAAGCCATCGAAGGCATGCGTTGGTTGTTGCGTGTAGTGTCAATGAGTACTGAAGTGGCGGCGGATGCCAATCCGCAACTGCCGCACTTCCAAAGGATGGATACTGAAGTTCGAAAAGTAGGAGGGGATAACCCTGATGCCGAATACCATAACGTACAAATAAATGGCCAATACGATTATATTATTCGCGGCACCCATCAAAGTGACGACTATTTGAGTTTTACTATTACCGGTGGCTTGGGCATGACCGAGCGACGCGGTGTCGGTTATATTAACGATCAACAACTAAATCGCGATGCCGAAGGTAACTTTACCTTACTGTTAAGCAAAGATGCGCCGGACATAAACGCGTATGGTAATAACGGTGTGCCGGCGAATTGGATTCAGATTCCTGACGATGCCTCCGGCATTTTGGTTCGACAATATATGGCTGACCGTTCGCTCAGTGAGGAAGCAACGCTGGCAATTGAGATTTTGGGCGAGAAACCTGTCTACACGCCGCCATCTGATCAAGCCATTGCAGACAGTTTAATTGGTACCAGCTACGCGTTTTTAAAGCTCACCACTTTGCATAAGTATGTGTTACCTGAATTGTTAACCGAGACTAATCAGTTTGTGCAAACCTCCAGTGAAAGTTTAGGTTCGGCCATAAGTGGCGAAGATAATTTATATATGATCGGCAGTTATCAATTAGCCGATGATGAAGCCTTGGTGATCACTGCCCAACCACCCGAAACCCGTTATTGGAATTTAACCCTTGAGTCTCGTTGGCATGAAACCCATGACTATTTGCATCGACCCACCTCGCTAACCTTGTCAGAGGTTGAATACGGTGCCGATGGCAGTGTTGAATTTGTGGTGGCTCATCAAGATCCAGGACACCCTAATTGGCTAGATACCAGCGGCTACAACTTTGGCTTCATGACATTTCGCTGGCTAGACAGTAAGGGCGAAGCGGTGTCATTGCCGCAGGCCAAGGTGGTCAAGTGGGAACAACTTTAAGTATTTTCATTGGCTAAAGGTTATGAGGCAATGCGATGAATAAGCGGCTAGAGAAAAAGACCGCTTTAATTACGGCAGCGGGAGCCGGCATTGGTCGCGCCAGCGCGATTAAATTTGCATGTGAGGGGGCAAGGGTAATAGTCAATGATATTAATGCTGATTTGGCCGAGCAAACCCTTGCCTTGATCATCGAACAAGGCGGGCAGGGTGAGATGATGGTCGCCGATGTGACGGACCAACAGGCCGTTGAGCAGATGATGCAGGAAAGCCAGCAGCTTTTAGGCCAATTGGATATTGTTTTTTGCAATGCGGGCGGCTCTTTGCCGGCGTCTTATGCCGAGGTGTCAGACGATGAATTTGAAGCTATTTATGCCTTGAATTTTCGCTCGGTGCATTACTGCATTAAAGCGGCATTGCCGATTATGCTGGCGCAACAAGGCGGTACTTTTTTGTGTACGTCTTCAGGTGCCGGTATTAATTATTCGCCGGGCTTAGCTGCCTACGGTGCAGCAAAAGCGGGTTTAACCAGCTTAGCGCGAAGCATCGCAGTTGAATATGGTAGTCAAGGCATTCGAGCCAACGTGATTGCCCCAGGTCCAATTGAAACCGCTACATTGCGCGCCTGGCTTGATTCGCTAGATGCCCAGAAAAGTGAAACATCAATCCAATCTACCTATCAGCAATGGTGTGAGCATGTGCCGGTCGGTCGCTTAGGTCATGCCGACGACATTGCTAACGCCGCAGTATTTTTAGTCTCAGACGAAGCGGCGTTTGTGAACGGAGTTTTGTTGCCTGTTGATGGCGCGATACACGCTAAGCTGTCCTCAGCCTAGGTCTATTGCACAAATGTTAGAATCTCATCTTCCTTTGATAAAAAAATGGCCCATCTCCTGTGTTAAACGTGCAGGATGGGCCATTAAGTGAAATTTTCTGCCTTTTAGTTAATTGTCAGCAAATTTTTTAAGCTTGAGCAATCTTGGTGCGCCTTGCGAGTTGAAAAATAAAATTTTTGGTTTTAAAAAGTGACATAGTCACAAATCGAGTTATAAAACAGTTTAGATATCCATCAATTGATGCTCATGAATAGATAAAATTTTCTGTTGTTAAAATAAATTCCCATATTTTTTTTTCATTTGTTCCATAAAGGTTCCTGTCGAGCTTTGTTTCGGTGCAACGCCATGGTCAACGTGTATATTTAAATTTCTTTTTAATCTTAAGTTATTGTTTATTTTATAAAAATTGCTTTTGGCATGCGCTATGCAAAAAAAATAGTCAGATATAGCTTTTGGCTTTTATCTATTGAAATATTTCAAATTAAATAAATCGGAGAGAAACAAATATGAACGTACTTAAAAAATCTTTATTAGCATCAGCAGTCACTTTAGCTAGTGCCACTGCGGTTGCTGAGCTAAGTATGACAGTGGGTATGGTGTCTGATTATGTATACCGAGGCGTTGAATTAGGTGATGCAGGTGCATATACCTCGATTGATTATGCCGCGGGTGGCTTCTATGCAGGTGTTTGGGCTATCTCAGATGGCGGTACAGCTGATGGCATTGAATATGATATCTATGCAGGTTATGAAACGGAAATCGCTGGTGTTGGTGTCGGAATTGGTTACACAGCTTACGAGTATACCTACGGTGATGCAGCTGAAGATGAAATCTCTCTTTCTTTATCAAAAGGCCCAATTTCACTGACTTATGTCGACGGTGAGCTTGTCGACGATACTGAGTATGAATGGTTAATTGTAGGCGCTGATGTAGGTGCTTTCAGCTTTACTTATGGTGAGGAAGATGAATCTGGTTTCGATTATATGGAAGTGTCAACTGGCACTGAAGTTGGTGCTGTTTCATTAGGAGTTACCTTAGGTGGTAATAGTGATGGTAACGATTACCTAACACTTGATATGAGTACCGGTATCGATCTGTAAGTTAGCACGAACCTTTTATCATTCATGTCGTTTTCATAGTGGACGGCGTGGATGATGGATGGCATTAATTTTTATCTCCAGGTAAAAATTATTTTGCTCCGTTTGTAGGAAGTACTGTGAATTACCCTTCCATTACTTCCTACTTTTTTTATCTTATACCTGCATTTGTCTAACGACTACCCCATACTTTCGCAACGGCTCTGTCTGTGCCTAATCCGCCAATAATTAAACAAAAAAAGCTCACTGCTGAAAAAACACTCACCGGTATCAATGCCCCCCAGCCCAGTGCCATCTGCTGGCTGATCACAATCAGCCCCACCGTTAGACCGCCAAAAATTAGTGCAAGGACAATCAGTATGATACGACTCATCGGTTTATAGACATAGTCACCCTCGCTATTTTCAAAAATATTCAGTAGCGGGGCAAACAGTTTTCGTAGTCCGTTCTTCATGATCAATTTCTCAAATAGTGAGTATGTCAGCTAGCGTCATGCAATCATTGCCTTTTAGCAAGGCTGGGTTTTTGTACTTGGCGGTTTAAAGTTGGCCGCGTATGATGGATTTGCTTCTGATAAGTATAACAATGAATGGATCAATTATGGAATTTGTTGTGAGTTTTGATATGCGGGCTCCCGCATTTGGTGCTTCCGCTGATCGGCTGTATGCCGCTGCTTTGGATATCAGTGCTTGGGCTGACCGCTTAGGTTTTCAGGCCATTGGTTTAGGCGAACACCATGCCAGCGATGATGGGTATTTGCCGTCACCGATTCCGATGGCTGCCGCGATTGCCGCGCGTACCGAGCAAATTATTTTGCGCTCCAATGTCTTGTTGGCGCCGCTTTATGAGCCGGTGAAATTAGCGGAAGATTTAGCCGTGTTGCAATTGATTAGCCGCGGTCGCTTGCAGGTGGTGATAGGAGCGGGTTATAGACCCTATGAGTTTGCCATGTTTGGTAAGCGCCGCGAAGATCGAAAAGCCCTTTACCTAGAGACCTTTAAGGTCTTGCGCCAAGCGTGGAAAGGGCAGGAATTTGACCATCAGGGCCGCAAGGTGACCGTCACGCCGGTGCCGAAGCCAACGCCGCCGCTGTTGCTCGGTGGCGCACATCCAGCAGTGGCCCGCAGAGCTGCTGCCATTGCCGATGGCTATTACCCGCCGGCCGGAGAGAACTGGGACGTTTATCGCGAAGCCTGCTTAACGCATGGCTTAGCGGATCCCGGTGAGAGCGCGTTTCCCTTGGGGCCTATTTTCACGCATATTTCCAATGATCCCGAGGCCGATTGGCAAACTATCGCACCGCATGTGGCGCATTGCGTGCAGTCATATGCCGACTGGACCATTGAGGCTTACGGTAAAGCGGCTGGCCCGTTTGCCGCGAATGTTGACCCAGATGATCTGCGAAAGAGTGGGGCTTATCAGGTTTTAACCCCAGCCGATGCCATCAAGATGATTCTCGCATTAGGTAACGAACGAACCTTTATTCTTACTCCTTTATTGGGGGGGTTAGATCCCGACCTGGCGTGGCAGAGTTTGCATTTATTTGAAGCTGAGGTGTGGCCGCACGTGAAGCATTTAGCCGCGCCACGTTTCTTTTCCGTTCAGCCTGATTAGTTAAAAGTAATTTTATGATTAACGGAGTGTGTGCATGACAACGACAAAAAAAACCGTATTGATTACTGGTGCTGGCCGTGGTGTAGGCTTATCTGTGGCAACCAAGTTGGCTGCAGCAGGCCATCAAGTGTTGGTCAATGATATTAATACACAGACGGCAGAAGCGGCAGCCAATGCGATTATTGCAGACGGTGGCGATGCTGTGGCTGTGCCTTTTGATGTTAGCCAAACCGAGGCGGCACTATCCGCGATTAAAGGCCTTCAAACGCAAACAGGAGGTATTGATATATTAATTAATAATGCTGGCAATGCGGGGTCGGTTGACATGCAACAGCTTTCCTTTCGCGATATGCCCATCGATCAGTGGAATCAATTCTTAGGGGTCAACCTTTATGGCGTCTTAAATTGCACCAAGGCCGTTATCGATGGTATGTGCGAACGCGGTTGGGGCCGCGTTATTACGATTTCGTCGGAAGCGGGTCGACAGGGGCTCGATATTAACGTATCGCTTTACGGCACAGCGAAAGCTGGCGCTGCGCATTTTATGCGGCATCTTGCTCGTGAAGTCGGTGCTGATGGTGTGACGGCTAATTCGATTGCTTTAGGTTTAATGGATAATGTGCCCGAAGAGTTTGCCGCACCTTTAATACGCGGTATACCTGCGGGACGATTGGGCTCCGGTGCTGATGTAGCCCACGCAGTGCAGTACTTAATCGATGAGCAGGCGTCGTGGGTGACAGGCCAAACCTTGGTTGTTAACGGCGGCGTTTTAGCGGTATAACGATCATTAAAAAATAATAAAAAGGAGCAAAGATGAAAACCAGTTTTGATCAGTTTTGTATTAACGTAAGTGACTTAGACGCATCGATTTATTTCTATGAAACCGTGCTGGGCTTTACCATCACGCATCGTTTAGAGCAGCCGGGTGGTATGAACGTCACCGAGGTGTTATTTGAAGGCGATAATGGCTTTAGGCTACAAATCGCTCGACACCACGACGAGACTGGCCCGATTGATCACGGCAATGCCTTTTGGAAATTTTATATTAATACCGATGACTGTGAAGGGCTTTACCAGCGTTGCATGGAGCATGGTGTTGAATCGATTTCTGCGCCTGTGAGATTAGAGGGCTGGCCGGTCACTGCTGCGTTTGTTGCAGATCCTGACGGTTATCAGGTCGAAATTTTAGAGCATCATGCTGAAACACCGCCCATGAATAAATCTTAGTATGCGCGCTGACTTTCTTACCAAGGAAGCTTATGGCCAGTGACATTCTTCAACAGATTATTCGCGGTGTGCCTGCCGACTTTGCCGATCCAAAAGCGGATTATCTCAGTGTCAGGAAAACCATGGCGCCGTTTCATGGCCATGCCGTTGGAGAGGATGTTGAGCAAACCATCAAAGCTTATGGCGGTGTCGATTGTGGTGTCTATCATGTGCAGGACTTTCGCGATGATGGTTTTATGGCCTTGTACTTTCATGGCGGTGCCTTAGTCTCATGCCCGATGTCAGACTATCACTTTTACGCTGATATTATCTGCCGACAACTAAATATACTCACGCTCATGCCCGATTACCGCTTGGCGCCAGAACATCCGTATCCTGCGGCCCATGACGATGGCTTAGCGGTTTACGCAGCTTTGCTGGAGGAGGGAGTTGCCGCTGAAAAAATCATTGTGGTGGGAGAATCTTGCGGTGGCGGTTTAGCAATAGGCAGTTTATTGGCTGCCCGTGATCGCGGTTTACCCATGCCGGCTGCCTTTATTTCAGTTACCGGTTGGTTCGATTTAAGTGTCAATGAATACCCTGCCTCACGTGATCCATTTCTGACGCCCGAATGGGTGCAGAATAGAGGGCGCGATTATGTCGGTCAGCAAATGCCCTTAGACGACCCCCGTATTTCACCGTGTTATGCCGAGTTGGGTGGTTTGCCGCCGTTGTATTTACAGGTGGGACAATACGACACCATGGCGCCGAGCGCCTTACGACTGGCAAATCGCGCGACCTTGGCAGGTGTTTCAGTGACCTTAGAAAGTTGGCCGGCAATGATTCACGGCTGGCACGGGTTAATTAGTGCTGGGGTACCGGAGGCAGAGGCGGCATGGCGCCATATTCGCCGCTTTACTGATCGTTTGCGTGATTAAAACGATCGATAACGGCGTTGTACATGCGCCTGTCTGATGGCAATGGCTTGCGCGCGTTCGGCTTTGCTTAATCGCGGCATGTCAGCGGGTATATAGCGGTCAACGTCACTGAGTTTTATTTTTTTCGCTTCAATAACCGGCCATTCGCTCTCGGGCGGGATCTCTGAATAGGCCCAGCGATGGGATAAAAACCCCTTAGGTAAGCCAGTCGTGTCTAACCAGTTTTGAATACCCGGGTCGTGGTGCGAAACAATCCACCGTTGCACATGATCATCCCCCATGTACATCTGAAATAAGTTAAGGCTACTTTGGTGATTGGCATAATCTGGCGACTCACCCCATAAATTACCTAAATGAACACTGACGTAAATGGGCGAGCCTGTGTAAGTTGCCTCGACATAGAGTGCTTCGTCATCGGCTAATTCATACATGCCGCCTGCGTAGACATTGGTGCTCATGCCGCCGCCCGTGTCCCCCGACGCGGCATTAGGTCGGTTATAGCCATTGATAGGAAAGAAAAACCGACCGTCTTCGGGTTGGCCGTGACTGCCATGAACATTTAATACCTTGTCGTAGAAGTTGAGCCAAAAATGCATTTGACCTCGAATGATAGCGCCCATACGGCGTAAATGATCAGCTGTTTTTGCTGGCGTTAGGGGTGCGGGGTGCTGGCCAATATGATCGATGGACCTAATAGAGAGGGCCACTGATTGCTCGTTTTCCCAATCATAAAACAATTGTCTGCCGCTAATATAAGTGGCATAGCGATCGAGGCCGTCTTTGCTATATTGATTGGGCGGTTTGCGGGTGCAGATGAAGTTGCCTTTATAGCCTGCAGGTTTTTCAGGCCCTAACAAAATCTTTAACTTGCCTTCATCACTGACTATTAAGTCGGCGTTGTCTAGTCGACCAAAGCTGGTTCTAAAACCCTTTGCGAGTTCTGTTAGCTCACCTGTGTCACCCGACATTGGCCCATCGGCTACTTCAAAGATTAGGTATTGCGGCGCTAGCGCTTGGTAAGTAGTGCGAGGCTTGTCTTGCCAGTGATCAAAATTATCTAACTGCGCAGTCACTTCGTATTGCTGACGGCCATCAATAGGGGCATAAAAATAAATCGCGTCGGGGTTTTCAATAGTGGATTTATTAATGACTGACAGCGCATTGCGAAACACAGGGAAATCAGCGTCTTCGTGAAAGGTTCGTTCCACGCCATGGTGCAAAAAGCCGGCTAGGTAGCGATAGCCCTCGGCCAGTACTCGACTGCTTGCTTCTGGGGGGAATAGTGCAGGGTCATCAATGGCCTGCCTAGCGCTTTGAAGCTCAGCGATTAATGTGTCCCATGCCGCGTTCAGTTCAGCCTTGTCTTGCATGATCGTCTGATTGTCCATCTTATCCATCGGTATTGCCCTCGAAGCTGTTGATTAATGCCTTAATCGTTTGACCTCAACATACCTCAGGTAGAGATTTAAAGGATTAATTTGCATTAAGTTTGGGCCATGGCTTGATTGTGGTTTATGTCGGTCTGAATTCGGGGTAAACTTTACTTGTTGGCTATAATAGCTGGGTATTTGATGGAAACTAACTATTTCTTGGAGTTGATCTGTGTCGAGTGTAATTGATGGTAAGCAGTTCGCCGATGACCTATGTGAGAAATTAAAAGCGGAAGTCACTGAATTAGAGGCCCAACATCAGTTATTGCCTTGTATTGCTGTTGTGCTGGTTGGCGAAGACCCAGCAAGCCAAGTATATGTTCGTAATAAAGTGCGGCGTTGTGAGCAATTGGGTATTCGCTCCATAGAGCATCGCCTCGGTGATGATACTACCGAGGAGGCGCTGTTGGCCTTAATTGATGAGCTAAATAATGATAGTGCGGTGCATGGTATCCTTGTGCAATTGCCAGTACCTGAACAAATTAATGATAAAGCCGTGTTAGCGGCTATTTCGCCCGCTAAAGATGTCGACGGTTTTCATGTCGAAAACGTCGGTGCTTTGACTGTCGGTGAAAATCAAATGGTCCCCTGTACACCACTAGGTTCTTTGATGATGTTACAAGATCGTCTCGGTGATTTGAGCGGTAAGCATGCGGTAGTTATTGGTCGATCCAATATCGTCGGTAAGCCAATGGCACTATTGCTTCTACAGCAAAGTTGTACCGTTACAATTGTGCATTCACGGACAAAAGATATTGAATCGCTGTGTCAGCAGGCGGACATTTTAGTGGCCGCGGTCGGTCGCCCTCATTTTGTTAAAGCGGATTGGGTGAAGCCCGGTGCTGTGGTGATTGATGTGGGTATAAATCGTATAGAACAAGATGGCAAAAGTCGTTTAGTCGGTGATGTTGACTTCAATGCAGTCAGCGAAGTCGCCGAAGCGATTACACCCGTACCGGGTGGCGTTGGCCCAATGACGATCGCCTGTTTAATGTATAACACGGTAGCAGCGGCGAAGATGCAACATGGTCTAGCTTAGCTAAACGATGAATCGCGATTAGCGAGGCTGAGATGGGAACATCGGATAAATCGGTCAAACCAGCGGTTGGCGGTGGCGCTAAAAAGATTCTCTACACCTTGAAAACGGTTAATCGTATTGGTCTGAATCATTCAGCCAAGGCGCTCACCGCTAAAAATGCCTGCAAGGCTTGTGGTTTAGGCATGGGCGGCCAACTAGGTGGCATGACCAATGAACAGGGTGATTTTCCCTCAGTTTGCAATAAAAGCGTACAGGCTCAGTCAACCGATATTCAACCACCCATTCCCCCAGAGATTTTCACCCACTCCCTAGCCGAACTCCGAGAGCTGAGCGCTCATCAATTAGAGCATTTAGGCCGGCTAGATAAACCTTTGTACAAAGCCAAAGATGCGACCCAATTTGAAACTGTTGAATGGGATTGGGCTATCGAGCAGGCAGCCGAACATTTTTTTCATACGCCTGCCGAACGCAGTTTCTTTTATTCCTCGGGTCGCTCGTCTAATGAGGCGGGGTTTGTTTTGCAATTATTGGCGCGTTTATATGGCACTAACAATGTCAACAATTGTTCTTACTATTGTCATCAAGCCACCGGTGTGGGTTTGTCAGAAACGATTGGTGTGGGTACTTCCACGGTTGAGTTAGCCGATCTCGACGGCTGTGATTGTATTTTTGTGATCGGTGCTAATCCTGCCTCAAATCATCCTCGATTTATTCATAAGCTGCAGGCCTGCCGTGCTCGCGGAGGTCAAGTGGTGGTCATTAATCCGGCTAAGGAGCCGGGTCTCGTGCGTTTTGCTTTACCGAAAAGTCCTCGCTCGATGATTATTGGTGGGGACGAAATTGCCTCGCATTATCTGCAACCACATATTGGCAGTGATATAGCGGTATTCAAGGGTATTGCTAAAGCGGTCATTGAAAGGCGCGCCGTGGCCAGTGATTTTTTATTGCAACACACGGAAGATTATCAGGCGTTTATTGATGATATCTCCGCTACTGATTGGTCCGAAATTGAATCGCTGTCGGGTGTTTCTCGTGGTGAATTAGAAGCGGTGGCGAAAGTGTATAGCCAATCAAGTAACGCGGTGTTCGCCTGGGGAATGGGGGTAACGCATCATCAGCACGGCGTAGCCAACGTCGAGTATATTTCAAATTTAGCCTTGCTAAGAGGTATGATCGCAAAACCATTTGCGGGTTTATTGCCGTTACGAGGACACAGCAATGTACAAGGCATAGGCACTATAGGCGTTAAGCCAGTGTTGGCCGATGAGGTGCTTAGAAACATTGAGCAGCAGTTAGGCCTTGCACTTCCCGATAAAAAAGACTCGCCAGGACTCGACACTTTGGCTTGTTTAGAGGCGGCTGATCGTGGTGAGATCGATGCTGCTTTGATCATGGGTGGCAATCTGTTTCAGGCAACCCCCAATTCTGTTTGGGCAGAACAAGCATTTGATAAAATTGCCTGTAAAGTCTATCTCACCACCACTTTGAATAAGGGACATGTTCACGGCATTGACAATAGCGAGGCCATTATTTTACCCGTCGCTGCGCGTGATGAAGAGCCAGAGCCAACCACGCAAGAGTCGATGTTTAACTTTGTTCGCTATAGTGAGGGTGGCATTGATCGCCTAAGCAATGTGCGTTCTGAAGTTTATATTTTGACGCATTTCGCAGAGCGATTACTTGCACACCGAAGTGATAAGGAAAGTCTATCACCAGCTTTTGATTTTTCTGTGTTTCGCTCGCATCGCACCATTCGCGAAACGATTGCAGCGGTGGTGCCCGGCATGGCGGAGTTAAAGACCATCGATATTGCTAAAAAAGAATTTCACGTGGGTCAGCGATTGCTGCATACCCCTGAATTTAAGCGGCCTACCAGTAAAGCTAAATTTGTTATCCATCCGTTACCTGCGGTTTTAGGTGATGCGCAGTTTCCATTTCGTTTGATGAGTGTGCGCAGTGAGGGACAATTCAATTCGATTATCTATGAAGAAAAAGACAGTTATCGCCGTATCGATCAACGTTGGTCAGTCATGATGAATCCCAAGCAAATTCATCATTTAGGTATTCAGGCTGGTGATAAAGTTGATATTCAATCGGCTCATGGTCAAATGCAAAGGGTTACGGTTTACCCGTTTGATTTACCTGATGGGGATATTATGGTGTATTACCCAGAAGCCAACATCTTGATTGGCTTGGCCAGAGATTCACGTAGTCAAACGCCTGCGTTTAAATCGGTACCGGTGAAATTGTCAGTAAGTACCAGTGAGCATTAATGGATAAAATTGCTGTCTAAGTAGTTTATCAGTGCTAGTGAGTTGTTAGAAGATTCATTGAAGTTGGCGTCTATAGTTGAGTCTCTATCGACTTATTTGCCTGATAATAATTAGTTATTAGTGGAGAATATCGCAGTAGGCTTTTATGGTTTTTTCTGAGCCTAACTCCAGCGAGTCAATCGTTAATGCGTGGCCGATCGACACTTCGAGCAAGTGGGGAAGTTGGCGGTATTGCGACAAGTTCTGTAAATTTAAATCGTGTCCTGCATTGACACCTAGGCCTAGCTTTTCCGCTTGTTCAGCAGCACTAACATGCTGCTTAAATAATCTGTCTACGTGGCTGTTGTTACCACTGATTAACGCTTCAGTAAAGGCTTCAGCGTATGGGCCCGTATAGAGCTCAATGCGATCCGCGCCAATATCCTTGGCGCGGCGAATCTGTTCAGGATCTGGATCCATAAACAAACTGACTCGGCAGCCAAGATGAT
>JAYYUJ010000025.1:0-48095 GCA_036344075.1 Pseudomonadota bacterium
ACCTGAAGGCACAGAGATGGTGATGCCAGGTGATAACGTACAAATGACGGTTGAATTGATCGCACCGATTGCGATGGATGAAGGCTTACGTTTTGCGATTCGTGAAGGTGGTCGTACAGTAGGTGCGGGCGTCGTAGCGAAAATTCTCGACTGATTTTTTAAGTAAATAATGGCGTGTTAAGATAGTTTTCTCAGCGTGTTATTGTTAGGCAAAAAAACCGCCAGCCTGGGCTAGCGGTTTTACGGTAAAGTCTAAAACTATTTAGCGGCTTGACGCTCTTTTTCAGCCGCGATGACATCTTCAGATACATTGGTTGGGCATGGATTATAGTGTGAGAACTCCATCGAGAATTGGCCTCGCCCTGATGTCATTGTCCTCAAGCTGCCGATATAGCCAAACATTTCTGATAATGGCACATCCGCCTTAACACGAACGCCGGTAGTGCCAGCCATTTGATCTTTAATCATGCCTCGACGACGGTTTAAGTCGCCAATAACATCACCCACGTGATCATCGGGTGTAAATACATCGACATGCATAATGGGTTCTATCAGCTGTGGGCCTGCTTTTGGCATTGACTGCCTGAAGGCGCCGCGCGCTGCGAGTTCAAAGGCTACTGCCGATGAATCCACTGCGTGAAAGCCGCCGTCGTAGAGCTCAATTTCAACATCTAGTACAGGGAAGCCAGCCAGTGGGCCTTGCTCCATCATACCAGCAAACCCTTTTTCAATGGCAGGGAAGAATTCTTTGGGTACGTTGCCACCGACTACCGTCGAGGAGAAAGTGAATCCGCTGCCGGTTTCACCGGGTTTGATGCGATAATCAATCTTACCAAATTGACCCGATCCACCCGACTGTTTCTTATGCGTGTAAGAATCTTCGATGCCTTGAGTAATGGTTTCTCGATAGGCCACCTGAGGCTCACCAACTTCAAGTTCAACGCCATAAGTACGGTTAAGGATGTCGACTTTAATATCGAGATGCAGCTCACCCATGCCTTTTAGGATGGTTTCACCTGAATCTTCGTCAGTTTCAACACGGAACGAAGGATCTTCAGCCACCATTTTACCAATCGCAATCCCCATTTTTTCTGAGCCGCCTTTGTCTTTAGGCTTAACTGAAATTGAGATAACAGGATCCGGGAAAATCATCGGTTCAAGCGTGACCGGTGCTTTTTGATCACACAACGTGTGGCCGGTTTGCACATTCTTCATGCCCACGATGGCAATAATGTCGCCGGCTTGCGCGCGGTCGATTTCATTTCGGTCATCGGCGTGCATTTCAACCATCCGGCCAATACGTTCTGTTTTGCCAGTGTAGGCGTTTAAAATAGTGTCGCCTTTGTTAATGACCCCTGAGTAGATGCGAACAAAGGTTAAAGCCCCAAAGCGGTCATCCATAATTTTAAAAGCCAAGGCTTTGAGCGTTTCGTCAGTGCTGACAATAGCAAATTCGCCAGTTTCTTCACCCGCTTCGTCAGTTAAGGGCTGAGGTTTTACTTCAGTGGGACTTGGCAGGTAATCAACGACTGCGTCGAGAACCAATTGAACGCCTTTATTTTTAAACGCTGAGCCACAATAAGTCGGAAAGAAGTCGAGTGCAATCGTGCCTTTGCGAATGCATTTTTTAACATCATCAATCGATGGTTCATCACCATCCATGTAGGCCATCATGATATCGTCATCTTGTTCGACAGCCATTTCAATTAATTTCTCGCGGTATTCTTCGACTTGGTCAACCATGTCAGCGGGAATATCGACCACCTCAAAGTTTTCAGGTTGGCCGGAGTCGTCCCAAACATAAGCTTGGAGAGACAGTAGGTCAACGACACCGACAAAATCATCTTCTCGGCCGATGGGTAAGGTCATAACCAATGGGTTAGCACCTAATACATCCTCAACTTGGCCAACCACCCTTAGGAAATCCGCGCCCATACGATCGAGTTTATTGACGAAGATAATACGTGCCACTTCTGATTCATTGGCATAACGCCAGTTGGTTTCTGATTGAGGTTCAACGCCACCCGAACCACAGAAAACACCGACGCCCCCGTCGAGTACTTTTAATGAGCGATAAACTTCAACCGTGAAATCAACGTGTCCCGGTGTGTCGATAATATTAAAGCGATGATCTCGCCAGAAACAGGTGGTAGCAGCCGACTGTATTGTAATGCCGCGCTCTTGCTCTTGTTCCATAAAGTCAGTCGTCGCAGCACCGTCATGTACTTCGCCAGTTTTATGTATTTTACCGGTGAGCTTAAGAATACGCTCAGTGGTAGTGGTCTTGCCGGCGTCAACATGGGCGAAGATGCCGATATTTCTGTATTGGGCTAAATCAGTCATGGTCTCACTCGATCCGTCATCATAAAAAGCGCGCATGTTACCGTAAGTGAACACAAAAAAAACGCAAAATTTGCCTATTTTTAGTAAGAATGGCTATTTTATTTCCTATGCCTGCTGAAAAAGGCAAGTTTATTGAAATTTTATGGGATTCATGGGTATTTCCGGCAGAAATAACGATTTTTGCCTTTGCTCATTTGCCGGCTATTTTCCTTTTTAAAGGAAAACTAGCCGATTGGTGGTAATTGGCTAGACTTAGAGGATGAAAACAGGATTAGTACTCTCAGGTGGCGGTGCGCGAGGCGCCTATCAAGTCGGTGTCTTAAAAGCGATCGCTGACCTTCACCCCAAACACTGCAGTAATCCCTTTAATGTGATTACTGGCACCTCGGCTGGCGCAATTAATGCCGTCGGGCTAGCGGCGTCGGCTAATAATTTTCGTTTAGGGGTTAAAAAAGTAGAAAAAATTTGGACTACTTTGAATATCCAGCGTGTTGCAAAGGTCCGCGGTCGCGATCTTGCTTTACAAGCCTTGAAGTTGGGGTGCTCTTTTGTGCACCCTAGCTGTACTCAAGGACAGTCTTTGGCCTTGCTCGATAACTCTCCGTTGCGAACTTTGCTCAGCACTTCTATCCGATTTGAGAATATTCAACAACGGATTGCTGCTGGTCAATTGGATGCCGTATCTGTGACAGCTACCAGTTATGCCTCAGGAAATTCAGTGACTTTTTTTGAGGGGCTACCTGAGCTGAAATGGTGGCATCGAGCAAAAAGAGTCGGTATTCCAGCTCGACTGAATGCCGAGCATTTACTGGCTTCATCAGCCATTCCGAGTATTTTTCCGGCTGAAAAGATTGGCCGGCAATATTTTGGTGATGGCTCATTAAGGCAGTTAGCGCCCTTGAGTCCTGCTATTCGATTGGGCGCAGAGCGTATTGTCGTGGTGGGGGTTAGAGGAAAAAATACTACACAACTATCTTTGCGGCGCGATAATCCACCCTCAATGGCCCAAACGATGGGCCATATTTTTAGTTCGGCGTTTATCGATTCACTTGAAAGCGACGTCAACAATGTTACTCAAGTGAACGAAATGCTGGGCATCTTATCCAATGAGGCGCCAGATTTTTCGTCCAGAACGACTAAGCCGCTGAATTTGTTAGTGATTAGGCCGTCGATTGACTTAGATGACTTGGCCGCTCAACACCTGCATGACCTGCCTTGGGCTTTTCGGCGGGTATTGCGGGGCTTGGGCGCCGGCCGGGCAGGGGGGGGGAATCTTACCAGTTATGTCATGTTTGAAGCCGCTTTTTGCCGCCAGCTTATTCAACAAGGTTACTGTGACACCTTAAAGGAGGAAGACACGGTTCGGAAATTCTTCAATTTTTAAGCCAATTGCCCACCATCAATTTGCCAAGTCGCGCCAGTAACAAACGATGATTCTGCAGAGGCGAGCTGAGCAAACAAGCCTGCGATTTCTTCCGGTTCAGCTATCGTATCAAGCAGCGGCATTAAGCGTGATAGCATTGACGGCTCTATATCTTCAGGCCAGCGCATTTTGTCATTAATGGCGGTATTCACTCCACCTGGGCAAATCGCATTTACCCGCACATTTTTTTTTGCGAATTCAACAGCTAAGGATTTAGTCAGGCCGACTAAGCCATGCTTAGTCGCCGCATAGGTGGCATTGAAGGCCTGTCCGCCTAAACCTGCACTGGATGCCATATTAATAATGGTGCCCTCTGTTTTTATTAAGTGAGGCATGGCTTCGCGGCTGATGATCATAGGTGCTGTAAGATTGATTTGCATGCAGCGATTCCAGATCTCAGCGGTAATTTCATGCAGGTGCCAGAAGCTGACAATACCCGCGATATTACCCACAATATCTAATTTACCCCAACGTTTTACCGTAGTTTCAACGGCAGCAATACAGGAATCGTTTTGAGTCGCGTCAAAGTGTATGCTCTCAGCTTTGCCGCCGTTGTCGACAATCGTTGCCATCGTTGCGTCTAAGCCAGCTTGATCAATATCGGCCAGCATAATGCAAGCCCCTTCTTGTGCAAGCCGGATTGCGGTTGCGCGGCCAATACCTGAGGCAGCGCCGGTAATGAGTGCAACTTTGTCGGTGAATCGAGCAGGGTAGGTACTCATGGTTTCCTCAACTTAATATTATTTACCTTGGGCTAGGATTAGACTGATCATTATCCTGCTTTTTAGCCAACAATAACCTTACCAAAGCGCTAACTTGAGAATTAAGTAGAGTGGATGAGTACCGATAGTTGTGATAGCTGTGACATAACAACATTATTTCATCAATACGCTGATTATTTAGACAGTGGTGAGCTGGAATTTGTCGCCGCGATTTTTGCCGATGCAAAAATTACTGGTGTTACGGTTGATGGTGACGAATCGGTGATGGAAGGCCAAGATGCGGTGTTAGCCATGTATCAAAATTTCACCCGTATTTACGCCGATAGTGGCTCACCTCATAGCCTGCATGTCACCACCAATGTGATCGTGGATATCGATGAATCGGGAAGCTCAGCCTCATTCAAGTCTTATGCGGTAGTATTTCAGGCGGTTGATGGCCTGCTACTGCAACCTATTATGGGGTTCGATATTTCGATGCTTTTGCCAAAATTGATAAACATTGGCGTTTTAGTGAGAGAAAGACCGTATCGATCCTAATCGGTGATTTAAGCTAGCATTTACTTACAGCTATGTAAGAGGATAAGAGAATGACTGCTGGAGTTGGCCTCACTGTCCCATAGTCTTTAGTCGAAAAAGATTGGCTGCTGTTTGCCGATCAATCATTGTTTTCATTCCTTGACTTTGCTAGGTTTGATCAGCGCCAGATAAAAAGCCTAAGCATTGGATTGTCTTGTATTATTTACATCACTAAAGCCAATCTTTTTCATAAATAGTTTGACTCTCTATAGCCTCGCCATTAGAATGCGCGCTCTCTTTTTGACGTAAAAACTGACGTCAATAGGTAGCGCGCTCAATTTTTACGCGTTAACTGCAGTGTTTTTCAAATAAACAAAACACTGGTTCTTTGCTTAGTGAGGTAAAAAGTGGTTCAAAATCAACGAATTAGAATTCGCTTAAAGGCTTTTGATCATAAATTAATCGATCTATCAGCAGCGGAAATTGTTGAAACTGCCCGACGGACAGGCGCCCAGGTACGTGGCCCTATCCCGTTACCGACACGAAAAGAGCGTTTTACCGTATTAGTATCACCACACGTCAATAAAGATGCGCGGGACCAGTACGAAATCCGTACACATAAGCGCATGATGGATATCGTAGAGCCGACTGAAAAGACAGTTGATGCACTAATGAAGCTGGACTTAGCGGCCGGAGTAGAAGTTCAAATTAGCCTTGGCTAACGCAAGTTAGGCAAGATGAAAGCGCTTTAAGCGATAGGCCACTATCAATTATAGCGGACTTACGTGTAATGCCTGATAACGGATAATGACTAATTATCTTATTTAAGGGCGGCCATAGCGGGTAACCAGCCCCGTACACTGAGAGGTTTAGACAATGGCTTTAGGTTTAGTAGGCCGCAAAAGCGGCATGACTCGCATATTTACTGAAGATGGTGCGTCCATTCCAGTCAGTGTAATTGAAGTCGAACCCAACCGTATAACTCAGGTGAAAACCCATGCAACTGATGGCTACGACGCTATTCAGGTGACCGCTGGTAGTCGCCGCGCATCACGAGTCAATAAAACAGCAGCAGGCCATTTTGCCAAGGCAGAATCTGGTCTTGGTCGTGGTTTGTGGGAAATGCGTTTAGATCAAGCAAGTGAAGAATTACAGGTCGGCAGTCAATTAACGGTCGACACGTTTGAAGTTGGCCAGAAAATTGATGTCACAGGTCAATCAAAAGGTAAGGGATTCCAAGGTGGGATCAAGCGCTGGAACTTTAGCATGCAAGACGCGACTCACGGCAACTCGATCTCGCACCGTTCAAACGGTTCTATTGGTCAATGTCAAACTCCGGGCCGTGTTTTTAAAGGTAAGAAGATGTCCGGTCACATGGGTGCAGAGCAGGTAACTGTGCAGAATTTAGAGGTGGTCAGGATCGATGCAGAACGCAATGTGATTTTGGTCAAGGGTGCAATCCCCGGTGCGCCTGGCGGCGATGTGCTTATTAAGCCAGCTGTCAAAGCGAAAAATTAAACCGGTACTTGGAGGGGGATGAAAACTATGCAGTTAGCACTTGCTGCACCAGGAAAAGCCAAAGCGGGTACGGTTGAAGTATCGGATGCTGCGTTTGGTAGAGAATATAATGAAGATCTTGTCCATCAGGTAGTGGTTGCATACCTCGCCGGTGGTCGTCAAGGTTCTCGAGCACAGAAATCACGCTCTGAAGTCAGTGGCGGCGGTGCTAAACCATGGCGTCAAAAAGGCACAGGTCGTGCGCGAGCGGGGACTATTCGAAGCCCAATCTGGCGTTCGGGTGGCGTGACTTTTGCGGCTAAACCGCAGGATCATTCACAAAAAGTGAATCGCAAAATGTATCGCGCAGGCTTGCGAACCATTCTTTCCGAGTTGGCACGTCAAGAGCGCCTAGTGGTCGTTGAAGATTTCACTTTGGAGCAACCAAAGACAAAAGCTTTAGTGGCTAAGCTTGCCGAGTTCGATATTAAAGATGCACTGATCATCACTGAAGAAGTTGACAGTAACTTATATTTGTCAGCCCGTAACCTGCATAAGGTTGAGGTGGTTGATGTCAGTGGTAGTGATCCAGTAAGTTTGGTTGCTTATGACAAGGTTGTGATAACCGTTGCTGCGCTGAAAAAGTTTGATGAGGTTTTAGGATGAATCAAGAGCGTATATTAAAAGTTTTGGTTGCACCGCATATTTCTGAGAAAGCTGCCTTGGCTGGCGATGAATCGAATGCATTTGTTTTTAAAGTATTACCCAATGCGACCAAGCTTGAGATAAAGCGAGCAGTTGAGCAGCTTTTCAAAGTAAAAGTTGAAGGGGTTCAGGTGAGTAATTTAAAAGGCAAGCTCAAGCGTAACCGGTTTGGCGAGAATCGTCGGCCTGGAATTAAAAAAGCCTATGTTCGTCTTGCTGAAGGGCATGACATTGATTTTGCGTTGGCCGAATAACGGTCCAGTTTAGTAAAGCGTATTTTGGAGATTAGCGAAAATGCCAATCGTAAAGAGTAAGCCAACATCACCGGGACGACGTTTTGTCGTTCGTGTGGTTAATCCCGATCTTCATAAGGGAGCACCTCACAAGGCACTGTTGGCTAAAAAGAGTAAAACGGGTGGACGTAATAATGCTGGTCGCATTACTACCCGCCATCGTGGTGGCGGTCATAAGCAGCATTACCGAATAGTCGATTTTAAGCGAACTAAAGACGGCATACCTGCGAAAGTTGAACGTCTTGAATATGATCCTAACCGGACTGCTCACTTAGCTTTGTTATTGTATGCAGATGGTTCAAGAGCTTACATTATTGCGCCAAAAGGTGTTAAAGCGGGTGATGAAATTATTTCTGGGGAAGCTGCTCCGATTAAGCCGGGCAATACTCTACCATTAAGAAATATGCCTGTTGGTAGTTTGATTCACTGTGTGGAGTTGAAACCTGGTAAAGGTGCGCAGATGGTTCGTTCTGCTGGCAGTAGTTGTCAGTTGGTTGCTCGTGAAGGTGCTTATGTCACTCTACGTTTACGTTCAGGTGAGATGAGAAAAGTATTGTCTGAGTGTCGAGCGACACTTGGAGAGGTTTCAAATAGTGAGCATAACCTTCGCTCATTAGGTAAGGCTGGTGCGTCCCGCTGGCGTGGTATCCGACCAACGGTTCGCGGTGTTGCTATGAACCCAGTTGATCACCCACATGGTGGTGGTGAAGGTCGTACTTCGGGTGGTCGTCATCCTGTATCACCTTGGGGCATGCCAACTAAAGGCTACAAAACTCGAAAAAATAAGCGCACTAACGATTTAATCGTGCGTCGTCGAAAAGCTAAGTAAGTGTTAAGAGGAAAGAAGCGTGCCACGTTCACTAAAAAAAGGTCCATTTATCGATCTTCATCTAATGAAGAAGGTTGAGCTTGCCGTTGAAAAAAATGAAAAACGACCAATCAAAACTTGGTCTCGTCGTTCAATGGTTTCACCAGATATGGTTGGCTTGACGATCGCTGTTCATAATGGTCGTCAGCACGTACCGGTATTTATAACTGAAGATATGGTAGGCCATAAATTAGGTGAGTTTTCACCTACTAGAACTTACCGTGGTCATGTCGCAGATAAGAAAGCCAAGCGATAAGCTTGCTGGCTAGAGGTTAAATAGATGGAAGTTTCAGCTAAATTATCAGGCGCTACAATATCGGCTCAAAAGGCTCGATTAGTTGCCGATCAAATTCGAGGCAAAAGCGCTGAAGAGGCTTTGGATATTTTGACTTTCAGTAACAAAAAAGCGGCTGGCCTAGTTCTCAAGTTGCTTAATTCTGCCATTGCAAATGCAGAGCATAATGAAGGTGCTGATATTGATGAGTTAAAGGTTTCAAGTATCTTTGTTAATGAAGGTAGAACGTTAAAACGCCTCAAGCCTCGCGCTAAAGGTAGAGCAGACCGTATTTTAAAGCGCTCTTGTCATATAACAGTTAAGGTTGCTGATTAAAGCAGTAAGTTAGGAGTAGACCATATGGGTCAAAAAGTCCACCCAACAGGCATTCGATTAGGTATAACCAAGCAGCATTCATCTGTTTGGTATGCTGAAAGTAAAGATTACGCAGACCGATTGGTTGGCGATCTTAAGATCCGCGAGTACATAGAAGATAAGCTAAAAAATGCTTCTGTAAGCAAGGTTGTTATTGAGCGTCCAGCACAAACAGCCAGGATAACTATCCATACTGCTCGACCAGGTATTGTTATCGGTAAAAAAGGTGAAGATGTTGAGAAGTTGCGCCAAGACCTCACAACTCTACTTGGTGTGCCAGTTACCATTAATATTGAAGAGATTCGTAAGCCTGATTTGGATGCCAAATTAGTCGCGCAAAATGTTTCTGGTCAGCTTGAGCGTCGTGTCATGTTCAGGCGCGCAATGAAGCGCGTTGTTCAAAATGCGATGCGAGCGGGTGCTGAGGGTATAAAAGTCCAAGTTGGTGGCCGTCTTGGTGGTGCTGAAATTGCTCGAAGTGAATGGTATCGAGAAGGACGAGTACCGCTGCATACGCTACGAGCGGATATTGATTATGCGACCGATGAGGCGTTAACCACTTATGGAATCCTTGGTATTAAAGTATGGATCTTTAAAGGTGAAGTGCTTGATACACCTGCTGTAGCTGAGCAATCAGCCGGCACTAACTAATAGAATTTAGGATAAGAGTTAAGACTGATGTTACAACCTAAACGTACAAAGTTCCGCAAGGTTCAAAAGGGTCGCAACCGTGGCCTTGCCCATCGCGGCAGTAAAGTGAGTTTCGGCGAGTTTGGCTTGAAGTCGACTGGTCGAGGCAGAATTACTGCTAGACAGATAGAGGCAGCACGAAGAGCGATGACTCGCCATATTAAGCGTGGGGGTAAAATTTGGATCCGTGTCTTTCCTGATAAGCCCATTACTCAGAAACCTCTAGAGGTTCGTCAAGGTAAAGGTAAGGGTAACGTTGAATACTGGGTGGCGCAAGTGCTCCCTGGCAAAGTACTTTATGAGGTTGAAGGTGTCTCTGAAGAATTGGCTCGCGAAGCGTTTGCGCTTGCGGCAGCAAAGTTGCCATTACCAACAACTTTTGTTAAGCGGACGGTCATGTAATGAAAGCATCAGAACTAAGAGAAAAATCAGCTGAAGAATTAGGCCAGCAATTAAATGCCTTATTGGAAGAGCAATTTCGTTTGCGTACTCGTAAAGCCACTGGTCAACTGACACAGACGCATTTACTGCAAACAAACCAGCGTGATATCGCACGTATTAAAACTGTATTGAATGAACAGAAGAAGGCGTAAGTAATGGCGGATAAAGAAAATAACGTACGCACAATCACTGGTAAAGTTGTCAGTGACAAAATGGACAAAACTATCACAGTATTGGTTGAGCGAAGAGTAAAGCATGAGTTGTATGGTAAATATATTACTCGTTCTACTAAGTTGCATGCGCACGATGAAAATAATGACTGCAATGAGGGCGATACAGTGGCAATTGTTGAGTCTCGACCCATATCTAAGACAAAGACTTGGAAGTTACAATCAATAGTTGAAAAAGTGACTCAAGTTTAAATATATTATTAAGCTTCTTTAGTTTTTGTTAGAAGCACTATAGGTTTCGGAGTAAGGCGATGATTCAAACAGAAAGTTATTTAGAAGTTGCTGACAACAGCGGTGCTCGCCGAGTGATGTGTATCAAAGTGTTGGGTGGTTCGCATCGTCGTTATGCACGAGTGGGTGATATCATCAAAGTCACTGTTAAAGAGGCGATTCCTCGTGGCAAGGTTAAGAAGGGCCAGGTGATGAATGCGGTCGTGGTAAGAACTAAGAAAGGTGTTAGGCGCCCTGACGGTTCATTAATTCGCTTTGATGATAATGCAGCAGTGTTGTTGAATCAGACAATGGCTCCAATAGGCACGCGTATTTTTGGACCAGTCACTCGCGAGCTTAGAAGTGAGAGATTTATGAAAATCATTTCTTTGGCTCCTGAGGTTTTATAGACGCTTTTTAACATCGGTGGGCTAATAGGCATTTTACGAATTCATATGAAGATAGAAAGTTATGAAAAAGATCAAGAGCGAAGATGAAGTCGTTGTTCTGGCAGGTAAGGACAAAGGCAAGCGTGGCAAAGTCACTAAAATATTGGATGATGGCCGTGTATTGGTCTCGGGTGTGAATATGATTAAGAAGCACACCAAGCCAAACCCACAAGCTGGTATAGCCGGTGGTATTGTTGAAAAAGAAGCGCCATTACAGGTTTCAAACATTGCTATATACAACGCAGTAACAAGTAAAGCTGACCGTGTAGGCTTCAGGATTGAAGACGGTAAGAAAGTTCGATTTTTTAAGTCAAATAACGAATTGATTAATTAGGTTTAGGCGTAGAGATGGCTAGATTAAAAGATATATATAACAATGAGTTAGTGCCTAAGTTAAAGGCAGAGCTAGGTCTTGATAATGTTATGGAAGTGCCGAGCATTACTAAAATCACTCTTAATATGGGTGTGGGTGAAGCGTTAGGTGATAAAAAAGTGTTGGAGCATGCAGTCAGCAACTTAGAGCTAATTTCTGGTCAGAAGGTCGTGGTGACTCGAGCCCGTAAGTCAATTGCAGGCTTTAAAGTGAGAGAAGACTGGCCAATTGGCTGCAAAGTCACCTTAAGACGCGAGCGTATGTACGAGTTTTTAGATCGCCTAATTGCCATTGCTATTCCTCGGATTCGTGACTTCCGAGGTTTAAATGCTAAGTCTTTTGATGGCCGCGGTAATTATTCAATGGGCGTTAATGAGCAGATTATTTTCCCAGAAATTGATTACGATAAAATTGATACTATTCGTGGTTTAGATATTGCAATTACGACAACGGCGAAAACGGACGATCAGGGCAGGGCGCTTTTATCGGCTTTTAACTTCCCATTTCGGACTTAAAGTTAACACTGTAGAAAAATTAAAATTCAGAGGCATGATAGATGGCTAAGCAGTCAATGATACAGCGAGAAAACAAGCGGGCAAAAACAGTTGCTAAATACGCAGCTAAACGGGCAGCTTTGAAAGCGATTATAGTCGACCAAAATGCCACTGATGAAGATCGCTGGAATGCACAAATGGCCTTGCAAAAGCAGCCTAGAAACGCCAGTAGCAGCCGTCAGCGTCGTCGCTGCCAGGTTACTGGCAGGCCTCATGGCGTTTACCGAAAATTTGGCCTATGCCGAAATAAGTTAAGAGAAGCCGCTATGAATGGCTACGTGCCAGGATTAGTTAAAGCTAGTTGGTAATTGAGAATTTAAATTAAATTGGTGGTGCTTTCCGCTGATTCAGCGGCCTGTGCCGGAGAAAGATTATGAGTATGCAAGATCCTATCGCTGATATGTTAGCCCGAATTCGTAACGGTCAAATGGCTGCGAAAACGTTTGTTAACATGCCTTCTTCTAAGACAAAAGTTGCTATTGCCAAAGTGTTGATGAGCGAAGGTTATGTTTCTACCGTTGACGTAAGTAATGATGGCGCTAAGGTTGAATTGTCAATCGGTCTTAAATACCACGAAGGACGGCCGGTTATTGAAGAGATCAATCGTGCTAGTCGTCCTGGTTTACGTTCATACAAAGGCAGTGCAGAGCTACCTAAAGTTCGAGGTGGTTTAGGTGTTGCAATTGTCTCTACCAGTAAAGGTTTGATGACAGATAGCCAAGCTCGCATAGCCGGAGTGGGTGGTGAGGTGATCTGCACAGTATTTTAATGGTTTTAGCGGGTGTTTATTGTGCCCATGACGCAAAGTAGAAATTTTGTCCTACAACAAACAGTTGTTGTGAATTTTAGGTAATTAGATATGTCTCGAGTAGCAAATAATCCTGTCGCAGTTCCCTCGGGTGTTGAGATAAAGCTTAATCAATCAAGCCTGTCAGTTAAAGGTAGTAAGGGTACGCTCGACCTGTCAATTCATAATTTGGTTGAAATTAGTTTTGATGATGGCTCTCTCACTTTTGCTGCACGTAATAGCAGTAAAGAGTCTCGTGCTATGTCTGGTACTTTTCGTTCTTTAGTTAATAATATGGTAGTTGGTGTTGATAAAGGCTTTGAGAAAAAATTAGTACTCAATGGCGTTGGTTATCGAGCAAAAGCGGCAGGGAAAACCTTAAATCTTACGTTGGGTTTTTCTCACCCAGTTGATTATAAGCTGCCTGAAGGTGTCACTGCTGAAACGCCCAGTCAGACTGAGGTGGTTATTAAAGGGATCGATAAGCAGTTAGTCGGTCAAGTTGCTTCAGAAATTCGTGCTTTTAGACCGCCTGAGCCATATAAAGGTAAAGGTGTTCGTTATGCTGATGAATATGTTCGTCGCAAAGAAGCTAAGAAGAAATAATTGTTAATCGCATAGGTTTTAAGATGAGTGATAAAAAAATTGCCAGAATACGACGAGCGCGTCGTAGTCGAGTAAAAATGCGGAAGTTGGGTGCTGAGCGATTAAGCGTTAATCGCACACCAAGACATATTTATGCACAGATTATCTCTGCTACTGGTGATCAAGTGTTAGCAGCAGCCTCTACATTAGATGCCAGTTTGCGTAGTGGGAGCACTGGTAATGTTGATGCGGCAAAAGCTGTTGGTGCATTGATTGCAGAGCGCGCTAAAGTAGCGGGTGTCAGTGAAGTATCGTTTGATCGAAGTGGTTACAAATACCATGGTCGAGTAAGAGCGTTGGCTGATGCCGCGCGTGAAGCAGGTTTGAAATTCTAGGATAGCGTTATGGCGTTTAATGAGCAAAATAAAGACAACGAAGAAGGCCTTCAGGAGAAGCTGGTTCAAGTTAACCGTGTAGCCAAGGTTGTAAAAGGTGGCCGTATTTTTGGTTTCACTGCTTTGACGGTAGTTGGTGATGGTGAAGGTAAAGTCGGTTTTGGCAGAGGTAAGGCCCGTGAGGTACCTGTGGCGATTCAAAAGGCAATGGAAGCCGCGCGCCGTAACATGGTAACCGTTGAGATTACATCAGGCACTTTACAGTATCCTGTCAAGGCGAGTCATGGCGCTTCAAAAATATATATGCAGCCGGCATCTGAAGGTACGGGTGTCATTGCTGGTGGTGCCATGCGAGCCGTTTTAGAAGTCGCTGGTGTGACCAATGTTTTAGCTAAATGCTATGGGTCAACGAATCCAGTGAATGTTGTCCGTGCGACTATTAAAGGCCTATCTGATATGCGCTCACCAGAGCAGGTAGCAGATAAGCGTGGTAAATCAATTGAAGAAATAACAGCATAGTTTATTTTTTGCTTATACGAAAATATGCGTGATCGGAGCTAAGTCTCATGGCAGCTGGAAAAACAATAACAGTCAAACAAACTCGAAGTAGTGCGGGCCGTATAAAGGCACACAAATCCTGTCTTTTGGGGCTAGGACTACGTCGCATCAACCATGTGGTTACCGTTGAAGATACTCCTTCGAACCGCGGTATGATTAATCGCGTTCACTATATGGTCAGTGTTCAGGAAGCAGAGAAATGAGCGAGTTAATGCGTTTAAATAATATTAAGCCAGCCTACGGTCATAAACACCGCGCAAAACGCGTTGGTAGAGGTATTGGCAGTGGCTTAGGTAAAACCTGTGGCCGTGGTCATAAAGGTCAAAAGTCTCGTTCTGGCGGCAGCGTTAGACCCGGTTTTGAAGGCGGTCAAATGCCATTACAAAAGCGTTTACCTAAATACGGTTTTACGTCGCGTATTGGTCGTGTCAGTGACCAAATTAGGGTCGGTGAATTAGCCAACATAGAGTCGGATGTTATTGACTTAGCAGCGATAAAGGCAGCCGGCTTAGTCAATAGCAATATTTTACAGGTCAAAGTGTTCTTGCAAGGTGAAATTAATAAAGCGGTTACGGTTAAAGGTCTTAGAGTATCAGCGGGAGCACGTGCGGCAATTGAAGCTGCTGGCGGTAAAGTAGAAGATTAACTGACAGCCTCATGCTGTCCTAAATTACGAATAAAAGCTTAACGATAAAGATAATAGATTATGGCGAAGCCACAATTGTCACCGAATATGCAATCAGGCCTTAGCGAGCTATGGGCCAGGCTTCGTTTTGTCTTATTGGCGATCATCATTTATCGTATTGGCACACATATACCCGTGCCTGGCATTAATCCCAATAGTTTAGCCGACATGTTTAATCGCAGTGAAGGTACGATTTTAGATATGTTCAATATGTTTTCTGGTGGTGCGCTTGAAAGAATGAGTATATTAGCGCTGGGCATCATGCCTTATATTTCTGCATCAATTATCATGCAGTTAATGGGTTCGGTGAGCGACACTTTGAGTCAGCTTAAAAAAGAAGGCGAGTCCGGTCGAAGAAAGATCACTCAATATACACGTTATTTAACAGTTGCGCTTGCTCTGATCCAAGCAGCAGGTATGTCAGCAGGCCTCGCTAATCAAGGTCTTTCTTATGTTTCAGGTATTGGTTTTTACTTGCCGGCGGTAATTTCTTTAGTGACTGGCGCAGTATTTATGATGTGGTTAGGCGAGCAGGTAACTGAGCGTGGTATTGGTAACGGTATTAGTTTATTGATATTTGCTGGTATTGTTGCTGGATTGCCAGGTGCTGTTGTTCAGTCACTTGAGCAGGCTCGACAAGGCGAGTTAAATTTATTATTGCTCTTAGGGATTTTATTTTTAGCTATCGCACTGATCTTTTTTATTGTTCGAATTGAGCGAGGCCAGCGACGAATCACTGTCAATTATGCAAAACGACAGCAAGGTAAAAAAATGTTTGCAGCCCAAACCAGTCACTTGCCGTTGAAGGTCAATATGGCTGGCGTTATCCCCGCTATCTTCGCCTCAAGTATTTTATTGTTTCCTGCCTCAATCGCTCAGTGGTTTGGTCAATCATCAGACGGTTCAGAATGGTTGCAAGAATTAGCTTTATATATCAGCCCAGGACAGCCTTTGAATGTGTTGTTATTTTCGGGTTTTATCATTTTCTTTTGCTTCTTTTATACAGCTTTGATGTTTAATCCCGATGAAGTGGCAGATAATTTAAAGCGTTCTGGTGCATTTATTCCTGGAATCCGTCCAGGTAAGCAGTCGGCCGAATATATCGACGGTGTATTGACTCGATTAACCATGTTTGGTTCTCTTTACATGGCTGGAATTTGTTTGTTGCCTCAGTTTTTACAGGTATTTGCGAATGTCCCCTTTTATTTGGGTGGAACATCTTTATTGATCGTTGTTGTCGTGGTCATGGACTTTATGTCGCAAGTTCAGTCACATTTAATGTCGCATCAGTATGATTCTGTGATGAAAAAAGCAAATTTGAAGAATTTTGGGGGTAGTGGTTTAGCCCCTCGATAGGTTTAGATGAGTGAGTCGTGTGCTGGTGAAAAGCACCTCGAAAAATTGGAGTAAAATCATGAAAGTGCGTGCATCGGTAAAAAAGATCTGCCGTAACTGCAAAATAATTCGCAGAAACGGTTCCGTGAGGGTTATTTGTAAGGCTGAACCAAGACATAAGCAGCGCCAAGGATAGTCTAAAATTTTTTCAGTTTGATTTTATTGACTTATAGCGGTATGCTACCGCGCCTTTTTTGACAGGTACTGTTATATTCTTTAATTAGTTTTTATGCAGGTTTTTTTAAGCTATTGTTTTATATAAATTTTTTCATTAACTTAAAGTTTTCTGTTTGACTTTGAAATTGTTTTAATTGCTAGTGATAGCTAAATTTGGAGATTTTTAATGGCCCGTATAGCCGGAGTCAACATTCCTGACCATAAACACACAGTGATAGCACTGACCTATATCTATGGGGTTGGAAGAACCTTAGCTGAAAAGCTCTGCCAAACGGTGGGTGTCGACCCAGCGGTAAAAATTAGCGCGCTGACTGAAGGTGAACTTGATAACTTGCGTAATGAAGTCGCTAAACTGTCAGTAGAGGGTGACTTGCGCCGAGAAGTCTCTATGAATATTAAGCGTTTGCTGGACCTAGGATGTTATCGGGGCCTCCGTCACCGAAGAAGCCTACCACTGCGTGGTCAACGAACCAAAACGAATGCACGGACCCGAAAAGGGCCTCGTAAACCGATTCGTAAATAGATCAATTCTTTCGATAACTATTGATAGCGAATAAGCTAGGAAATTAGACAAATGGCAAAACCGGGCTCACAAGGTACGCGTAGAAAAGTTAAAAAGACGATTGTAGATGGCATTGCACACATTCATGCATCCTTCAATAACACCATTATTACTATCACTGATCGTCAAGGAAATGCACTTTCTTGGGCAACTGCTGGTGGATCAGGTTTCCGGGGTTCTCGTAAGAGTACTCCCTTTGCGGCACAGGTTGCATCAGAGCGTGCAGGCAATGCAGCAAAAGAGTTTGGTTTACAGAATCTGGATGTCGAGGTAAAAGGCCCAGGCCCTGGCCGTGAATCAGCCGTGAGAGCATTGCATAGCTGCGGCTTTAATATCAGCAGTATTACAGACGTAACACCAATACCCCATAATGGTTGTCGTCCACCAAAGAAAAGACGAGTTTAAGCATAAACCGTCCCATTAATGTTATTTATGATTGATTTTTTATAAATAATTGAAGATAAATTTTTAGCAGCAGAGCGCAGGAATAAAATTATGGCTCGATATTTAGGCCCAACCTGTAAGTTAGCACGACGTGAAGGTACCGATCTTTTTTTGAAAAGTGGTGTGCGTGCCTTAGATAGCAAATGTAAGGCGGAATCTGTTCCTGGCGTACATGGTGCTAGACGTGGTCGTTTGTCTGATTACGGTGTTCAGTTACGTGAAAAGCAAAAAGTTAGGCGTCTTTATGGCGTTTTAGAAAAGCAATTTCGTAACTACTATAAAAAAGCCGCTAAGCAGAAAGGCGCTACCGGTGAAATTCTTTTGCAAATGTTGGAAGGTCGACTAGACAATGTCGTTTACCGAATTGGTTTTGGTGCTACTAGGGCTGAATCACGGCAGTTAGTTTCTCACGGTTCTATCTTAGTCAATGATAAAGTGGTAAATATTGCTTCTTACCAAGTCCAAGCTGGTGATGTGGTTTCAGTTAGAGAGAAGGCCAAAAAACAATTGCGTATTCAATCGGCAATGTCTTTGGCTGCGCAACGAGGCCATGTTGACTGGATTGACGTCAGTGAAGCCAATTTTCAAGGGACTTATAAATCTTCACCTGAACGTGCTGATTTACCCTCTGAAATTAATGAAAGTTTGATAGTTGAGTTGTATTCAAAGTAATAAGTGTGAATGTTTTTTGGTGGTCTTTGACCAAGTGCCCAATATTCTCACATAAACTTGATGGTTTCTCTTTACAAAGATGCCGATTAAGTTGAGAGGGTTGGTGCAAAGTCATATCTTTGAATAGGAAGTGATTACTAAACATCCACGATCTTAAAATGTTTTTATCAAATATAGGTAGCGATATGCTAAGTGCAGGCAGCGATTTACTTACACCACATAAGATTGATATTGAAGAGCTCGGTCAGACTCGAGCTAAAATAACCCTAGAACCTTTAGAGCGTGGTTTCGGCCATACCCTAGGAAACGCTTTGCGTCGTATTTTATTGTCATCAATGCCTGGTTCGGCAATCAGTGATGTTGAAATTGATGGTGTATTACATGAGTACAGCGCTATCGAAGGCGTGCAAGAAGATGTCATTGAAATATTGCTGAACCTAAAAGGGGTTTCAGTGATTATGAATGATCGTGATACGACAGTATTGACACTTTCAAAAACAGGTCCTGGTGTGGTTACTGCCGGTGATATCCAGTTGGATCATGAAGTTGAAATAAAAAATCCTGAGCATATTATTGCTCATCTAAATGATAGCGGTTCACTGTCCATGAAGTTAACCGTTACTTCTGGCCGAGGTTATCAGCCGGTTGATTCTCGACCTGTTGATTATGAAGAGTCAAAAGCGATTGGCCGTTTGCAGTTGGATGCGTCATATAGCCCTGTTAGACGCGTATCTTATGTTGTTGACAGTGCTCGGGTAGAGCAGCGAACTGACCTTGATAAGCTAATCATTGACTTAGAAACAAACGGCACGCTCGATTCTGAAGAAGCGATTCGCCGAGCGGCTACTATTCTACAACGTCAGTTAGCGGTATTTGTTGACCTTGAAGGCGAGAAAGAGCTCGAGCCTGCGCAACAAGAAGAAGAGATAGATCCTATTTTATTGCGTCCGGTTGATGATTTAGAACTGACTGTTCGTTCAGCTAACTGCTTAAAAGCTGAAAATATTTATTATATTGGCGACTTAGTGCAACGCACTGAAGTTGAATTATTGAAAACGCCGAATTTGGGTAAAAAATCTTTAACAGAAATTAAAGATGTGTTGGCATCAAGAGGGCTTTCATTAGGTCTTCGTTTAGATAATTGGCCGCCTGCTAGTCTTCGTAATGACGATAAAATTCTTGCTTAGCAGATAGAATATTAGCGTTTTAATTTAACTTGAACACATAGGAAACCTTGCCATGCGTCATCGTCATAGTGGCAGACAATTCAACCGTAATTCGTCTCATCGTAAATTGATGTTCCGTAATATGACTAATTCATTGGTTGAGCATGAAATGATCCGAACAACATTGCCTAAAGCGAAAGAATTGCGTCGCTTTGCTGAGCCTTTGATAACTTTAGCTAAACAGGACAGCGTTGCTAATCGTCGATTAGCATTTGGTAGAACCCGGAGTAAGGATACTGTTGGTAAGCTATTTTCTGAGTTAGGCCCGCGTTACGAGGCTAGGCCTGGTGGTTATATTCGTATTTTAAAGTGTGGTTACCGAACCGGTGATAAAGCGCCTATGGCTTATGTTGAACTGGTTGATCGCCCGCAAAATGATGAATTGGATTTTGATGATGATTTCGATGACGAATAAGATGCCATAAAAAAACCGAGCTAGGCTCGGTTTTTTTATGGCCGTTGAAAATAAATAAAGAGAGTAAAGTTATTTTTTTAATAACGGTTTAAGAAATTTACCAGTATGTGATTTTTTAGCTTTGATAATCGCCTCAGGTGTTCCTTCGGCGATTATTTGACCGCCACCACTGCCGCCTTCTGGTCCGAGATCAATTATCCAATCAGCTGTTTTTATTACATCAAGATTATGCTCGATGATGACCATCGTATTGCCTCTGTCGCGCAAATGATGCAATACGGTTAAGAGTTGCTGGATATCGGCAAAGTGAAGTCCCGTAGTGGGTTCGTCGAGGATATACAATGTTCTGCCTGTGTCGCGTTTGGATAGCTCTTTGGCTAGTTTTACCCGCTGAGCCTCGCCGCCGGACAGGGTTGTTGCTGCTTGACCGAGCTTGACGTAACTGAGGCCAACATCGATTAAGGTTTGAAGTTTTTTTGCAATCGAAGGTATAGCCGAGAAGAACTTGAGCGCGTCTTCTGCCGTCATATCTAACACTTGATAAATATTTTTTCCCTTATAGGTGACTTCTAAGGTTTCGCGGTTATAGCGCTGGCCTTTGCAGACGTCACAAGCGACGTAAACATCGGGTAAGAAGTGCATCTCGACTTTGATGACGCCGTCGCCTTGACATGCTTCACAACGACCCCCCTTAACATTAAAACTGAATCGTCCAGGTTTATAACCACGTGTGCGAGCTTCTTGGGTGCCGGCAAATAATTCGCGGACTGGCGTAAAAATACCTGTGTAGGTAGCAGGATTAGAACGAGGTGTTCGACCAATCGGACTTTGATCGATGTCTATACATTTATCTAAAAGATCTAAACCTTCAATTGAGCAGTGAGGCGCTGATTTAAGGGTTGTCGCACCATTGAGTGCAGTGGCAGCAGCGGGGTATAACGTACCGTTGATTAAGGTTGATTTACCTGAGCCGGAAACCCCGGTAACACAAGTCAGTAAACCTATGGGAATATTGATATCGACTTTTTGAAGATTATTTCCCGTCGCAGCAGTTAATCGAATTTGTTGACCCTTATCGATTGGGTGCCGTTGACTAGGCACGGCAATATATTTTTTACCGCTAAGATATTGGCCGGTAATCGACTTGCGGCAACGCATGATCTTGTCGATGCCACCTTGAGCAACAATTTCGCCGCCGTGCACACCTGCTCCCGGCCCGATATCGACGACATAATCGGCTCTGCGAATCGCGTCTTCATCATGTTCAACGACGATCACGGTGTTGCCTAAGTCGCGAAGTCTAAGCAATGTTTTGAGTAGGCGTTCATTGTCGCGTTGGTGCAAGCCAATGGATGGTTCATCTAAGATGTACATGACGCCTACTAAGCCGGCGCCAATTTGGCTGGCTAAACGAATACGCTGTGCCTCACCACCTGATAGACTATCCGCATTTCGGTCGAGGGTTAGATAATTTAAACCGACATCAACTAAAAATTCTAACCGCTGATGAATTTCTTTGATAATTTTATCGGCGATTTTACCGCGTTTACCGGGCAGGGATAGCCGATTAAAATAATCGTGCGCTGTGGCAACTGGCATGGCAGTAATGGAAGGTAAGTTTTTTCCATTAACAAATACGTGTCTAGCGCTGCGTTTTAGCCGCGAACCGGAACAAGATGGACAGTCTTGGTTACTAATAAATTTAGTCAGTTCATCGCGCACCATCTGTGATTGGGTCTCACGGTAACGGCGCTCCATATTGGGTATGATGCCTTCAAATGGATGGGTGCGCTTGAAAACATCACCGCGATCATTGACGTAGGAGAAAACCACTTCCTCGTCACTGCCGTTTAAGATGATTTCACGGTGTTTTTTAGTTAATTCTTTAAATGGCTTGTCGATAGAAAAAGAAAAATGTTCCGCTAAAGACTTTAACATGTGAAAATAATACACACTGCGTTTATCCCAACCCCTAATGGCACCCTCAGCTAGGCTAGAGTCTGGGTACTGAACAACACGCTCTAGATCAAAATATTGTTTTACTCCTAGACCGTCACAGTCTGCACAGGCGCCAGCAGGATTGTTAAACGAGAATAAGCGCGGCTCTAGCTCTTTGATGCTATAGCCGCACTCGGGACAAGCATAATTAGCCGAGAAGACTATATCATTGGCTTCACCATCAATAAAGCCAATACTAGCGACTCCTTCAGCTAAACCTAGTGCTGTTTCAAAAGAGTCGGCGATCCGTTGTTGAAGATCATCTCTAACCTTGAACCGGTCGACGACTACTTCAATGCTGTGCTTGTTATTTTTTTTAAGCGCAGGAATTTCATCAATATCATAAATTTCACCATTGACTCTAACTCTTACAAAACCCTCTTGTTTTAGTTTGTCGAACAGCTTTAAGTGCTCGCCTTTACGATCTTTTATGATCGGCGCTAACAACATCACTTTGCTGCCTTCGGGAAGGGCTAGAACAGCATCAACCATTTGACTCACGGTTTGTGCTTCCAGATCGAGTTGATGGTCAGGGCATTGGGGTTTTCCGGCGCGAGCATAGAGTAAGCGCAAATAATCATAGATTTCAGTAATCGTGCCGACGGTGGAGCGAGGGTTATGAGAAGTTGACTTTTGCTCAATAGATATAGCGGGAGATAAACCTTCGATGTGATCAACATCTGGTTTTTCCATCAGAGATAAAAATTGGCGCGCATAAGTTGACAGCGATTCAACATATCGACGTTGACCTTCTGCGTATAAGGTATCAAATGCTAACGAAGATTTGCCTGAGCCGGAAAGACCGGTAATAACAATAAAGCTATCGCGAGGAAGCTCGATGTTAATGTTTTTGAGGTTGTGCGTGCGTGCGCCGCGTACAACAATTTTATCCATGGGGTCACTGACTATCAAACAAAATTTAAATTAAATGCATACGCCGAAATTAATCAACTGGCTCAACAGCAATCGACACCAAGTGCTTGATTCAGCCATTGGTGATTGGATTTAGCCACTGCCCACCGCATAGATCGATTAAGTGAGTAGAATGTTATCGCCTGGGCAAACAGCCGATTATAATGATGGAGACGCGTTATAGCAAAGCGAGATTAATGCGCCGTTAAGGCATCTAAATAACGCCTACAGCTTGGCCATGGGTGAGGCGTGTCAGCGTCAGTGAGAGTGAAACGCGTATTTGTAGAGGATAGCGATCAATATGGTGGAGCTTGGCGTCTGATTCGTATATATTGTATTTTATATAATAAGTTCTTGAGTGGAGATAAAGCATGGCACGCGGAATCAATAAAGTTATCTTGGTCGGTAATTGTGGTCAAGATCCAGAAACACGTTTTTCAGCGGCTGGGGCAGCAATCACTAACGTGAGTATTGCCACCAGTGAGTCTTGGAAGGATAAACAGACAGGCCAGCAACAGGAGCGAACTGAGTGGCATCGTGTGGTGTTCTTTAACCGTCTAGGCGAGATAGCTGGTGAATACCTTAAAAAAGGTTCTAAAATTTATGTTGAGGGCTCGCTGAGAACTCGTAAGTGGCAAGACAAAGAGGGGCAAGATCGCTACACCACTGAGATTGTGGGTAATGAAATGCAAATGCTTGATAGTCGCGGCATGAGCGACGGCCAGACTGGGCTTGGTGGTCAGTCCTACCAGAGTGGCGCAGCTGCCCAGTCTCAGCAGGCAGCTCCTCAGGGGCAGCAGGCTCAAGCCCCAATGGCACCCGCCGGTGGTGATGACTGGGATGATGATATTCCGTTTTAATCCACGTTCTTTAGCCGCTCAATAGGTTGTTTTTCGATCAAACATTACCGTTTAAGTTGCTTGCAATGTAAAATCCCTGATTGGCTTGCGGTCCCCTACTTTTCAGCTAAAGTAAAAGTATCACCGCCAGAGTGGTGAGTTTGTCAGGCAAATATGCATCAATGATAATAATCAAAAATGATGTTCTGGCAACCCGTAATTAGTCTAGTAGAAACTATGAGCGCATCGAGATTGTAGTACGGTGCGTTTTTTTTTGCCTGAGAAATACTGCAGATGACATTTTTTTAAAATCCGTTGAAAAGCGAGTTTTTGACTTGCTGATCGACGCCGTACTGCTAATATGAACTGCTATTTTTTATTTTATTTTATTTTGTTTTGATTGCTAAAAATTAGCTCAAAGTCAGTAGATATAATCTATGAAAAATCAACATAGCTCGAAAGCCAACTGGGCACTGGTTGCCCATGAAAATGGATGGCAGATAAGTCCTCCAGTATCAGTTGACCTGAACGATTACCAATTTTACCTTGAGTGGTGCGCTGGCCAGTCATTTTCACCCGCGCTCGCATTACCTGAAATAAGCGATGCAGTATTATCATTTAACGCTTTAAGTGCACTTGTCGATGATGAGGTTGATGCCCTTGCTCATCCCATCCTATCAGTAAAAAACAATCACACTGGTTCGATCTTAATAAGGGTAGCCTGCCGTCATTTGCCGATGTCTGCGACAGCTAATTTTAGAGATTATGGTGGTTATCTCACACAATCTGGCAGGCAGGTGATGTGGGGTAAGTTATTTCGTACCGGGCATATGGGTGAGATGAATGATAGAGATATCGCTGTGCTGAGTCAGCTTAATATCCGAGCGGTATGCGATTTCCGTCGGCCAGAAGAAGCTGCCAAGCAACCGAGCTTATTACCGCAAGGTTTGCGGCCTACTGCCATTCCCATCTCGCCAGGGAGTGCGATAGATTTTTTTTCTGCCATTTCAGAGCAAGCGATAGATGAAGCAAAGATTGATGCTTTTATGCAGGATATTAATCATGATCTAGTCATTAATCATCAGCCCAGTTATCGCGCCATGTTTGATCAATTACTAGCATCGGCTGATGCGGGCTCTATTATACATTGTTCAGCAGGTAAAGATCGAACCGGCTTTGGCGGTTTATTAATGTTATCCGCACTGGGTGTATCGGATGATGATATTATGGCTGATTATTTACTCACGAATCAGTATGTCAATATCGAGCGCGAAATTGCTCGATGGACAGTGAATTATGGCACTGATCAAACCAAAATTGGTATCGCCGACTCGGATAAAGTGAAGGCGGCGCGGGAAGCGATAAACGCGCATCAAGGCGAATTTACTCATCAGGCCTTGGCTGTCATTTTGAAAGTGAAGGCCAGTTACCTACAAACAGCGGTCGATACGATTAGAGAAGAGTTCGGTAGTACTATTTCTTACCTTGAACAGCAAATTGGTTTAAGTTCGTCTGAGCTGTCACGGTTGAAAGCGGCTTATCTTTACGAATGATAAGCTATTAGCTAAAGGCAAAAAATAATAATGTTAGGCCACCGATAGCCATTTTAATTGAGTCGCTTGCTTTGTCCCCTTTAGTGAGCGCATAGAGATAGGCGAGAGGGGGTAAAAAAAACGAAAATAAACCCCAAGTAAAATCTTCTTGGGAAGCGGTAACGATCATTTGTATCCAACTAGCAATCAGCAATGTGAAGCCAAAAAACATTAGAACAGAATTGAGCGGATCCATTAGCCTTCCTCTAAATGGGTAATTTTAAGATCAACAAGAATAGCAGAATGAATTTGAAAGTCGTCGTATGTTTTTGTGATTTTTTTCTTGATAGGAAGAAATGACTTGACGGTATTTTTTTTAGTATATCCGCTTTGCATTCGAGATTAGAGAAAATATCTCATTAATTAAGCAGTGCATATAAACGGATCAGAAGCGTTATATAACTCAACTGAGGTTAAGATTAGTAGTTCTTATGTTGCTGATTAATCGACCTGTTTTGAGTTTATCTGCGCTTTTTCTGTAAGCTAGCTATACTAGATAGAGACTTAAACTGAGGGGTCTAAATCGATCAAAATTTAACCATAAGGTGGCGCTATGTTTTTGCCACGGCTTGGCGTGTTAAAAATCCTATTGACGGTGATATTCAATGAGTGATCCGGTGCGATTAGAGCGTAATTTAGCGGCCTTAGCTGAGTTATCTGATGCTGAAAAAATTGCTGCTTTTGACAAAGTGGGATTAGCTGTGGCCAATTTTTCAGGTTCTCTAGAGGAGTTGGAAAAAGCGGTTGGTATGTTGATGGTAGGTTACCATTTTGGCTGGAAAGTTTTGCTCTTAGTACACAGTAAACGCACAATTAAAAAGTATGAAGCCATACTAGATATAAATATTAAAGAGTTTTTCCCTGCCGAAGGGCGAAGCTCAAAACGGTCAATGGGTTTAGATTTAGCAAAGCAAATTGGCAATTTCTGGCAAGTCGTCAGTGGAGATATCAAGGTTGAGAATCGCCGTGATATAGAAGATATTGATCCAAATAAAAACGATTAGTGGTTATTTTTTTATCATACTTTCGCTAATCGCCCCGCAAGCTAAGCCAAATAGAGCTGGTATTAACCAGCGACCGCCGCCTTCCGTTAACAGCATCCATTTTAGCGCGAATGGTTCCTCGCGAGCGAAGCCTGCTTGATTGGCAGCGTTTTGAAACCCCATCTCTAATAAGCCTAATAATTGTATGGGTGCTGTTACAGCCGAGATGCAAAAAAATGAGGGAACAGCAAATAACATTATCCATCCGCTTTGCTGCCATGATTTTATTGGCCAACATAGAATGATCGTTAGGAAAATAATAAGCGGTACAAGGGTATGAAGGACCGTAATATCAGACGATATTGTTGTTCCAGCAGGAAGTGCGCGGGAAGGGGTAATTTGTTTAGCCCTGATGGCTGTCGCAGCTAAGACAATGGCATCTTCCTGTCTTTTCTCTACTGAAATCGCGGCAACATAATCGGTGGATGCCGCTTCAGTCACGAATTCATAAAATGGTGTCATCGTTGAAGCCAAGCCGTTACCCCAAAAAAAACCAGCCATTGAAAGTACTAACCAAACTAAAATCACCTTCAAAAAAAGGTAGCCAGGTACTGGATTATTCATGGTCATTCTTTCCCTGGTTAGTTTCTTCGGTAGCTATAACAGCCGAGTCTGCATGCTGATCCATAGTCCAGCGAGTCCATAATAGAAAAAAACCGGCGACAAGTATGATGATGAGAGTCGGTGCATAATAAGTATGAACTGGCGGAAACCAAGCGCGATTGTGCTCAATGACATAATAAAGACCAACTATTCTGATTTGATTAATAATATAAACGGTTATGGTGCCGGCGACTAATCCGGTGATCGTTTGTCTAAAACTGGCACCAAAACCAATAATAGCCGCGCTGAGCATAAACCAGACGCCAGAACCATCACAGCCACGGACGATATTCATTTTAGCTCGAGGTGATATCAGCGCGTTATTGGATATCACGACTTTTCGATCGGGGGTTAAGGTTTTGATTGTCTTTGCGGCTGCGTGGCCGATGACATTAGGGTAGATGGTATTTCTCAAGTAATCATCTGGGATTTGGTTATAAGCAAAATGAAAAGCAGCATATAAAATACCGGCGACAACGATAAAACGAAAACTTTGAAAATCCACACTATCACCTGTTAAAAGACTACATATATTTCAGTATAGCATTGAAATATGGGTTTGCTTAAGCTTAATAAACCTGTTGGCTTTGACAATTTTGATGCTTAATAGGTTCATTGTCTTAATATAATGCTAGCAATTTGATCATTATTGTTTGTTTTTGAGTGGAGTCGACCGAATTTACTATTCATGCGGTGATTTTTCTGGGTTAGTCTAGAACGTTGATTTAAAGTAATAAAAACAATTTTTCTCTGTGATACCAAATTCATATGAATACTTCAAAAGGTATATTATTTAACATGGAGTACCATCAAAAATTATCTTTAAGTTGGGAGAGTGTGAAATGCATCTAGGCTTTAGTTCGATGAATAATGTCAGCGATCCAGCACCCGTTGAATTAGCGGTTACTTTAGAGGAAGCTGGCTTTGAATCTTTATGGTATGGCGAGCACAGTCATATTCCCTGCGCACAAAAAACTCCTTATCCACCTGGGGGTGAGATGCCTGAGCCCTATAAACGTATGATGGATCCCTATTTGTCATTAATGGCCGCTGCATCGGTTACCACTACTTTAAAATTGGGTACCGGTATTGCTCTACTGTTAGAGCGAGAATTATTTTCTCAAGCTAAGACTATTGCAACATTGGACCGTTTAACTGACGGTCGCGTATTAATTGGCACTGGTGTTGGTTGGAATGAAGAAGAATTTACTAACGCCACTCAAATGCCATGGAAGCGTCGTTACTTAGGTTTAAAAGAAACCGTATTAGCGCAGCGTGAATTATTTTCAAAAGCTGAACCTGAGTATCATGGCGAGTTAATTGATTTTGATTCTGTATGGTTTGAGCCAAAGCCGCTCCAAATTGATGGTCCGCCGATTATTTTAGGCGTCATGGGGCCGTTGGGTGTGAGGCATGCGGCCCAATGGGCCGATGGATGGATGCCTGTCGATGTGGCAATGCCCGATATCGAGCAGGGCATCAAATCTTTTCGTCAACAAGTGAGTGATTTTGGTCGTGATCCAGATGAGGTTGAGATCACTATGGTCGCAATGGGCGAGATCACTGCGGATTTATTAAAACGTTATCAGGATATGGGTATCGCAAGAGTTAATATTGGCGTTGGCATGGAGAATTGGGATAAACCAGAAATAGTGATGCCGATGATAGAAGAGTTTTCAAAGTTAATTCCATCGCTTTAGATTACCGTAAAAAATATCATCCATTATGCTTACAATTTATCACTCGCCATTATCGCGTTCTGTCCGTGTCCTTTGGCTAGCGGAAGAAATCGGTCTTGTCTATCAGCTTGAAACGGTTGAAATGTTTTCTGCTGAGATGCAGCGACCTGAATTTTTAGCTGTCCATCCACAAGGAAAAGTGCCTGCAATTGATGATGATGGCTTTATTTTATGGGAAACCTCGGCGATCTTCGATTATTTAATTACCAAATACAGTGACGGCAGTTTGATTCCTCCCCGCGATACTGCATCGGGCGCAAGGGCGGTTCAATGGATGACCTTTGCCGAGGGGGCGTTGGCTGTAACCATGGGTGAAATAGCAGCCCATAGTGCCTATTTACCGGCTTCGCGCCGAATTCCTGCCCTTGTCGATCGTGGCCATGAACTGGCTCCGCAGTTAATTACTATAGTGGAAAAAGCACTGGCTGATCAGGAATATATTTTAGGTGAGACGTTTACGGCGGCTGATATTATGTTAGCTTTTGCTTTGAATATTGCGCGGCATTTAGATTTTGTCAATGAATCGACACCAAATTGCCTAACTTACTGTCAGCGTTTGGAGCACCGGCCAGCCTACCTGCGTGCTTGTCAGCAGTAAGCGGTCTTAAAATCTAGACCGAATCCCCCTTGTCATCGATTCAAAGCTATTAAAGTCACAGCGATAGTGGGATAATCATTTTCACTATTAACAAAATGCTAACATATCCACACTTATCGACCGCGAGATAATGCCTAAAAAAACAGACGCCAATAAGCCACAATCGATACTAGTAGATACTTTATTTTCACACCCCATGGGTGCCATCGAAGGGTTTACTTTTGACAGTTCTGTGGCGGCTGTTTTCCCAGATATGATTCAACGCTCAGTGCCAGGCTATAGCACTGTCGTTGCTATTAGTGGTGTATTAGCCCATCGGTTTTCTCAGCCGGCTACACGCCTCTATGATTTAGGCTGCTCACTAGGCGCGACTAGTTTCTCAATGGCGCAATCAGCGGCGGTTGGCTGCGAATTAATTGCAGTTGATAATTCTACTGCCATGCTTGATCAATTATCGACGACACTCAGTCAGCAGGCACTGCCGACTGGGATTACCTTAGTTAATGATGATATTAATGCGATCACTATTGATAATGCTTCAGTGGTTGCCTTAAATTACACTTTGCAATTCATTGCTGTTGAGCAGCGAGCGTCATTGCTCAGTAATATTCAGCAGGGGATGGTGCCAGGCGGGGTTTTGCTGTTATCTGAAAAGATTAAATTTAATGATGCTTCAGTGAATGACTTGTTTGTTGATTTACATCATGATTTTAAGCGAGCCAATGGTTACAGCGAATTAGAAATTAGTCAAAAGCGTGAAGCCATTGAAAACATTTTAGTGCCAGAATCCTTGACGATACATCGGCAGCGTTTAATTGATTGCGGTTTTAGTCGTGTAGAAGTTTGGTTTCAGTGTTTTAACTTTGCATCATTGGTGGCTTTTAAGTGAAGCTGCTAGATTACTCACCGCTAAAAAAATTACTCAACCAACATGAGATGCCTCGCTTAGCAGGGGCAATTGATGCTATCGTTAGCGGTGGATTGGATGTTGAGCGCTATGGTGATATACCCCGTTGGGAACAGGCAGTTGCAACACTACCTGATCTCAAAATTAATAGTGTTGATTTAGCCAGTGATATGGTTAGCGTTAGTGTCGACCTAAATGACGATAACATTATCGCTCAGCAGAGTGCATTACGCTCAACCTTAATGGCGTTGCATCCTTGGCGTAAAGGCCCTTTTTCGCTGGCCGGGGTGGTTATCGATACCGAGTGGCGTTCTGATTTTAAATGGAAACGCTTGATAAAAAAAATTCTTCCCTTGGCGGGTAAGCGAGTGCTCGATGTCGGTTGTGGCAGTGGTTATCATTGCTGGCGGATGGCGGGTGAGGGGGCTGATTTAGTGATCGGCATTGATCCTAGTCCTTTATTTGTCATGCAGTATTGGGCTTTACAAAAATACCTACAACAGCCTAACGTATGGGTGCTACCTACCCGAATGGAATCGTTGCCGGCTAAATTGGGTAGCTTTGACAGTGTCTTCTCAATGGGGGTGATGTACCATCGTCGCTCGCCGTTCGATCATTTACATGAGCTTCGCGATGCCTTGGTTGATGGCGGCCAGCTAATCTTAGAAACCTTAGTGATCGATGGTTCAGAAGGTCAGGTGCTGGTGCCTGAGGGTCGGTACAGTAAAATGGGCAATGTGTGGTTTATCCCCAGTGTTGCAACCCTCTGCCAGTGGTTAAGGAAAATGAAATTCTCTGATATTCAGGTAGCCGATGTTTCTACAACTACGACTGAAGAACAGCGACGAACGGAATGGATGACTTTTCACTCGCTGACAGATTTTCTTGACCCAGATGATATGACGAAAACGGTAGAAGGTTACCCTGCGCCGCAAAGAGCGGTAGTTGTTGCCACTGTATAATGCTTGCGTGGCGTTTAGAATTAACTTAATGATATTATAATAATGAATCATTGGAGCGTGTTATGAGTCGATTAGCAGGAAAAACCGCGATTGTCACTGGTGGCGCAAATGGTATGGGCGAGGCAACAGTACGCTTATTTGTAGAGCATGGGGCCAAAGTGGTGATTGGTGATATCCAAGACGAGGCCGGTCAAGCATTGGCTGATGAGCTGGGTGATGCCGCGGTTTTTGTCCATATGGACGTGAGTCAAGAAGCTGATTGGGCTAAGGCCGTCGCAGCCGCTCAGGCACTAGGTACCTATAATGTATTAGTCAATAATGCGGCTGTGTTGCTGTTTAAGTCAATCACTGATACCACCCCCGAAGATTATTTAAATGTTATTCGGGTTAATCAGCTAGGTACTTTTTTAGGTATTCGCACGGCCATTGAGCCGATGAAGGCAGCAGGTTGCGGTTCAATCATTAATGTATCTTCGATTGATGGCTTGCATTCCGCCACTGGCTTATCTGCATATTCCTCATCTAAGTGGGCGGTGCGTGGCCTGACTAAAAATGCTGCGATTGAATTGGGCCAATATGGTATTCGGGTCAATAGCCTACATCCTGGTGGTGTCTATACTAGTATGGGTGGCGCTGACAATTTAACGGTTGAGCAAATGAATAAATCCGTTTATGCCGATTTTCCTATACCGCGCGTTGGCCAACCCATTGAAGTCGCTTATGTCAGTTTATTTTTAGCGTCTGATGAGGCAACTTACAGCACGGGTTCAGAGTTTGTCGCCGATGGTGGTTGGTTTACTGGCATGCGTAGACCGGGTTCACCTTGCTCTTAATTGGCTTTCAGTGTTGCTAGGAAATTTAGCAGGGCGTCGTTAAACGCACCTGCCTGTTCCTGCTGAACAAAATGTCCCGCTTGCTCAATAATACAATTAACCCTAAGATCAGGCACCCGTTGCTGCATAATCTCGAGTGCGTTATTACTCATTAGTTTTAGTACTGGATCTTCACTCCCGCTGATAAAGGCTGCAGGTACAGAGATGTCGTTATCTAGATAATCTTGTTCTAATTGCCAGTTCATATCGGCAACCCGATATGAACTGAGACCCCCAGTAAACGCCTGTTGCTTGCCCGCACGTTCATATTCTTTAACGTAGACATCCATATCATGCTCGCTTAGCCATGACCAGGGTAGGGGATAATCAGGCTCAGCCAATACATCAAGATAGCCAGTCCCCTCGCTAGGGAACTTGGTCCAATTGAGTAAATCGCCTTCGGCACTTAGCGCCCAAAATAAACGAGTTAAAAATAATCGGCTATCTTGGCTGAGTTCGCGATCAGCAGGGCCTAGCGCTTGAAAATAATGCATATGAAAAAAATGCTTCGCGGCAATGCCAGCATACATTTCACTGGGTTTAATGGTATTGTCTCCCAAGGCATAGCCAAATGGTACGCTGACCCCCACCACACCAGCAACAAGTTCGGGCTTTCTACTGGCTAAGCTCCAAACCAGATTGGCACCAAAATCATGACCAACAAAAACCGCTTTTGATTCTCCTAATTGATCCAATACTTGCTCTAAATCGGCAATTTGATTGTTAACATGATAGTCAGAAAAGTGTTCAGGTCGATCGCTTCTGCCATAGCCCCGCATATCTAAGGCTAGGGCGTGAAAGCCTTGATCGGCTACCGTCTGCATTTGCTGCCGCCAGCTGTATGCTAGGCCTGGAAAGCCGTGGCAAAATATCACCAGAGGGCCATGACCTTGGCTCAGGCCATGCAGTTGAATGCCATGCCCGTTGATGTAGATTGACGTTAATTCGCTCATAACTTTTGCTCAATAAAACCAGTGATGTGTTTTGCGGCTTGGTATCCAAAAGTCATGGCAGGACCGAGTGTGGCGCCTGGGCCAGGATAGGTTGGTAAGATGGCTGCACTGCAATTACCGGTGGCATAGAGGCCTTCAATAACTTGATGGTCTTGATCCAGTACCTGTGCGTTTGTATTGGTTAACAGACCACCGTGTGTGCCGAAATCACCGGCATCTGTTCGCATGGCGTAAAAAGGGGCTTTATCTAATGTTGCAAGGCATGGGTTAGGGGTGACATCTGGGTCACCGTAGTAGCGATCATAGGCGGCATCGCCGCGTTGGAAATCAAGATCTTTGCCGGTGACAGCGAACCGGTTAAATTGCTCGACGGTATAGGTTAAATTACTGACGTTGATATTGGCTTTTTCTGCGAGTTTTTCAATGCTATTGGCTTTAGTGATTAAGCCGCTATTAAAATAGGCCTTGGGCAATAGCCAGTCGGGACCAGTCAATGGAAACGCTGAATATTTATTTTTAAATTTTGTGTCGAATATCATATATGAAGGTACGCAATTATTGTTATCGCTGTGTTGGTCGAAAAGTCCCATACTCCATGACATATAATTTTGCGATTCATTGCCGTAACGCTTACCGGTTTGATTGACCACAAAAGTGCCGGGCATTGATTTCGTGACAATACTTAAAAATGGGTATTCTCGACCTGGCACGGTGACGGTGCTGCACCACCATGCGCCGTCCATTTGCGCGGTTTGAGCTCCAATCCTCTGGCCAGCGACAATAGCATCTCCGGTATTCGTTTTTATGCCGGCACTCCATGCTTTATTGGTCGGGGCGGGCAGGTACTGCTCTCGCATTGTTTGGTTTTGTTCAAAACCCCCAGCGGCTAACATAACAGCCTGTCTTGCTTTTATACGCATGATTTTCCCACCGCGTTCAACAATGACACCGATCACTTTTTCTTTTCCATCAATTTTTTCGGTGATCAATTCTTGTAGCGCTGTCTCTCGCCAGATAGGAATTTGTTGCGCTTGAAGTGACAGATACAGTCGAGAGATACCTGCCATGCCGCAGGTTAACCTTCGGCTAATGCGATGTTTTAATCGCCAAGGAAAGTCGGTGTAATATTTGAAGATTAATTTTGCTAAGGCTTTAAATCTTCCTTTTAGACCGCCTGTGATAACTTGTCCTTCGACCTGGGTCAACATAAAGCGCTTATAAACAATCAGTGCGCTTTCTTGAATATGCTTAAAGTCACTTCCTAGTTCAGAGCCTAGTATGGGTTCAGGCTCCAGAGAGCGATGACCGTTTCGAGCGCCCGGTAAATTACTGTAATAATCGGGATAATGCTCGAGTGAGAGGTAACGAACCAGTGAGTGATTATGCAAAAAATCCAACATCTTGGGCCCGTTTTCTAAATAGGCATCAACCATATCTTCACGAAAAACATTTGATGGAATAGTTGCTTTCAGGTAGTTTTTTGCTTGTTCGAGACTGTCATCGACATTCAGTGCTTTTGAATAACGACTGCAAGGGATCCATATGCCGCCACCAGACATTGCGCTAGTGCCGCCAATTTGCTTAGCTTTTTCTATCACTAGCACTGAATCAGCGCCCATTATTTTTGAGCATAGTGCGGTTGTCAGGCCGCCGTTGCCTGAACCTACAACGAGCACATCAACTTCATGATCAAAACTGTTTTTATTCATATTCGAATGTTTCAGTTGCTATAGCCATACATGGAATAATAGAGAAATATTCGATTAAGGGTACTTACTAGCTCTTAATGAAGGAGAAAATCGTAGTTTTATTTGGATGTCGTAGGAAGCATAAAGCGAGTACTGCAGGAATTCTCAGTGAGCCATTGTCGACTAGGAATGCCAGCCAGATTACTAAGAGTGATACTGCGGCTGAGTGAGCTAGATAAAGCGGTTGCCGCGAGACGGCGATAAAAAGGCAGTTCATCAACAAAAAAAGGTAGCAGTTTCTCCAAGCTCTCGCCATTTTTATTGGCGGATTGAAATCGTTCGGCAAATTCTTGTAAATCATTCAGTACGCTAGTTTGTTCCGTTAACTGTGGGCTAGGTGTCATTGTCCATGTCATATCTGACTGTAGGTGGCAACAACCAACAAACTCGCCAAGTGAAAGTGTTCTTAGCTTTTCTGGTTCGATTAAGCTTAGCCGCCAAGGCGATCCTGAGGGGTTGAGATGCCAGTAGAGGTAGTAGTCCTGTTGAGGCACGGGTTTGAAATAAAATTCTGCCGACAATATTAGCAGTGAGGTAAAATATTGGCTAAGTATCTGATCCGCAGATTTGACCTCAACCTTACTTGGAGACAGGCTATCCCAAGCCGCTAATAAAGGTACTACTCCTTTACCTTGGGGATTAGGTTGTTTTTTTTTTTCAGGAAGCATAGTTTTAACTTTGATACATTAAGAAACTTCACCTTGTGATTATACGTTTGTCATTGTTTTTGGTTTAGTTTTCTTCTATCGCTGGCATTTAGACTCATTTTCGGGTTGATTGATTGCTAAAGTCACTAGGTTCAGTGGGGATAAATTACGATAATATTAAATAATAAACAGTGTTGTGATTAATTAAAGAGTAAGAGGCTATGGATTTTCATTTAACCGATAAACAATGTGATTTACGCGACGAATTTCGCGCTTATTTTGATAAGTTAATGACGCCAGAATTGGTGGCAGAGCTTAATCAAACCACCGGCGAGGGTGGCGGCCCCCTTTATCAGGCCGCAATGAAAAAAATGGGCGATGATGGTTATATTGCTTTAAGTTGGCCAGAACAATTTGGTGGGCGCGGTTTATCAGCACTCGAGCAATACATGTTTATTGAAGAGGTCGCTAGGGCTGGTTTTCCATTTCCGTTCTTAACCACTGAATCTGTGGGCCCTATGCTGCGTGATCATGCCAGTGAGCGTATCAAGCAAGAAGTGGTTCCTGGTATTGTTGCCGGCACCTGTAACATTGCGATCGGTTATTCCGAGCCAGATGCAGGCACTGATTTAGCCTCATTAAAAACCCGGGCTGTTCGTGACGGCGACGACTGGATTATCAATGGACAAAAAATGTGGACTAGCCTTTGTCATATGGCCGATTATGTTTGGTTGGCGGCTAGGACTGATCCCGATGCGCCTAAGCACCGTGGCATTTCAATGTTTATTTTACCTACAACGGCGGAAGGTTTTAGTTTATCGCCAGTGCATACTTTAGGGGGTGTTCGAACAAACGCGACTTACTATGAAGATGTCCGTGTACCTGCTGATGCACTGGTAGGTGAATTGAATAAGGGCTGGAAATTGATCACGAGTCAGCTGAACCGTGAAAGACTGGCGTTAGTCAATGTTGGTTTCTTCAGTCAAAAATATAATGTGCTAGTGGATTGGGCGCAAACGACTTCACTGCTTGATGGCCGTAAAGTCATCGATCAACCTTGGGTTCGCACGCACTTTGCTCGTATTCGTTCAAGTCTAGAGGCACTGCGTTTGATTTGTTATAAGCTTGCCTGGCAAATGGATAGTAACGAATTAAACATGGCCGATGCCTCAGCGGCAAAAGTCTATGGTACTGAGTTATTTGTTGAAATATATCGTTTAGCTGGCGAAATTATTGGCCAACACTCACTGCTTAAGCGTGACTCTGAAGACGCTAATATTGGCGCGACGATTGAAAATCTTTACCGTACCGCATCGATTATTACTTTTGGTGGCGGTGCAAATGAAGTGCAGCGAGATATCATTGCCGCTGCAGGCTTATGGATGCCAATTGGTAGTCGAATGAGTTAAATACGGCATCAAAATTATTACTCGATAGATTAAGTAGTTTACATAGGAGCAAGCACGGTGAAATTCTCTTTAACCGATCCGCAAAGTGAGATACGGGAATTAGCAAATAAAATTCTTCAAGAGCAGGTAACAGAAGAACGTTTAAGAAGTTTAGATCAGTGTGAGAGCGGCGAGCGTTTTGATCGTGCATTGTGGCAGCAATTAGCAAGCGCTGGACTACTAGGTATTGCAATTGATGAAGCGCACGGTGGTATGGGTTTTGATTATTTTTCCTTAACCTTGCTATTAGAGGAAGTGGGTCGAAGTGTTGCCGCTGTTCCTGCTGTTGCCAGCTTAGCCGGTGCTGCCATGGTACTAACGAAATATGGCAGTGATACGCAACAGCAAAAGTGGTTGCCTACCGTTGCAAGCGGCGAATCCTTGTTGACGGTAGCATTCTCAGAGGCAATGAACACTTCTGATCTTACGCCGCATAGTATGCAGGCGACGCCTGCTGACGATGGTTACATCCTAACGGGCACTAAGCATTATGTCCCCTATGCGCAACATGCCGATGGTATTATTGTCAGTGCTAAACTAAGCGATAAAGAAAATCTTTTAGTAGTAGTTGAGCCCGGTCAGGCGGGCGTGAGCTTTATGGATGAAAACACAACAACGGCAGAGCCCCAATCGGCTGTGAACTTATCCGCTGTTAATGTGCCATCGTCGCAAGTGATTGCGCAGGGCAATGCGGCTAATGATGCGATTCAGTATGGAGTGAACTGTCTTGTTACCGCTTATTGTTCAGTTCAAACAGGCGCAAGTGATGCGGCTTTACGGATGACTGCAAAATATACCTCTGAGCGGAAGCAGTTCAATACTGTGATTGCTTCTTTTCAGGCGGTGGCTCAACGTGCTGCCGATGGTTATATAGACGTTGAATGCCTCCGTCTTTGTAGTCAACAGGCAGCCTGTTTATTATCGGATAACCCCGCCGATCTTGATGCGCAACGAGCCATTAACGATGCAGTGACAATGGCAAAAATTTGGGCGGGTGATACTGGCCATCGTATCAGTTATACGGCTCAGCATTTGCATGGCGGAACCGGTGTTGATCGTGAATACCCCTTGTGGCGATTTTGCTTATTACTCCGACAAATAGAATTCTCTATGGGGTCAAGTCAACAACATTTGACTGATTTAGGTGATCGTATCGCTGATTATGCGGTGGCTATGAGCTAGGGATTTTTCTGCCAGCATTTGATGTTGGTTTTATCTACGATTCTTATAGTGGTGTAAGTTCGATAGCTTTTTAGGTAACCAGCTTGCTCGGTAATGATTGGGTATTTAATTATGGTTGCGCCTTAATCCGCTTGCCGCAGAAGTTAAAATATCATTTTTAGACATAAAGCACATAATAAGTAACTTTTCACTCATCCTAAAGATTTTCATAAATCGAGAAATTTACACTTCAGTTTTGCTATGACTAAAATTTTAACCGGCCATTTTGGTTAGGCGGCTCGCCTTAATCGGTTAAACGATCCAGTTTGTGTCAGCATGGGCTCTCCCACTGGCGAACCGATAAATCTGCTACATTTGATGTTAAGCAAGACATGCTAGTGACGATTTACCGCTGCACGAGCTGTGACAAAATAAAAACAAAGCTTGAATAAAGCGCTTAAAAGTCTTTAATAACACTCGAAAATAAGATAAATGTACGTTTTTTTGCTAAAAAAGGCCTTTAACAGTCTGTCAATAAGGCATAGTATTTTAATGTTAGATTTATTTGTGGTTTATTCCTAATAACGCGCAGACGTTGATTTGTTTCGATGATTGTGAATGAGGCCTACATAAATGACGACACATTATTGCTATACCGAATCTCCTCTGGGTCGTATTCTGTTGGTTGGCGACTTTCAAGGCCTGTCTCGACTGAATATTCAAGAAGGCCCCGCTCCGTTACTCCCCGAAACACACTGGCGCAAAGATGGCGCCTTTTTTATGACCGCGATTATCCAATTAAATGAATATTTCGCTGGCGATAGGCAGCAATTTAATTTGCGTCTAAACCCTGAAGGTTCGGAATTTCAGCGACTGATATTAAGCTCAGTTGCGCGTATTCCCTATGGTGAAACTGCCAGTTACAGTGATATTGCTCGAGCGGTTGGTAAGCCAAAAGCGGTCAAATCGATAGCCTCTGCTATGAAAAATAATAACCTACCAATTATCCTACCTTGCCATCGTGTGGTGAGTCGCTCAGGAAAACAGTCAGAGTACAATGGCGGTCTGAAAGCCAGAGAGTGGTTAATAGATTTAGAATTAGGTAAGCATCGAGCTGCTGAGGAAGCGCGGAGGCTTGCTGAAACTGCCCAAAATGATACTGAGCAAGCGCTTAATCAGAAGGCTTCCGCAACAAAAACTATCAAGGCCAAAGGAGGGCGTGCAAAAGCGGCGACTGCACAATATAAAATGCATCTATAACAAAGCCCCACTAGCACTTTTTTATGTTTTACAAGTCTTATTCTTCTTTTACGACTAAGGTAATGCCTATTCCTTCTTTTGCTTGTTGAGCGGCATCGGCAACCGCCGCATAGGTATTAGCTTTTGCTTCGCTATGCGCGCTAATAATTACAGAACCTTTGGGGTTTTCTGCTAATTTTCGCTGAATCACTGATCTGACGGAACGAACATCGACACGTCGTTGGTCAACCAATATTTCACTTGAGGCATTAATATTAATTAAAACATTTTGATTTTCTGTCGGAATGTCGACTTCAGGTGCATCGTCCGGGCGATTAATTTCGAGCCCATATTCTTTAATAAAAGAGGCGGTGACGATAAAGAATATTAACATGATAAACACCACGTCGAGCATCGGGGTTAAATCAATTTCTGACTCTTCTTCGTTAGCGCTTGCGTGACGTGTGCGTGACATCGATGACTCCAAAAATCCAGCGGTATGGGTAGTTGTTTAGGTGTTGCTACTTTAAGGCGGCTGTAAAAGGCAGTGCCAGGAGCATTTGTCGGACATGGTAGCGATTTCATACAAAAAATAAAAGCATTTTTCGCCTCAAAAGGCTAAAAATACCTGCTAAATGGGTACTTATATGAGCGCTAGGTCGGGGTCGTTTGGATCAATTTCGGGTCTTTTCTTAGGTGGTGCAATATCATTTAAGATGATAAACAAACATGGTACCAAGATTAAAGTAATAACTGTGGCAAATAAAATGCCAAATGCCAAAGAAATAGCCATAGGCAGCATTTCTTGAGCTTGAAGGCTATTTTCTAATAGTAGCGGAAATAAGCCGAAAAAGGTGGTCAATGAAGTGATAAGTATAGGTCTGAATCTCTGTTTACATGCGCCGATTACTGCCTCACTCATACTTTGCTGTGCGCTTAAGCGCTTATTTACTGCGTCAGTCAAGATTAAGCTGTCATTCACTACTACTCCAGTTAACGCAATGACGCCAAAAAATGACATCATGGAAAAAGCAGTATCCATCCACCAGTGGCCAAACACAGCGCCAATAAAGCTAAAAGGAATAACAGTCATAATAATAAGCGGTTGATAATAAGATTTTAGCGGTATTGCGAGCAATGCATAGACAGCAATAATTGCCATAACAAAACCTTGCGCTAAACCTCTGACGAGTTTTGCTGCTTCTTTAGAATCACCATCGGTTTCGAAGCGAATGCTTGGGTAGGTTTCTACTAGTTTCGGCAAATCACTTTTCATAATTTGAGCGCTGACAGCGTCTGGGTTGTAATATCGTTTATCAATCTTCGCAGAAATATTTACCGCGAGTTTGCCATTAATTTTATTTATTGAAGCGTAGCTTTTTTTTGATTCGAGATCCGCAACAGCATAAAAAGGGACTGCATCCCCAGAAGATGTACGTATATACGTATTATCCAAATCTGCTAAAGACTTTCTTTCTTGGCTAGGGTAACGAACCATCACTTTGACTTCATCGCCATTTCGTTGAATTCTTTGGGCTTCTACTCCGTAAAAGGCATCTCGAACTTGACTGCCAAGATCACTTAAGCTGAGTCCTAGTGCTTCTGCCATGGGTTTTATAGATAGGCTAATTTCATCTAAAGGATTGCTGAGTGTCGATTCAATATCATAGACACCTTCATATTCACTTATTTTTGCTTGAAGTAACTTGGTTGCTGATAGAAGTTCGGACTCATTTTCACTTATTAGGTTAAATGAAATAGGATCAGGGCTACCATCCTCGGATGAAAAAACAACACTTTTCGTTCCTGTTACTGGTCCGGTATTCTCACGCCAAAGCTGAACTGCCTCATAACTATCGATATCTCTATTTTCATGTTTAGTTAACTCAACGCTGAATTCAGCAAAGTCACCGGCTCGTCCCCAAGCAAAACTATGTTTGATAAAACCTGATTCAATGCCGCTGTCTTTAATATATATTTCGTTGCTTTTGTATAGGGATTCTATTAATTGGTGAACTGCCTCGTCTGTTTGCTTATCAGGCGTTCCTTCAATCATTTCAACACGTACATTGAGAAAATCAGAGGGGGAGACGGGCACGACTACTAATAAAACGATGCCGCTGCCAACAATTCCTGCAGTTACTATCAACCCCGCCGTAAAGCTGGCTAAGGTTGTGTAGCGTTTAGCTATACATTGGGATAGAAAAGGCGAATAGATGTTTTCAATAAAGTGTTTGAGAATGTGATTGGCTTCATCTGAAAGCCTATCAGTTTTTTTACTGATACCACGAATAGCAGGTAGATGTGTTATTCGAGAGTGACCTATGTGAGCTGGAAGAATCAACTTAGATTCTACTAAAGAGAATAATAAGCAGAATACTACAACCCAACCCATTGCTGCAGGCATTGGCGCATAAATACTATCTAAAGTTAATGTTGGAATGAATGATGCAACAGTTGTTAATACGCCAAAAGTAGCAGGTATTGCTACTCTTCTAACTCCACGTATGATGGCATCGAGGTTGTTGCCACTTGTTCTGGTGGATGAATCAATACTTTCTCCAATAATGATAGCATCATCGACCATAATGCCAAGGACTGTAATGAAGCCAAATAAGCTAACCATATTCAAAGTAACATTGACACTATTTAGTTGTAAAAGTGCGATTGTTCCTAAAAAGCAAACTGGGAGACCAGCCATCACCCAAAAAGCCAAATTAAAATTTAAAAAAAGCATTAGAATTATAAAAACTAGGCTTGCACCTAAAGCCAGATTTTTTGTCATTAAAGAAATCCTACCCTCAATATAATGACTTAAATCCTGCCAAGCAGTAAGCTGTACATTACTGGGTAATTTATTTTTTTTGTCAGAGACATAATCTTTTATGATTGAGGTTGTTTTGATAATATCTTGATCGCCGACAGAATAAACCATAAGGGCGGCCCCATACTCACGATCGAATACGGTTAATCCAGCGCCCTGAACAAATCCATCTTTGACTATAGCAACATCTTTTAATTTAAGCTTACTACCATCATCATTATTACGTAACACGACAGCTTCAAAACTTCTCTTATCACTTGCTTCGCCTTCAGTCCTCAAAAGGATATCTCCAGTCTCAGAACGAATTGACCCTCCAGCAAGATCTATAGAGGAGCGTTGAATTGCTCGAGCTACATCTCTCAGGGTGAGTTTGTATTTTTTAAGCGATAATTCACTTACCTCAATCGATATTTCATAATCGCGTAGGCCAAAAATGTCAACTGAAGATATATCGGGTAATGCAAGAATCTCACGTCGTATCTGCCTGAGCAATTTATTTAATTCAGCCTCATCAATATCACCATGAAGACTGAGTTGAATCGCTGGTAGTTTTAACTCTAGGAGCTCAACATTAGCTCGTTCTGATTCAGAGGGGAGATTAGTAATGCTGTCAATTCGGTTTTTTATTTTGTTGGATAAATCATTAGGATCATAGTCAGGCATTAAGTCGATATAAATTAAAGCTAGACCCTCTATGCTTGAAGATGTAATTCTCTCAATTCCAGTGATGTCTTTAATTGCCTCTTCAATCTTATTAGACAGCCCTTCTTCCACTTCTTTTGGTGAAGCTCCAGGGTACTCAATTGTAATTTTTAATGTATCAAGAATGATGTTTGGATTTAACTCGCGTCTTATTTGTGTCAAAGAAAGAAGGCCAATGCAGATAATAAAAATCATTAATAAATTTGCCGCAACATGGTTGTGTGCAAACCATGCAATAACTCCGCTATGACTATCCGTGCTTAAATGCTCGCGTGACATAATGACTACCTAATGGGTATCAGCCGGCAGAGATTTTAATGGAGAAACATTATTATCTGTAAGAGTTTGTGGAGATAAGCGAGGAACTCTTATTAATCGAGCTATATTTACTTCTCTCCCTAAAACAGAGGATTCAATATAACCCGAAGCTATCTTATCTTCTTCATATAATCCTTTATTAATAAAGGCATATTCACTGTCAGCCATGATAATATTGACGACTCTGCGTTGTAATTTCCCATCATCACCAACAATCCATACAGAATCATCTGGCTGCAGGACGGTTTGGGGAATACGAAAAATTCCTTCAATTTTTTTCCCAAAAATTTTAGCGCTGACAAAAGTTCCGATACGTAGCGGATGATTATTGTTAGATTTTTTGAGCTGGTAGGGGTCAATTATTTCAGCAACCAGATACAGCATTCGATTTCTTTCGTCAATGACTCTTTCTGAATGACTAAGCCTAGCTGACCACTGATGGCTTGATTGTGGTAAGTCAACAGATAGTATTATTTCCGAGGTAAGGTCGCCATTGTTTTCTAAGTCTATTAAATCTAACTTGTGTTCCGCTATGGGTAATCGGACCTTAGCTTTTTCTGTCGAAAAACATTGACCTAAATTCATGCCTAGACTTACATGCTGTCCAAGATCTACAAAACGATTTTTTATAATGCCGTCATAAGGTGCAAGAACATTCGTTCTTTTTAATTGTTCTAGTGCATGCTCCAGATCTGCTTTTGCAGCATTTAGCTTAGCAATGGACTCTTTGATTTGAGGTTCACGTAATGCTAAGCTCTTGGCTTCTTCTGATCGGTTGCTATTTTTATTGTGCCTTGACCAATCTTGAAAAGCGACTTCTGCGCGACCTTGTTCTTCAGCAAGTGCAGTCTCAGCTTGGGCAAGAGCGGCTTTAGCTCTAACAACAGCGGTCCGATAAGCAAGATCGTCTATTTTCAGTAATGTATCACCTTTAGAGATTTTTCCACCTGCAACAAAATCTTCACCGACTTCTGTAATTCGTCCTTGGACTTCAGCTACTAATAGTGTTTCAGTACTTGGTTGAACCATGCCCTGGGATTGGATCGACATCGCAACTGTTTCACTGTAAACCGAATAAGCTTCTAGGCTAATTGGGGTCTCTGGTAAACTTTGCTTGTCTTGCTCGGATCTATTAATAAATAGCAACATTGCGATTATAATCGCAATAAAAACAATGAATACAGGTTGTGAATTTTTTTGTGCCTGCTTATCTAGAATCGACATTCGATATTTATTTCTCAGTTCAAAGATTAATTTTTATCTATGTAAGGATGATGTTTATTTCTTCAATGTCATGTTATGACGAAATAAACAAAACTAGCAGAATTTACTTAGGTTTAATTGTTAGAATCATATCAAATAGATCCCACTACATTAATTAAAGGTTAGCAATTAGAGTTTGAGGCCAATTTCATTTGGCAATATTAAGTTATGTTACGATAAATGAAGCATAATAGATCTAGATATTTCTACATCCATAAGAGGAAAGCATGACAACAATATTTAAACAACCTAACGATCTGCTTGATGCGATTGGTCAGCAATTAGATTACAGCGATTGGTTGACAGTTACTCAGGATCGAATTAATCAATTTGCCGATGCAACTGGAGATCATCAATGGATTCATGTTGATCCTGAGCGAGCTAAAGATGGGCCTTTTGGCACATGTATTGCGCACGGCTATTTAACTTTGTCATTGGTTAATTTGTTTTTGCCACAGATCATTGAAGTACAAGGATTTACCCATGCGGTGAATGTTGGAATGGATAAAACACGATTTCCAGCCGCTGTCCCAGTTAATTCGAGTTTAAGGGGAAGTGGTGTATTGCTGGCAGTTGAAGAAATAAAAGGTGCAATACAATCAGTAGTTCGCGTGACGGTTGAAATTCAAGGCGTTGATAGACCAGCTTGTGTAGTCGATACAATTAGTCGGTATTTCACGGCCTGATTTTTTCTTATTCTCTTGATGATTGATTAGTCTTTTTAGAAGACGCAACAAGAAAAGCATAAGCTAAATTTAAACAAGTAGCGCCATAGGCACTTTCGAAAATCGTATTTGAGTAGGATTAGTTAGTCGTAGCGCTGGCTTTGATAATGGTCAGCAATTTTTTGAGCGACTTGCTGATAGAGTGCCTCAATATCCACCGCGAGACCGGTTTCTGCCCGTCTCGAAATCATGGTTATTGGAAAGAAAAAGTAGTCGCTGTGTTTGAGCTGGAGTGCCCTCGAGCGGCCATGCTGGTCATGATAAACCACCCATTTTACATTGAATTCGCGCAGTATGACATCGGCTAAAATCACGCCCATATCCTGCAGTAATTGCCGTTGATCTGCAGTAATTTTTTTTTCATCTAATAGCCGTTGCAGTAGCGGTATATCGTGCGCGCGCGTGCCATGAAATTGAGTACCAAAAAATGTTTGGGTGTGTTGGGTGAGTCGCTGCCGGCTAAGCGCGAGATAGTTGTGATCAGATTGGTTGAAATCCATTGTGCGCCAGTTTTTTTCGTGGGCAGTCTCGGCAATCAATAAAGTGGGATAAAAAAACGTAGACACCATGCTTGTCAAGGCAATGGAGATAAACCTGAGAGTCTTCTGTCGCATCATCGTGTCTCTAATCATCTGTTTGCTTAGACCTATTTACCGAATGTTGGGCTAATAGGTTTCTGTCTTTTTCACTGTTCTGTCATCCAGCGGGATCAAACTAGCTATAGTGGCTTTAATGCACAATAAAGTCCTATTATGGGCTTCTATACCTTGTGTTAATAGGATTGCCTCAGTAACATAACCTTATATTTTTTCCGACAGGCTCATTTTAGCAGTCTCGGTAGATAAGTGATATAAGAGGACGGTGGATTGGTGATTTCGGGCAGTATTGTGGCTTTGGTAACGCCTATGTTAGACACTGGAGAGATTGACTTTCCTGCTTTACAGCGTCTGGTTGAATGGCATATCGTTGCCAAAACGAATGCCATCGTTGCTGTTGGAACAACCGGTGAATCAGCGACTTTAAATGTTGATGAGCATCAGGCGGTGATTAAAGTTGTGGTAGAAAAGGCTGCCGGTCGATTACCGGTTATAGCGGGTACGGGTGCCAATTCAACAACTGAGGCAATTGAGTTGACTGAGGCGGCTAAGCGCCTAGGTGCCGATGCGTGCTTGAGCGTGACCCCATATTACAACAAACCCAGCCAAGAAGGTTTATATCTGCATCACAAGGCCATTGCTGAGGCGGTTGATCTGCCAAACATTTTGTATAACGTTCCCGGTCGAACGGCTGTCGATATGCTACCTGAGACCACCGCTAGACTCGCTGATATTCCCAATATTATCGGTATTAAAGATGCTACAGGGCAGCTTTCTAGAGGGTTGGAGTTGTTGAAAATTTGCGGTGATAAAATTGCGGTTTATTCGGGTGATGATGCAACCGCTATCGAATTTTTATTACAAGGGGGTATGGGGAATGTGTCGGTTACAGCGAATGTTGCACCACAGGCAATGTCACGTCTTTGTGCTCTAGCTATGTCTGCGTCAACGGAAGAACAGCAGCAAGAGGTTAGACGGCTAAATGATCTATTAATGCCTTTAAATAATGATTTGTTTGTTGAGGCAAATCCTATACCTGTCAAGTGGGCCTTGTCATCAATGGGATTAATAGGCTTAGGCATACGATTGCCGTTAACTCCGCTTGCTGAGCTTTACCATCAACGCATCGAGGCAGCGCTTGAGGTGGCAGGTGTTAATGCAGACATGCAAGCAAGCAATTAGCCGATTTTAGTCAGCCATTGGAATATCTGTAATGATAGTTTTCATTTCTTTAAGCATCAAATTTATTGCTCGCATAAAAACTTTACTCATTATTGCTTGCGCGCTTTTGCTATTACCCGGTTGCAGTTGGCTGTTTGGTGATGAAGGTCTTTTCCCCTCCCGTGCCTATGACTATTTATCGGTAGAAGAAAGTCGTGATTTGGTTTTGCCTGACGGCATAGAATTACCGGCTATTCATGATCAGTATCCTATTCCTAATATTAGTACATTACAATTGCCCTCATCTGAATTTGAAGTACCCAGGGTTCAGTCCTTAGATTCGGCTGAGCAAAAGGGTAGCGTCAAAGTCCAAAAGTTTAATCAACGACAATGGATTTTAGTTAACGCATCGTCCGGTCAAGTTTGGCCATTGGTCGCGAATTTTTTAGCCTCTAACCAGATTCCTGTTGTCGTTTCGAACGGGAATCAAGGTGTTATTGAAACTGATTGGCTAAAAAATATTAGGTCTGACGAGGTTGAATCGAGCTTTTCATCGTTTAATGTTATTCAGTCTAATTCCAATCGCACATCAAGTGCTAACGTATATCAATCAGGGCTCGAAGGTTCGCGAGAGCGTTATCGTTTTTCTCTCAAACCAGGAGTGCAAAAAGCGACCACCGAAATTGAGATTACCCAGCAAGCTACGACTGCTACTACCAGTTCAACTATTCCATCTTCTTGGGGCAATGCTTCGAGCGATAGCAAGCGTGAAGATAATATGATTAATTTGTTGGCCGAACATTTAGCTGACTCGCCGAATCGGGCGTCTTATTCACTGTTAGCTCAGGGTATTGGTTCTGCGAGTAAGGTGAAACTGCTTTACGATAATAGCAGTGAGCCTTATTTGAGTTTGTCGCTGCCATTTGATCGAGCTTGGGCATCGCTTGGCCTAGCGCTTAAGAAAGCAAATTTTGATATCAGCGATCTTAATCGAAGTCGCGGGTTCTATTTAGCCAGATCAAATGGCTCAGCCTTAGTAAAAAAAGAAAAAGGCTTTATTTCACGGCTTTTTAGTCGCTCTAAAGATGAGGAGGTAACCGCTGCTGAGACTCTAGTGTTTAGTGCGCGACAAAACGGTAGTAATTTAATTATTCAAGTGAAAAGTCAGACCGGTTCGTCACTGGATATTAAAGAACAAGCGTTAATTCTTCGCCGTGTTCAGAAAAAATTATCTTAATTCATTCGGTTATGACTTGCTAGATTATGCGATTTTCTTCTTTAGGCAGTGGTAGTCGTGGTAATGCGTTAATTGTTGAATCAAGCCACGCGCGAATATTAATTGATTGTGGCGTTGCCTTCCGACCCTTAAGGGATGGCCTTG
>JAYYUJ010000026.1:0-14316 GCA_036344075.1 Pseudomonadota bacterium
AACTTTTCTTGCTTAGCCGTAAAAGGTTTCACTTCTTCTGTCATAACTCGTGCTCTTAATCATAATTATTCCCATCCAAGTAAACTTACTTGGCCATTTGCAACACGGCCATGATCCCACAAAAACCCAGAAAAGCCCCGAACTGTTGCCAGTTCGTAACAGTGCATATTCAACCCATAAGCGTGATTAGTGCACCAAAAAATCAATATTGATTAAAAATTTTCTATTTTGGTGCATTTTAGTCATAAACCTTTAATTATATACAAAAGAATCAAAGCAGATTTTAATTGCTGTGGCATTTTTTAGAGGGCAAGTAGTTTGTTTGTAACCGATTAATTTATCATTTATCAAAAAACTTGATGGAGCTAATTATGAATACAGTACAAATTGTTCGCATCGTAACTATAGCAGTCGCCGTGATTGGGGCCTTGGTTGCTATTCCTGAAGCTGCTCTAATCATGGCCATTATTGGTTTAGTTTTAGGCGGAATGGCTGTTGATGCCGATCGTCGAACTGACTTTTTAGTACTCACTCTGGTTTTAGCGGCTGTATCAAGTGCTGTAGGCCAGATTCCTGTTGTCGGTGAGTATGTTAGCAATATTATGGCGAATGTCAGCACGATCTTTAATGCCGGCGCTTTAGCGGTGATCATTATGATCATTAAAGATCGTTTGACAGAATAATCCATCAGATATATCAAAAGCCTGCTCAATGCAGGCTTTTTTTTACCCTAAAATCACCTTATGCTCTGTTCGTATTCAGTGCGCTCGCCATTGAATACAGTAAGCCATATATTCTATCCACATGTTAAGAATATATGACTCTCAGCCAAGTAAAATCTATTATGGCTTGCCTAATGAAGCAATCATCTACATTATAATAAAACGGATAGCTATTATGTCAGAGAAAACCATCGATCGACGTACCTTACTGGCTTCGCTTGCCACTAGTGCGGCTGGCATTGCGTTAAGCCAACACAGTTCTGCGGGTACCCGGGTTGCTGCCGACAGTCAAGAGATAAAAAAATGGGACATCGTGACCGACGTGTTAGTCGCCGGTTCAGGCGCGGCGGGAATTTCTGCCGCCATTGATGCTCGTCGAGGCGGCGCCGACGTATTAGTCGTTGAAAAACTCAACAAACTGGGCGGTTCATCCGCTTTGTCTGGCGGTGTAATTTATGCGGGAGGCGGGACCAAATTACAGAAAGCCTTGGGGTTTTCTGACAGCGTGGAATCTATGTACCACTACATCGCTCATTCAGGTCGCAAGCACCCCCACCTCGATAAAATTCAACGCTACTGTGAACAAAGCGTTGCTCACTTTGATTGGTTGGTCGATAACGGCGTACCTTACAATAAACGTTTTAGTAACGGCAAAGGGCTTGGCTTCGACGAAGCTTCACTGTATTACTCGGGCAGTGAAGAAGCATGGCCATGGCGAGACGAATGCAAACCAGCACCTCGCGGTCACGTACCCTGGGAAAAAGGCCATCAAGGTGGTAAGCGATTGATGCGCTCATTATTAGCCTCGGCCAAAAAACTCGGTGTAAAAACCCAGAAGCGCGTCTGTGGTGAACGCTTAGTAGTTGAATCGGATGGCCGAGTTACGGGCATGCTCGTTGATATTAAAGGCGAGCGTGCTGCCATCAAAGCCAAACGCGGTATTGTGCTAGCTTGCGGCGGATTTATCCATAATCGCGAAATGGTCAAACTCTACGCACCTGAACTTTATGACTGTTCGGTGCCATGGGCCAATGCCGGTGATTTAGGGATAGGCATTCAAATGGGTATGGGTGCAGGTGCAGCAGCATTAAGAATGGACCAAGGCTTTGCTATCGGCCCTATTTACCCACCAGAAAATACTATTGCAGGCATTGCAGTCAATCAAATGGGCCAACGCTTAACCTCTGAAGAGGGCTATCATGCGGTAATGGGCAATATTGTCACCTATAAGCAAGACGGCATTGCTTATTTTATTTGCGATAAAGATAGCGATCGCCCTCAAGGCGATGATAACCAACCGTTAGTGGCTGAGGCAAATACCATAAAAGAGCTCGAGCAGAAAGCCGGCTTTCCGATTGGTAGTCTACAAATGAGCGTTAATTATTACAACGAACATGCCAAAAATGGCGTAGACCCAATGTTCCACAAATCTAAAAAGTACCTCTCACCAATTGTTAAACCACCCTTTAAAGTCTATGACCTGTCAGTAGACAAAACCATGTACAGCTCTCATACCTTTGGTGGATTACAGACTAATGTTAATTCACAGGTAATAAATGTATGGGGCGAAGTCATAAATGGATTATATGCCGCAGGCAGAAACACCTCAGGCCTACCCACTTCGCCTTATATAGCGAGCGGGATTTCAGTGGGAGACTGTACTTTCTTCGGTCGTCAAGCCGGCCAACACGCAGCAACTAACAAGGGCTAAGACGAGGATAATGCCGATGAAGACCATTTTATATTGGATGTTTTTCACCACAAAAACTGCTGCGCTTTCTGTAACGGTAGCTCTAATGTTAGCGTTCAATACGCGAGCTGAATCTTTAAGCGAGTTCACCGGTGACGCTGAAAAAGGTCGCTTAGTCTTTGCCCAATGCCGCACCTGTCATTACCCTGAAAAAATTATTGGCCATCATAACGGCCCCAATCTACATGCCATCTTTGGCAAGGTAGCTGGCAAGCAAGTTGGTTTCGATGATTATTCTGAAACGTTTAAAGCCGCGCAGTTCGTATGGACAGAAGAGTTACTGTTTGCCTGGTTAGCAAATGTCGAGGCCATGTTTCCAGAAACCACGATGATGAGTTTGGGCGTTACAGACCCACAGCAACGGGCTGATTTAATTGCTTATCTAAAACGATTCCGCTAATCCTATTACAACAGCCGTTACAGTCTCATCAGGCATTTTTCGCCAGACGAACGCTTATACCCTTAACTGTGCGGGTGTGATGCCCGACCAACGCTTGAATGAACGTCTAAAATTAGCCGCGTCACTGTAGCCCAGCAACAGAGCAATTTCCGCAACTGGCAAAGTTGTCTGTTGAAGGTATTCACGAGCCAAGGTATACCGTACTTGATCCAATAGCCGTTGATACCTTGTTCCCTCTTTGGCTAAACGTCTTTGCAAAGTACTTTCACTCATGTGCAGATATGCCGCCATTGTTTTGCAATTAGGAAAATCTAATCGAGCCGATAATAAGGTTTGTTTGACTCGCTCACTAACAATGCCAAGATGTGTCTCGCTACTCATTAGACGATCACACTCGCGACGAAAAATTTCCTGTGCCACAGGATTCGCACTTGACAAGCTCATTGCTAAGGTAGGCTTATCAAAAGTCAGCGCATAACGGGAAGCATCAAAACGAATCTGCTCGCCAAAAATATGGTGGTACATAGCCAGTTGATGGGGCCTTTCGTAAGGTAGATCAAGCTGAATATTAAAAGACATCTTATCCGTTAGCGTATATAAATTATGCGCAATACCTGAAAACAATGCATCGATATAAAACCGCTCGAGCAATAACGGCAACTCAGGCGCTTTGCCGACCAACTCAAGCTTTTCTTTGCTTGGCACTAAATTCACTTGAGCGCTAGGCAGTAGCATTTTAATGTAACGCATTAACACCCGTAGACTGTCTCCCACTGAGGCGCAACTCATCAATGCGTAGCCCAAAATACCCAGAGACATCATATCTAACTTGCCACCAGCCTTTAAACCCAAGGCAGGATCGTGACTTAATTTAATGGCATTACCACAAAGATTATCGACCTGAAAAGGCGAGAGTGATGCATTCATCGCAGCGTCAAGCGACTCGAAGCCCGAACCCGTCATTAATTGATCCTCGTCAAAGCCCGTTTCAGAGAGTAAATCGATCAAAATAGGCAGCACAAATTGGTGCATAGTAATCCTCTTTTATTAACTTAAAACCCTTCCCTATCACCGCTAACATAACTTGATTGATTGTATTAGACACCCTTATAGACTGCAATTAACTCGTATTAAGACGGTATATGACCCACTAAGATCGCCAATTCCACCCTAAAATGAATTTAAATCAGAGAGGAGCTTTTGAGGCATGGTCAAATACACACTAAATCATCTTGAAAAAGGGCTGATCGAATACGTCGACCACAAACGTTACTTATGGCTGATGAGTATTATTCTCCCAGTCATTCCTCTCGGCGCTATCGCCCTTTATTTTCAAACTCATCAAGGTTGGCTGCTTGCGATGCCCTTACTGGTACTCTATGGCGTCATTCCAATCGTTGATCTCATCGTCGGTGAAGACGAAAACAATCCACCTGAAGCAATAGTCCCGCAACTTGAAAGCGATAACTATTATCGATGGTTAACCATCGCCACAGTGCCTCTGCATTTTTTTGTGCTCATTGCCATTGCGTGGGTTGTCGGTACAGAAACACTATCAGCCATTATTGTGTTTGCTCTAGCGCTCACTGCGGGCGCATACAGTGGTATCGGTATTAGCACAGCTCATGAATTGGGACACAAAAATACCGCACTCGAAAAATGGCTGGCTAAAATACTATTAGCCGTGCCAGCATACGGTCATTTTGGTATCGAGCATAATCGCGGTCATCATATCTGGGTAGCCACGCCCGAAGACCCCGCCAGTGCTCGTATGGGCGAATCAATCTACGCTTTCGCCTGCCGAGAAATACCAGGCGCTTTTATACGCGGCTTTAAATTAGAAAAGCAACGACTCGCTAACAAGGGGCAATCTTTTTGGTCAGTTGAAAATGATTTACTGCAATCGTATGCGCTAAGCGCTTTATTACAGGGCATTCTTATTTATGTTTTCGGCTGGATTATGCTGCCTTTCTTAATTATTCATAACATCTGGGCCTGGTTTATTTTAACCTCGGCCAATTACATAGAGCATTATGGCTTACTACGGGAAAAGCTACCAAATGGTCGCTATGAAAAATGCCAACCCCATCACTCTTGGAACGCCAACTTTATTATTAGCAACGTACAATTTTTCCATATTCAACGTCACTCTGATCACCATGCCAATCCAACAAGACGCTACCAAAGTTTGCGTAATTTTGAACATATCCCCCAAATGCCCATCGGCTATCACGGCATGTACATGCTCGCTTACTGCCCACCATTATGGTTTCGTGTGATGGATAAGAAACTGTTGTCATTGCCTCATATCAACGGAGACTTAACCAAGGTAAATCGACATGCTATCTAAGCATAAAGTTAATCACTATGGAGGTCTTTACTAGTAAGTCATCGCTTTAATTGCAATCATTTCACCTTACTAGAAAAAAACTCATTGTTTGTGATGATAGTTAGAATGCCGAGGATAACCGAGCATTGCTATAGGTAATAAGGCTCATAACAACTCACTCAACAAAGGATGATTAGCATGCTAAAAACTGGCTTAAGAATCACCGCTTATCTGGTTACTGGTGTTGTCATTACATTAATGGGATTATATTTTTGGCTTCAGTCACAACTGGCCACAGTTGGATCTACCGCCGATTTCGATGCACGCTATTTTACTCAGCAACCCGTGAAACCTAATTTCACCGTTAGTGGTCGTGAAGACTGCGATGACAATAATAAAGAGCGAAACGCATATTTTGGTGAATTGCATATTCATACGGCCATTTCGCACGATTCAAGTTCTTTTGGTAATGTTGCCTCACCAATAGACGCTTATCGATTTGCCAAAGGTGAACCCTTATCGATTCGATTAAAGTCAGACAACAGTAACACCAACCATATCCCCGTCGTGCAATTACGACGCCCACTCGACTTCGCCGCTATCACAGACCATGCCGAAAACTTTGGTGAGACCCATCTCTGTTTAACCGATAATAATCCCGCTTACGATCAAGCAATCTGTAAAGTCTATCGTGGTGATATTAGGTTGCCCGTATCAGAAGTAATGCAACCTTTGATGCGTATGATGGCCTTAGTCATTTTTAGCAATAATCGCTCTGAAAAAATTTGCGGACAAGACGGTCATCGCTGCATTACAGCAGCAATTAATCAATGGAATGAAGAGCAACGAGCCGCAGAACTGGCCTATGACCGCTCTTCAGATTGCCGCTTTACCAGCTTTGTCGCCTATGAATACAGCCTGGCGGCAGAACAAGCCAATCTGCACCGTAATATCATTTTTGCCAATGGCACCGTACCGCCAGTACCACTAAGTTCTAAAGACCAAACGCAACCTGAAAAGCTTTGGCAGTGGCTAAAAGATTACTGCATTGATTCAGGAACCGACTGCGACGCGATTTCGATCCCCCATAATAGTAATTGGAGCAGCGGCAGAATGTTTTACCCTTACTCGGCCGTCGAGGGTATTGACGACAGAGAGCGACAACGGTTATCACGGTTACGCCAAGAAGTCGAACCGCTCGTAGAGATCATGCAGGTTAAAGGCGATTCTGAATGCCGCAATGGCTTGAGTAATGTGGTCGGTGGCTACGATGAATTATGCGATTTTGAAAAACTGCGCGAGCCCCAAGAGCCAAACGTTGATTGCGGCGATGAAATAGGTCGAGGCGGCATGTCACTCCAAGGCTGTATCTCACGTAATAGCTATGTCAGGACCGCGTTAACACAAGGCCTAAAAGAGGCTGAAAGCTTTGGAGTAAACCCCTTTGAATTTGGCATCATTGCGGCCACTGATAATCATACAGGCGCCTCAGGCGCGGTGCGTGAAAATGCCTTTGTAGGCTCGACGGGCATGGATCGAAAAGCCTCAAACCGACTCGGCGGCCCCAAAATTGTACCCGGTGTCGCCAAGGGCGATAGCACGCGCTACAACCCCGGTGGCTTAGCCGGCATTTGGGCTGAAGAAAATTCGCGGCCATCTCTATTTAGTGCCATGCGACGTAAGGAAACCTTTGGTACGAGCGGCCCACGCATTAAGCCTCGCTTATTTGCAGGCTGGGACTATAGTTCGTCTATCTGCGGCTCTGCTGACATGATTCGCACAGCCTACGCCAAGGGTGTACCTATGGGCGGCAAGTTATTGGCTAAAAACAATATCAATAATAACCACCCACGATTGTTAATTAGCGCGCAAAAAGATCCCATCAAGGACGCCTCTAATTTACAGAAGTTGCAAATTATTAAAGGCTGGGTCGATGATCAAGGTCGGCTCAATGAACATGTTTATGATGTTGCGGGAGATACTGAGACTGTTGGCTCGGTGAATACCCACACCTGCGAGCCATTGCTCTCAGGTTATAACCAGCTGTGTGCCGTCTGGGAAGACCCGCAATTTGATCCTGAATTAAACGCGGTTTATTACGGACGAGTGGTCGAAAATCCAAGCTGTCGCTGGAGTACCTATGATTGCCTGTCTTTACCTGCAGACGAACAACCCTTGGCTTGCAGCAATCCGACGATTCCCAAAACCATTCAAGAACGGGCTTGGACCTCACCGATTTGGTATATAAAGCAATAGATAGGCCAATAAAAAGTGATTAGCAAATTAACAATATCGCTTGATCAACATTATCGTAGATCTTCTAAAAAACCATAGAAAGCGGGTTTAGGTTTTAAATCATCATCGTAAATACAGGGCCAATCCTGCATTTTAAAAAATCGTCTTATCCACGTATCGCGATCATTAAAGCCCCAAAAGGTAATGCCATACTGCTGCTCTTTCGGCACAATGTTTCGGTACATCTCAACCAACTGTCGATACTTAACCCGCTGCGCCTGCAACATCTCATCGGTGACTGCGTCATGACGTTGAATGCCGCCGCCACGGCTGTCATCATGGGTATTAAAAATAATATCCACTTCGGATAAATGAATTTGCAAACCGGTCGCCGCGGCACGTCTTAAGGTCTCGGCAATTACCTCGTTAGGTATGTCCATACGGATAAGCATTTGAAAACCTATCCCTGAAATAGGCACGCCACGAGTCATAAAGTCATCGACCATGGTCATCATGGTATTGAATTTTTCAAGATCGCGCTCAATATTAAAATCGTTGTAAAACAATATCGCTTCAGGATCCGATTCATGGGCATAGCGGAACGCTTTTTCAATGTAGCCAACGCCTAACGTTTGATACCAAATAGTATCTTATCTAAAACCTGCTCCCTTCGTGACTAAGCCTTCATTCACCACATCCCAACCATCTACCAAGCTTTTGTATCGGCCGACATAAGTATGAATATACTCACGCATAAAACCATCGAGCCATTCAGGATTTTTCCGCGCCTTATCCACTAACCACTGCGGTGTCGATGAGTGCCAAATTAAATTATGACCGAATAACCGCTGATCATGCTCTTGCGTGTAAGCCAATATCTTGTCAATGCGGTCCCAGTTATAGCGCCCTTCCTCAGGCATCACCTTGTTCATTTTCATATCAAGGCCTGTTGTTAAGCTATCAAAATGATGCTGTTGCAGACGAAGCGCTTGCGGGTCTTTATAAAGATCATTGGGCCTTATCGATGAGCCAATAGGGAAATCGGCTGCATCACGCAAGGATTCGACAGACGGCTCAGGCGGTGACACACAGCCAAAAAGAAGCACGGTAATAAAAGCAACCAAAGACAATAATTTTAGCATAAGGTAACCTTTTTATTGGTCAACAGACGGCTGTTTAAAACCATTATAAGTAGAAGTTCAAAAAAAAAGGAACTGAAATTAGGTAACAACACGCAACAAAAATTACTGTTAGTGCGTTTTGAATAAAACGAGTGTGTCACCTAACCAAGCTTAGCGACCCAACAGTTGACGAACAAATGCCTCACGTTGTTGATCACTAAGCTGGCGAGCGGTTGTGTAGGTGACATGCGAATCCGCTTCCGCCGCTGACGATAACTGTATTCCCCACAACGAGGTAATTTCATTCGGTACCAGCGAATAGCGAACGTCGATAATACGCTGCGCATTGCTTGGATCTAAGGCAATATAGTCATTAGAAAACCAACGAAAGCGTTCGATATCTCGAGCCTGCTGTGAGTCTAAATTTAGCCAACTGAAATCTTGCGCGATATCCAATTTTTTTGCCTTTTCGCCCGAGTAGTGCTTAAACTGACCTGCAACGTGTACACTATCAACATAGTAGTAGTGGTCAGTTTCATAGACTGTTTTCCAAAGCACGATATTGCCAAAGCTGGGCTTGGCTTCAAGTCTGACCGGCTGATGACCACGCGATATGGCCAGCTCCCAACCTGCGGTTACCGCTCGGTCACGCTGCATGGAGCCGACCAGCGGATAAACCAGCGCCCAGACCAACGCTATTTGAGCAAAGCGCGCTTGTTTTTTTATGCCTGCCATTAATACCCCCACCAGCAGCGGTAAGGTGTATAAGGGATCAATAACCGATATCGTATTCCAGGCAAAGCGCTCGCTACTGAATGGCCACAGCAACAGGGTTCCATAACTGGTACAGGCATCGAGCAATGCATGGGTTGCGTAGCCCAACGTGGTATAGGCGCAACTTGCCAACAACGTGAGCCCAAGCCGCTTACCCAGCAAGTAATACAATAATACGCCAACCATCATACCGCCAAAGGGAATAAAAAATAGCGAGTGAGTAAACTGGCGATGGTATTCGAGGAATAGCAATGGATCGGCATTTGATCGAATCAAAACATCAAGATCTGGTGACATACCACCCAATAAACCAAAGAGCCCTACAACACCTAGTTGTTTGTTATTTCTAGTAAGCGCCTGAGGCAGACTTGCGCCTAAAGCTCCTTGGGTAAATGGATCCATAGCGGCATTATCGCACCAATAATTGGAATCGAGAAAAGAAATATACCATAAAGCACATCTTAGATTTTGAAGAATAAAAAAGCTAAAAATTTAGCTGATAAAATTATTGGGGCAAGCAAGATATTTATTATAACTAATTGTTAGGTAGTTTAAAATATAGCGAAGGTATCAACCATTTCCTGATGCTGCGATCATATGGAAATCCATTTCATATCGATCTTGAATAAAATTTTCCAGACCATGAATCATGAAATTATTTTTTTGGATAGAATATCCTTTTCTTTGTAACTTTCTTAGCTCTCTTACAGTCCTTCTATCCAAATATCCCAAAACCTCTTTTCCATCACTACGAGAAAAATTTATCTTCCTACCGAACCATTTTTCCGCAATATTTTTCCCGATACTATTTGACATAACGCTAGCTAGATCATCAATAGGAATTGGCAAACTATAATCAATGTCCCATAAATGAGATTTTTGTGGCCACATATGACAATCAAGCTCGGAGAATTCATTTTTAGAATAATTCATAAAATCATTAAAAGTTGCCTCTTCAAATGATATATTCATTAGTGTTTCAAAATTATTTTTTATTCCTTCTGCACCGACATTATCAATAAATTTATTTGTGAAAACAGATATAAATCGAGAAACAGGGTCACGATGAACGAAAATGATTTCATCATAAGTATCTATTTTAAACTGGGCATTATTTTTGACGGAATAGTATTTCATATTACCGCCAATATCATAACGACCCTTCCTGTTGCCAAGGATAATTTGTTTAACAACAAACCTAGGATGCAATTTCCTATTGATCAATCCTTTGAAAGATGTGCAAGCATTTTTTCTAATATATGCATATAGAAGCCTCTTACCAGCTACCTTAATTTCATAATGTTTTGTTGGGCAACGGAATTGATTCTCAAAAAAATTAGGCGAGTAAGACATTTTTTCCTTCTAATAAAACGATTTGGCTGATTGATGTATCACAGTACAAAGAAAAAAGGGTGGGCTAAAAAACAATTAAAGGCGTTAGGTATTCAATGGCCTCCAAAAGGAAAGTGGAAAAGAGAAATAATAAAAACCGTATATATATCAACAGTGTTTGGTACGACCGAGTGGATTCGAACCACCGACCCCCACCATGTCAAGGTGGTGCTCTAACCAACTGAGCTACGGTCGTATTTTGCAAAGGCGGTGCTTTTACGGAGGGCCATTATACGGATACTGACGACAACTGCAAACCGTGCGATCCTTCGTTGAGTTGATCTTAACCGACAAAAGCTTGATTCTTTAATTGGGTGAGTTGATCCCGAACAAAAGCAGCCTCTTCAAACTCTAAATCACGCGAATGCTTGAACATCTTTTCTTCTAAAGCTTTTATTTTTTTGGCTAATTCTTTAGGTGACAGCTCTTCGCAGCCGTCAGCATACGATGCGATGGTAGGTTCAGCCACTTGCCGACCTGGCCGCCCTTTCGCTCTTGCCGAACCTGCATATGCGCCGTCCATGATATCGGTCACTTCTTTTTTGATACTGGCGGGTTCGATGCCATTTTCTTGGTTAAATGTCTGTTGTATTCCTCGACGTCGCTCAGTTTCGTCGATTGCGCGCCGCATCGAACCGGTAATTTTGTCGGCATATAAAATCGCCTTGCCTTCTAAGTTTCTGGCCGCACGGCCAATGGTTTGAATCAGTGAGGTTTCAGAACGTAAAAAACCCTCTTTGTCAGCATCTAATATGGCGACTAGCGAAACCTCGGGAATATCCAAACCTTCTCGTAATAAATTAATACCGACCAACACATCAAATTTTCCAAGTCGAAGGTCACGAATAATTTCAACCCTTTCAACCGTATCGATGTCAGAATGCAAGTACCGTACTTTGATACGTTGTTCTTCAAAGTATTCCGTTAAGTCTTCGGACATACGCTTGGTAAGAGTGGTCACCAACACCCGCTCGCCTTTAACGGTACGCAATTTAATTTCTGACAACAGATCATCTATCTGCGTGGTCGCCGGGCGAACCTCTATCATTGGATCAAGTAAGCCAGTTGGCCTAACCACCTGCTCAACCACCGCCCCTGCTTTTTCAGCTTCATAGCGACTAGGCGTTGCCGAGACAAAAATACATTGCGGAACAAGATTTTCCCATTCTTCAAAACGCAACGGCCGGTTATCTAATGCCGAGGGTAAGCGAAAACCGTATTGCACTAAATTTTCTTTACGCGAACGATCGCCTTTGTACATAGCACCAATTTGTGGAATCGTCACATGTGATTCATCAACCACCACTAAGGCGTTATGCGGTAAATAATCGAATAAGGTCGGTGGTGGCTCGCCTTCATTACGACCCGATAAGTGCCGAGAGTAATTTTCGATGCCCGTGCAAAAGCCTAACTCACGAATCAGCTCAAGGTCGTATTGGGTGCGCTGTGAAAGCCGCTGCTCTTCAACAAGTTTATTTTGTTCTTTGAGTTGATCGAGACGATCGTTCAATTCGACTTCTATGGCATCGACCGCTTTCAAAATTTTATCGCGCGGCGTCACATAATGCGATTTAGGGTAAATGGTATAACGCGGTAGTTTAGCCAGCACCTCACCAGTTAATGGGTCAAACAGACTGAGTGATTCTAGCTCGTCATCAAATAAATCAAGACGAATAGCATCTCGCTCAGATTCGGCAGGAAAAATATCAATCACATCGCCCCGTACCCGGAAAGTACCTCGTGAAAAGTCAATATCATTGCGGGTGTACTGCAACTGCGCCAAACGCGTTAACACGTCTTTTTGTGTATAATGCTCGCCTCGGCGTAAATGCAAGACCATTTTCAAATAGGCCTCGGGATCACCCAGGCCGTAAATCGCCGACACCGTTGCAACAACAATCGCATCAGGCCGCTCTAATAAAGCCTTGGTCGCCGATAAGCGCATCTGCTCAATATGCTCGTTAATAGACGAGTCTTTTTCTATAAAGGTATCTGAGGCCGCGACATAGGCCTCTGGCTGATAATAGTCATAGTAAGAGACAAAATACTCGACCGCGTTATCGGGAAAGAACTCACGAAATTCACCGTAAAGCTGGGCCGCCAAGGTCTTATTATGCGCCATCACAATAGTAGGTCGCTGTAATTCAGCTACCACATTCGCAATGGTGAAGGTTTTGCCCGATCCCGTCACCCCCAGCAGGGTCTGGCTGGCTAAACCGGCCTTAATACCGTTCACTAAACCCTCGATCGCTTTAGGCTGGTCGCCTGCCGGTTCATAAGGAGCTTTGACGGTGAATTGTGCGCTCATGGTAAGTAGTATTCCAACGAAGACCTGAAAAAGATAAACATCCGAGTATAGTGCCATAGTTGGTCATCTTTGAATACGCTGAGAGCAAGATATTCGATCTTTTCTCCTGTAACTATCGATACAGGCCAAGAAACTACCATCAGCACTTGACGAGGCAAGCACAGGCCATTAATATGCCGCCCTAGCTTGTTTTAAGGCATCGGATAAGCAGTTGAAAACGCTTTGATTTGATACGCAAAACCATCTAGATATAACCATTTACACTGTTCCGCCTTAGCTCAGTTGGTAGAGCAAATGACTGTTAATCATTGGGTCGCTGGTTCGAGCCCAGCAGGCGGAGCCATATTCTTTTTTATATATTAAGAGGTTGCCAGAGGCAGCCTTTTTTTGTTTTGGAAGCGAATAAAAATAAGTAGCAAATAAGTAGCAACCTACCCTTATTATTTAGACTTTTTCTTAATCTACGAACCTAATGTGATTCGAGGTTCAGTTGTGGATTCTGGTTTAACGATTGTAATGCTGATGGGTTGTGGTTCGTCTTCGATGATGTGTTCGATAGAACGCATTTTAGGGTGAATATAGTTCGCTATTGTCTTATGGCAATCTAATCTCATAGAAGGCTCTAGGGCTTCGTCATTGGCCATCTCTACCATTGCTAGAATGGGGTCATAGTCAGGATATAACGAGGATAAACGCTCTCTGAGAGCCTGCTTATCCCTGTTAGGTGTGCCTTTGGTTCTACCGCCTGTTTTAAAGCCTTTAGCCATCTATAAACCTTATCATTAGACGTTTATTTTACTCTGACTTTAGTGAAAAAGCTCCCAAAAAAATTAATTACCATCGCTAACGCCCCATTGGTAGTTTGACTCTAATATATAACTTATAAACTCATTGGTTGAAATGCTTGTATCTTGTGAGAAAAATTTATCAAAAGTTTTCAGTGCAGAGAGGTAGCCTTCATCATCAAAACCAGTATGAAAATGTAATAAATCGACGCCAGATAAATTTGCAGCTATAAGCTGTAATAAGGGCATCAACTCACGATTTCCTCCATAAGCACCGCAACCCCAGTACCCAGTATGGATGGATACTTTGGCATTAGGATTGATAGTTTGTGATTTTTGAACTGCTGCCCTAAATCCAGTAAATGCTGCCCTTAAAATAAATTCTATTTGATTTTTTGTATAGCTTCCTATTTTAGGGGGTGGAGACTCCATCGCGATGATATTACTTATTGTTGGCGGGTTCAGAATGTTTATAGCGTTTCTAATTGCATCCTCGCTTG
>JAYYUJ010000027.1:0-11379 GCA_036344075.1 Pseudomonadota bacterium
TTGTCGTTGGTGGACGCATAGAATTAGTCACTGATAAGAATGTAACGATTAATTCGTCTGGCGGTATATTCTCCGGTGCTGTTGCAAAACCGATGGCGGTATTTTCTGGTTATCCATTAACTATTTCAGGCGTAGCTTCAGTAGGTGATCGCTTTGAAATTACTGATGATGGTAATGGTCAAGGAGACAATCGTAATGCCTTGAGTCTGCAAGATTTAAAGGGGTTGGACTTATTAAATGACAACAGTATGACCTTCATAGAATTTTATCGATCACTCATTACCGAACTAGGGAGCCAAACTCAACTTGCGGAGGTGAGTCAGGCATCTGCCAAATTGTTGTTGGAGCAAAGCCAATCCAGGCGGGAATCGGTTGCTGGTGTCAATCTTGATGAAGAGGCGGCTCGATTAATTGAGTTTCAACACGCATATAGCGCATCCGCACAGGTTATCAATACAGCGAGAGATATTTTTCAAACCTTATTGGGCGTTTTTAAATGATATCTTGTCCTTTTAAGATTATGGCTGGATGCGTAACCCAGTTTATATTTATCGATTATAGGCAGTGCTAATATGCGATTATCATCATTGCAAGTGTACCAACAATCCTTAAATGGTATTAACAAGACCTCGACAGAGATTGCGCAGACACAGAATCAGCTTACTACAGCTCAGCGAGTCAACATTGGCTCTGACGATCCGGTTGCAACCGCAAAAATTTTAGCTGTGGAAACGGAATTATCGACTATTAATCGTTATCAGAAAAATATTGACGCTGTTGACAGCCGATTACAGCGTTCGGAAAATACTCTCAGTCATATTGAAACAATATTGGACCGGCTTAATCAGCTGGTTATTCAAGCCGATGGTGCAGGCATGACGAATATTGAGCGGAATAATATCGCAATAGAAATTTCTGAGCGGTTACTAGAACTTGCATCATTAACTAATTCACAAGATGAAAATGGTGATTACATTTATTCAGGTTTTCGAAATTCTCAACCTGCTTTCATCCTTGAGGAGGGTCAATATAGCTATCAAGGTGATGAGGGAGTTCGGTATGAGAGAATCTCAGAAGAGTCAACTATTATTGGTTCCGATAATGGCCAATCTTTATTTGATAGATTTACGACTAATGATTACATTCCGCTGGTGGAAGTGGGTATTAATAGCACCGGGGTTGAGCAGTCATTGACTGTACAAGTTGTTGATCAAGAGGTTTTTAATAGTGTTGTTTTAAATAACGATATGCAGGACTTTGAAATCAAATTTAATTTGATAAATGAAGTTGTTCCTAATGGTCCAAACTATAGTGTCTATCAGATTCCATCTGGCGTATTAGTTGATGCAAATATACCATATGACCAGAATGCAGGGATAACTGCGGGTGGTTTAAAAATTGAGTTTAAGACACCACCAAATACCGGTGACAGCCTAATAATAAAACCCGTGAGCAAGCAGAATAATATGCTAAATATTATCGATAATATTGCGACCAGAATAGCGACATTCGAAGAGCCATCATCGTCGATTAACCGAGGTGAAGAGGAAGCCTTTGATTCATTTATTGCTCAATCGCTTGAGGCCTTGTCAGCTATTCAAGAACGTATACGTTTAACTAGAACGAGTATTGGTGCGCGCATGAATGCACTAACAGCAACACGTGATAGCCAAGAAAGTTTAACGCTGGTGGGTAACCAGATTCTTAGTGATATTCGCGATCTTGATTACAATGCCGCGGTTAGTAAACTTTCTTTTCAGACGCTAGTTTTAGAGGCAACACAACAAAGTTTTGTGAAAATAGCTAATTTATCACTGTTTAATTATTTCAAATGACTATTAAGTATGATTTTTGTGAACTGCGTCAGATTATCAACTCAATTAAGACGTATCATTATCTCTGAAAGTACTTTTATCTAGTTTAACAAATTAAATTAAAATATTACTCTACAGGAGTATAAGTATGCCACAAATAATCAATACCAATATTGCGTCTTTAAAGGTTCAAGGCAATCTAAATGAATCGCAAGAGTCTTTAAATACTTCTCTAGAGAGGTTGTCATCTGGCCTGAGAATAAATAGTGCTCGTGATGACGCTGCTGGTCTGTCTATTGCGAATACGTTTACTTCACAGATTAGTGGTTTAAACCAAGCGATCCGTAATGCAAATGATGGCATTTCATTATCGCAAGTTGCAGAGGGGGCTTTGCAGGAATCAACTAATATACTTCAAAGAATTAGAGAGTTGGCTATTCAATCTGCAAATGGAACAAATACTGGTATTGAGCGGGCTCTATTACAGCAGGAAGTCTCTGAACTTCAAGCTGAGCTTAATCGAATTGCTGCAACCACTTCATTTGGTAATAGATTGCTTCTCGATGGTTCATTTGGCACGGAGAATTTTCAGATCGGAGCTAAAGCTAACCAGACTATAAGCGTTACATTAGGCGGTGTTTCATCTAGAGATTTAGGGGCCCAAAGGATTGATCTTAATGGTAATTCAGTAGGGGTGGCTTTACCGCCAACAAATGGTATTCCGGCAAATAACATACAAGGCACAAATTTTACGGTCAATGGTCAAATTGGTACTTCGTCTATTGCTTATGAGGCTGGAGATAGTGCGAGTGAAATCGCTCGGGCTATAAACTTAAATTCTGGTGAGACGGGAGTTTTTGCTGAGTCTAGAACAGTAGTATCTATGGGTAATTTTTCTTCTTCTGGTCTAGTAAGCTTTTCCCTTAGGGGAGCAGGATCGAGTTTGATTAGTATAAGTGCGACCATCGCGTCAACAAGCGACTTATCTGATCTTGCTTCAGCTATCAACCAGCAGTCAGCTACAACTGGAATATCAGCAAAGTCTGAGGGTGATACTATTAAGCTAATCAATGATGCGGGAGATGATATTGAGATTTCTTCATTTTCAGGAGGAACAGTTGATGTAATCGCGCGTAATTTTGATGATACAGCTAGCTCTGGTATTTCAAGGACTTTAAATGTAGGTGGTGTAGCAGATTCTACGAGGATAATTGGTCAAGTTCGAGTTGAATCTAGCGCAGCATTTAGCTTGAGTGGGGTCGACTCCTCAGTTTCTATAGATGAAGATTCAAGTTTAGCTTCAATAGATTTGCAGTCAGTAAGTTCGCAAAATAGTGCTCAGGCATTTGTGTCAGTAATAGATTCAGCCATCCGAGGTATCGATTTCATGAGGGCTGGTATCGGTGCTGTTCAAAATCGTTTGCAATCGACTATTAATAATTTACAGAATATTTCAGAAAACGCATCATCAGCCAAAAGTAGAATTCAAGATGCTGATTTTGCAATTGAAACAGCTAACTTAACTCGAACGCAAATTTTGCAGCAAGCTGGTATAGCTATTTTGGCTCAAGCAAATGCGATACCACAGCAAGTATTGAGTTTGCTAAGTAAATAGTGGGAAGTCGGATTGCATGACAAATATTTCTTCTTTAGGCGTTGGATCCGGCCTAGAACTGCAAAAACTTTTAGATACTTTGGTGGCTAATGAGAGAAATCGCTATACGGCCCCTTTAGATAATCGAGCATTTATAGCAACTGAAAAGATTTCGGCTTATGGGTTGTTGAAAAGTAGTGCCTCGCTGTTCAATAACAGCATAAGTGACTTATCGAAAGCAAGCAGTATTGAAAGCCGAAAAGCCATTTCATCCAACCCCAGTGCTTTTTCGGTGACCGCCTCAACCAGCGCTAATGCCGCCATATTATCGATTGATGTAAATAGTATTGGCCAGCGTCAGTCATTAAAAACTTCATCACTAGTCGATGCAACGAATACCAGTGTAGGCGATGCTTCAACGGTCATTGGCGGTGGCGAGCTTACGATCACAACGCAGCAAGGTGATCAGTTTGTGGTGGCTATTGATGCCAATCAAAGTACATTAGCTGATATAGCCAAAGCGATTAATGCTGCAAATGATAACCCTGGTATTCAGGCGACGATTGTGAATGCCGACAGTGGCCCTGTATTAGTGCTTAATGCTGCCGATACGGGGACGGCTCATAGGATGACTCTCTCAGTCAGTGATGAGGATGGTAACAATACGGATGCTATCGGCTTATCGCAATTGGGGTTTGATCCAAATAATAGTTCAGCGTCTTCTATGCAATCAATTCTAGAAGCAGAGAATGCTGAGATCATCGTTAATGGTCAGCTAATTAGTTCAACTTCAGGGTCAGTTTTTGCCGATGTGATTGAAGGTGTGACGATTACGGTCCTGTCGGAAACGACGACTACTGAAACTGCTACTATAAGTAATAATACACAAAGCATTGCCGATAACATATATGATTTCGTAGAGTCATTCAACGACTTAAATAAAACTATTAATGATTTAGGCAATGCCGGTGTGGGTGATGAGAACGCCGGTTTGTTAGTGGGCGACTCTTTGCTTCGTAGTTTAAGTGCTCAACTACGTAGCAGTATCTTTACTCAGAATAAAGCTTTGCCAGCGGGCGTGCAAACACTTAGTGATGTAGGTGTTCGACTTGATCGTGAGGGTAATTTATCATTGGATCAAGGCAAGTTAGAGGGTTTGCTGACGACTAATTTTGAGGACGTTATTCAGCTGTTAACAGCCAATGATGTTGATACTGAACCATTTCAAACCTATAAAACAGGGCTCTATTATTCTATTAATGATTTAGTTGTTTCAGATGGTCAAATAACAATTACAAGAAATAGCGATCAATTTAGTTTTTATAGTAGTGCCGCATTAGGTAATAGTAGTGTCCAAGGTTTAAGTGATGCTATCAATAATGCACCGGCTAATGATTTCATTCAATCGATGGTGGTTAATGACGTTGATTTGTTGGGCAATCAGGGCAAGAGGCTCGTCTTAACCGCCCTAAAACCTGGCAGTGAGAATGCTTTTCAGATTGAAGTAGTGGATCAATCAACGGGTTTCGTTGATGTTTATCAATCTGTTGCAATATCAGATAATGCTAGCTCCTATCCACCTCAAAAAGGCTTATTTGTCGCGCTTGAAGAAATTATGACAGGTTTTTTAGGCGGTAGTGGTGAGCAAGGCATGATTGATACTCGAACCACGGGGTTATCCACCGAGTTAGAGCGTATTCAAAGCCGACGTGAAGTACAAGACGACCGTCTACTTAGCTATGAACAAAACCTCAAAGTGCGATTTTCAGCCTTAGATTTAATGGTCTCTAATTTAAATTCGCAGGGCGATTTTTTATTGGATCAACTTAAGCTGATTAACCAGAAGAATGAGTAGTGTTGATGGATCATTTTATAGAGTTTACCGGCTAGTGCTGATTAAATGTCTAGCACCAAGTTGAGTATCTAAGACGAGCAGCCAATTAATTAGACTAAAAATTTCACAGGGTAAAGGTTATTACCAGCCAAGGGTTAGAGTATGAGTAAATCAGCACAAGATCAGCAGTACAAACTAATCGATACAGAAACGGGTGTCGTCGATGCTGATCCGCACCATTTAATTGATATGCTTTATAAGGGGGCATTAGAAAAATTAGCAGTTGCTAAGGGTTGTATGCAACGTAATGAGATTGCAGCTAAAGGTGAAGCGCTTATCCAAGCTATTAGTATTGTCGGTGGTTTGTTAGACAGCGTTGATCCAGAAGCTGGTGACGGAGTCTTGGCCAAAAATTTAACCGAGCTGTATTATTTTGTGACAGAGCGTGTCACTGATGCGAATGTCAATGATGATATTCAAGCGCTGCAAGAAGCGATAGACGTTTTGAAACAATTGGAGTCAGCTTGGTTGGAAATCGCTCCGTCCAATTCGTTGCATTCGGTTACTTCTAACCCTTCGCCGGTCACAGTTTAGGCTTGAATTACACTATGTTGCCTATTACTCACCGTAAAATTCATTCATGGCAGTTAGGCGATGAGGCGGTTCCGTCCCTAGAGCAGTTAATAGCGGCATTCGACGATGCTTTTTTGGCCAATGATTGGGCGGCTATCAACCGACTCAATGACTATACCCGACCCTGTGTAGAGGCGGCTGCGATTGCCAGTCAGGCGACATCGCTTGCTGCCGGTGATCGTTCAAAAACTGCGGTCATGCATTACGAATCCCAACTCCGCCAATTGCTGAGTACCTACCAAGCCCTCCAACAGCAATGTATCCTTGAGCGAGATTCAATTGCTGAAAAGTTGAAGGCAGCGCAATCTGCCCGTGCAGTGAGCGATGAGTATTTACAACACGCTAAACTCTGAAGCAAAAATTGTTGATGATTTTCAATAGAGTCCCTCTTAATTGATCCGTCAATGTGCCGAAATTGTTTAAAAATAATACTGATAGACATTTTTTTCCGAAGTCTATGAATTAGATCGCTTTTTTTTCCAATAGTGTTTGCTTGAATGATGTTTCTCCTAGATAATCGCCAATGAGATGTCATTCTTTTGACTCTCTTGCAAGGGTGTTCTTCAAAAAAAGCCTTAACGCTGGTTTTATGACGCTCATACACGATTTTAGGATGTTTTATGTGGGAAGAAGTGCGAATTGTTATTGTTGATAATGATCAGCATAGGCGCGATGAGCTTAGGTTAGTTTTTGAATTTATTGGCGAACCGGTTCGTTGTCTTTCTTATGCTGAGTGGCAGCAGGGCGAGGTCCAAAACAGTGCCTACCGAGAAAATCTTAGTTTGTTGGTCTTGGCGAAAGATCAACAACCTTTAATTGAGCATTTGAAATGTGCCGAGCAATGGCACTCAGGCCTGCCTATTATGATTGTTGATTATGATAGCAACGATCTTAATGAGCTTGAGATACCTCCCTCAGTTATTTCTAAGCTTCAAATGCCGCCTAATTATGCCCGTTTGGTTGACGACCTTCATCGCGCACAAGTGTATCGCCAGCAACAAAACACTATTGATGGCCTACCATTGCATCGCGACCCTGTGTTATTTCGCAGTTTAGTCGGCACCAGTCGAAAAATTCAACAGGTGCGGGAATTAATGGCGCAAGTAGCCGACAAGAATGTCACGGTATTAATCACTGGTGAATCGGGAACTGGCAAGGAAGTGGTTGCTCGTAACTTACACTACCATTCGCCGCGTCAGCAGCAGCCCTTTGTGCCGGTTAATTGCGGCGCCATCCCCCCTGAGTTACTTGAAAGCGAATTATTCGGTCATGAAAAAGGGGCCTTTACTGGGGCTATTTCAAGCCGTGCAGGGCGTTTTGAAATGGCTCAAGGAGGCACCTTATTTCTTGATGAGATCGGTGATATGCCGCTCAATATGCAGGTCAAAATTCTTCGTGTCTTGCAAGAGCGCACATTTGAAAGGGTCGGTGGTAATAAAACGATCGAGGTAGATGTTCGCATTATTGCCGCGACGCATAAAAATTTAGAGAAAATGATCAGTGATGGCGACTTTCGAGAAGACTTGTATTACCGCTTAAATGTTTTCCCAATTGAAATGCCGGCTTTACGTGAACGCGTTGAAGATTTACCGCTGTTATTAAATGAATTGATATCACGTTTAGAAAACGAGCAACGCGGTTCAATACGGTTTAACTCCGCCGCGATAATGTCGCTTTGCCAGCATGGCTGGGCCGGTAATGTGCGAGAACTGGCCAATTTAGTTGAGCGCATGGCTATCATGTACCCATTCGGTGTCGTGGGTGTAAAAGATCTACCCCCGAAATTTCGCTACGTTGAACTAGAACAGGACGTCAGTGATGACGGTTCTCATTCCACGGATAGCCAGCCGAACCTTGAGGCTATGAAACATATCCTTAATGTGGATGTTAAACCGCTGTTGCCGCTCGATGGCATTGATTTAAAGGCCTATCTTGCCGATCTAGAGCGGCATTTGATTCAGCAAGCCCTTGATGAGGCAAAAGGTGTCGTGGCCCGCGCCGCAGATAAACTGCAGATGCGGCGAACAACTTTAGTGGAAAAGATGCGTAAGTACGACCTAAACCGGCAGGCGATCAGTTAATTGCGATTTTTTTACAGGCCTATTGAAAAAGCGGCAATGAAGAGCCTGACAAAAGATTGACTTTTTCAGCGATGAACGCGCGATAATTAACTTCAAGTCATTGAATAGATTATAAAAACTCTACTAGGCATAGAGCTTGCAGCTTAGTGTCTATACGGTTATTGGCGTCAATGAGTCGCCATAAACCACTTTATGGAGAGAGTTATTGCGTATGTCGAGAGTGGTATCATCCGAGTCTGTTACAGACTCAGCTAAGGTCGAGCAAGCGCTTGAAACATATCAATCGCCCTTAGTTAAGCCTCAAGTTTTAGCCCCAGAGTCAAAACGCCAAGCTGTTACGCCGAATCCTATTGATCCCAACAGTGCAGAAGGCTTACAGGCAACTTTTGAATTATTTAATCGCATGTCTGATGACTTAGCCGATTCCTACCGTGCCTTAGAGGCGAGGGTGGGGGCACTCACTGCTGAGTTAGACAGGGTCAACGCGCAAAAAGCGCAAGAAGTACAATCTAAAGATCGTGTCAGTGCGCGGTTAAGTAATCTATTGGACTTATTACCTGGTGGCGTCGTGGTATTAGATCGATGGGGTACGATTTCTCAAATTAATCCAGCCGGTGAAGAATTATTAGCGACCGGATTAACCGGCCGAAAATGGGTCGATATTATTGCTGAGTTTTTTGCCCCACAAAGTGATGACGGTCATGAAATCTCAATGAAAAGCGGTAAGCGAGTGAGTTTATCGACGCGGTCACTAGAACAAGAAACTGGGCAGATTATTTTACTCACTGATCAAACAGAAACGCGGCATTTACAGGCTCAACTCAGTCGAGGACATCGCTTATCAGCTTTAGGTCGAATGGTTTCGGCACTGGCGCATCAAATCAGGACTCCTTTATCCGCAGCTATTCTTTATGCCAGTCACTTAAAAGAGCGGAATCTAACGGCTGAACAAACAAGGCGGTTTTCAGAAAAAATCAGTTCTCGTTTACACCATCTTGAGCAGCAGGTCAGCGATATGTTGGTGTTTGCCAAGGGCGATGTAGTGCTCAACGATGAGTGTTCTGTGGCGAGTCTAATGACTGAATTAAAGTCGGCGGTTGATGTGTGTTTACAGGCTAACCAAGCTCAGTTATTAATCGACAACGATTGTCCTGAGTTAATTCTTCGCTGTAACTTACAAAGTCTTGTCGGCGCTTTGAGTAACTTAATTAATAATGCCTTACAGGCCAGCCCATTCGCGACCAATGTTCAGCTAGCCTGCCAGCTAAAGAATAGTTTGTTGACGATGACAGTTACTGATCAAGGGACTGGTATAGCGCCTGCATTACTACAGCGTTTGGCCGATGAAGAAGCCTTTATTTCGACCAAATCACAGGGCACAGGTTTGGGTTTAGCTGTGGTGCGCGCAGTCGTGAAAGCACATTGTGGTGAATTTGAATTATGCTCAATAGAGCAACAGGGCACCACGGCCAGTATTCGTTTACCGATTAATCCCCCTTCATTATCATCAGGTGATTGGCATGAATGAGCGTGAAGCGGTCGAGACACAACCGATTAAGCAAGGTGAAGATCATGCGCTAAATGAGGCCGGTTCGGCGCAGTTATTAGCCCCTATTACAATACGCGTGCTGGTCGTCGAAGACGACCTGGCCTTACAAGAAGCTATTGTTGATACCTTAGAGTTGGCTGATTTTAGCGTCTTAGCCGCCGCATCGGCTGAGCAAGCGCTGGATTTACTGGCCAAACAGTCTGTTGATATGGTCATTTCTGACGTGAATATGGGGGCGATGGATGGCCATCAACTGTTGGCAGTGATTAAGCAGCGCTGGCCCTTTATTCCTGTGTTACTGATCACTGCCTTTGCCACCATTGATCGATCGGTCAGCGCTATTCAATCGGGTGCCGTTGACTACTTGGTCAAACCTTTTGAGCCAGCCACGTTAATTAATTTAGTCGCGAAGTACACGATTGGTATTCACCAAGATGAAGAAGGGCCAGTGATTGCCTCTAGCGTCAGTCGTGAGGTTTTTCAGATGGCTAAGCGGGTTGCAGGGACCGATTCCACCGTATTGATTTCAGGTGAATCGGGCACGGGTAAAGAAGTCGTTGCGCGGTATATCCATCAGCAGTCACCACGACATGATCGTCCTTTCGTTGCTATCAATTGTGCGGCTATTCCCGATACCATGCTCGAAGCGACCTTATTTGGTCATGAAAAAGGCGCATTCACGGGAGCTCATCGGGCAGCGCCAGGGAAATTCGAGCAAGCCAATGGCGGGACCTTATTACTCGATGAAGTCTCTGAATTGGATCTTTCCCTGCAGGCTAAGTTATTACGGGTATTGCAAGAGCGCGAGGTAGAACGTGTTGGCGGTCGAAAATCAATCAATCTGGATGTTCGTATCATTGCCACCACCAATCGGCAGTTACAAGAATACGTGAATGACGGCAAGTTTCGAGAAGATCTCTTTTATCGACTCAGCGTTTTTCCGTTAGGTTGGTCGCCGCTTCGTGACCGCCGCGATGATATTCTGCCGCTCGCAGAGTGCATTTTACGACAGCATGCACAAAAAATGGGCCGCAGCGCCATGCAGTTGTCGGCAACAGCCAAACAGGCTCTTCAAGCACATGCTTGGCCTGGCAATGTACGCGAATTAGACAATGCTATCCAGCGTGCATTAATTATGCAAAGTGGCAACACACTTTACCCGAATGATTTTTTACTGGGCTCCCAATCTGTTCCAGCCTGGATCCAGGCGAAAGATCAAAAAACCGATCAAGCGCTACCAATAAATCGTTCAACGGCTAATGTCGCAGATGCTGAACGCGGCCAAGCAACCCACACATCTGTGGATCAATCCTCAGACTTGTTCAATGATATGAAACAGCATGAATTTCGACTTATTGCTAAGGCGCTTAAGGCCACTCAAGGGTCAAAAAAATTAGCCGCTGAAAAATTGGGCATGAGCCCACGAACCTTACGCTATAAAATGGCGAAAATGCGCGATTCTGGTTTTCAATTGTAAAAAGCTACTTTATTCGATTGCTTTTTGAACTTAAACAATGCGGTTTTGAAAAAAAACTGCACCGTGTTATTCATTGATTCTTCTAACCGAATTCATATTTGCTTAAAAAGCGAACAGAGCGCACTATTTGTGATCAATGTTTGTAAATAGTTCACTCAAACTGGTCAAAAAGGCTTTATATATGTAAATTTTAACGGGATTTTAACTGGTCGATCCCGAAGAGATTACCTAATCTAAGCACCAGAACGATTCATTTCGATTCTTCGTAAAATTAATTAATTAATTAAAACTAGATTTATAAACGGGGCAAAACTATGAAAACTTTTGTTAAAGGAATTGCAATCGCATCTTTGGCTTCTTCGGCTGGGCTTGCACAAGCAGAATTGAGTATGACAGT
>JAYYUJ010000028.1:0-54239 GCA_036344075.1 Pseudomonadota bacterium
GTTATATCAAAGCACATTTTCTTCACTGCGCCTAGTTGCGTGTCTTATCGTTTTATTACCGTCTGTAGCTCAATCATATGTAGAATTGAATCTTACAAATTCAAACACTCAGCAAAGTCTTAAAATAGTTTGGGAAGATAATGTTTTGACTGACAGTGTTATGCATACGACTATCAATACTGGCGGCTTATGTCTTACGTCTTCTTCTCAGATGAACTGTAATACTTCGCCAATGACAGATACTACATCGGATGGTTTATACACTAATCATAATAACACTACTGTTAGTTGGTTTGGTGACGATAATCATTTTGATATGCCGACTTTTTTTTCTTGGGGCGCTTTTCCTATTGGCCAAAATGTTAGTGATTGGTCAACAGTAACCTTTCAAGATTTGGGCAATGTAAATACAAATCAAACAACCCATTTACAGGCTATATTTGTAAATGAATATGATAATTATATAAACCAATATAACGGTTTAGGTGGCTGGCAAGTTCAAGTAAGTGAAGTCCCACTCCCAGCAGGTATCTATCTCTTTCTATCGGGGCTTGTGGGTTTAGGTTTAATTAAATCAAAAAAGAAATAAATTAAACTCTGGTTTACATCTCATTAGATTAATAAAGTCCAACAAGACCTATATATGTCGGCCAAGGGGTCCGGGCACCTGCATGGTGTCTTAGGTGACTGAGGGCTTTGAAGTCTTTGAAGTAGACAAAACAGTAGACATTTTCGATCCGTTGACAAGGAACCAGTCGAGCTGTAACACTAGTAAACACGTTAGCTAACAGGATAAATGGCGTCTAAAGCAGGAGATGACTTGCTGCCTCTCCGCCTTTAAAGACCTTTAATGGCGGAGAGAGAGGGATTCGAACCCTCGATACGCGATTAACGTATACTCCCTTAGCAGGGGAGCGCCTTCAGCCACTCGGCCACCTCTCCGTTGCTCGTATGACATTGTCTATTTAAGCGCGGAATCATACCATAACTCAGCAAAAAGCCTAGGTTAAGTTATCCATCTTATGCTTAGATTTGGTTGTTTTTTATCAGATATTCTGAGTTATACTAATATGTACCTTTTCTGGGATTCAAATTTGCCCTAATGATCTGTTAATGAAAGCTATCCGAGCCAAACATTTAATGTTTATACTCTACTATCCCCATAAAGAAACTACTATGATAAAACCATCTCATCGATGGTTTACCCCATTTGGGTGTAAAAATGTTGCTTGTTAATATCTGGCAATCACTGACTTATTGATTGGATCAGGTTGAACTTGCTACTGTGGCAGTAACGCTTGAAGAATAACAAGAATTAATTGGCCTGCCGTTTAATCACGCGGTAGTCTGCTATTTCCTCTTTTTTTACGGAGCGTCATTTTGATCAGGCAGGCGGTTGGATAAATAAGCCGCTTATTATAACAACACCACTCGATAAGGTGAAAGCAATGGGTGATTCAAATATGGCATCGATGCCGTTAGTGCGTATTCATGGCGTTAATGATGTGAGGCTCGATACAGTGCCTGTGCCTGCATGTGGCGTTGACGATGTGTTAGTTGAGGTTAAAAATTGCGGTATTTGTGGTTCAGATTTGGGCTACATTGCTATGGGTGGTTTTAATAATCCTGAGCTACCTATGCCGTTAGGCCACGAAATGTCAGCCGTCGTGACGGTCGTTGGCGAGCATGTGAGGAGTGTGGCGGTGGGCGATAGAGTGGTGGTTAATCCCATGAAGGTCGAGCCACCTATTGGCAACTTTGGCATTGAAGGCGGTTTTGCCCCGACTTTATTAGTGCGAGATGTTGCTAATCAACCCGAGGCTTTACTTAAGATTCCTGATCATTTAACGCATCCGCATGCGGCTTTGGTTGAGCCGCTTTCTGTGGGTATGCACGCTGTGCACCGTGGAGAGGTCACGGCAAACGATAAAGTCGCTATCTTTGGTGCTGGGACTATCGGCTTATCAATAGCATTGGTGCTACGTTATTATGGTGTAAGCGATACCGTGATCATTGATACCTCTGCTGCACGTATCAAGCAGGCGAAGCAGTTAGGCTTTCATGGGTGTTTAGCTGGTGAAGATGACGTTACGAAAGTGCTGCAGCAATACCATGGTTCAGTCAGCAGTTACGGCCAATCAATTGCATCGACGGATGTCTATTTAGAAGCGACAGGTGTGGCCAGTGTCTTTGAGCAAATGATTAGCTTGGCCAAAATGCAGGCCCGTTTAGTCGTGGTAGGGGTGCATAAGGCCTCAGCCAGCATTGACTTAGTATCAGTTTTATCTAAAGAATTATCTATTAAAGGCGCAATGGCTTACCCTGAGGAGTTTCCCGAGGTGTTATCGATGCTAGAAACACTCGGCGATGAAGTGTCGGCTCTAATCACTCATCATTATCCTTTGTCGCAGTTTGATCAAGCGTTGGCTATGGCGAGAGACACTGATCACGCTATTAAAGTGATGATTGACTGTCAGAAATAGTCAATGTGGCTTTACCTGGTATAAGCGGCTTCAGCAGCCGCAACTGCGGTACCGCTTTCGATGGACATCCCTTGCGCGATTAAGCCGTGTTCTAATGCCGTTAAACAGTGCCGTACATTCTCAGGTTTTGCGCTAAAACCCATTAAGCCAATACGCCAAACCTTACCCGCTAGCGTGCCTAACCCTGCACCAATTTCAAGGTCAAAGTCAGCGAGTAGCTGGCTTCTAAGTGTAGCGTCATCAATGCCATCGGGAATCGCGACTAAATTAAGCTGGGGTAATCGGTCCGCTTCGTTGACGGGCAAGTTGAGGCCTATGGCGGCTAGCCCAGCGCGCAAGGCAAGATGATTCTGCATATGACGTGCCCAACTGGCCGCAAGACCTTCCTCTTTAACGATTAATAGCGACTCATGTAAAGCATACAATGCATTCACGGGTGCGGTGTGGTGGTAGGCACGCTTTGCGCCTTTGCCCCAATAAGCCATCACTAAGTTTAAATCTAAAAACCAGCTTTGAACCGGAGTTTTTCGTTGCTGAATCACTTCAACCGCACGCGGGCTAAAGGTTACGGGTGATATACCGGGTGTGCACGACAAGCACTTTTGCGTGCCTGAGTAAACGGCATCAGCTCCCCAGCCATCGACATCAACATTAATGCCGACAAGTCCGGTGACGGTATCAACAACGGATAGCATACCAGCCTCTTTGGCCAGCGTGCATAAGGCGGCGGCGTCACTTTGAACTCCCGTTGAAGTCTCGGCATGAACAAAGGCCAAGGCTTTTGCATGGGGGTTATTACCAATAGCGGTTTTAACTTTGTTTATGTCAATGGCATGGCCCCAGTCATCTTCAACCATTACGGTTGTTGCGCCACAGCGAATCACATTTTCCTTCATTCTTCCGCCAAACACGCCGTTTTGACAAACGATGACGGTGTCTTCGGGTTCAATTAAATTGACAAAGCAGGTTTCCATGCCCGCTGAGCCCGGAGCCGAAACAGGTAAGGTGAGCTCGTTGGTTGTTTGAAAGCAAAACTGAAGTAAAGCTTTTATCTCATCCATTAATTGAATAAAACTTGGGTCAAGGTGGCCTACGGTAGGGCGTGCTAAGGCCGACAGTATTCTTGGGTGGACATCAGAGGGACCGGGTCCCATAAGAACACGTTGCGGTGGTTGAAAGCTCATAAAGGTCTCTTTTTCTATGATGGTTAAAATTCAGGACGATTAAAATACAACGACGATATGTTATCAGCTTACAGGCCTAATAGAGATTTTTTTATGCTACACCCAGTATCAAGTTAATAGTATAAGCTCTTGTTTTTATTGTGCAATTGTTTTTTTTGTTTGAAATTGACGGGCAATCTTAGTTCGTTGTGATGACTCAGCTGCGTTTTTTATTAGTCTTCGATACAGATTGTTACAGTATCAAGTTTGTTTGACATAATTAAGGGATGTTTGTTGGTTAGAGTAGTTTCACCCATAACAATAATCGTAGGCTTTTAACCTAATTGTTAGACGATTTATTGCCTAACCCTAACGACTAACGAGTATTCGTTAGAAGGATATCATGATGCGTTTTTCTACCTTGCTATTGTCTATAATTCTGCAGCTAGTGATAACGGTAGTCACCTGTTTTCACTCGCTGGTGGTTGCACAATCAGCCGAGGGCTATGCCATCGTCACTTCATCGGCCATTCGTGCGCAATCCACTATGCTGAATTCCTTTGTTGCGCACAAGCAAGCTAGGGGCTTTAACACCTATGTATTTGATGAAAATGATTGGTCGGCAGGCGGACTAGCGGGTGATGCCGCAGCTGAAGCGTTGCGTACTTTCTTGCAGCAAGCTAACAATCAATACAATCTCCGTTATTTACTCATCATTGGTGACCCACGTGTTGATACGGGTCCAGTACCGATGAAGCGCACCTATCCGCGCACCACCGGTGCTGTTGGTCAAACGCCTTCTTTTGGAACAACCACGTGTAACTTTTCTCAATCTCAAGTGCCGTCAGATTTTTATTACGCTGAACTGGGGGGTGATTGGGATCTGGATAATGATGGTCTCTACGGTGAGTTTGGTCAGGCATCGGCGGTGGGTACAACGACCGGTGATTTTGGTGTTGGAGGTATCGAGCTTGATTATGACCTATCGGTTGGCCGAATACCGACTTACGGTTCAAGCAATAACCCTAGTCTGCTGGCCGACGGAATTATTAAGCTTGATCATATTTTAACTAAAATAATCAATTATCAAACCGTATCAGCCTCATCAATTGACTGGCGTTTCTCTGCGTTGATTGCCACGGAAGGTGCGAATCGACTTTTTTATGGCGAGGCATTAACCAATGATGTGTTCTCGCCGCAAGGTATTACTGCGGTTGATCGTATCTATGATTCAGCCAGTTGCACGTTAGCCGGTAATTGTAATCCGTTGCTTAGCACAGCACCCACTTATGATCAGTGTACGATTCCTAACGTGCAAACCACCTTACAATCACAGACACCGGGTTTAGTGACGTGGTTAACCCACGGTGGTGGCACGGGTGCGGCCGCGGTGATGAACACTTCAACAGCCGCGACATTAGATGACACTAAGCCGTTTATTACCTTTCAGGCCTCTTGTCTAAATTCACAAGTCACCAATACCAATAATTTAAGTTACAACTTATTAGTGAATGGCGCGATTGCTACGGTGGGTGCGACAGCGATTAGTCATGGACCCGGTTCGCCAGTTGATTTAACCAGCGCGGCGCACCGTTCTGGCATTGCTGGTATGGGCTATGAGTTTAATAAGCGAGTGACCAGCGGTGACTCAGTGGGCGATGCCTTAATGGGTCTTAAGCAGGATGCTGATTTATACGGTCGCTGCTGGTATTGGCAGAATCAGGTAGGGTTTAATCTATTTGGTGACCCTGAGGTAAGGCTTTTTGACTCGGGGTCTGTAAGTGTGCCTACGATGCCGCCCGCGTTTATGTTTGTTGCAGGTGTGATGTTGTTACTGGTTTCATCAATTGTTAGCCGTGGTAGGCGGTCGTTGAAACCGAAAATATAATTATTGTAAAGCGAATATTATTAACGATAGCGAAGATTAGCGCGGCTAAGATCAGCGATCGATTGACAGCCCATGAGCTTCATGCCTCGTTCAATTTCGCTCTGCAATAGACCAACGGCACGCTCAACGCCTGGCTGGCCAGCACCAGCCAAGGCGAAAAGATAAAGCCTGCCGCCCGAGCAGGCTTTAGCGCCAACCGATAATGCCTTTAAAATATGCGAGCCACGTCTGATTCCGCCGTCACAAATAACTTCTACGCGGTCGCCGACTGCATCGACAATTTCTGCCAACTGATCAAAGGGTGCGCGTCCGCCATCGAGTTGTCGGCCGCCATGATTAGACACCATGATGGCAGTAGCGCCAATATCAGCAGCGCGAATGGCATCGTTAACTGACATAATGCCTTTTAAACAGAAATGGCCATCCCATTGTTGCCTGATATCTTCGGCAGTTTGCCAGTCCATGCTTTGATCAAGCATCGTGTTAAAATAATCAGCTACCGATAACGTGATATTAGTGCCTTCTTCAACATGATCTTTCAGTTGGGAGAGTTCAAATTTTTCGCCGAATAAATAGTTCAACGCCCACGAGGGGTGAGCGGCAAAACTCATCAAGCTTTTAGCGGTGAGTTTCATCGGCGAGGTAAAGCCTGTCCGCAAGTCTCGTTCACGATTACCGCCTACAATGGTATCAACGGTTAGCGATAGAGCATCAAATTTAGCCGCTTTGCAGCGATCAATCATATTTTGTGTTAAACCTTTATCCTTGTGAACATAAAGCTGAAACATTTTAGGCGCTGAATAGTGCTGGCCAATCTCTTCGATGCTGACTGTTCCTAGTGAAGAAATACCAAAATACGTTTCATACTTATCGGCGGCAGCGGCCACGGCACGCTCGCCATCATGATGAAACAGTCGCTGCAGTGCGGTGGGCGATAAAAACAGTGGCATCGCCATTTTATGCCCCATCAATGTGGTGGACATATCAATAGACTCTACGCCGGCGAATACATTAGGAATGAGATCGCAATCATCGAAGGCTTGAGTGTTGCGTCGGTAGGTGATTTCGTCATCAGCAGCACCGTCAATATAGTGAAAGACCGGCCCAGGTAATCTTTGCTTAGCCAGTAAGCGAAAATCTTCGGTGTTATAGCAATTTTTAAGCCGTTTAAACATAGTGACCTCATTGATGGCCTATCATTAACTGCATTGTTCGACCACGCGTTCAATCGCATGGCAAACTTGATCGAGCTGACGATTGTTCATCACATAGGGCGGCATGGTATACACCAGCTTACCAAATGGTCGAAGCCAAACACCGAGTTCTGGTAACAGTTTCTGCACTTTATGCATATCTACCGCTTGTTTTGCTTCTATAACGCCAATTCCACCGAGTACGCGAGCATCAGCAATTTTAGCGTTTTGTTTCAATGGCAGTAGATTATTGCTGAGTTGTTTTTCAATTCGTTGAATATTGGCTTGCCAGTCGCTTTGTAATAAAAGTTCGATGCTAGCGCTTGCAATGCTGCAGGCGAGAGGGTTACCCATAAAGGTTGGGCCGTGCATAAATGCACCGCCTTCACCTCTGCAGATGCTTTCGGCGATATTATCGCTGGTCAAAGTGGCAGCAAGTGATAAGTAGCCACCAGTAAGGGCTTTGCCTAGGCACATAATATCAGGGACTATGGAGGCATGATGGCAGGCAAAGAATTTTCCGGTACGAGCAAAGCCGGTCGCAATTTCATCGGCGATCAGTAGCACATTAAACTCATCACACAGCTGTCTGACCTCTGCCAAATATTCGGCAGAATAAAAGTACATGCCGCCGGCGCCTTGCACGACGGGCTCAAGAATGACGGCGGCAATCGTTTGATAGTGACTTGACAGTAAATTTTTCATTTCTTCTGTGTCAGCGCGCGCGCAGGGTTCGCCAAACTTTGCCTGAGGTCGGTTAACAAAATGTTGTTTGGCAAGGATGCCCGTAAACAAATGATGCATGCCCGTATCAGGATCACAGGCAGACATTGCGCCTAGCGTGTCACCGTGATACCCGCCCCGTAAGCCGACAAATTCAGTTTTATTATTTTGACCCTGTGAGTACCAATACTGAATGGCCATCTTCATTGCGACATCAACGGCGACTGAGCCAGAGTCACTAAGAAAGACTTTTGTTAGTGGCTCAGCTGTGATGTTAATCAGTTGCTGGCAAAGCGAGATGGCGGGATCATGGGTAAGTCCACCAAACATAACGTGAGACATGTTATCGATTTGATCTTTTGCGGCTTTGTTTAATGCAGGATGCTTGTAACCGTGAATCGCTGACCACCATGATGCCATACCATCAATCAGTGTTGTGCCATCTTTTAAGTGTATCTCAACGCCTTTAGCGCTTTCGACATGCAAGGGAGGAACTGGCTGGGTTAGTGAGCTATAAGGATGCCAGATATGCTCAAGATCAAATGATATAGATGATGGCTTCATAGTGAAATACTGCTTGTTAAATAGGCTTGAGTTATCATTTATTGGCGAATAGTTTCTTCGATATTATCGCATCATGGCAATTTATAGCGAGGTGATAGCAGGGTATCACGATTGATGGATAGCTTGCTATTTTGGCGTCTTACCCTCGCTACTTGGTTGTTGCAGCAGTGGTGTTAAAAAGGGCCAGATGTTGTCGAGAATCATCCCTTGCGCATTAGCCTTAGGGTGAATGCCGTCAGCTTGCATATAAGCTGGATTGGTGGCCACCGACTTCAATAAAAAAGGGACTAAATTAACCGTATGTTCTTTTGCCAAGTTCGTATAGGTTTGTCTGAATTTTTGGTTATAACGTGGGCCGTAGTTAGGTGGTATTTCAATGCTCATTAACAGCACCTCAGCTTGGTAGTCGATGCTTGCCAAGATTATAGTGGCTAAATTGTCTTTCATCTCTGTCAGACTCATACCGCGAAGACCGTCATTACCGCCTAGTTCAATGACTATAATTTCAGGTCGGTAATTTTTGAGTGTGTCATTTATACGATGGCGCCCCCCCGCAGTGGTTTCGCCGCTGATGCTGGCATTAATCACTTGGTAATTATAACCGGTCTCAAGTAGTCTATTTTGCAGTAAACTGACCCATCCTTGTTTGATGTCAATACCATAGCCAGCGCTAAGACTGTCGCCGTAAATGACAATAGTACTATTAGCAAAGGCAACCGGGTGTATACTAATCATCATGCAAAATAACAAGTACGGGCCAGCGATCCACTGGGTGACTCTGGGCGTAAAATATAAGGTTTTAAGCGTGGCTCTTATGGTCTTTATAATGACCATTAAGCATGCAATTTGCTTCACGTTTGCGCACCTATAAAATTTCAATTTTTGGGTATTAGCTTGTTAAAACCAAATCATAACAGTTTGGACGGTGGTACGGAAATTTGACTAATAATACTGAAAAATTGCCTGGCTTGACTTTAACAGCAAAAGGTTTAGTCCGCTCTTTATCGCTCTCATCGCAAACGGTGCCGATAATACAAGGTGTCGACTTACAGATTGGCGCTGGTGAAACTTGCGCCATTATTGGTGCGTCTGGTTCAGGCAAAACAACCTTATTGGGTATGTTGGCAGCGATGGATGAACCCGATAGTGGCAGCGTTGAAATTGCTGATGACAACATTCATTATTCTATCTATCAGCATGACGAGGATTGGCGAGCTTGGTTACGTGGTCATGCAATGGGTTTCGTATTTCAAGACTTTCAACTGGTCGATGATATGACCGCCTTAGAGAATGTGTTATTGCCACTCGAGCTGGCAGGCCAGCGCTGCTCTAAAACAGCTAAAAGCTGGTTGGCGAAAGTGGGATTAACTGACCGTATTAGGCATTACCCGCGTCAATTGTCAGGCGGTGAGCAGCAGCGCGTTGCCTTGGCCCGAGCTTTTGCTAATCAGCCACGTATTTTGTTTGCCGATGAACCTACTGGCAGTTTAGATGAAACTACCGGCCAGGCAATGATAGAACTGCTCTTTGAGTTAAATGCGGCCAGTGGTTCAACCTTAGTGATGGTGACTCACGATCCTGCTTTGGCTCAGCGCTGTGATAAGATTTATGGTTTGAGGCAGGGGCGGTTAGCGTCAAGTTCAGAGGCTTAGACGGCACTATGACAGCCGAAATCAATAGTCTATTACAGCATCAAAAGCCGCCATTAATTAGCCGTTTTTTACCCTTGCTTGCTTCTACTGTGACTCGCAAGCCAAGCCCAGAGCTTTGGTTGTTTTTTCTTTGCCAGATGCTCGCTATTACCATCGTCACCGGTATTTTAATTTTTACGGATCGTATTCAGACCGCTATTTTTCAAGAAAGCGCTAAGATGATGGCGGCTGATTTAGTGGTTCAATCAAATGGCTTGGTCGATCCTGCTTGGCAGAGGCAGGCAGGTTTATTGGGTCTGGATACAGTTCAAAGTCTACGATTCCCCTCGATGCTTTTCTTTAATGACCAACTACAGCTCACCGATATTAGAGCTGTCTCTGACGGTTATCCACTGCGCGGTGAATTAACCGCATCAGCTACACTTGGTTCGCCACCAATGGCTCAACAAAGGCTGAAGGTTGCATTACCGAAAAGTGGCGAAGTTTGGTTAGATGCGAGAAGCGCTGAAGCCTTAGGTGCCCAGGTTGGTGATCAAATCGAGGTTGGTGATCGGTCACTGCGCTTCAGTCAAGTGCTGGTCGATGAACCGGGTGCAGCCATACCCAGTTTAGGGTTTGCTGGTCGGGCCTTAATACGGCTAATTGACATTGAAAGCACCGGTTTAGTTGTTGCCGGTAGTCGTGTCAGCTACAGTTGGATGTTAGCAGGTGAAGAGAAATCACTGGCAATAATGGAATCTTGGTTAAAATCACGTTTGAGTGTTCACGATAATCTGGTGAGCAGAGTCGAAGGCAGTCAATCAACCGAAGATATTTTAAATCGAGCCAGTAGTTTCTTAAGTTTAGGCGGCGCGATGGCAGTGCTGTTAGCAGGTTTGGCGGCGATGATTTCTGCCTCGCGATTTATGGCAGGCCAGCTGGATAATGTTGCTATTATGCGCGCGCTCGGAGCAAGCCGTCAGCAATTATTTGCAGTGTATTTTTCTCAGTTGCTTATCTTTTCATTGCTTGCTTTATTGCTGGGTTACTCACTGGGTTTTGGACTTCAGTCACTGGGTTTTTATGTCTTACAGGACGTTCTGGCCATGCCTTCTGAGTTGTCTGTTAGCTCTTTCATTGCTGGGGCGGTAACGGCTTTATTTTGCTTGTTATGTTTTGCTGTGCCGACTTTGCTTGGCCTAATAAAGGTTTCACCCATGCGTTTGTTGCGATCGGCCTCCGCGCAGGCGTCCCAAAAAAAAGCTTATGTTGTTTTTGCTCTTGGTTTTCTTTTGTTATTATTTTTTTATAGCGGCAGTTGGCAGGCTAGTTTGATTGTATATCTAGGTATTTTTTCATTGGCCGTTGCCGTTGCCTTTGTATCAGTATTAGTGACTAAAGGTCTGCTGATTATCCATCGTCGTCAATCATTAGTCTCTGTGAATTTGCATTACTCAGCTAGCGATTTATCCAGTGGTTCTTTATCTGAGCGCTCTTCAGCAGGCAGTCACGCATTGACAAGTCAAGTATCTTTTGATCGCGTGGGTTCTGAGCCTAAGCCAGTTTTGAATCGCTTAGCTCTGCGCATGGGTATTGCTGCTTTTTGCCGACAGCCACAGACCAGCCAGCTGCGGACCATCGCCTTATCACTGACTTTGACGATTCTCATTGTTATCATGGCGTTGCGTGCGGCGCTATTGGCCGATTGGCAAACGCAATTGCCGCCCAAAGCACCCAATTTTTTTGCGGTTAATATTCTTTCTTCTGAAGTTGATTCTTTCTCGACAGCACTACAAGTGGCTCAGGTTGAGCAACAGCCACTCTATCCGGTCGCGCGTGCGAGACTAATGGCAATTAATCACTTAAGCTTTTCAGAGTGGGGTGTCACGAATGTTGATGCGCTGGCTTCGCTTGAGCGTGAAATGGTTATGACTGAGTCCTCGACATTGGCGGATGACAATATCCTTTTTGCCGGCCAATGGCATGGAGATGATAGTGATGAAATAGAGGTATCCGTTGAAAAAGATATTGCCGACAGTCTTAAAATAGGTTTAGATGATAAATTGCACTTTAGTTTCGCCGGAATGGAGGTTATAGCGCGTGTCACCAGTATTCGTAAGCTAGACTGGAATAGTATGCGGCCCAATTTTTATTTTATTTTGTCGCCGCCAAACCTGTCATCCTTTCCTTTTACTTATATGACCAGTTTTTTTGTTGCCGACCAACAGGTGGCGGAAGTTGATAATGTAAGCCGTCAGCATCCATCCGCTACAATAATTAATGTCGGTGAGATCATTGAGCGCGCGCAAAAACTATTAGCTAAAGTGAGTTTGGCTGTTGAGGCATTGGCTTGGGTCACGGTTTTTGCTGGCTTGCTTGTCATGGTGGCCAGTTTACGAATGACATTGGATAAGCGCTTAGCTGAGCAAACGATTTTTCGAGCCATAGGCAGTTCTGCTTCATTATTAAAGCGCAGTTTATGGGTCGAGCTTTCAATTGGCGGATTATTGGCTGGTCTTAGTGCTGTAATTTCAGCGCAAGTTATCTTGTACAGCTTAGGCCGCTGGGTGTTTGATATGCCATTGCTGGCGCCTCTTGGTATGACCTTTATGGTTGTATTATTTTCAATGCTACTGGTTGCGGTGGTTGGCGTTAGAGTGCTTAAATTAGTTTATCAGCTAAGCCCAGTTACTATTTGGCGAGGCAGTTAATATGCAGCTTCTTATCAATAGGAGTTAGCATGCCTTTAATTATTGAGCATGATTTTACTGTAGCGGCTAATCAACAGCAGTTGTGGCATGTGTTAACTGATTTTTCTCAGTATAAAAATTGGAATCCCTTTGTGGTGGATTGTGAATGCGAGTTAGCCGTTGGGAATGAAATTATCATGCAAGTAGTGATAGGTAAAGGTAAGCCTCGGCGTCAGGTGGAATACATTAGTAAGGTCGAAGAGGGGAGTCATTTTTCTTACACCAGCCCTAAGAAACCTACCTTTCTTTTACGAAGTTACCGTTCCCACAGCTTGCAAGTATTGGCTGACGGTAGCACCCGTTACCAATCACGTTTTGAATTGCATGGTTGGTTGATACCGATTTTTTCCCGATTATTGGGTTCTTCACTCGAGCAAGGATTTTCAGCTATGGGATCAGCGGCGGTGGCTGAGGCTGAGCGAATAGCCCAGCTATAGGCCGCTATAAGGCTAAAAAGCGATTTCTAAGTTCCAATAGTGCCAATTTAAAAACAACCTTGTTTGTGATTAAATGCCGTCCAAATATAAGGTTTTTTTCATCTATTTTTATAAGAGTGATTTTTTCCAGTAGGTCATCGTGTGTCTTTGAATTTACGCCAACCTGTCGCTGCGCCAGATTTATTTTCATTCCCTAAGTACTGGGCTGAGTGCTATGGCGTCGCGCCTTATTTGCCGATGAGTCGCGCCGAAATGGATGACTTAGGCTGGGACAGTTGCGACATCATTCTTGTGACTGGCGATGCCTATGTCGATCACCCCAGTTTCGGAATGGCGATTATTGGTCGGATGCTTGAAGCACAAGGCTTTCGTGTTGGCATTATTAGCCAGCCTAAATGGCAGCAGAGCGATCCTCAGGCAAGTTTAGATTTTACTGCTTTAGGAAAACCCAATTTGTTTTTTGGGGTGACCGGCGGCAATATGGATTCGATGATCAACCGCTATACGGCTGATCTGCGTATGCGCAGTGATGATGCTTACACAGCCGGCGGTGAGGGTGGCCAACGGCCCGATCGTTGTGTCATTGTTTATACTCAACGATGTCGTCAGGCCTATCCTGATGTGCCGATTGTGATTGGTGGTATTGAAGCCAGTTTACGACGTATTGCGCAATACGATTACTGGAGCGATAAAGTTAGGCGATCTATATTAGTGGACAGTGGCGCGGATATTTTATTATACGGTAATGCTGAGCGTGCTTTATGTGATTTGGCACATATGGTTGCCGCGGGTCGCGATATTTCTGAGGGTTCAAGCTTGCGAGGTACTACGACCATATTACCGAAAGCACCTAATGGCTATGTCGAGGTTGATTCAACCCGCATTGATTGGCCTAATGCGATTGATAAATTACCCAATCCTTACCATTATGACGAGGGTGAAACTGATTGCGATCGTGATAAAACGCAGCCTCAAAAAATGGAAGAGGATATAGTCAAAATTATTCCGATGCCGATCGCTAACAAAACGCTAAGCGAGCAAGGCGTGTCTGCTGATGATGTTTATATTCGTCTACCTTCTTTCGAAAAAGTATCCAATGATCCTGTGTTGTATGCGCACGCCTCACGCGTCTTGCATCAAGAGAGTAACCCACACAATGCGCGGGCGCTGATACAGAAACACGGCGGTCGTGAAGTTTGGGTGAGTCCGCCGCCAATTCCACTGACTACCGATGAAATGGATGCGGTATTTGCTTTACCTTTTCAGCGTCGCCCCCATCCTCGATACGGCGATGCGGTCATACCTGCCTATGACATGATTAAGACCTCAGTGAATATTATGCGTGGTTGTTTCGGTGGCTGTACTTTTTGCTCAATCACCGAGCATGAGGGTCGAGTGATTCAAAGCCGCTCTGAACAGTCTGTCCTTGATGAAATTGAAAAAATTCGTGACCAGGTGCCGGGTTTCACTGGCAGCATTTCAGACCTTGGCGGGCCTACGGCCAATATGTATCACCTTAACTGTAATGATGATGTGGTGCAGGCGAATTGCCGCCGCTTGTCTTGTGTTTACCCGACTGTTTGTAACAATTTAGTGACCGATCACAAGCCAACTACTCAACTTTACCGTAAGGCGAGAGAGTTACCAGGAGTTAAGCGGATTTTAATTGCATCGGGCTTGCGTTATGACTTAGCTGTATTAGACGAAGAATATGTAAAAGAGTTGGTTACGCATCATGTTGGCGGCTATCTTAAGATTGCTCCAGAGCACAGTGAGGATGCCACTTTATCAAAAATGATGAAGCCCGGTATTGATAGTTATGATACGTTTAAAAAGATGTTTAAAAAGTTCACTAAGCAAGCCAATAAAAAGCAGTATTTAATTCCGTATTTTATTGCCGCTCATCCGGGTTGCACCGATGAAGATATGCTGAACCTTTCGTTGTGGTTGAAAAACAATGATTTTAGGGTTGATCAGGTGCAAACTTTTTATCCGTCGCCAATGGCTTTAGCAACAGCAATGTATCACTCAGGTCGGAACCCGCTTAAAAAGTTAAAATATAAGCGAGGTGAAAAAGTTTATGTTGCTAAAGATATAGAACAGCGTCGGTTACAAAAATCTTTCTTACGTTATCACGATGAGAAAAATTGGCCTTACCTACGTGAGTCGCTGAGAAAAATGAATCGTGCTGAGTTGATTGGTGATGGTCCGAATCAGCTCATTCCTGCAGATTCGAATACTCGTGGACGACCAACTGGTAAGCGACGAAAACCCTCTAATAAAGCCAGGGGTGGGCAATGGAGTACTCTTTTGAGACGTTAACCATTGGTCTCGAAGTGAGCTCCGAACAACTTGCCAAAATCGTAATGGCATTTGCTGTTGGCTTTGGTTAAAAATACGCCTATTCGATAATAATGTATTAGGATAACAAAGAGATGATTGATTTACACTTTTGGCCCACACCTAACAGCTTAAAAGTCAGTATTTTATTTGAAGAAATTAAATTATTAAAACCTGATTTTGAATATCAAATAGTACCTTGTTCTATTGGTACGGGTGATCAATTTAAACCTGAATTTATTGCGATTAGCCCGAATAACCGAATGCCAGCCATTGTTGATCACCGACCTGAAGGTAGTGATAGTGCCATCAGTGTGTTTGAGTCTGGCGCTATCATGATGTATGTAGCAGAAAAAATAGGTTTATTTTGGCCGCAGCAGTCAGCGCCAAAATATGAGGTGGTTCAATGGCTAATTTGGCAAATGGCCAATCAAGGGCCTAAGTTTGGTGAGGCTGGACACTACCGCCGCTTAGAGGATGACAAGGGTGATCAGAGCTATGCAAAACAACGCTACGCCGATGAAGTCAATCGTATTTATGGCGTGATGAATAATCGCTTATATGATCGTCCCTATATAGCCGGTGACGAATACACTATCGCCGATATGATTTGCTATCCATGGTGCACTTATCTTGAGGCCCAAGGTGAGGATATTAATAATTTTAAATACTTTAAGCGGTGGTGGGACGAGCTATCTGAGCGTCCAGGGTTGAAGGCTGGTATGGCAGTCGGCAGTGATATGACAGTGGATACTAGTCGGTACACCCCTGAAGAGATTAAACAATTAATGGCGCAATTGTTTAATCAGCGTGCCAGACCCGCACCTGAATCATAGCTTTTTTGACGGCTTACGAAGTTAAGCATCGACCTTCTCGCTTTCCTGTTGATTCAATTGATTGCGATATTCCCCCGGGGTGACATTAGTCCATTTTTTGAAGGATCGATGAAATACACTGGGTTCGTCGTAGCCCATTAATGCTGAAATCGCATTGATTTTTAGCTCTGGTTGTTTTAAGTAATGAATAGCGGCATCACGACGTGTGATATCTTTAAACTTTTGATAGGTGGTGTTTTCTTTATTTAGGCGGCGACGAAGCGTTGAAACTGACATATTTAGCAATCCTGCCATCTCTTCTACTGATGGAAAATCTTTAGTAAATTCGCTGCCGATATGTTTACGCATGCGGGTAATAATATTATTAGTTGAACTTACTTCTTCAGCAAGCAGCGCATAAGGTGCATTTCTTAGCAGTGTTTTAAGACTGTCTTCGTTCTGAACGATTCGCGATTTTAAATAATGACTACTAAAGCTGAATTGAGCAACATCAGCACCAAAACTGATCGGGCAATTAAACAGTTTTTGATACCTAGGCATGTTTTCTGGTTCGTTGCCAGGGAGTCGAACTTCTAATAATTCGATGGTGTTACCAATCAGCCAACCGCAAAATCGTCGCCATGCAGAAAGGATATGCGCGCCTGCTAAAATACCATCAGTTGTTAATGCATATTGTAGATCTTGGTAGTGCGGTAATTCAAGCACAGCAACATCAGGGGACGTATTATACAAGCGGCGCTTTTTAGTCGGTGTGTGGCCAATTAATGCTTGTTGAAAGTCACTAAATTCATTGCCGCGTATCATAGCCTCACCAAGATTGTCGCAGTGGATAATCATCAGCGAGGTCATTCGAAAAGAGCCGAGTGGCGCTTTAATTTGTGGCAACATGCCGAAGGTTTCATCTTGCAAGGTCCACATAATGCGCTGGTATAGTCGGTTATAAAGATCAGCCGAGATATATTCGGGTATATCTTCCTCATTGCCGCGAGGGTCAAAAGGCATTTCAGAGATTTCAAGGATGTGTGGAATATCATGCCCTTGTGCCTCGGCAACTTTCACCATGGAGCGAGCAAATTTTGTGGGGATAATAGCGCTACTTATTGATGACATAGATTTTCCTTCAAAGTGTCCAAGTTTCGTAACAAACTTTTTTAAATCAAATTAAATTGCTAATAGTTTGAAAATATATTTACGTAAGTGACATTAAAATAGATCGACTAAATTAGTTCATTATGAACTAAAATGCCGTTTGATTGTAACAAGCTAGTATCAAAATCCAAGTAAAAACTCATTTTTTAGTGGGTTTAAATGTTTGTTTAATCAACAAATAAATAGCTGATGAAGATTATTTTTTTAAGCCATTGATTTTTTTGATTTTATTTTTTCTGCTTGTTATTCAAGGACTGTAATGTTGAGCATTTGACGTTTTTCAGTCAGGAAATCAATAAGTTGACTATCTCGATAATTTTGCGGATAGGAGCTGTTGTGTATAACTATGGGCAGGTTCCTGATACAGAGTTTCAGTCTCATTCAATTCAACGATATTACCTTGGTTCATTACGGCGGTGCGATCTGCGATATATCTTACGACATCCAAGTCGTGTGAAATAAATATCATCGTTAATTGCCGTTGTTGACAAAGTGTGAGTAATAGCTCGAGAACTTGTGCCTGAATAGTGACATCTAGAGCAGATACGGGCTCGTCGGCAATAATTAAGTGCGGTTCTACGGCTAAGGCTCTTGCAATGGCTATTCGCTGGCGCTGCCCGCCAGAAAATTCATGCGGGTATTTATTTGCCCAACTGGGATCAAGCCCGACATCCGTCATTAAACACAGTACTTTTTCCTTTATTTCACTGGATTCAGCCAATCGATGAATCTTTAAAGGTTCCGCTAAGGTGTTGAACACCGTCATTCTAGGATTAAGCGAGGCGTAGGGATCTTGAAAAATCATTTGCACATTTTTTCTGGCCTTTTTTAATTCGCTCGTATTTAGCTTATGCAGCGATTGTTCTCCAAGCTGTATTTCACCACGATCAATGTTGATTAACCTAACAATACTTTGTGATAGTGTTGTTTTTCCACAGCCAGATTCACCGACCAAGCCTAAAATTTCCCCCTTGGCTAATTTTAAGCTGACATTATTAACTGCTTGAAAACGCGAGCGACGATCTCCATAGCTAATACTGACATTGTTAACTGACAATAAGCTGTTGTTTTTTTTCGGTGTATATTTAAACTTGGCCGGTTTAGCCTGTTGCGGTATAGCAGCGAGTAATTTTTTTGTGTAAGGATGATTGGGTGAATTAAAAACTGTTTGGCTTTGTCCTTGCTCGACGATACGACCTTGCTCCATGACTAAGGTTCGGTCAGCCATATAGCGTATGACATCTAAATCGTGAGAGATAAAAATAACTGCGATATTTCTTTGTCGCTGTAAGTCTTTAATGAGTTCAAGAATTTGTGCCTGAATAGTCACATCGAGAGCGGTAGTAGGCTCATCGGCAATCAACAGTTCTGGTTCGGTGATTAATGCCATTGCAATGACCACTCGTTGCCGCATGCCGCCAGAAAATTCATGAGGGTATTGATGATAGCGAGAAGCCGCGTCATCGATGCCGACTTCATCCAGTAGTGCTAACGCTCTCTGTTTAGCTAGGTTGGGTGAAACATCTTCGTGTATTAGCAAGGGTTCAATGATTTGGTCGCCAATACTCAGATAAGGGTTTAATGCGGTCATCGGGTCTTGAAAAATCATGCTGATTCGTTTGCCACGGATACCACGCATGGTTTTTTCATCTGTAGAAAGTAGGTCAACATCATGAAACATTGCCTTGCCTTGCTCTATGTGGCCAGGAGGTGTATTGATAAGCCCCATCAGTGCATAACAACTGACTGATTTGCCAGACCCTGATTCACCAACAATACCCAGCGTTTCGCCTTTCTGAACATTAAATGAGATATTATCAACCGCTTGATTTTTGCCGTCTCGGGTATCAAAGGCTATCGATAAGTTATTGACGTTTAGTAATTCCATAAAATCTCATGTATTAGTCGCGAGTTGCGCGAGGATCGAGCGCGTCTCGAAGGCCATCGCCTAAAAAATTGAGTGCGAATAAAGTGGCAGATAAGGTTAAGCCGGGAAATAGTAACAGCCATGGGTATTCCTCCATAGTCTCTACACCGCCTGATATAAGTACACCCCAAGAACTTTGAGGTGGCTGGATGCCCAAGCCTAAAAAGCTTAAGAATGCCTCTAACAGCATGACACTGGGTATGGTCAGTGTTATATAGACGATAACCGGGCCAATAATATTAGGAATAATATGACGACTAATAATTTGCCAGTGACTGAGCCCAATGACGACAGCCGCACTGACGAACTCTTGATTACGAATATTCATTACCTGAGTGCGAACGATTCTTGCCATTGTTAGCCATTCAATTAAGCCTATGGCTAAAAATAAAAGCAGTAAGCTGCGACCAAATACCACCATCAATAAAATGATAAAAATCATGAAGGGTAACGCATATAAAATATCAACGATACGCATCAACACCGTATCGGTTAAACCGCCTACATAGCCTGCGATAGCTCCCCAAAGCACGCCAATAACTAATGATACTGCTGTAGCGGCAAAGCCAACCATCAGAGAAATTCTTCCGCCATACATGAGACGCGTCATCAGATCACGGCCGTGAATGTCTGTGCCAAGCCAATGTTCAGCTGAAGGGCTAGAGGCGCCCAGTGCTAAGTTTTGCGTTTCGTAGCCATAAGGGGCAAGCCAAGGTGTTAATACGGCGATGACTACCAGAGCGGCGAGAAAATTTAAGCTGATAATAGCGAGTTTGTTTTGCTTAAGTCGATACCAAGCGTCCTGCCAAGGCGAGCGACCATGCTCGAACACGACGTCTTGGTATTGTTGCAGAGAATCGGTAGCCATAATGGTTAATGTTTCGCGTCTAAAGTGAGTCGAGGGTTAAGCCAAACGGCCAACAAGTCAGATAGCATGTTCAAAAAGACAATTAAGCATGACAGCAAAATGGTGGTACCCATTATCATCGTATAATCACGGTTAAAAGCAGCTTGCACATAAAAGCGGCCGAGACCAGGAATTTGAAAGATAGTTTCGACCACAAAAGAGCCTGCTAACAAGCCTGCAATGGCGGGTCCTAAAAAAGCCACAACTGGGGCCAGTCCGCCGCGCAGTGCGTGTTTAAATATAATCTTAGTAGTGTTAAGACCTTTGGCCTTAGCAGTGCGAATATAATCTTGATTGAGTACCTCTAACATGCCGCCACGAGTTAATCTGGCAATATAGGCAGCATAAGTCGAGCCTAATGTGATCGCTGGCAAAATTTTATCGCCGGGAGAGTAGCCCCAGCCTGAAACAGGTAGCCACTGTAACCAGATACCAAAGACCAAGACCAGTAGCGGTCCAAGTAAAAACGAGGGCATACAGATGCCGGTCATGGCTAAGGTCATGGGGATGTAGTCCTGCGCTGTATTGGGTCTTACCGCGGCCAGCATTCCTGCGCTTATACCGATAATTAGGGCGATCATAATCGCGTAAATAGCCAGCTCAAAGGTGATGGGCAGTCCGGCGCCAATCATCTCGGTGACGGAGCGATTAGTGTAGCGAAAAGAGGGGCCAAAATCACCGCGGATGAGATGACTTAAATAATCGAAATACTGTTGGTGAAGTGGTGCGTCTAAGTTGTAGCGTTCATTAAGTCGCTCGATAACTTCTTGGCTAACGACTTTGTCGGCATCAAATGGACCGCCCGGTGCACTTCGAATTAAAAAAAACGTTGCTGTGATAACAATGAAGATCACGGGTATGGCTTGCAGGAGCCGAGAGAGAAAAAATCGTATCATTTATTGATCACCATCAATGGTTGAATCTTCAAGATAGACATATTTATAGGGATGAATATCAAGGATATTAGGTTCCCAGCCTTTAAGTTGAGGGTGCTTTAATAATACGCGAGTATAGGTATAAATAGGAATGATGGGGCTCTCATCCATCAATAATTTTTCGGCTTGTTGAAAAATTTGATAGCGTTTTTTTTCGTCTGCCTCAGAAGCGGCTGAGGCGATCAATTCATCGTACTGGCTATTTGACCATCCGGTTTGATTATTGCCTCCATTGGTCACAAACATATCTAAGAAGGTATTAGGGTCAGGATAGTCACCAATCCAAGCGGCTCGCGCAATGCTGTAGTCTAAAGCTTGAATGCGGCTTAAGTAGACTTTCCAGTCTTGGTTAGAAAGACTTACATTTATATTAAGTGCCTGCTTCCACATTTGCTGAATGGCCACTGCGATTCGGCGATGCCCGTCACTGGTATTGTAGGTCAATTCGATTTCTGGGAAGCCTTCGCCGTTCGGAAAGCCCGCTTCGCTCAGCAGTTGCTGCGCATGAGTAATATCGTAGCGAATACTGTTATTGTTAGCAAAATAACCTTGTGTGTTAGGTGGCGTAAAAGTAAACGCTGGAATTTGTCCGCCTTTAGTAATTGAATCGGTAATAGCCTGACGATCGATCGACATGGAAAGGGCGCGCCTGACACGGGCATCATCAAGCGGCTTCTCTGTGACATTCAGTCGATAATAATAGGTGCCGAGATACGGATTGATAGAGATTTTATCAGGATCATTGGTTTGGTAACTCGCAATTTTGTCTAGCGGCGTGCTACTAGTAGCATGCAACACACCGGTTCTAAACATACGCTCTTCAGTTAGTGCGCTGTCGATCGGGTAAAACAAGATTTCATTTAATATGACGGTTTTATGATCCCAGTACTGCGGGTTCTTTTTAACGCGAATAATGTAATTGAGGCGCCAGCTGTCTAAGGTAAAAGGGCCGTTACCGACAAGATTGCCGGGCCGCGTCCAAAGTGTGCCGGCCTGATCCTGATCACCAAAAGCTAAAATCGTAGGCGGGTGAACGGCAAAGGTGCTGTAGTGGGCCAGCAGCGAGAGAAAATACGGGGTTGGGTTTTCCAGTTCAACGACTAAGGTTTTGCTATCAATCGCCTTAACACCGACTTGAGTAAAATCTTTTAATTTTCCGTGATTAAAAGCTTGGGCGTTTTTCACGGTAAACAATTGGTAAGCGTATTCGCTAGCAAGCGCAGGGGATAGCATTCGCTGCCAAGACCAGACAAAATCATCCGCGGTGACAGGGTCGCCATTTGACCAGTTGGCGTTATCACGCAAGGTAAATGTGTAGCGCTTACCGCCATCGCTGATAACCCAAGATTCGGCAACGGCAGGTTGTGGCGCGAGTGTTGCTGGGTCGACACTAATTAGCCCTTCAAATAGGGCGCTAATAATATTGTGCTCAGGCACGCCGGTGACGGTATGAGGATCGAGATCCTTAGGTTCAGTGCCGTTTCCAAGGTGCAGAATTTGTTTGGCAGTAGCCGACTCTATATTACTTGGGCCAAGGTCGCAGCCGACGAGTAATAAAAGCGATAGCAAAATCGGCAATAAGATTTTATTCGGCATTGAGTTGCTCGTTAAACGCTTGGTAGTTAAATGGGCGGCCTAAGAATTTTTCGACCAGTTTAGCCGCGTCTTGAGATCCACCGGGAGCTAACACTTGATCGCGATAGCGTTTTGCGAGAGTTTTATTCATCAATCCTTGTTGCTCAAATTCTGAAAACAGATCTGCCGCGATAACCTCAGACCACATATATGTATAATAACGTGCCGAATAGCCAAATAAATGGCCAAAGTTTGCGAAAAAATGGGTATCTTCCATGTAGTCAAAAGGCGAATATTGATTTTGAAGCTGGATTAATGTTTGCTTAAGATCTAAAGACTCGGGTGCGATTGAATAATAGTTCAGTGACAGTGCGGCATAAAACATTTGGTTGCGAATATGTGTGCCTACACCAAAGTCACGAGCGGCTACCATTTTATTAACCAATGACTCAGGAATGGCTTTACCGTTGGCGTTAATTGCAAAGCGTTGCAGGCTATCATAATCCCAAACCCATTGTTCAAGTAATTGGGAGGGGGCCTCGACAAAATCCCGTTCAGTGGCAATGCCGGATAAGCCACTCCAAGATTGGTGGCCGCCAATAAGACTATGCAACAAGTGGCCAAACTCGTGAAGAAAAGTTTCGACTTGGCTATGTTCCATGAGGCCTAAGTCATTTGCTTGGCCAGCTTTATTGAGTGACTGATCAGCACCCGGAAAATTACAAATTAAGGCTGAAATAGGTAGCTGCTTATTAGCAACGCCAGTTTGAATACCAAAGTGTGCTGCGTGCTTATACTTACCCTCGCGTGGGTGCATGTCGAGATAAAAGTAGCCTAGTGATTCACCTTGTTGTGTTTGCAATTGATGCGCAGTGACACTTGAATCCCAGACGGGTGTTTGCCAATCAACGATTTTAAGTTCGAACAGTTCAGCGACTAAATCAAATACGCCATTTTTGACTTGCTGATAAGGGAAGTATTGGCGAATTTCTTTGCTGTCAAATTGATAGTGTTGCTTTTTGACTTGATGTTCTAAGAACGACTTTTGCCAATTACCGACCGTCAAGGCATTGGCTTGAGTTTGCTGAAGTTGATCCAGTAGTTGTGCATAGTCTCTCTCAGCTCTCGGTGTCGCTAATAGGTTCACTTTATCAATAAACTCAGCAGCATTTTCTGGATTTTCGATCATTGCTGTTTCGGTCGCATAGGCGGCGTAGCTTTTGTAGCCTAAAGTTGTTGCTAATTGGTGCCGCTTGGTAATAATGTCTTGTAATACCGTTTTATTAGCAGGGTAGCCGCGATTTAAAAACTGTCGGTAGATCGCATGTCTGTGTTGGTCAGATTGCGCGTAGCGTAAAAATGGAAACACACTGGGGTAGTCGGTGGTGATAAGCCACTGTCCTTGTTCGTTACGATCAAGTTTAGCAATATAGTCTTGCGGCAGGCCTTTCAGATCATCGGTTGATTGAATGGTAATGTGACGAACATCATCACGTATGTTTTTAGAGAATAATTGCCCGAGTTCAGCAATCTCATTTTGCAATTGGCGAATAATTTTTCGCGTCTCAGCGGGCTGGCTAACGCCAGAGCGAATGTAAGAGCGCAGCAGCTTTTTTTTATAGCGCAGAGCGATTTTATCGTCAGCTTCGAGAGTGATTGTGTTCAGTTGCTCATAGATAGCACTGGATAAGCTGACATCAGTGTTAAGCTTGGAGAGTTTTTTTTGGCAATCGCTGGCTGCGCTGCGTAACGCGCTGTTCGGATGAACATTGCTGAGTAATTGCATGGCGCTATAACTGTTGCCGAGTTCAATGAAAAAATCGTCAAGCTGGTTAAGGAAGTCAAGAGAAGCGGCGTGGCCTGTCTGGGATGACGCGGGCATAGCTTCTAAAATAGCAAACTGCTTTTTTAGCCGTTGTTCATCTTGCTCGCAAAGTGGGGGTAAATCAGCTGCCTCTATATTTTGTTCTAGCATTGTCGTCAGTAAATTATCATTAGTATTACAGCTCATCAAGAGGTGACAGGACAGTATCAATAGTATTGAGCGATAACGAGGCATGGTGTTTTTTTTCCTTTTGCGGCTAATTGATTAAGATCTAGCGAGCTTATTATGAATGCATAGCGGTTAAAAGTTATCTTTCCACTCTCGAATAGCGGCAAACACTTCATCGCTGATTAAGTTCTTTTTATTTAATCGTTTGCTAGCTGCTGCTATCACTGCCGTTTTATCGTAGCGCAAGAATGGATTGGTTGCGAGTTCATCGGCTAATAGTGACGGTACGGTGGGAATGTTACTCGCTCGTTGTTGGCTAACAGTTTTGACTCGCTGTGCCAATGCTAAGTTGTCGGGTTCAACGACTTTTGCAAAGTTGAGATTGGCTTGTGTGTATTCATGGGCACAATGAATACGGGTATCTTGTGGCAGCGCTTTTATTTTTTCTAAGGAGTGACGCATCTGAGCATAACTGCCCTCAAACACTCTGCCACACCCGCCAGCAAAAAGCGTATCACCACAAAATAATATCGGTTGACCCATGGGGTTTGGTGTAGCTGCAAAGTAAGCAATATGATCCAGCGTATGACCTGGCACCGCAATGACAGTGAATGTGATTCCCATCAGTTCAATCATTTGTCCATCATCAACTGCTTGCGTAACCTGGGGAATATTAGGGCTATCAGGGCCGATAACTTTGGCGTCAAATGCTGCCTGTAATTCGCTGACGCCACCGGTATGATCACCGTGATGATGAGTGGTTAATATGCAGTCAAGCTGAAGGCCGCGCTTGATTAACGCATTTTTTACAACTTCGGCGTCGCCGGGGTCCACTGTTATTGCACGGCAGCCATCATCGATAAGCCACAGATAATTATCATTAAAAGCCGGTAGTCGGCTAACCGAGTAGGGCAGTGTCGAAACTGTATTCATGGGTTTTTTATCCAATCGATTACCTGTTGGCTTGAGCAATGAAAGTAGTTTTTATATTATCAGCTAAGCCGAGGTAAAGGCTATGCCTAGTTTTAACGAAAAATACTGAGAATGAAATTAAGCAATCAGCAGCCCAGCGACTCTACATTGAAGATACGCGCTTTTTTTTCAGGGCAGAGCTCGCCTATGCCCAAAGCTATGCGACAGTTTAACGTGTTTTTGCAAACTGATCTTGGTCTCGCATTGATGGCGGAACAGCAAACGGTTCTTAATCGCTATTTATCCTCTCTTGCCGGCTATAACTTATTGCAGCTTAGCGTCCAACAAGGCCGTCGATTGGTTCCTGATGTTTCAGTGGGTCAATATTTACAACTGGGATTTGCACCCCTCATGCATTCAGTTTCCAAGGATACGATAACGGCTGATTATCAGCACTTACCGTTGGCCAAAGACTGTATCGATACCATTATCTTACATCACGTGTTGGACTTCTCTATTGTGCCTCAGCAAGTGTTGAGGGAGGCTGATAGGACGCTCCAAGATGGTGGTCATCTGGCGATTATTGGTTTTAATCCGCTGAGTAGTTGGAGCCTTTACCGCCGCTATGGACGCTGGTTGAAGCCTGCACTGCCGGAACATCGACCCATCCGCTCAGCCAGATTGGCCGATTGGCTATCGGTATTAAATTACCAAGTTCTTCATCATTCTTGCTTTTTTCATCGACCTGCAATAAATCACCGTGGTTCATTAGAGGCCATGAAATTTTTTGAACCTGTTGGGCGTGTTTGTCGTTCACCCTTTGGTCAGTTATATTTTATTTTGGCAAAAAAACGGGTATTACCGGTTAATCCGTTGCATTCTTCTTGGCTTCAACGGGTCTCACCTGCCCGCGGTGCAAGAGTAAAGCAAGGTCAGCCGCAAAGCTAGTTTGAGGATTGAGGCGCTCACATCTGTTCAATAAGGCTAGCGGTCTCTTAGTGACTTGGTTAACATGGTGTTTTAGCGGTTTTGTAAACGTAGGGCATAATTGTGGTGATTGAATTATATACTGACGGAGCCTGTCGTGGTAACCCAGGTCCGGGAGGTTGGGGGGTCTTGTTGCGTCGAGAGGGTGAGGATCAGCATCATTGTGGCGGCGAGATTAACACCACTAATAATCGAATGGAACTGCAAGCGGCTATTGAAGGCTTGCGATTATTAAATGATGATTCTGACGTGTTGTTAGTGACTGATTCTCAATACGTACGAAAGGGAATAACTGAATGGATTGTAAACTGGAAGCGCAACGGCTGGCGAACAGCTGCTAAAAAACCGGTTAAAAATGCGGATTTATGGCGTGAGCTCGATGAGCAGACCCAACGCCATCATATTCGATGGCAATGGGTAAAAGGGCATTCGGGGCATGCTGAGAATGAAATAGCGGATCAATTAGCTAATCGCGGTATTGATCAATTGTGAACATAGATTAGCTGTAAAAAGTGACTTAAGGAATGAATTTTGATCAATTAAGGAGTCGTTGATGGCGCACAGGCAAATTGTTTTAGATACAGAAACTACAGGCTTAGAGCCTTCGCAAGGCCATCGTATTATTGAAATAGGTTGTGTCGAGCTGGTGGATAGGAAACTAACCGGCAAGCATTATCATCAGTATATTCAGCCCGAGCGTGAGATTGATCAAGGTGCGCTTGAAGTTCATGGTATTAGTAATGAGTTTTTAGCCGATAAACCGGTCTTTAGTCACATTGTTGACGAGTTTCTTGCTTTTGTTGATGGGGCTGAGTTGGTCATTCACAATGCCCCTTTTGATATTGGTTTTCTTGACCATGAATTAACGCTTACAGGTAATAAGGTTAAAAAGATCAGCACGATCTGCTCGGTGGTTGACAGTTTAGTTCTGGCTCGAAGTAAGCATCCCGGTCAAAAAAATAATTTGGATGCGCTATGTAAACGTTATGCCATTGATAATGCTAAACGGGAGTTACATGGCGCCTTGCTTGACGCTGAGATTTTAGCTGATGTTTATCTAATGATGACAGGCGGGCAGACCTCGCTAGGTCTCGATACAAAGGTGCAAGTTGAGGGTGCTCAGTCAGATAAAAATACGCCCTTAACAATGAATAAAGACCGAAGTCGACTGGCTGTGATTGCGGCGAGTCAGGCAGAGCTTGATGCTCACCAAGCATTGTTGTTAGTGATTGATAAGAAAAGTGATGGTCAATGTTTGTGGCTTAATAGAAGTGGTGAATCCACAAAGCATTAGTTACGGTTATTCCTTTTAAGGTATTTATCTATAAGGCGTGGCTGTCCCTTCAGGTCTTCTTTTAAACCGTTTATAGCCCCATTGGTATTGGCTTATATGCCGATCGATCACTTTTTCTATCGATTGATTTAAGGCGGTGACAGATACTTTTTCTTCTGCATCATAGATAGCCGTTTCAGGCGTTTTGTAATTCAGTTCAAAGCCTTGTTTCACTCTTATTGCGTAGCCTACGACTACTTTACACTGGGTGCGCTTAATTAGCTGGTGAACTAAAGTCATCGTATAGGTTGGTTGACCAAAGAATGGCGCGAATATCCCAGAGTTTTTGGCTGGTACGTGGTCTGGTAATATGGCAGTTAGTTCATTTCTCCTTAGCGCTCTCAACAAAGCAGCGACACCTTTGGTATTGGTTGGTACTAAGGCAGAACCGGAGGCTTCACGCCCCTGTTTAATAAAGTTTTCGAGGGCTGGATTTTTTTGTTTTTTGTAAAGGCTGGTCATGGGTGCATAGCGACTGCTATGACGCCCCAGTATTTCCCAGTTACCAATATGCGGTATCACTAAAATAACCCCCGCTTTATGTTCCAAGGCGGCTAGCAAAGTATCTTCACCATTAATTTTTGTGATTTTCTTTTTAATCCATTGGTCTGATGCTGTCCAGATAAGCGGCATTTCAAAAAAATTACTAATCGTTCTATTAATAGACCTACTGGCTAAACTGTTAATTTCGTCACTATTTAATTCAGCCTGAGTTAGCTTTAAGTTGACTTTGATATTTCGGTATAGTGAGTTGTCGCATAGCCTCATTAGTTGGCCTAATATATAGCCAATAATGTCGATCATCCACAAGGGTAGATAAGGTGCGACATGGATAAAAAAAATGATAGAAAAATTTTGTGCCATATAGCAGTCATTGCTTGCTTTAAAAAGCGTTGTACTAATCAGAGATTGATTACGTTATTTGTTGGTAGGCCAGCGCATTAGTTAATTGCCTAGATAACGATCTTATTGAGCTAATGATGCCCATCGTTATGAATAGGCACAGTGAGCTCAATGTTTTCTTGAGAGTCGTTTAAAAGTCCTGCCTCATTCAGTGACACGGTAGCATCAGGCAGTAAATAAATGACACTCAATAAGCCTACGATAGTAAGAGATATAGTGTAGGGTATTGCTTTGTATACCATCGTGCCATAGCCTAAACGAATTAACGGAGCTAAAGAAGAGGTGAGTAAGAACAGGAAAGCAGCTTGACCATTTGGTGTTGCAACAGACGGTATATTGGTGCCTGTATTTATAGCAACAGCTAGTAAGTCATATTCTTCTCTAGTAATTCTTTTGGCTAACAAAGCCTCTTTGAGTTCTGTGATATAAACTGTACCCACGAATACATTATCACTGATTGCAGATAATAAACCATTTGCAAGATAAAACATGGGTGTTTTTATGTTGTCGTCCATTTTTAATACGGTCTCGATGACTCCTGTGAAGAGACCCTGTTTATCAATTACCGCCACAATTGCAAAAAATACCACAAGCAAGGCTGTAAAGGGTAAAGCTTCTTCGAAGGCTTTGCCTAAGGCATGCTCATTAGTGACGCCGTTAAAAGCCGTGGTAAGAACAATAACACTGAGTCCAATGATGCCCACTTCAGCAAGATGAAGCGCTAGCCCAACAACCAGCCAAACTGCAACAATGGCTTGAATAATTAATGCCATATTTGCTTTACGGTCGCGCTTAGCGTCTTGCTCAATAGCGTCTTGTACCAAGATATTTCTGACTGACTCAGGGAGTTGCCAGCCATAGCCAAACCAAGCGGTTTTTTCTAGCACAACGACCATGGTTAAGCCGGTGATCAACACGGGAATACTTACTGGCGACATGCGCCAAAAGAACTCTGCAAATTGCCAGCCAGATTGGGCTGCGATCACAAGATTCTGAGGTTCTCCTACCATCGTGCATACACCGCCTAATGCTGTGCCGACGGCGGCGTGCATCATAAGATCGCGAAGAAAGCCTCTGAATTGCTCGAGATCTTGTTGGTGGTTTTCATTGCTTTCAAGGTCATTATCTTGGGCTGCGGAGACGGTTTGAAATATTGTATAAAAGCCAACACCCACACTAATCACAACAGCGATTACTGTTAATGCATCTAAGAATGCTGATAAAAAAGCGGCAACAGAGCTGAATAAAAGCGCCAAAATCGTTTTCGATCGTATGCTGGTGAGTAGTTTAGTGAAGGTGAACAACAATAAATCCTTCATAAAGTAGATGCCAGCTACCATGAAAACCAGTAATAAGATCACTGGTAGGTTCAGTTGAATTTCATGATACACATCTTTAGCGCTGGCCATGCCAAGAAAAATAGCCTCGATCGCTAACAGGCCGCCACTTTGAAGTGGGTAGCATTTCAATGCCATTGCGAGTGTAAAAATAAATTGTAATATCAGTATCCAGCCAGTTATATAAGGCCCAACAATCTGCAGTAGTATAGGATTGGCAATAAGGAAAAATAGGATACTGTTTTTATACCAGCTTGGAGCGTCACCTAAAAAATTGTGATAAATAGCTTGGTGAGGAGACAAGGTTTGCATAAATAAATCCTAATTCGTTCATTTTTACGATGACAGTTATTTTTGATTTGCAACTGTCTCTAAGGTATCAATAAAAAGACCGGCTCGATGTTATTTTTCAATAGTCGATTATAATGGGTTTTAAGGCGTTTGGCAGTGTTAAAAAGGCTTAATTTGAATATGTTCAGCAAAGAAAATTAGCTTCATCGTATGGCATTGAGAATGATCGTTACTTGAAGCTAATAGAGATGCTATAAGTCGGTTTGATTACACTTGTCATCAGGCATCATTAAATAGAGGAAAAACTGCCTATTTTAAGCTATTCTTAGCATATAGATTAAAGAGATATAGCGGTATATTCGCTGTTTAGTCGATTTCTTGGTGTTCTGAGACCGTTTGCCATGTCATAAAAATAGAAGGTAAAGTTTATTGTGATTGAGTTTTTATTGGAATATGGACTGTTTTTTGCCAAAGTGGCTACATTTGTTATTGCGGCCATTGTTATTATTGTTGTCGCGGTTCAGTCGAATCAAGGTGCCACAGACAGTAGTGGCCGATTGGAAGTCAAAAAACTTAATGATCGCTTTGAGCAAATGGAGTCGAGCTTAAGAGATGTGATGCTAGAGCCTGATGCGGCTAAAAAGTGGGCAAAAAAACAGAAAGAAGCTCAAAAAATTAAGGCTAAAGAAGCCAAAAAGCTTGCCAAGCAAGACTCAAAAAAGGGTCCAGATACCAGTTCGACAGAATCGAAAAATATTTATGTTTTAGATTTCGATGGTGATATGAAGGCGTCAGCTGTGGAAAACTTTCGAGAAGAAATATCGACAGTCCTGACCATGGCATCACCGTCAGATGAAGTAGTGGTTCGTCTGGAAAGTCCTGGTGGGATGGTTCATTCTTATGGCTTAGCGTCATCACAACTTGCTCGTATTAAGTCAGCGGGTATTCCCCTGACTATTTGTGTTGACCGCGTAGCAGCTAGCGGTGGCTATATGATGGCTTGTATCGCAGATAAGATATTGGCAGCGCCATTTGCCGTGATTGGCTCAATTGGCGTTGTTGCTAGCTTGCCTAATTTTAACAAAGTGCTCAAAAAGTTTGACGTTGACTATGAATTGTTGACCGCCGGCGAATATAAGCGCACATTAACGATGTTAGGTGAGAATACCGAAGCGGGCCGTAAGAAGTTTATGCAAGATTTAGAACAAACACACGACTTATTTAAAGATTTTGTGAGCCAGTATCGACCTAGTTTAGATATTTCAGCCGTTGCAACTGGCGAAACATGGTATGGCCAAAAGGCTATTGAAAACCAATTGGTTGATGGCTTGAGCACGAGCGACGAATATATTGCCCAGTGTGTTAAAGATGCGGCAGTGTATGAAGTTAAGTTTGTCAAAAAGAAGTCCTGGCAAGAAAAAATTGGCATTTCTGCTCAGGCAGCGATAGAAAACAGTTTAGACAAGGTCTTTAATAAAGTGCTTCACGATTGGACCACACGGCATTAAATCGAAGTTAGACAAGGTATGAGTCAAGCGGAGTTGTTGCTATTTTCCCGAGCTGATTGCCATTTGTGTGATCAAGCTGAAGCCTTAGTCAATTCTCTTTTGATTGGCACAACTTGGCACTTAAAAAAAGTTGATATCGACAATGATCCGGTACTTAAGCAGCGCTATCAAACCAGTATTCCGGTCTTATTGCGCTGCGATAATCAGCAGGCACTTAACTGGCCTTTTCCTAAAAGCCGCGTTTGTTCGCTACTTGATCTAGATTAAAAAAATCGCAGGTTGTTTTAGTCGTGGCCTCAATCAGTGTTTGGTAATTAATATCAAGGCAGTCGGCCAGTTTTTCTGCGGTAAACTTTAAACTGCACGGTTCATTCCGACGTTGTTGTGGCAGTAACTCTTTTATCCCTTTTTGTTGTGGTGTTAAGTAGGGAGCATCAGTTTCGATCATCAGTCTTTCTAGCGGCGCATAGCGTATGATTTGGCGTAAATTTTCACCGCGCTTCTTATCACTTATCCAGCCAGTAATCCCGATGTAAAAACCTAGATCGAGGTACGCTTTTAATGCCTCTTGGTTACCAGTAAAACAGTGAACGACGGCTTTATTGGTGAGCGAATGACAGTGGGATTTGATAATTGAATAGAAATCTTTAAAGGCTTCTCGCTCATGTAAAAAAAGCGGTAATTGAGTGTTTTTTGCAAGCTGTATTTGCGATTCGAATGCCTTAATTTGATTGATTTGAGTCGAGAAATTCCGATAGTAGTCGAGCCCTGTTTCGCCTATGGCGATGATCTGTTTTCCTCCTTTGTTCTCGAGTAACTCGCTTAAGGTTTTTTCAGTTTGATCACTGTAATGATCGGCTTCGTGCGGATGAACGCCGGCAGTCGAGTATAAATATTGTGGGTAGTTGGCGGCCAATTGCTGGGCGCTAATGCTGCTTTCGGCACTGGTGCCGGTGACAATAATAGCGGAAACCCCCTGTTTTTTAGCGCGCTGAATCACCTCGGGTAAGTCATTTTTGAAGCTTTCACTGGTTAAATTTGAGCCAATATCAATCATTTTGATGGAATTCTTTTTGTCTTAACGGTTAAATGGCTAATGATGAGTTTCGAAGCGCTTTGCTCTGTGTCAAGCAACTGCTTGGCTTGAAAAATAAAAAACTATCTTCACATTTTAGCATTCAATGAGAGTGCCGGTATTTTATTTTCCGAAGTAAAGCGGAATCACTAATGGGTCAAAAAAGAACATTTTTGATGATTTTAGAGGATTTTAACGGTTTTTTATCTTTTATTGGCTTTGTAATACTTGCTCGCTGTAGCCGCGAACTTAAAAATAACTACAGGAATTGCTTGACCAAATCTTTCTAGCCCCTTATATATGTCCGCCGTCTAATGCGATGGAACTTTTATTCTTTTAAGTTTGTACTAGACTTGAGCAATTATGGGGTCGGCGCAGGTTGACCAAAATGTTATATGGTTAAATACTAACCAATAGTAGGAATGTACTATTCTCTATGGGCAAGTCACTGGTTATCGTCGAGTCTCCCGCCAAAGCTAAGACGATCAATAAATACCTAGGCAACGATTATATTGTTAAGTCCAGCGTCGGCCATGTCAGGGATTTGCCTGTCAGCGGAAACGGTAAGCCTGTAGACCCTAAAGCCAGAGCAGCTCAGGCGGCCAAGACCCGTAAATTATCACCGGATAAAAAAATTATTCATAAACAAAAAAAGGCCCGTGAGCAGTTAGTAGCTCGCATGGGTATTGATCCCAGTAAATCTTGGAAAGCCAATTATCAAATTTTACCGGGCAAAGAAAAAGTCGTTGATGAGCTTCGCAAGCTTGCAAAAAATGCTGACTCGATTGTACTCGCGACGGATATGGATCGTGAAGGGGAGGCGATTGCTTGGCATTTGCGTGAAATTATCGGTGGTGACGATGATCGCTTTCAACGGGTCGTTTTCAATGAAATCACTAAAAAGGCTATTAATGCAGCTTTTGAAGAGCCAGGTGAGCTTGACATGCATCGGGTATACGCCCAGCAGGCAAGACGTTTTTTAGATCGCGTCGTTGGCTTTATGGTCTCACCTCTGCTGTGGGCTAAAGTGGCCCGCGGTCTCTCTGCAGGACGGGTACAGTCGGTTGCGGTCAAGTTGGTTGCTGAAAGAGAACGAGAAATTCGTGCGTTTATTCCAGAAGAGTATTGGGATTTATTTGCCGATTTGGCCGGTGATGCAGGCATGCTTCGCATGCAGGTCACCCGAGTAAATGACCAGAAATATCGTCCTACCAGTCAACAGGAAAGTGATGCTGCTTTAGCTGCCCTTAATAGCGCTAGCTTTGCTATAGCTAAGCGTGAGGACAAGCCGACCACGTCAAGGCCGTCTAAACCGTATATCACCTCCACCTTACAGCAAGCGGCAAGCACACGCTTAGGTTTTAGTGTTAAGAAAACGATGATGATGGCCCAGCGCTTATACGAGGCGGGTTACATTACCTACATGCGTACCGATTCAACCAATCTCAGTGCCGATGCAGTAGCAGATTGTCGACAATACATTAACAAAAAATACGGTGCTGCCTACCTGCCAGAAAAACCAATTCTTTATAGCAGTAAAGAAGGTGCGCAAGAGGCACACGAAGCAATTAGGCCATCTGATGTTAATACAATGCCCAGCGATATCGTCAAGATTGATCCTGATGGTGTTAGGCTTTATGAGTTGATTTGGCGTCAATTTGTTGCTTGTCAGATGACGAAGGCCGAATTTACTAGTACCAGCTTGGTCGCCAAGGCGGGAGAATTTGAGTTAAGAACCACTGGTCGGGTCATTCGATTTGATGGTTTCACGCGCGTGCAACCGCCCATGTCAAAAAAAGAAGAAGATCGTGTATTGCCTGACTTTAAGCAAAGTGATAGTTTAACACTCAAAAAACTGGACCCCAGTCAGCATTTTACCAAACCAACCGCGCGCTACTCCGAAGCGGCATTGGTTAAAGAGCTAGAAAAACAAGGCATAGGACGTCCATCAACCTATGCAGCAATTATTTCAACGATTCAAGACCGAGGTTATGTGCGAGTAGAGAATCGTCGTTTTTATTGTGAAAAAATGGGTGACATTGTTACTGAACGCCTCTCTGAAAGTTTTGGTGACCTAATGGATTATGGCTTTACGGCCGAGATGGAAGAAAAACTTGATGCCATTGCAGACGGTAAAAAAGTCTGGTCTGATGTGCTCAATGATTTTTATGAAGATTTTAGTGGTAAATTATCTGCGGCTCAGGCTGAAGTCGACGACGGTGGCATGCGCAGTAACAATCCTACTAGTGTGCCTGCTATTATCTGTCAGCATCCAGATTGTACGGGTACGCGCGTTATGCAAATTCGAACCGGTACCACGGGTGTATTCTTAGGCTGCTCCGGTTATGCCTTGCCGCCTAGAGAGCGTTGCAAGCATACGGTCAATTTAATTTCTGGTGACGAAGTTGTCAGCGCCGACGCCGATGATGAAGCAGAATCGCGCTTGCTGATTAATAAGCGCCGCTGTCCGCTTTGTAACACTGCAATGGACAGTTATTTAGTTGATGAAACACGTAAGTTGCACGTCTGTGGAAATAACCCTGACTGCGAGGGTTATGAGGTTGAGCAGGGTCAATTTAAAATTAAGGGTTACGAAGGCCCTGTATTAGATTGCGATAAGTGCGGCTCCGAGATGCAACTTAAATCGGGTCGATTTGGTAAGTACTTTGGTTGTACCAATGAGATTTGTAAAAATACCCGAAAACTGTTGCGCAATGGCGAGGCAGCTCCGCCTAAGATGGATCCCGTGCCGATGCCTGAATTGGCATGCCTTAAGGTTGACGATACTTACATTTTACGAGACGGTGCTGCCGGTATATTTTTAGCGGCTAGCCAGTTCCCTAAGAATCGCGAAACGCGAGCACCCTATGTTGACGAGATTCTTCCCCATAAAGCCGAGATTGATCCTAAATACCATTTTTTGATGGAAGGACCTGTTAAAGATACGGAAGGCAATCGTGTCCAAATTCGTTTCCAACGAAAAACAAAGCAACAGTATTTGATGACCGATGTTGATGGTAAGGCAACCGGTTGGCGGGCTGATTTCGAGGGTGGTCAATGGGTCATTACTGAGAAAGTTGCTACTAAAAAAGCCTCGTCTAAAAAGAAGTTGGCCGCTAAAAAGAAAGTAGCCGCCAAGAAAAAAGCTAAGGTTAAAAAGAAAGCTGCAGCTAAGAAAAAGACCGCTGCTAAGAAAAAGGTCGTTGCTGAGAAAAAATAGTCGTTGAGAAAAATAATATTAGTGACAGTGAGTGCTAAAGCGAATTAGATATTTTTTGATTCAAGCTTAGTGCTAAGGCGTTCAATAATTGTCTTATTTCTTGGTGTGATTCACTTTGCTCAAAAGTGTTAATGCCTCATATATACTTCCTAACCCTACTAAGCCATTATTTTATAAAGGTAAAACGGAGTATTTGCTGTTTTGCTAATGTCATTAATTCCTAATAACAGTTACATATAGCCGTTAACTTTACTGCAATTCTGATTGAAAAATGTTAACATATAAACTCTTTATTGATATTGAGGTTATTTGTGTCTTCTTTTTTAGAAATTGTCGAGTTAGTGAATGGTGATATCGTATTGCAACGAGCAGACGGTGACGGCGAACCATTAATGACGATTCGGTTTTCCGATGAATCAAAAGGGTATATGCCCAATGGCCGATTAGAAGTTGCTCGAGCGATGATCCATGCGGGTATCGAGACGGCCTCAGCAATGCATTTTGTTAAATCAGAGCTAGAAGAAGACGATACAGAAACTGAATCTCATAGAATACTTCACTGATTCGAATGGCAAGTCTTTTGACAGATTATCGCCGTATCACGCCCACGCTCAAACCTTCAATTTCAAAATGCTGAACGCGAAGATCAACCTCAATGACACTGTAATCCGCATTCTCTGGCACTAGTTCTATTAGATGTTTGCTGCGTGTTTTTTTGAATCGTTTCACCGTGACTTCATCATCAATTCTAGCGACCACAATGTCGCCAGAATTGGCTTGATTCGTTTTGTGAACTGCCAGCCAATCACCATCGAAGATACCAATATCTTGCATGCTTTCGCCGGAGACCTGTAGTAGAAAATCGGCTCTAGGCTGAAAAAAATTCGGTGAGATGTCACAGTAATCATCAACATGTTCTTGTGCTAAGATAGGACTGCCTGCGGCCACTCTACCGACCAAGGGGATTCCTTTTGGGATGTCGACAGTCAATCGAATCCCTCTCGATGCGCCAGGTATAATTTCTATCACTCCTTTTTTCGCTAGAGCCTTTAAATGTTCTTCTGCTGCATTGGCTGATTTAAATCCAAACTCGCTGGCAATATCGGCGCGGGTTGGAGGGAAGCCAGTTTGTTGGATATAGTCACGTATTAAATTTAAGATTTGCTCTTGCCGCGTGGTTAATTTCATTATCCGCATCCTATCTAGTTGGGGCATTCTAAGGTTGTTACAGGCTACACTTGTTTTTTCGGCGCACGAATCAGATAACTGTTTATAATTACATACTGTGATTATAAACAGTTTTTGGGTTAAGGCAAGCCCACCTTCGTGATCATCACCAGTAGATGATATAATGTTGGTTGTTATTTATCCTTTCACAAATAGGTTTACACATGCATTTATCTAAATTAGGTCTATTCTTAAGCTTGTATTGATTGCTTAGACAATAAAATTTTTGATGAGGAGCTGAAAATATGAGTGGTCATTGCCCATAGTGTGGCAAGTCATGGCTTGACCTGTGGGAAAAAGTCTTTTTGAGTTCATTGGTGCCTGTGGCATGTGAATCCTATGATATTGAATTAAAAGTGACCCGGGTTGCCTATTTAAGGGCGATCTCGATGGGCATTATCTTCTTTGTATTGGCTTATTTACTGCTTGAGACGGATTCTCTTATGCAGTATGGGGGTTTCGGTATGGGCTTTATTGTGATGTTGTTTGGTTAGGTTTATTTTATGCCCTTAGAGCCAGTTCTTGATTATAGCAATAATGAGTCTGCTGATAGTGACTCTGTCAATGTATAAAAGGCGAAACGCTTTATATGCTGATCACAGTTGAGTAAGTCAGTTATGTCGAATAAGCACTTATTGATTCTTTATCACAGCCAGTCTGCAACGACGACAGTCTTGGCGGATGCGGTAGCTCAGGGAGCTGAGCTCGAAAAGGCGATTGATACCGTGAAAAAGTTAGCCTTTGATTCTGATATTGACGATCTTCAATGGGCTGATGCAATTATATTTGGAAGTCCTGAAAACTTTGGCTATATGTCAGGAGCGTTAAAAGATTTTTTTGACCGAACCTATCATCAAGCGCAACCACTGCAGTTATCGACGCCCTATGCGCTATTTATCAGTGCTGGTAATGATGGGACGGGCGCTGTTCGCGAGATTGATCGTATCTTAAAAGGCTACCCAATGAAAAAAATCGCTGAGCCGATTATTGTTAAAGGTCAAATCAAGGAGACCGACCTGCAGGCTTGTAGAGATTTAGGCCAGTCGATGGCCTGTGCTTTATCTCAGGGTATTATTTAGGAGCAGGGTGTTTCAACGCAGGCTTTTAACGCCTTGTGTCAGTTAAATGATAAAACTTGGCTCGTTACTTCCCCTGTCATAGTTGTTGAATCCTAATACCTTGATCTTCGCATAGCGATCGATAATTTTTTGCTTCGCCTTGATGAGTGATGATACCAATACTGGCCTTTTCGGGTGTTAAGTAGATTTCAGTGACGCGTTTTAAATCGGCTTGGGTAACCTCCAGTACGGCATTTCTAAAAGTATTTTGGTGTTCTTGCGTACGGCCATGTAAGCGCTTATAAAAATCAATTTTAGCAGTGCCTGCCGGAGATGACGGTTTATCTAGACCGCTAATGACGCCAAGTATGGCCTCTTCAACCACCCGCCATGGGTGCTCATTATCTAATAGCCAAGCGATCGAAGCATCAAAATCATCTAAAGTCTCACTGAGGCGAGGGTCGCGATACGAGTAGAAACGAAATCCCGCAACACTGCTGTCTTGACTTGCACCACCACCATAGGCGCCGCCTTGTTCACGAATGGCTTTATGTAAAAAACCGTTGCGAAGCACGCCGCCGAGAACCGTCAATGCGGGCGCATCTGGGTGAGCACTGCCAACCGTTTGATAGGCTTTGGCACAAAAGTTAACTTGGCTATTGCAAAGCCACAATTCGCGACTGTTCTGGCGAATTTCATTGAGGCTGAATTCACTGTCTGCTGAACTATGATGTTGAGACCAAAGTTGCTCAATTTTTTGCGTTGCTTGACGATTGTATTGCTCATTGCCAATCACTAAAAATTCTGGCTGATTACCGATAATACATTGATGAACATCAGCTAACTCTTCGCAAAACCGGTCTAAGGTTGAGGCTTCGTTTAAGCTATCGTCGAGTGCTTTAAGATTCTTTATTCCTTCGATGCCTGCATTTTGATGGTTGATTTTAGCTAGGGGGCTAAAATTTTGAGTGGCGATCGACATAGCGAGGGTATGACCGCTACCGGTAACTGATTGTTCTGATCGGGCTCGCGACTGTGCTATAAGCTCTCTAATTCGTTGCTGCTCATCAAAACGAACATATTGATGGGTTTGCTCAAGCAGTTCGCTAATGGCATCGCTATGACAATTGAGGCCCTTTGAGCTGAGTATGAAGTGGCCATTAACCGATTGCTCATCGTCTAATGCGCCAAAAAATTTAGTGTGGCATGAGATGCCACCGCAGACAGCCGTTTGCCAATTCTGTGTAGAAAGATAATCACGACTGCCAACTCCTAGGTCGGTCATGACATAATTGTGAATCGATCGCAGATAATTTTGACGCGCATTGAGCACTGGTAGCGGGGTAATGACTTCTTGATAACAAAGACCATTAGTGGCTTGTGGGTAACTGCTAATCTGTGTGCCATTGGCCTTGCTGGTACTGAAGTCGGGTGAATCAGAAGCGGGTGGAATGTCATCAAGATCGACCTTAGGTAGAACTTCGGGGTCATCGACCTCGTTTTGCCGCTGTTTGAGAGCCTCTGCAGTCGCAATTATTTCTTGTTTTTGGTCCTCAGTTAATGTTGACTTGATAGAACTGAGCTTGGCTTTCTCTTGATCGATCTTATGTTGGCTAAGTTTGCCATCAGGTGACATAAGCAGGCTAACCCGATGCTGATTATTGAGTAATAAGCGACTAATTAGCTTTTTAATAAATGCAGGGTCCTCGATGGCGCGTCGGAGTTTAGCAAGAATAGGATCGATATCTAAAGCTGCAGCAGCGTCACCACGATGAATAGCTGTTGGCAAGCAAGACAACATAATCTGCAAGCCATAAGGGTAGCTGCTACCGCCAATCTCACGTTGTTGTAATTCAAGTTGATCAAGTAAGGCGGTTAAACGGCTGTGCTCGATCCCTTTCTCAACCACTGCAGTCAGGGTTTCAATGACGAGCTCTTCAAAGTTATCCATGCTGTCTGATTTTGCGCCTTCAATGCCACAGACAAAAACCATTTCTAGACCGGTATCGTCCACGCCACATAACGGTGAGGGCGCCGAACCTAACTCCGTGGTTTCTAGTGCTAGTCGTAATTCAGATGCGCTATTTTCTAATAACACCGAGGCGAGTAAATGAGTGCTCATCAATTCTAAAGGGTCGCGTATGTCTCCTAAAACCCAAGCCATAATGAGGTGGTTTTTTTCATCGGTAATCTCTTCTTCAGGCAGTGGAAAGTGTTTAGTTGTTCTTTTCACTTGGTTGAACTTTTTTTGTAAAGGGACTTCAATTTTTCTATTAATCGGACTAAAGTGCCGCAGAGCCAGTTCTTCGAATACAGATTGATGCTGTTTAGCGGGAATGTCGCCAAAGGTTACGAAGGTTGCGTTATCGGGATGGTAGTGAGTTTGATAAAAATCCTGCAGTTGCTGGTAACTTAAATCGGTAATTTTTTCAGGCTCTCCACCACTGTTAACGCTATAGGTTGTGTCAGGAAAAAGTGCTTCCCCAACCGCTTGCCAAAGCTGGGATGTAATAGAGCTCATGGCGCCCTTCATCTCATTAAAAACGACACCTTTAAAGACCAAATCACTGCTTGAGTCATTGGGTTTTTCGAATTCAAGTCGATGACCTTCCTGTAAAAAATCTAAGGGATCAAGTCGGGCAAAAAAGACCGCGTCTAGATACACCTGCATTAAATTGTTAAAGTCTTTTTTATTTTTACTGGCAAAGGGGTAGGCCGTCCAATCTGAGCTAGTAAAGGCGTTCATGAAGGTGTTAAGTGATCGGCGTATCATCATGAAAAAAGGGTCTCGGACGGGGTAGCGCTGACTGCCGCAGAGGCTGGTATGTTCAAGAATGTGGGCAACACCGCTTGAGTCAGTAGGTACAGTTCGGAGCGCAACCATGAATACATTTTCTTCATTATCTGAGGCTAAGTGAATGTGTTTTGCACCAGTACGGAGGTGTTGATACTCTTCGTATTGAATATTCAATGAGTCGATATGAGCGGTTTTAATTAACTGAAAATTTTCGATTTTAGCATTCATAGTTAGCTTTTTTACTGCCTTAGTTTAACGTTAGGGATTTTGGTGATTGCTCTGCAGGGAGCCTAGATTTTTTTAACAAAAATTGACTTGAGTATCATGGAGCGAATGTCATTAATATTGCTGTTCAGTTTATATTCCATTACATTATATTTTAGCGTGTTTTACTGTCTAGGTGGTACTTTTTTCGCTGAATCACAACGGTTTTTGAGTCGCTTGAAACTGCAGTTGATAGATGCGTTGCCAGTTCTTGCCAGTAACTAATAGCGACTGTTCACCGGGTATGACGGCAATGCCATTTGCGACCCCAGCTGAAGGCTGTCGCTGTTCTCTTTTAAGAATCGGACTGAGGTCGATAAATCCGAGCACTTGTCCGTCACTGGGCTTGATCACAGCAATGCGAGGGCTTTGCCAAATGTTTGCAAGCAGGCATTGATCGACCCATTCCAGCTCATTAAGCCGCTTAAGGGGACGATTGAGGTAAGTGACGCGAAGGGATTTCACCAGCATTAAACTCTCAGGATCGCGATAATAAAGCGTAGCGCTGCCATCGCTATTGATAAGGTGGTGACCATCATAGGTAAGTCCCCAGCCTTCTGTTTTAATTGACTGCGAAGGCAGAGGGCTGAAATTCTTTTTGTGGTAGCGTAAAACCTTTCCTGAATGCCAGGTCAGTTGGATTAACTGATCTTGCCAAATCGTTAAGCCCTCACCAAACAGTGTTTTATCGATTGGTTGTTGCTGAATAAGTCGGCCATCTTTCAACTGTATTTCTGCAATGCTTGATTCGCCGTAGCCGCCAGTTGACTCATAAATATTGCCATCTTGATAAACCAAACCTTGGCTAAAGGCGCTGGTTCGGTGTGGATAGCTGTGCGTTACTTGATAGGGCAAGGCGTTGATTTCGGCTGCGACAATATCTTTTGTGCAATCGAGCGGTAGCACTTTAGCATCAGTAGCATAAGTCGGGAGTATGAATAAGTAAGCCATCGAAACCGTCAGGCAGAAACCGATTATCTGATGCCATTGCTGAACAAAATAAGCCACAATAAGCGGTGATTTTCTACTAATCGTAAATGCGCGCATGGTTGCCTTAGCCTCGGATAAGCTGCCTGACTAAAAAACGATTCGGTGCAATTGCCTGAGTGATTTTATCACCCAACGGCATTGGCGTGGCCTCAATTTGAGCGACTAATAGTCGTGCGGCTAACGGCGCTGTCGTATAGCCGTGAGAGCCATATCCGGTGTTAACAAAAAGACCACGATGACTTACTGCGCGCTCCTTGGGGGTTTTCTTTGCATCTTTTTTTAGACAATCAAAACGCTCCAGAAAGTCTTTTTGATCGGCAACAGGTCCGACAATCGGCAGATAGTCAGGGGTAACACAGCGAAACCCCACACGGCCGTTGAGCGATGCTAATGACTGTTCGCTGGGTTCAAGTTGGCAGTGCCAGTCACTGTTATCGGCCAAGCTGGCGCGGAGCTTGTTAATATTGTCGAGATGATCTTGTGACGATAATTGTTGTTCAGTGTCCTTTGAATAGCTTGATCCGATCGAGTGATAGCCATTCTCGGCAGGGGTTGAATATCCTTCTTGGCATATGGCTAAACGAAGTTTTTGGCTTTCTTCTGTTGCTGGTAGATCGGTGGTTTGTCCACGTAATATCCGTAATGGCAGCCATGCAGTTTGCTCAAATTGGTGGCTTAATTGGCCGCTGGCGATGACGATAATATTGCTATCAAACGAATTGCCTTGGTGATCATGAGCCTGCCAAGCCGTGGATGTTTTTTCGAGGCGATTAATTTTGGTGTTGGCGATAAATTCAATGTTCTCGATGCTGCTTAAGGCTTGGCAAATTGCCTTTGGTATTAACCATCCCGCCTGTGGGTAATAGATTCCCCCAAGACGGGTGGCTACGCCGCTAAGCTGACTGGCTTGATCGATATTGACATTGCGTCTCGAAGATAACTCTGGGTGAGCATTGAGTAATTCGTCAGGCAATGATTCGCCCAGCTTTAACATGCCTTTTAAGCCTTCAGTTAAATGACAATCGCCCAGTTGCGGGTAAAATTGTTGCGCATAATGTAAAGCGGCCTCGTGAAAGTCGGCCATGGCTGAACGGTGCTGGGCGGTGCGAGCATAGAGTACCGCGCGCGAATTACCCGAAGCACCGCTGGCTACGTCATCATGACTGTCGAGTAAGTTAACCTGCCAGCCACGTTTCGCTAGCTGGTAAGCAGTGCAACAGCCAGCGATACCGGCGCCTACGATGGTCGCTCGCCGTTTTTTATTGCCAATTTTATAACATGGTTGCGTGCCGGGGTAATAGCAGTTTGATAAATCACAGGGTGCTTTTTTTCTCTGCGGCATTGCCGTTGGTTTTGTTACCGCCAGTGTTGCTGTGTTGGCTTGAAAAGTGCCGGTTAGCATCTCGCGTTTACGACCAAAGCCGGATACTTTTTTGACTGCAAAGCCATGCTTGCTTAGCCCGTCGCGCACCGTTCTTGCGACGGTAAATGTAGCGACAGTGCTGTTCGCTGAACTGTGCTTCGCCATTAAGGCGTAGATTGAGTTTTTCCATAAGTCTGGGTTTTTAGTTGGCGCATAACCGTCGAGAAACCACGCGTCGACGGTTAGTCCCCAGTGATCACTTCCCTTTGTCGGGTTATGGGTCGGCTCTATGCTGGAGTCATTTTCACGGTTAAAGTTATCGATAGGATAATATTCTAGCCGCTTAAATGCTTCGCTACTGTCGCCAAATAACAGCACTAGCACCACTGGGAAGGGGGTGCCTGTGTCGAGCTCTATAAGATAGTCACCACCAATAGTATCGGGGTAATGATTGTGCAGTTCGTTAGCTAAATCAGGAAAAGGATTGTAATGACGAATGCTTTTTATTAAGGCCGCTGATGATAGAGGGTACAGTTCAGAACTATAAAAATAGAGCGTGCGAGGTGCTTGATCAGCGGCGGCTTGGCGATGGCTGTCGCGCCAAAGTTGCCAGCAGGCTAAAAAATTTAACCCGCTACCAAACCCTGTTTCTGCAATAACAAAGTAGTCTTTTGATGGTGTTTTTTGATCGTTGGCTAGCCAGCGATTAGGCAAATTATTGCCGGCTAAAAAGACGTGCTGGGACTCTTCTGCTCCCTGACCGGGATGGTAATAGATGTCATCAAAACGGGTAGAGCGCAAGCCGCCATTACTGTCAGTCAATAACTGATCACTAGTGGTCGTCTCAATAGTAGGATAATCTTTACTTCGACTCATGGGTTCGGATGACTGGTTTATTAAAAGCCATCATACGCGCTAACAGCTCAAATGTATGCTAATCAATCCCCAATTATTAACTGCTTTTGACTTCATAGTCATTAAGATTGAGAGTTTTTAGTTCTTTGCGAAACCGAGAAGGTGCCCATGGCCACGTAACCGGTATGCCATCAACCTCAAGATACCAGCTATTGCAGCCGCTTACCCAACGAGTGCCATCGAATGCATTGGTCAATGAATCAGTAAATGCTTGTGTTACGTCCGCTTTGGGGGCCAGTGTCGTTAATTCGCCTTGAGCATACTTTTCGACGCATTGAAGAATATAATCAGCCCCTATTTCAGCGATATCAATTAAGGATAAATTGGTGATGGGGCTATTAGGACCAATCATCATAAAGAAGTTGGGAAAGCCTGGCATGGTGACAGAGCGATAGGTTCGGACACCGGCATCCCAGCGTTCCTCTAATGTGGCGCCGTGTTCACCGATAATAGTATTAACGCCCCAAGCGTTGGGATAAAACCCGGTAGCAGTGATGAGCGTGTCAATTTCCACTAAACGGCCAGAGTCGCTGCCATCATCGACAACAACGCCCTTTGGTTCTATGCGTAAAATATTGTCAGTGATGACTTCCACATTATCGCGTTGAATGGCAGGGTAATAGGTGTCTGATACGATCATGCGTTTGCACATGGCCTTGTGATCGGGGGTCAGTTTTTTACGTAACTCGGGGTCTTTTACCGTATTTAAGTTTTTTAGTGTCGCCTTATCAATATAGCGGCGTTGCCAACCATCTTTTAGTGCGGCTTGCCCAAATAACTCACCAATTAAGTCATAGAAGCGACGGGTTAGGTAGCCAAGTAATGGAATCTTCCGTTTGAGAAATTTATCGAATGGTGAGTATTCAATATTTTCAGTATGCATAATCCATTGAGCGGTTCGCTGGAATAAATTCACTTGTTTGCCTGTATGCGCGAGCGGGCTGAGCATTTGCACTGAAGAAGAGCCGGTACCAATGACCCCGATTCTTTTATCGTTTAAGTCATATTCATCATTCCAGTCGGCAGTATGAAACCGCTCGCCAGCGAAACTTTCAAGTCCCTCGATTTTTGGGTATTTCCGTTTATTGAGCGGCCCAGTGGCCGCAACAAATAAATCAAAGACCTCAGTTTCTGTAATTTCTAACGCAGAGCAGTCTTGCTGTTCCTCAACCATACTTTTGACACTGCTGCTGCCGCCCTCATTACTGGTGAAGTTTTTAGTCGCTTCGATGTGCCAACGACTATCTTTAAATTCAGCTTTTAATACTTCAGTATTAAATTGTATATAGTCGATTAAGCCATACTTAATAGCTGTTTTTTTAAAGTATTCATATATTTCTGGGCCGCTAGAAAAACGTCTGCTCCAGTTAGGGTTTGGCTCAAAAGGGTAGCAATAAGCAAAAGAAGCGACATCACAAGCAACACCTGGGTAGCGATTTTCTCGCCACGTACCGCCAACGGTGGAGGCGCGCTCATAAATTTTAAAATTAGTGTGTCCGGCTTTGATTAGCTTTATAGCCATCAGCATGCCTGACATGCCGGCACCGATAATACATACTCTGGGTTCTTTTTTACTCATTGATTATTGCTGTCCGATATAATTTAAACTCAATATTAAACCTACGTAAAATGTCAGGCGCTAGATTAGCGGTCTCAGCATAGTTAAATTCAATTGCTATAATAATACTGCAAGTTATTGATCTGAATTAATATTTAGCCATATAGATAGCATTGTCATTTGAGGAGTTTACTTAATGCTTGATTCAGAAAAGATCGGCCTACAGGTGCAGTGATGGCTTGATGAAGTGGTCATTGGACTTGGCTTATGCCCTTTTGCTGGTCAGCCAGTTGCAAAAGGGCGCCATCATATTGCAGTGTTAGATGTACATTCGATCGACGCGGCGTTAGCAGCCTTAAGGATTGAATGTGAAAATCTTATGACGGTAGCGCCTAAAAAGGTAGAGACCAGCCTGCTCATTTTGCCTTATCTGTTTGATGATTTTCTCGATTTTAACGATTTTATGTCAGAGGCAAATAACCTTCTGGCTGATTATGATTGGTCAAGTCAATTGCAGTTGGCAAGTTTTCATCCGAGGTATCAGTTTTTTGGCACTGGTCCTGAGGCAGCGAGTAATTTAACCAATTGTTCACCTTATCCCATTATTCATATTCTTCGTCAAGAGTGTGACATGGGCGGTAAAAAATCACCCAGATATATGCACTATTACAGAAAGGAATATGGCCGTTATGGAGGCTTTGTCAGCGGATCAAATAGCTCATTTATTTCCTTTTCGCTAAGCCTTTTTTTAGATAAAAACTGGTCTCATAAACGAATGTTAAGTTTTTAAAAGTTCTATACGCTTTTGTTTCTGCAATAATAAGTATTCTAGTCTATAGGCATAAAAATTAATTTAAGGTGATTGTTTGTGGCAGAGAAGTTTACTCAAGAGGTTGATTGGTTAGTAGCAGGGACCGGTGCGGGTGGTCTCACTGGCGCAGTTGTGGCCCATGAGTTGGGCGCTGATGTGTTAGTGGTAGAGAGTGCCTCAGTATACGGTGGAACCACTGCCCACTCCGGTGGTGTTGCATGGATCCCTGGTCATCATTTGCAATCATCGGTGGGTATTGAAGACTCGAAGGAAGAGGGCTATCAGTATCTTCACAGTTTAATCGGCGATACCGTGAAAGAGGAGCGTGTGCGCGCATATGTGGATAAAGCTGATGAGATGCTTCAATTTATGCATAAGCACAGCCGGGTTAAATTCACGCCATTACCGGCTTATATGGATTATTACGAACAGCATAAGGGTTCAAAACATGGTGGTCGTTCTATGTGCCCGGGCGCATTTACCTTGCGACAATTGGGTAAAGAGGCGGCTTACCTGCGTCGGGGACCATTTCAGGGATTAGGCATGCCTTTTTCGATGACAGTGGTTGAAAGCTCTTCGTTGATGAGGATGAATTTACGTTCGTATTTTATTGGCGCTAAATTAATGTTGCGTTATTGGTTGGATATTCCGTCTCGCTTGAAGGGTGCTTCAGATGATCGTATTTCCTGTGGCGAGGCATTAATTGCGCGGCTGAGAAAAACTTTGATGGACCGCGATATCCAGCTATGGCTTGACTCGCCAGTGGTTGAGCTCATTAAACAAGACAATAAAGTTATCGGTGCCGTGATTAATAAAAAGGGCCAGACTGTATCGGTGAAAGCGCGAAAAGGTGTTTTGTTGGCAACCGGTGGTTTTGCTAGTAATCTTGAAATGCGTGAACAGTATCATCCTAAGCCTACGTCCACTGAATGGACGGCTGCTTCGCCTGACTCTAACGGTGACGGTATACGCTTAGGACAATCGGTCGGTGCTGCGGTTAATTTTATGAGCAGTGCCTGGTGGTCGCCATCTTATACTATGCCTAGCGGTCAGACAATTTCGTTAATAGCGGGCAAGGCGATGCCTGGTTCTATTATGGTTAATCGAATCGGTAAGCGATTTACCAATGAAGCACAGCCCTACGAGGACGTCGTTAAAGAACAGTACTTGTCTGAACAGCGCGGTGAAAAAGCCATCCCTTGTTATTTGATTTTTGATGCGAATTATCGAAGTAAGTATGTGATCGGACATATCAAGCCAACGAAATTGGAGTCTGATGATCATATCCCTAAAGATTACTTTGAAACAGGCTTGTTGACTAAGGCTTCTAGCCTCAAGCAATTAGCTGAAAAGCTCGATATCGATGCCGCTCAATTAGTAGAAACGGTGACTCAATTTAATGCGAATGCTATTAAGGGAATTGATCCTGATTTTGGTCGCGGAGAAACCCTACATGACCGCTACTATGCCGATCCAAAGGTTATACCTAACCCTAGTTTAGCTCCGATTGACAAAGGGCCTTTTTATGCCTTTAAGATTGAGGCGGGTGATTTAGACACTAAGGGTGGCATTGTCTGTGATGAATGGGGGCGTGTATGCGATAACGATGGGAGTGTCATTGAGGGGCTTTATGGCGCTGGCAATACCACTGCCGCAGTTATGGGCGATACGTATCCCGGTGCCGGAGCAACCATAGGCTCGGCAATGACCTTTGCTTATATAGCGGCACAGTATGCTATAACTTGATTCGACGCTTGCCCCATTCATTAGCTTTGCTGCTAATAATAAAAATAAACGAGGTTAATGTTTATGCTTAATCGGATTTTTTTAAAGTATGACTTTCGACGAGCACCCTTTAGTCCTGTGTCCCACACCGATCTTTACCATTGTGCACTTGAGCAGGTGCAGTGGGGTGAAAAAAAGGGCATAGGTACAACCATGGTTTGTGAGCATCATGGTACCGACGACGGCTATTGCCCCTCACCTTTGATCACCCTCAGTGCGATGGCAGCGGTCACGAAAATAATGCGTTTAGTGACGTCAGTGATTATTTTGCCTTTTCACAATCCTCTAAGACTTGCGGAAGATATAGCGGTGCTCGATGTTATTAGTAATGGGCGAGTAGACTTAGTGATGGCCGCCGGTTATATACCCAGTGAGTTTGAGATGTTCGATGTGCCTCTAAAAAAACGCCCATCGATAGTTGAAAACAGTATCGCAACGCTTCGGCGAGCTTGGACGGGTGAGTTTTTTGATTACCATGGCCGACAAGTCAAAGTTACCCCCGTCCCTGTCCAGGAAGGCGGTCCTAAAATTATTTTAGGCGGCAGTTCAGACGCGGCTGCGAAGCGGGCCGCAAAAATTGCCGATGGCTATATGCCAGCCGTGCCAGAAACCTTTATGACTTACATAGAAGAGAGTCATCGGTTAAATAAAACCGCCTTAATTTTAGGTGGCCAAGGCCCATTATTTCTTTATGTCAGTGAAGATCCTGATCAAGCCTGGACTGAGATTGCGCCTTATGCCATGCATGAAACTAATTGCTACAGTCAATGGGCTGATCAAGCAGGAATGGATAATACGTATTACCGTGCAGCCAATGACGCAGACGCGTTAAGAAAAACTGGGATGTATGCTATTTTAACACCCGAAGAGTGCATAAAAATGGCCCAAGACTTAGGAGATTGGGGGGCAATAGCTTTACACCCACTAATGGGTGGTTTGCCACCAGAGTTGTCTTGGCCGAGCTTAGAGTTGTTCGCTAGCAAGGTCCTGCCCAAGCTATCTATTGATAGCGGTTCAGTTTTTGATATGAGCCGGCTTTAAGGATTTTATTTTATCGTAATTACCGGTAGTTTCGCTGCGGCGATCATTAGTGTCTTTTCGTTGGCGATAACACTGGCTTCGCCTTTTGCGACGACTTTTTGATTTTGATTACTTACCGAGCATGCCAGTCTGACAAGCTTTAGCTTGTCTTTTTTTTCAGTCACAGTGAGTGTGATGGTTAATCGACCGTTTACAAATACGGGCTGAGTAAATTTCATTGACTGGCTGCGATAAACGCTACCTGGACCAGGTAGATGCATGGCAATGGCAGTCGAAATAAATGCCCCACAGAGCATGCCATGGGCAATCGGTTGGCCAAACACTGTATTAGCGGCGTATTCACTGTCGAGATGAATTGGGTTTAGATCGCCGGAAGTTTCGGCGAATAAAATAATTTCACGTTGAGTGACGACTCTTTCGATACTCACGGTTTGTCCAAGTGTTAAGTCTTGATATGGGATGTTGGATAGCATCATGTTATTGCTAAGTGTTTCGCGCATTGTCATTCCTAATAGAAAAAAGCAAGTATTCGTTTATGAAAGATAATAACCATTATTCAGCCCAGCCTCCTAATCAGAGTTTAGGTCATATTGCGGGCAACGACGACTGGTCTTTGTTTGGTGAGGCGCAGTTCGTTTTCAAGACGTTTTTATATCATTGTGTGGATAATACTAATAATTGCACTCAACCAGGCCTTGGTGCAGAATAGGCCACCTGTAGATCAATACCGTCTGGGAAAGGCTTAAAGCTAATAATTCTTCGACAATGACTATAGTTTGAAATTATATAGCTTATAATAACAACCCTGTAAGGCCTATTTATGAATGTTCAAGATGCTATAAGTTCGTTGCAGCAACGGGTTTCTATTTCAAGCACTATCCCATCTTTAGAGCATCGACACCTGGCAGAGCTATTGACCCAGTCGGTAGCGCTGATGCCTAATAAAAAAGCCTTTACCAGCTTGGGTTTTAGCTTGACTTATGGTGAGTTAGATCGTTTGGCAAACGCTTTTGCGTGTTATCTTCAAAATCACACCAGCGCAGTAAAGGGTGACCGCATTGCGATTATGCTGCCCAATTTAGTACAGTACCCAGTGATTTTTTTTGGCGCATTGAGGGCCGGTTTGGTCGTTGTCAATACCAACCCACTATATACCGAGCGTGAATTAGTTCATCAATTTAACGATTCTGGTGCGAAAATTTTAGTCGCTTTGGCCAATACGGGTGACTTATTAGAGCGTGTGATTCCCCAAACGCCAGTGAAGCAGGTCATTATGACTGAACTCGCAGACTTACATGGATTTATTTCACGGGTGACTATTAATTTTGTAGCTCGCTACATAAAAAAAATGGTGCCAGCATTTAATATTCCAAATGTTGAATCGTTGCGGTATTGCTTAAAGCGTGGAATGAACAATGAGTTTATCACCGTGACGATTACGCCCGATGATATCGCATTGTTGCAGTACACCGGTGGTACGACAGGGCTCTCGAAGGGAGCCATTCTCAATCATAGAAATGTACTCTCAAACGTTCAACAAATGAAAGCCTTGTTTGATAACTTTTCTCAGGTTGATTTACTTTCTGCTGAGGATCCAGATAATCAAGATACAGTAGTGCTACCGCTACCGCTATATCATATCTATGCGTGCACGCTTTCAGCTCTAATGGTGGCTTTAGGTCAGCATTGTCTGTTAATTCCTAATCCGCGAGATCTTGATGCAACTATTAAAGCGATGCGACCATGGCCGATATCTGTTTTTTGCGGTTTAAATACCCTGTTTGTTGCGCTATGTGCCCGAGAAGATTTTAAAGCGCTAAACTTTTCTTCTCTTTCGGTTACAGTTTCTGGTGGTATGGCCTTGACGTCCGATGCAGCTAATCGCTGGGAAGAAGTGACAGGCTGTAAGGTATATGAAGGTTATGGCCTTACTGAGGCTTCGCCAGTGGTGTCTCTAAATACCGGCTATAAGGATGATGCTGGACGTAAATTGGGTTATATTGGCGTAGTGGCACCTTCAACTGAAATTAAAATCGTTAATAATAAGGGTGAATCCTTAGCTTGTAATCAAGAGGGTGAGCTTTGTATTCGAGGGCCGCAAGTTATGCAGGGCTACTGGCAGCAGCCAGAAAAAACTGCTGAGGTGTTGAGTGACGATGGGTGGTTTGCTACGGGTGATATTGCTTTTGTCGATGAACATGGTTTCCCGAAAATTGTCGATAGAAAAAAAGATATGATTATTGTCTCTGGCTTTAATGTTTATCCAAATGAATTAGAGGATGTGATCAGCTCCCATCCCTCGGTTTTAGAATGTGCTGTGGTTGGTGGTTCTGATGAGCGTACCGGCGAGAGGGTGAGGGTATTTATAGTTAAGGCCGATACAGCGTTAACTGAGCACCAAGTGATTGATTTTTGTCGAGCTCAGTTAGCCGCCTATAAAGTTCCAAGTGATGTAGTCTTTATCGATGAATTGCCAAAGACTAATGTTGGCAAGATCCTTAGGCGTGAACTTCGTGAATAAATAAGTTACCTGCTCTAGGTCTTATTTTGACTTAAGATAATTTGAATGAAAGAGTTCAATCTAGACCCATTGGTTGATCAGTCTGCAGCAGTATTTGCTCTTATTGAAAAGTGTTTATTGCAAGATAGACATGCGTTGCGGGGGCTATGGAAAAAAAATCAAGCTCTGGCGAAAGAGCAAGAAAAACCTCGCCTGGGTCAAAGAGATTTTTTCCTGAAGCTGCAGCGTTCTGTCGACGCAGCTGAGAGTCGCGCGTCTTCATTTCAGAAAATAGATTACCCCCAAGAATTACCCGTTATTCAATCGAGATTATCAATTCTCAAAGCAATAGAGCAGCATCAAGTGGTGGTTGTCGCAGGAGAAACTGGGTCCGGTAAAACCACCCAAATTCCTAAATTATGTGCAGAACTTGGCCGTGGTATCTTTGGGCGAATTGGCCATACTCAACCCAGACGTCTAGCAGCTAGAACGGTTGCCGCCAGAATTGCTGACGAGCTTGATGTTCAGCTTGGCACAGCCGTAGGTTATCAGTTCCGTTTTAGCGACCAGTTTAACACTACGACACGCATTAAGATTATGACTGATGGTATTTTACTTGCAGCCATTAATCGTGACCGCTTGTTACTCGAATACGACACGCTAATTATTGATGAGGCTCATGAAAGAAGTTTAAATATCGACTTTTTGCTGGGCTATTTAAAGATGTTATTGCCAAAGCGGCCTGATTTAAAGCTCATCATCACCTCAGCAACCATTGATGTTGAACGTTTTTCTAAACACTTTGATTGCGCGCCGATAATTGAGGTAATCGGCAGAAGTTACCCTGTAGATATTCACTATCTTGAGCCTGAGCTTAGTCACACATCAGGTCAGCGCAAGTATTCAAATAGAGATAATGACGGCGGAGATTTTGATAGTGGTTTAAATCAACAAATAAAAGACTGTTTGACATTGATTGAACAGCAGAGCCAAGGCTCAACGCTGGGCGGGCCACGCGATGTGTTGGTGTTTTTGCCGGGCGAGCGCGAGATTCGTGATTTAAGCCACTTTCTAAAGTCAGAGCAAGCAACTATAGAGCTGCTGCCTTTGTATTCTCGTCTCAGCCAAAAAGAACAGCAGCGTATTTTTTCGGTTGCTAAGCCCTCGAAAAAAAGACGTGTTATTCTTGCCACTAACGTGGCTGAAACCTCAGTAACTGTGCCTGGAATTGGATTTGTTATCGACACTGGAATGGCCAGAATTAGCCGTTACAGTGCGCGTAGTAAATTACAAAGGTTGCCTGTTGAGGCAATATCTCAAGCTAGTGCCAACCAGCGTGCGGGCCGATGTGGCAGAATAGCTGCAGGTACTTGTTATCGCTTATATACAGAAGCAGATTTTAATCAGCGGCCTGAGTTTACCGAGCCTGAGCTTCTGAGAACTAATTTAGCGGCCGTCGTTTTGCAAATGAAAGCCCTAAAATTAGGAGAAATCCAGCAATTTCCTTTCTTAGAGCAGCCAGACCCAAGACAAGTCCGTTCAGGTATTAAAACGCTAGAGGAGTTAGGTGCTTTAAATCATAAAGGACAGCTCAACAGGGTGGGACACAGTCTTGCTCGGTTGCCTATCGACCCGCGGTTAGGGCGTATGTTACTTGCGGCTCTGTCGTACAAATGTCTCTCTGATCTATTAATTATTGTCAGTGCTTTAGCGGTGCAAGACCCGCGTGAATATCCCAATGATAAGCGACAAGCTGCCGACATGAAGCATCGTCGTGTTTGTGATTCTAATTAGGATTTTTTAACCGGGGTGCATCTTTGGAATTAATACGAGGAAAAAAAAAACGAGTCAACTAAAAAACAGCAGCGTA
>JAYYUJ010000029.1:0-24664 GCA_036344075.1 Pseudomonadota bacterium
GCCTAAGTCATTCCAAAGCCGCTGATTCAGCAAAAGCATTTCGGCCTCAACATAAACATCATCGTAACCGAAAACCTCAGCGCCCACTTGATGAAACTGACGATGGCGTCCCTTTTGAGGTTTTTCATAACGAAACATTGGCCCGCAGTACCAAAGCTTTTGTGGAACATTGAGCAAACCATTTTCTATAACTGCTCGAACACATCCTGCTGTACCCTCAGGGCGCAGTGCTAAAGACTCGTTGTTGCGATCAGGAAAGGTATACATTTCCTTTTCAACAATGTCGGTGACCTCACCAATTGAGCGATGAAACAGAGCAGTTGTCTCCACTAAAGGCATTCGTATCTCACTATAACCATAGCGACCGAAAACGCTGGCTATTAATTGCTCAATAGTGGACCACCGACCTGACTCCCCAGGCGTAATATCTCGCATGCCACGAACAGCTTGTATTGCTTTCATCTTATTTACCACTAGAACAGAACACCCTAGGGTGCATCAATCGTCAAACGTACGCTATTATCATCTCGATAGCTTTGAATAGCAAAAGGCTGTCCATTTAAAAACACATCTACTTGTCGAGCATCGCCCAATAGCAACTCTAGGGGCATCTTCACAGAAAATGCCAGCTTTGATCCTTTTTTAGCCAGGTCGCGATATATACGCTGACCCCTTGCATCGGTTAAATCAACCCAACATACGCCGTTAAATGATAGCTCAATAAGAGCAGAAGCTTGATCAGCAAAAAGCTTTGGCTCAGCAGGTGCAGAAGGAATCGTATTTTGTAGAGAAACTTGCTCAGTGGGCTCAAGAGATCCAAGATCAGTTGCCAACTCATCCATGCGCGTCTCTTCCCTTTGGGCGATAACATCTATCGACCTGACTGCCTTATCGGCAACACGCTCACTGGCAATTACATCCGCTGGCTCACTGATGAATTTATCCTCCGTGAATACTGGCTCAGTCTGGAACTGCTCATACTGGTCAATAAGATCATCGCTTTTTTGAGCATTTTGACCAACTAAAAAAAGAAACACTGCCAGAATCACCACCAATGCGGCAACAAAAGAGCATAATAGCCACTGCAACTGATGCTTTTCTAAATTAAAAAAGTATCTTCGATTAACTTCAGTATGCTCAGGTACGTCTATGGCCGTCGAAGCTTTTTGCAGTTTCTCAAGATCATAGTCCTCAAGTAACGCATTAATATCGACCGCTAAAACATCAGCGCAATTTCGCAAATAGCCAATAACGAATAAATTCGAAGGAAAGTGAGCATAATCATGAGATTCTAAAGCCTGTAGATAGCGAGAAGGAATCCTCGTTATCTCGGTCAACTGTTGCAATGACAAGCCGGCGGCTATACGCGCTTGACCTAGTAGCGAAACAGGAGCTTTTTGGGTATTAGAAACACTCTCCATCAATAACTCAATTATCAATCATGAACATAGTAATTTAGAGCCTATTATAGCAGGCCGTCAACAATACGAACCGACTGCTCTTTATTACTATTTTGGTCCGATAAATAACGTTCTTTCCGTTTAGTGCGATCTGCCACTTGACCAACTAATTGCCCACAAGCAGCATCAATGTCATCCCCACGCGTGGTTCGAATAGGTGCAATAAAACCAGCCTCGTTAAGAACACGCTGGAAGGCCTTAATTCGATTATTGCTAGGTCGCTGATAATCTGAAAGTGGAAACGGGTTATAAGGAATAAGATTAATCTTACAAGGGACATCACGCAACAAATCAACCAATTCATATGCCAAAGGCAGCGTATCGTTTACTTTATCAATTAAAGTGTATTCGATCGTGATGACTCGTTTGTTATCTGACAAGCCATTAATATAGCGTAGACTGGATTCAAGCAGCATGGCAATCGGATACTTTTTATTTATCGGTACTAATTGACTACGTAGCTGATCATTAGGTGCATGCAGGGAAATCGCTAAGGAGCAATCACTGACAGCACCTAATTTATCCAGCATCGGCACGACACCAGAAGTGCTTAAGGTCACTCTTCGCTTAGACAGGCCATAAGCTAAATCGTCCATCATCAGGTTCATGCCATCGACAACATTATCAAAATTTAGCAATGGTTCACCCATTCCCATCATCACTACATTAGTGACTTTAGGCTTATCGGCATTAAGAATTTGACCATTTTTCTTATCCACTTTTTGATGTGCTTTAAAACCATCAAAGGACTTTACAGCTAACCACACCTGACCAATAATTTCTGACGCCGTCAAATCCCGCTGAAAACCTTGCTTACCTGTAGAGCAAAAACTGCAATCTAAGCTACAACCCACTTGCGAAGAAACGCACAACGTTCCTCGCCCCTTCTCAGGAATATAAACCGCCTCGACACAACTGCCGCTAGTCACTCTTAAGACCCATTTTCGAGTACCATCATTTGAATCTTGTTGACTAACGATTTCAGGAGGCCTGATTTCTGCTATCCCCATTAACTTTTCTCTTAGCGTTTTGCTGAGGTCGGTCATTACAGCGAAATCGTCAACGCCACAATGGTGTATCCATTTCATGATTTGCTTAGCCCGAAAGGGCTTTTCACCGATGGATAGTAGAAAATCCGTCAATCTAGACTGTGTCATACCCAGCAGATTATGCCGAGGAATTTCAGTACTGTTATTATCGAATTTTGTCATCATAGTAGGTTAAGAGTGTTGCGTAATTGGACCAAAATTTAGCGAGGACAAATTTCGTCAGCACTAAAAAAGTAAGCAATTTCTCGAGCAGCTGACTCAGCAGAATCAGAACCGTGCACCGCATTGGCATCAATAGAATCCGCAAAGTCAGCGCGAATGGTTCCTGCTGCTGCTTCTTCAGGGTTAGTAGCACCCATAATTTCGCGATTCAGTAAGATGGCATTTTCACCTTCGAGCACTTGCACCATCACAGGTCCGGAACTCATGAAACTTACTAAGTCATTATAAAATGGTCTGGCTTCGTGCTCCGCATAAAAACCACCGGCTTTTTCGGCCGTTAAATGCAGCATTTTGGAGGCAACGATCTTGAGTCCAGCCTGTTCGAAACGGGCATAAATTTCACCAATCACATTCTTTGCGACGGCATTAGGTTTAACGATTGAAAATGTACGCTCTACACCCATGAAAAAAATCTCCGATATTTTATATAAATACAATGTTTTACAACAAAAAGCACAGCACTAATATACCTATTAAGCCATGCAGTGATAGTGCTTGGTCGGCGGATTATAGAGACTATACCGTGTCACCGCAAACCAAAATATAGGAAAAAGCTCAATTAAATCAGTGCTTTAAAAACGATAGGCAAAAAAAACAAGAAAAAACTAGCAAAAACAGGTCAAAAGCCAAGCCTTAGCGACTCATGTAAAGGCTTTCTTATCGAGGCAGCTCGTCAAAAAAGACAATAGCCTAATAATTTGATAATAAATATGCCCAAGTTTCGGGGCATTATGCATAATTTTTAGCGACGTAATCCTCAACTATGGCTTGGAATTCAGCCGCGATATTATCCCCTTTTAAGGTAACGTCTTTTTCTCCGTCGATATAAACCGGCGCAACCGGTCGCTCACCATTGCCCGGCAGACTGATACCAATGTTGGCATGCTTACTCTCACCAGGGCCATTGACCACACAGCCCATTACAGCCACATTCATTGATTCAACACCAGGATGTTTTTCACGCCAAATGGGCATCTGGTCGCGTAAAAAAGATTGAATATCTTCGGCTAACTGCTGAAAGTACGAACTCGTCGTTCGGCCGCAACCCGGGCAAGCAATCACCATAGGCGTGAAAGCACGTAAGCCCATAGTTTGCAAAATTTCTTGTGCCACTTGCACTTCTTTAACACGACTACCATCTGGCTCGGGTGTGATGGAAATACGGATGGTATCGCCAATATTATCTTGCAATAAAACCGATAAGGCGGCGGTTGAGGCGACAATGCCTTTTGATCCCATACCCGCTTCCGTTAACCCGAGGTGCAAAGCATAATCACAGTCGGCTGCTAAGCGACGATAAATGGTAATGAGATCCTGAACATGACTAGTTTTGCAAGACAGAATAATACGGTCTCGGGCCATGCCGACCGATTCAGCCATCGCAGCACTCTCAAGCGCAGATTGAATTACGGTATCCTGCATAACGCGATTTAACTCAAGTGGCTGCTCAAGCGCACTATTTTGATCGAGCAATTTAGCCAGTAGCATCTGATCGAGGCTACCCCAGTTAACACCAATACGTACCGGCTTGTCATAGCGACAGGCGATTTCGATCATCTCATTAAACTGAATATCTTTTTTAGCGCCACGACCTACATTGCCAGGATTAATGCGATATTTATCTAACGCTTCTGCACAAGCTGGGTTCTCGCTAAGCAAGCGATGGCCATTAAAATGAAAATCGCCAACAATAGGCACCCGAACATTTTTTATTTCTAATCGCTCTTTGATAAAAGGCACGGCGGCCGCGGCGGCATCATTATTGACAGTAATACGGACCAGCTCAGACCCAGCTTCAGCCAACTCTATGATTTGTTGAACAGTTGAGTCAATATCTGCAGTGTCGGTGTTTGTCATCGACTGAACAACCACAGGAAGATCGCCCCCCAATGAGACCTGGCCAACCTTAACGATTTGTCGTTGGCGAGCACGCGTGAAAGGTGTCGCTCTTGGTACCAATGACATATATTCAACCTTTGGTGAACTTAGTAAATATTTGAGTTATGGTAACTCAGTAAATGCATTCCAACCAGACATAAAAACTTATAGAAGTAACCAAGCATCACTACTTGTCGTAATTATCTGCTTGCTGACTCTCTGCTAGACTGCCTTTACGTGAAAAAAATACCTTGCATCGTTGCCACGCGGCTTTTGAATAATCGATAATCTCTTTACCTAAAAGAGGCATTGCTAACCACCAAGTCACTTCGGCAAACACAAACACGACTGTTGCCCAGCTCGCTTTTTGTGCCACGCTCAAGCTTAAAAAAGGAATCATGGGGATAATAGTCCAAGCAAGGCAAGAGATCACCAACAAACTGTAACCCAACAACTTACGCACGGGCTAAAGACTTCAAATAATGGTCGCTAGCGGTTTGTGCTACTTTTCCCGATGATTGTCTAACCAATAGATTAGTCATTAATTGAGGTATTCGATTAATCATTCGCTTCTTCAATCCATGCTTGTTGGATACCCTCAAGTAGCTTTTCACCACATCGATTCGGGTCATCATTAAAGTCAGCCAAAGCAAGAATCCAATTACGCAAATCAACAAAATTGACTTGCTGAGGATCAATATCAGGATGTGCTTCAAATAACTCGATGGCAATATCGTTAATATCTGTCCAACGCATTGTCATACCCCCTTAGGCTTTTGCGATTATTCTCGCGCGTGATTAATAGTGTACTTAGGAATCTCTATCACTAGATCTTCATCCGCTACCAAGGCTTGGCAACTTAATCGACTCTCGGGCTCTAAACCCCACGCCTTATCAAGATAATCTTCCTCTAGCTCATCTGCCTCGGCTAAAGAGTCATACCCTTCGCGAACAACAACATGGCAGGTAGTGCAAGCACAAGACTTCTCGCAAGCATGGTCAATATCAATTGAATGCCGTAATAAAGCATCACAAACACTCTCACCTTCTCTGGCGTCAAGTACTGCCCCTTCAGGTGCAATTTCTTCATGCGGTAAAACGACTATTTTTGGCATAAGCCAAATACTCCATTCAATAAGATATTCGCCGAAAAAAAACTCGGCCAACTGATGCGTAATATAAGATACACAGACCGCTGTTCGACTTCATCATTCTACAACATCATCAAGATTTTTACCTTGCAGGGCTTTGCGAATACTTTGATCCATCCTTAAGGCTGCAAACTCTTCGGTTTCTCGACCTAAACTCGCCACTGATTGTGAGATAATAGCCGAATCGTCAGTGTCAATATCTGATAACAAGATATCTATACAGTTATTAATCTTGGCTAACTGCTGTTTATCAAGCAAATCAGCATCAAGCAACAACGCAGCTTTAACAGCCTCTACCAAACCGATAGCCTCTACTTTTTGCTCAGCTAACATCCGAGCATCTCGGTCTTGCTGGGCATGACTATAAGAGGCCTTTAACATATCAGCAATTTCATTCTCAGCTAAACCATAGGAAGGTTTGACCTGAATATTTGCCTCTGCACCAGTAGTCATTTCTTGGGCCGATACTTCAAGTAGTCCATCAGCATCTACCTTAAAGGTCACCTCTATGCGAGCAGCACCTGCAACCATTGGCGGTATTCCCCTGAGCTCAAACCGAGCCAATGAACGACAATCTGCCACAAGATCTCGCTCACCCTGCAAAACATGTAAGGCCAGAGCTGTCTGACCGTCTTTATAGGTCGTAAATTCTTGTGCTCGACTGGAGGGAATTGAGGTATTACGGTGAATGATTTTTTCAACTAGGCCACCCATGGTTTCAATACCCAAGGACAGCGGCGTCACATCCAACAGCAGTAAATTTGCATTAGTGCTATTACCAATTAAGGTATCAGCTTGAATAGCTGCACCCAATGCGACAACCTGATCAGGGTCAACATCAATTTTTGGTGGTTGCTGAAAAAGCGCTTCTACACGTTGCTGAACTAAAGGCACACGTGTCGAGCCACCGACTAATACAACATCGGCAATGTCTGAGGGCGTTAGGTTTGCATCATGAAGGCTAGATCGACAGACATCGACGGTATTATTAACCAGCGGCATAATTAGATCATTAAACTGATCGCGACTTAGCTCAAGTTGATGATTTTTATTCGCGCAGAAAAAATCAATAGTCTCAACTTCGCAGTCTGTTAACTTCTCCTTAATCTGCCTAGCATGAGCCAGTAAACCGCGGTATTCAGCCGGTGATAAATCATCCACTAGACACTGAATCTCAGTCAGTGCCCACTTGAGGATTGCCGAATCAAAATCATCACCCCCTAAAGACGAGTTGCCGGCTGTAGCCATTACCTCAAAAACACCATCACTTAACTGTAAGATTGAAACGTCAAAAGTGCCACCGCCCAAATCATAAATCACCACCGTGCGGTCATCGGCTTTATCCAAACCATAAGCAACCGCAGCAGCGGTAGGCTCATTAATGAGTCGCAACAAGTTGACTCCCGCTAAGTGAGCGGCATCTTTTGTTGCTTGACGCTGGGCATCATCAAAATAAGCCGGCACAGTAATCACCGCACCTTCTATCGAACCGCCAAGACGGGCCTGAGCTATCGCAAGCAATGATGAGAGTATTTCAGCCGACGCTTCTATAGGAGTTATATGTCCTGCTTCAGTAGCTAAACGAATAATCGCTGCCGCATCGGCTGGTTCTGTCGCGACGTTATGCTCAACCACATTAAACTGTTGTAGATCATCAATATCGTCAATGCTACGACCCATCAACCGCTTAAAGGAAGCCAAGGTGTTATACGGATCCTCAGCTGCTAAAATGAGCGCTTGATGACCAACAAAATCAGCTCCATCGCTCGCATAATGAACGACCGAGGGAAGCATTGCCCGCCCTTCAGCATCATTAATGACCGCAGGAAATTCACCTTCACGGGAACCATCATGAGTCACGGTTGCGACCAAGGAGTTGGTTGTGCCTAAATCGATACCAATCACTTTTTTAAATTGATGGGGAAGCGGAGATTGACCAGGCTCTGAAATTTGTAATATCGCCAAGGGACTATTTCCTTATGCTGATAAAGAATGAATAGTAGCGTTTATTTCATGACTGAGGTTCTGATAGAAATGCATTTTACCCACCTCGGAACATAAACGATCGCCTAATGATGATGGCTGATGCGACTCTAAACCTGTTATTTGATGGGCAAAACTCGTTTGACAGGCCTGAAAATCATCATCAACCTCAGCCAATATCACTGTTAATGCGCTGATATCTTTTTCAATCGATGCCTGCTCTAAAGCCTCTCTAAACTGCATTTGCTGAAACAAGAAAGCATTATCTTTAATCGTGCTGTGCTGGTGGTCAATTTCAATCCCCTGCAAACTCAGTAAGTGCTCGGCGCGCAATACAGGGTCAGTAAGCGTTGTCAAGGCAGTATTAATATGCGCCGAAAGCTGAACGGCTAGGCGCTGTTCTTGTGGCGATTTGCCAATATAGCGATCGGGATGAAAGTTTCGTTGCAATTCTCTAAATCGACGCTTAACTGCAATAGCGTCTGTATTAAATTGCTGAGGCAGGTCAAATAATTTAAAAAAATTTTTTTCAAGCTTCACAGTATTAGCTATCGACTCTATTGAGTGGTTGATTAAACGGTGAAACTTTCACCGCAACCACACTCACCGGCAATATTAGGGTTGTTAAATTCAAACCCCTCATTCAAGCCCTCTTTAACAAAGTCCATTTCTGTTCCATCAATATAAACAAGACTTTTGGGGTCAACTAGGAGTTGAACGCCATGATACTGGTAGACGATATCTTCAGAGTTGGGCTCATCAACAAATTCAAGCACGTAAGCCATACCCGAACAACCGGTGGTCTTCACCCCGACCCGGATACCTATGCCTTTTCCACGTTGGTCTAATTGACGCTTAACGTGATCGGCAGCTTTTTCTGTCATGGTAATCGCCATAATAAATTCTTAAGAGGCTATTTTTTTAGATGATTTTTCATGTAAGTCAGCAATTGCAGCCTTAATTGCATCTTCGGCTAAAACGGAGCAATGAATTTTTACCGGCGGCAACGCTAACTCTTCAGCGATGTCCATATTTTTTATTTCAGCCGCTTGATCAAGCGTTTTACCTTTCACCCACTCGGTTAGTAGCGAGCTAGATGCAATTGCAGAACCACAGCCATAGGTTTTAAACTTAGCGTCTTCAATGACACCATTATCGTCGACTTTGATTTGTAACCGCATGACATCGCCACAAGCTGGTGCACCTACCATACCGGTACCGACCGATGAATCATTAACATCCATCTTTCCGACATTGCGAGGATTTTCATAGTGATCTAACACTTTTTCGCCATATGCCATATTTTTACCCTCAATCGTAACTTATTTATCTTAAAGTCAAATACTAAAAACTTAGTGTGCCGCCCACTGTACTGAGCTTAAATCAATTCCATCTTTATACATATCCCACAACGGCGAGAGCTCTCGCAGCTTTTCGACAGCGGCCCTCACTTGGACAATCGCGTGATCAACCTCTTCTTCAGTGGTAAAACGACCAACCGAAAACCGTAGCGAGCTGTGAGCCAGTTCATCACTGCGCCCCAAGGCACGCAGAACATAAGACGGCTCTAAGCTAGCTGATGTGCAGGCCGAACCAGATGATATCGCTAAATCTTTAAGGGCCATAATCAACGACTCACCCTCAACAAAATTAAAGCTCACATTCAATGCGCCAGGCAAGCGATACTCAGGATGGCCATTAAGGTAAACTTCTTCCATATCCTTTACTCCATTCCATAGGCGTTCGCGAAGCTTGATTAAACGCGCATTATCTGTAGCCATATCCTGCATAGCAATTCTTGCCGCTTCTCCAACACCAACAATTTGATGTGTGGGTAAAGTCCCTGATCGCATGCCTCGCTCATGACCGCCACCGTGAATTTGCGCCTCAATACGGACACGAGGTTTGCGTCGAACAAATAACGCGCCAATACCCTTGGGGCCATACATTTTATGGGCCGATATCGATAATAAATCAACCTTTAGGGATTCCATATCAACCGGTATTTTTCCAACAGATTGGGCGCCATCCACATGAAAGATAATTTTTCGTGGTCGTGTTAATTCTCCGATAGCGGCAATATCATTGATAACGCCAATTTCATTGTTGGCGTGCATAATAGAAACCAAGACCGTATCATCTCGAATCGCCGATTCAATCGCTGCTGGTTGAGTCAGCCCATCATCATCTGGGCTTAAATAGGTAATCTCAAAACCTTCACGCTCCAATTGACGGCAGGTGTCGAGCACAGCCTTATGCTCAATCGATGAGGTAATAATATGCTTTCCTTTCTTTTGGTAAAAATGAGCCGCACCTTTAATGGCAAGGTTATTCGATTCTGTTGCACCCGAAGTCCAAACTATTTCACGCGGGTCGGCGCCGATCAACTCAGCCAGCAAAGCACGTCCCTCTTCGATAGCCTCTTCTGCCTGCCAACCAAAACTATGTGAACGCGAAGCGGGATTACCAAAGTTACCTTCTTGGGTTAAACAGTCCGACATCTTTTCAGCAACGCGAGGATCAACCGGCGTTGTCGCTGAATAATCAAGATAAATCGGTAGTTGCATAATTGTTTCCTCGAATTTCTGGCATTCTCTGCCCTGTGTCACTTACCTAAGCCCAACAAAAACAGCTTTTATTAACAATTCACTAGTCGAATGACGCTATGCGTATATGTTGTAAATCGTTCGCAGCTTCAACTTTGTTGTCCTGCCTTTGAGATACCCGTTTAATCTCTTTTCGGTTCACTAAATCAGCTAAAGAAATACCCGTTAAGAAGCTGTGTATCTGATCAGTGAGGTCTATCCATAAATGGTGTGTTAAGCAGGTATCACCCTCTTGGCAATCACTTTTACCCGCACAATGTGTTGCATCGACACTCTCATCCACAGCAGCAATAATTTCAGCGATGCTGATATCGGCCTGATTGCGACTTAATCGATAGCCACCACCTGGCCCACGAGAACTGACAACCAAAGCCTGGCGGCGCAATTTGACAAATAATTGTTCGAGATAAGACAGTGATAGCTCTTGGCGGTTGGATATCTCAAACAAACTGACTGGGCCGGCATTGGCATGCAACGCCAAATCGAGCATAGCAGTCACGGCATAACGGCCTTTAGTCGTGAGTTTCATTGCGGACCCCAGTGATCAATCTTGGTGTATATAAACAAGTGGTCAAGCTTGCCACCGATAAATTTCATTTATTCATAGCTTTTCTAAGTATGTATTATCTAAAGCCTGAGTAAATTAATCAACTATTGGAGGAGGTAATTTAGCCTAAAAGCGGAAAATAAACTAACTGATAAGCGATCTCACTATTATCTCAACTAATTGTTTTTGCTAATTTTTTCTTGAACCGTGGTTAAAATCCCACGCAAAATGTTAATTTCCATTTTATCTAAGCGGACACGCGCAAACAAACGACGCAAACGAGTGAGTAATTGCTTGGGCTCGGCTGGGTTGTAGAAACCGATTTGGGCCAACGCTTCAGCTAAATGTTCGTGCAAGCGCTCTACATCAGCAGCATTGGCGAACGGTTCGTCCCAGTCTTGCATGCCCATAGGATTCGAATTTTTACCCTCCGATGAATCGGACTGTAATGAACGCATTCTTAACTCATAACAAATAATCTGCACCGCCATCGCAAGATTTAGCGAGCCATATTCCTCGCTTGTAGGCACATGAACATGCAAATGGCAGCGATGCAACTCATCATTATTTAACCCGCGGTCCTCACGGCCAAACAGGATAGCGACTTTAGAGGTGCTAGGCTCCGCATAGATCTTTTCAGCACATTGTCTGGCATCGACTACTGGCCATGGAATCCTGCGACCTCGAGCCGAGGTACCAACAACCAAGTCGCAGTCAGCAATGGCTTCGTCTAAAGTGTCGACAACGCGAGCGGTTTCAAGCAAGTCTCGCGCGCCTGCCGCCCGCCACACCGCCCTAGGGTCTGGATATTCACGCGGGCAAACCAGAACTAACTGTTTAACTGCCATGGTCTTCATGGCGCGGGCTGCTCCGCCAATGTTACCCGGATGCGAGGGGTTAACCAATACCATCAGAACATCTCTTGTTTCCGGCAAAAGGTGATGATTCGGTGGCGATTGCTTATCAGTCAAAATAACTTCCTCATAGGTTAAACAGTGATTAGATACATGGCGATTTAATTGCCAGCGGATTCTATCAAACACATCGCTGAATACCAAAACTACAACAATTAACATACGTAACAAGAATGCGTGTCTGTTATAATAACCCCTGAATTTTTTGGATTTCAGTCATATGATGCTCGCTCGTCAAGCATTGCATTCACCCTATCTGATTATGCATTCGAGGTCACTCCGTGGAACCAGCCGTCAATATTGCCCTTCGCGCCGCCAGAAAAGCAGGCGATATTATTGCCCGAGCGACGGAACGCATGGATCTGATTAAGATTGAAGAAAAGGAAAAAAATGACTTTGTCACAAATGTCGATAAGGCCGCAGAGCAAGAGATTATCGAACACATTCAAAAAGCTTGGCCCGAACATAATATTATGGGCGAGGAGAGTGGCTTAATATCGGGCTCAAACGGTCAATCAGATACAACGTGGTATATCGACCCACTTGACGGTACAACCAATTTTGTTCGCGGTATTCCGCATTTTTCCGTTTCTATTGCCTGCGCTAAAAACGACATTGTTGAGCATGCAGTTATCTACGACCCTATTCGACGCGAAGAATTTACCGCTAGCCGTGGACGTGGCGCAAGCCTAAACGGCGTGAGGTTACGCGTCAGCTATAAACATAACTTTAATGGTGCGTTAATAGGGACCGGCGTACCCTACCGGAGCAGTCAACAACCTTTTATGAAAGCCTATATGCAATGCCTTGAGCATTTTGCAATGCATGGCTCAGGCATTCGCCGCGGCGGCTCAGCAGCTCTTGATTTAGCCTATGTTGCCGCCGGAAGAATGGATGCTTTTTGGGAGCATGGTCTTCGTCCATGGGACGTTGCCGCTGGGCTATTATTAATTCAAGAGGCAGGCGGCTTAATTGCCGACTTTAAAGGTGGGAATAGCTGCATAACCACAGGTAATGTTGTCTGCGGCAACCCGAAACTATTCAAAGAATTGCTCAAGGTTGTTAACAACAATCTTGGTCATGTGTAAGAAAAATCAAACAATCAAAAGATCTATTATTGGAGAAAGGTAGCATTATGAAAACAATCAAGAAAACTGCCGAGTACACCATTTACCAAAAACGTAATAATCGTTATGCAGTAAAAGGTGCAAATGCAAACTGGCTTAATGGGGAAGAAAAAGTTGCTATACTTTTAGCTGAAAATTTAATTAAACTGACTCAGCCAGCAACACCCGAGGCCGAAACTGAAGCTCCTGCTGATAAAGCGGAAGAAACAGTTGAAGAGACGACTGAACAAGCGAGCGCCGAAGGAGAACCAAGCGCTGATTCAAATGATTAACCAGAGCCTACTGAAGAATCTGATTCAAATAAAACATCTTAATTCTCGATAAAGATGTAAGCATGAGCAAAAAGGGCTGTCAGTCAGCAACTAACAGCCCTTTTATTAGGTGATAACAGTATGCTGACTGTCTCTAACACTGATATTGATAAGCGCCTAGATTAAACCTACACTGCCCCTTCGATCTTTGATATGGAGCAATATAATGGCAGACGCAAAAGCACTTCAACAATTACTCGATAAACAAGCTATTTACGAGTTAGTGAACAACTATTGTCAGGCCTCAGATCGACACGATCATGAAAAGTTACGCGGCCTTTATCATCCCGACGCCATTGATGATCATGGCGGTTTTTTCAACGGCTTAGCCTCGGAGTTTATTGATCAACTACCGGCTATTCAAGCACCGATGAAAATTCTTCATCACAACCTGACAACAATAAATATTGTGTTAGATGAGAGCAATGATGAGTGCTACTATGCAGAAGGTGAAATCTACGTACTGGCCTATCACCAAGTTGAGACTGATAATGGTCTCATTGATTTACTAATTGGCGGTCGTTACCTTGATAAATATGAAAAACGCAACGGCGAATGGAAATTCATCTATAAAGCGGTGCTAGCCGATTGGGCTAAGATCGATAATCCTTCGCAAACCTGTCTCGATCACCCATTACTTACAGGCTCTTACATCGGCAAGCCCGGCAAAAATGATCCGGCCTACTCACTGTTTTCATTGATTCAATTTGGCTACCAGAACTAAGTGAGTGAAGACATGCATTAATAGACTGCCTAAAAGCGCTGGCAGACGAGAACGGCATTCCCTATCATAGGATTTTCACAATGCCACGTTAACGGAAATGATGGAGACAAAGCCCAAACTATGATGCAATTGCTCAGGATTAACGGAGTCGGCGTGGCAAAACTCAAAAATTATGGGCAGGATTTTCTTGAAGTCATCACCAGTATACATCAAAGCAATTTTTTGTTGTTTTAAAGTCTTCGACGGTCTTTTTTAGCGCCAACATAAGGTCCATTCTTAACTTCTAATACTTGTGTACCATTCTCAAGAATTTCATAGCCATGACCACCTCGTAAAAGTACCACGATATCGCCCGACACTGCATCCCACTGGTCAACTAATTTGGACTGTGAATTATAAATTTTCACTCGCACTCTCCCTTGCCGAATATAAAGCACTTCTTGCGTCCACGGCACCGTTCGCTCTACTCGATTGTGCTGATGCGCTAACAGCTGCTTACCCTCTTCATAACACCAGCTACCTACCTGTACATAATCTTCATCGAGCGAAAAAAAATTCAAACCATCAAGCCAGGCTTCACTCGCCGGAATATAGCGAGCCAAAACCGAATCACCTTCTTTAACCTCTTTGATTGTCACATCATCTTCCTTTTTCGGCTTTAATTAAACAGTATTTTTATGCTCTAGGTACCAAGCAATAGTATCACGTACGCCCTGCTCAAAGTTTATCTCAGGCTGCCAGCCGAAATGTGATCGGCCACGCGTTCCATCGACCGTTTTATAAGGCGCGCCATCAAGCTTAGTTAAATCTAATTTAATCTCACCTTCATATCCAACAATATCACTAATCAGCTTAGCCATTTCAATGACCGAAATACCTTTAGCAATACCAATATTTATTGGCTCAAGTGAAGGAGCTACTGACATTGCTCTTATCATAGCTTGAGCACCATCATCGACATGCAACCACTCGCGAACAGGTTTACCATTTCCCCATACATCAACATGTGGCGAGTCGTTCTGCTTTGCTTCAACAAACTTCATGATTAACGCACCTAATGCATGTGATCGCTCGGCATCAAAGTGATCTTGAGGGCCGTACATGTTAGATAAAATAATATTCATTACATCAAGCTTGTACTGTTGAGCATAAGCCCAAGCGCCAACCCAAGAAGCTTTCCTTACAAAACCGTAGACCATTACCGACTCATGTAATGGCCCATCCCAAAATTGATCCTCTTTAAATAGCGTTGCATCGCCTGGATAGGCACAATTAGAAATGGGATTCACTACTCGTGTCACTCCAAATTGTTGTGCTGCTTCCAGTAAATTTAACGTCATTTGCAGATTGTTCTGAAATAACTCGACAGGATACTGGTGGCCAAACTGAATGCCACCCACAAAAGCTGCGCAGTTTAGAATGTAGTCAGGTTTAGTGTCAGCCATTAGATCACTTAATTCAGAGCGATTACGTAAATCGACCCCTAAGCTTTGCGATGTTGCCTTGAATGGCAACCCTTGAGCTTGTAACTGCCGTGAAACGCGTTTACCTAAAAAACCAGTTGCACCTGTAAGTAGAATCATTTTCACTCTCAAAAATCAAATATTGGTATTAAGTGTTTGATAAATATAATCATTAAATCTCGACCACTACGACCTGACAGGCGAATAAATAACGGCTATTATTAACTAAAGGTGGCGAAAAACTATACCAATGACACAGCTATCACATGTTTTGCCTTATATACTATAGCTGATAGTCTTAGCGAGGCATAAATAATATCCGTTTTATCTTAGCAATTAAAAGGCACAGGTCATGCAGCTCAATTCCTCACTACGGCTAATTGCTACGTTTACCGTCAATGACAGCAATACATCTGTAGCCAGTCATCATGATTTTGCCTTTAATCGCCACCCAGAATTAAGGGAAATTCTCCTTTCTTTGGCTGATAATAGACCTGCTCCAAGGGCTTTATCTATTAGTGATAAAACACTTATCGATGCATTCACTGATTTCGATATAGCCAAAATTGCCAGTGTTGACCAAGACCAAACCATTCACTTCAATGAGCATCTCGATATTAATTTAACCATTATTGCACGCTTTGCAAAGCAACCATCAACCAGAAAATCTCTCGACATTATTCATAATCCATTTTTAGCAGAATGGATTATGAATAATTATCTCTCTAAGGAAATCGATACTACGCCATTAGATTCAAAAAACTTGGATGAACTAAAATCCCTAGGCGTGCTTGTCGATCAACAACCACCTGGCATCGTTTATTACCCCTCACTTGATGATTCTGACTGGCAACAACAAATAGGCACTGCAGAGAGACTTTATTTGCAGGTTGAAAATACTCCAATTCCAGAACCCATTTTAAAGCTTCTGGGCACTAAAACACCTGAAGTGCCTAACGCTAATATTATCTGGGGTTGCGAGGCCGGAAGTCGGCTGCCTTTCGCCGCCGTTGTGCCTAAGAACAAGATAAATGAACTCGATCTAAACCCTGATTCAATAAGTAGTAAATCACTGGTAAAAAAACAAAAAACACATTGGAAACAAAAAATTGATTTAGCTCGTGTCAATTTCAAGCGGCAAGCCTATGCCAAAATTGAAGATATTATTTCGAGAAAACAGCAACTCACTTTGCAGCGGCACATGAGGGAATTGGTTTCTCATCATTATTTTGGGCCACTCAATGATGGGCAGGTCGAGCGCCGGATGGGCATCCATAACGAGAGCGTCACAGCCGCACTTCATCTTCGTTTAACCAAGCTAATGAGCCTTATCACCGGCGAAGATTTAAAACCCTCATATGCTTATTTAGGCTGCTATTTGGACGGCGCCGAATTAAAACCTCATACCGATCGACCACAGTGCCAATTCAATCTTTCAATCGTATTTGATATGTCGGATGAACAAGGCCAGATACCTGAACCTTGGCCAATATTTTTAAAGAAAAACAATAAAACCACTGCTGTTAATCTAGCCATTGGCAGCGGTTTGTTGTATCGAGGCACAGAACTTGAACACTGGCGTGAGCCTCTATCCAAAGGACAGCGGGCGATTGTTTGTTTTTATCATTTTGTCGAAAAAACATTCAAAGGGTCAACTATTTGAAATTATCATCAGGCCATTATTCAAGACCATCATTTAAATCAACAGCAAAGCCTTGCTCTCTCAATAGTTGAAAACGCCGGGCCTTATCTAAATCATGGGATACCATTTCGCTTACCATCTCTGAAAATGAAATGGAAGGCCGCCAAGATAATTTCTGTTTCGCCTTGCTTGCATCACCCATCAATGATTCGACTTCTGTCGGTCTAAAGTAACGCGAATCAATTTGTATAATCGTTTTACCGACTAGGTCATGAATATATTGACCTGCTTTCAAAGGATCAATCGCTCCCACCGTCACGGTTTCATTAAGCCCTTCACCTTGCCACTCTAAGGTGAGGCCTAACTCATCAGCGGCAGCATTCACAAAATCCCTTACTGAGCGCTGCTCACCGGTCGCAATAACGAAATCTTCTGGCTCGTCTTGCTGCAGCATCAACCATTGCATAGCGACATAATCCTTAGCATGACCCCAATCTCTCTTAGCATTCACATTGCCAAGCAATAAAACCTCTTGATTACCTAAACAGATATTACTCAATCCGCGCGTAATTTTCCGAGATACAAAAGTTTCACCACGCCGTTTCGATTCATGATTAAATAAAATCCCGTTGCAAGCAAAAATGCCATAGGCCTCGCGATAGTTTACTGTCATCCAGTAAGCATAAAGCTTAGCGACGGCATATGGTGAGCGCGGGTAAAAGGGAGTGGATTCATTTTGAGGTGTTTGCTGAACTAAACCATACAATTCAGAACTTGCTGCTTGATAAAATCGTGTCTTTTTTTCAAATCCCGACAAACGTATCGCCTCAAGCAGACGTAACGTGCCTAAGGCATCAACATCGGCCGTATATTCGGGTGTTTGAAATGAAACTGCCACATGACTCATAGCGGCTAAATTATAGATTTCATCAGGCTCGATTCTTTGTATCAATGACGTCAAACTTGCGCCGTCAGTTAAATCACCGTAGTGCAGAAAACAACGATCAGAGTAGTCCTCTTCAACATTCGCTAAGTGATCAATTCTCTCTGTATTGTAGGACGAAGAACGACGCTTAATGCCATGAACTTCATAGCCTTTATCCAGTAACAACTCTAAGAGATAGGAGCCATCTTGACCAGTGACCCCGGTAATGAGTGCTACTTTTCGCTTTACATTCACTTCACATCCCCTTGCTAAAAATATTAACTGACAGTTTCTGGCCACTCTCGAAGCCATGCATTTGCTCGCGAAGTTTCCGGATTAGGAAATGCAAGTCTATTCCAACTAAAAGAGCCCGAATTAGTCGATTTAAATTCGCAATTTTCCATTTTAACCAGATCATCAAACGGATTTGAGGAAAACAATATAGGTAAATCTGAATCTCTCATCAAACGACGACGATGAATAGCACTAGTAAAAGTACTATAGATACTGCCTGTAAAAACTTCGCCGTAGCTAGCAACCAATGAGCTTATGAGCGCTATAACACTTGCATCATTGAAAGGTAGTTGCTTCAATTCCTTCTTATACTCATTTTGAATATACTCATCAATAAAAATCGAATCTGAGTAACATTGAGTAATAGGTGAAAAATAGTTTCTATCATGAGAGTTATCAGTGCAAATAACTAAAGGGGTATCATTTTTCATAACAGATGCAATATTATTTGCAATCTCAACGCCAGTAGGAGTCTTTACCCACCAATGTTTAAAATCGCCTAGGCGAACATGGATACTATTAAAGAACCCTAAGTCTTTGACAATTTTTTTAGCTAGATTTAGATAAGGTAACTTAGGCTGAATCAAAGATATAATATTTTTTATCTTGTCTTTTTGTTTAGTATGGGCAAGAAAGAAATATGTGGAGTTACAAAAGGTTCTTCTAGGTCCCAATAAGGCCCAAACATCATCATCATTTTCTGGGAACTGCCAAGTGAATTTTCTACCATCATAAAAATCATCGACAATTTTTTTATCGTCTGGCCAATCGCCAGATAAACGAAAAACCGCCTCAGATGCACACTCGCCCTGCCACGGTAAAGAATACAAACTTTTAAATCCTCGTTTGTACATCTTTGTCATACTGATGTGCTTAACCGGAAAGTCAAATAGGTCAAGCATCGCCGCAGCCCGATAACGACCATACAAATGATCATCAGGCTGTGGAAAACAGGGATATTTATTCACTGAAACAAGTGTTCTATTAGACAAACACGCTAGAATCACTCTAAGTTCAATCTCCATCAACATATTCATCAATCCAGAGGATAATGCGTGAGGGAATACAAGATACTTTTCAGACGCCATCATCAAACCTATTGGTTAATTTTTCAGTATCAAACCAGTCCATTTACTTAACCAAGTTAATTTAAAAGCCTATTGAGATCATAGACATAAACTTGACAGTCATACAATCTAGTATAGGCTGTAAATGAGAGTTTTTCTTTGTATTGTAGAGATATGCTGATGGAAAACATATTTTTTGATTTAAACAAGCTTAAGTATATCGGCAAGAACGTTATTATTGGCAAAACAGTGCGTATTCGTCACCCAGAATTAGTCAGTATTGGTGATAATAGCATCATCGATGACTTCACTTACATATCTGCCGAACTAGAAGTAGGCAAATTCTGTCATATTGCGTCAAATTCAGTCATTCTTGGCGGCGCTAAAGGAAAATGCATTTTTGAAGATTTAACTGGCTGCGCACCTGGCACAAGAATTATCACCGCCTCAGATGATTACACTGGTAGTTTGGGTGGCCCAAACATTCCACCTGAATTTCTAAGCAGATCAACCCATGGTCTGGTTCATATAAAAAATTATTCTATATTGGGTGCAAATACAGTTGTAATGCCAAATGTCACAGTTGAAGAAGGGGCTGTAACCAACGCGCTGACTTTGGTGCGAAAAGATTTATCGCCATGGACAATATATAGTGGTAACCCCGCGAGAGTAGTTGGTCCTCGAGATAAAGATAGAATGCTAGCCGATGTTAAGCAGTTCTGGAAATCCTATTATGAAAATGGCGAATGTTTTAACTAACTCACTGAGTAGCGGCCCAACTGACGATGACATACCTAACTCCCGATTCAACATTTTTTGCCTCATGGAGATATAAATAATTCGAGGGGAAAATAAGAAGGTCGCCTTTTTTAGGCTCAAAAGTATAGTTAAAATAAGTAAACTCTACAGCACCGCCCCTGAAATCATCATTCAAGTAAAGCAGCAGCGAATAATCTCTATCAAATATTCGGCACCATTGTCGCTTTTTTTCATCAAAAAAATCAGCATCAGAGTGTCGCTTATAAAAACCACCTGCGGTGTATTTCATTAATTGAGGATCTTCAAATGATCGAACTTTCTTCTTGACTTTCTTTTCAAAAAATTTATAGAAAATATCATCGACCCATGTATCTATTATTTTTTGTTTATCTCCTAAATTGACCCTAGAAGCTACTCTATGAGGATCAACTTCTTCAAATGTTTCCTCACTACCAGATAATTTTTTCCTGACTTTTAAACTATCATCACTCTGTTTTTCCGCATAAGCAATTAATTTATCACAAGTATCAGTCCTCAAAAAACCCCGCTTTAATATCATTCCAAATGGTGGGGCTCGATTATCAGAAGCACTTCCACAACAACTTTTGAATGACTTTTTTTTACCACACAGACATTCGCCATTAGGATCTGGACGGAATAATTCAATTGGGTCAGATTGACGATTCACTATTAAGCCTTTTTTAAGATTTTTTTCAATTAATCAATATTAGCTCAGAATAAATCAATTATCTTATTTATGGGGTCATTTTGATCTATAATAATCACACCTAATGGCTATACATATCAATAACCAGAGAGTCACTTATGGCAGCTTGTCGAAAAAAACATCAGCATAACTTTTGGGTTATTTCAACCTGTTATTTATCTCTCATGATCCCTCAGCTCTCGCTAGCTGACTCATCAAATGCTTACAAAAACAAAAACTTTGCAGAAAAATCAGATATTCTCCTTCATGAAATACAAACTGATAACCGTGTTTCTATCGATGGATTTTCTTCGTTTGATAAAAATAACCGAGCGATGCAAGGAGATGGATCAGGAGATGTGATTTTAGTTTTGCTTGACGAAACAGCAAAGGGGCCTAGGCAAAAATCAATTATGATTGATCTCAACTATAAGAATATCGACTCAGACCAATATGACTTTACTGTCAACGATGCATTAGAGCTTGGTACAGTACTAAGCTATGAGCACCCTGAGTTAACTAGATTTATTAACCGAGCAAATCGACCCAATCAGTTAAAATGGTCTATATTTGGAATCGCAGATCATACATTTTCTACATTTGGGGATATGTTATCACTCGAGATAATCAATAGTGGCATCGTTATTACACAAAAAGAATGGCCATCTCAACCGCTAAGTTATAACTCCATTCACAATACTCAAGCATTACTGAGTAACCTTGTAAAAGCTAATATAGAGTACGGATTAGAAGCGAATTCTACATTTGTTTCATTTTCTAAAGAGAAGTCTTTTTATAATACTGAATTTTATGGCTTCAAATTGAATGGTAACCCATCACTCGGACTTATAAGCGATCAATTAGTTTTAGGCATGCACCAAAAAACTTACGATTACGACAACAAAGAAGATCCGTTTAAAACGTTCAACTCTAAATATTCAAAACTAGGGATAGCGGAATTCATTTTTAATAATCAATCTAAGCAATGGTCTTTAGTCATTACTCCAATTCAAGAATAATACAAAGCTATTTTTTTTGATAAAAAAAACCGGCCATAAGGCCGGTTTTTTTACTAAAGGATCTTAGTTACCAATATTTACGCCCGTAGTTGTAACACCTGGAGCACAATTATCAGTTGTAGCTGTTAAGTTAAGCATGTGACGAGGGACGCCTGCACCCGCAGCAGCAAAGTGAGGACTTGCAATAGCATCACCATGAACGTCGCCAAACATATGATAGTCACCAGCTAACAAGTTCTCTAATTCTGGAGCAGAACCATCAAATTTTACGAAACTAAAGCCTGCAGGTAATGCTTCAGATCTAGCTGCAAAGGCAATCATGTTAACTCCATAGAGACCAACTAGGCCTGTGCATGCATTAACGTCAGCTTGGTTAGAGAATGCACCTGTTACAGAATTGTACTTAGTGGTAGGGAAAGCACCAGCTGAACAACCCATACCTACTTCGTTCACTGCAACTTGAGTAGCGCCTTTTGCAACCGCTGATGGATCATCAGTTAAGGGATTACCGCAAGTAAGAACAATATTACCGTAACCAGCACCACCAGCAGGGAATGCAGGAATACCAAATTGATCCCATGTTTGAGTTCCGTTTGTAGAAATAAGACTTGCAACCTCAATAGAGTTCAAGTTCGGCATACAAGCAGCAGTAGATTCACCTGCACAGTCACCGCCCAATTGAGCAGTTTGAAGTGCATCTCTTAAACCATCATTAACAATAATGCCTACAGGAACTGCACCTACATAAGCGTTACCGTCATTGTAAAGCACTGAATCAGCTGAAGCAGAAGCAGATAAAACAGCTACTGTTGCAGCAATAAGTCCACGAATTTTCATAATAATAACCTCGATTTATATTATAAGTTTTTTTAGTATCAGGATAAAAAATTACAATAGTATTACAATAAAAAATTGTAGCTTGGTTTTAAGGAATTTACGAAAACACAAGCTACATATTTTTTAATTACTTACGGCGACGAGCAACAGTCAAAGCTGCAAGCGCTGAACCGAACAACCATGCGGCTGCAGGAACAGGAACGGCTGCGGTAGTTCCATCAAAGGAAACACCAAATACTGATCCACCATTAACATCTATAGCTGCAAAAGGATCCGTGCTTGCAGAATAGAAAAGAGTATTCAGTTGGAAACTGGCGCCAGTAGTGTCCTGCATTCTTCCAGAGTGAAATGCCACCTGTTGTCCAAGAGTGTATTTATCTGAAGATGTGTTAGGTATAAGGACGCTGTCAGAAGCACCAGCAAGACCCGAAACTGTGTTTAACCACGTTTCAAGACCAATAATCTCACTACCAAGTGAACTATGGTTAGCGATAGAGGTTGAGGGCGCTGCTCCAGCAGCAGAAAGAGTAATAATACCTGTATCAGCAGTAACCTCAGTACCACTAGCACCTGGAGGTGAGGCAATTACATTTGAAGTTGAGCTGGTTCCTACAATTGTCCAATCATAATCGGCTGAGTTGAAAGCAGCTTCTGAGGCAAAAGTCATATCAACTGAAACGCCATCAATGCTTTGAAAATCACCCATGTCATGGACATAAGTATCACCATCAGAATCAACAGCGACGAATGCTACTTCAAAAGCAGCTTGAGCGCTTGAGGCTGCTAAAACAGCTGCAGCTAAGGTGCCTATTTTTTTATTAATCATCGTTATGTACTCCAGTTAAAAATCATTTTCCACTAATACACATTTAGTGAGGGGAAGTTGTAAATTTAGTTAAATATTTAATTAAATAATGAACCTTTTTATTACTATTTTTATTAAAGAAACAAGGCCGCTAAACCCAGTTCTTGAATGAATTCTACACAAAACAAACATCATTAGCAAGCAATTTAGATGAATTATTAATCGAAACAAAACATTGTGATAAAAATAAAACCTAATAAAAACAATAACATAAAAATCACTTATAAAATTAAATTGTATAAAAAGAAAATTAAACAATCCGTAGTACAATAATAGGCTAAAAATTAACCCTTTGCACGACGTCTCGAACAATTTCTTGAATTAAATATAAACAGTTAATTTGACAATTTGATGAATTATTTTTTTTCTATATCTGTTATTCATCTAAAGCTTAACCCTCATCGGCTGAGCGTTATTGCCCCTTGGCCCCTGGAGAAGCCCAATAAGGCTCAACCGACGTGAGTAACACTGAAAACCCTGTACTATTTTTTTACTTACTTACGGCGACGAGCAACAGTCAAACCTGCAAGGGCTGAACCAAACAACCATGCGGCTGCAGGAACAGGAATGGCTGCAGTAGTGCCATCAAATGACACGCCAAAAACACTTCCGCCATTAAGATCAATGGGGGCAAGTGGGCTGTCACTAGCGCTATAGAACATAGTGTTCAATTGGTAGCTACCACCGGAACCAGTTTGCATTTGTGCACTGTGGAATGCAGCCTGCTGACCGAGGGTGTAGATATCAGATGAGTCGTTAGCAATAACAACGCTATCACTTCCGTTAGCTAGTGTTTCAACCGTGCTCAACCAACCTGTAATACCAGTAATTTCACTACCAAGTGAGCTGTGGTTTGCTATAGATACAGCAGATGGAGCGCCACTAGAAAGTGTGACGATACCTGTATCAGCATAAACAGCACTACCACCACCAGGAGGTGCAGCTACAAGCTCAGTAGTAGTTGAAGTTGTACCAACTATTGTCCAAGAGTAGTTAGAAGAATCAAAAGTTGACTCTGCTGCAAAAGTGGTAGTAATAGATGATGGCGCGATGTTTGAGTAATCACCCATGTCATGGACATAAGTAGTACCGTCACCATCAACAGCGACAAATGC
>JAYYUJ010000030.1:0-28719 GCA_036344075.1 Pseudomonadota bacterium
GGTTGACGACATCTCAACATCAAAGGTTAATAGCAGATCAAGCTTTTTCATCGCGCGCTGCGTTTTACGCTGGTCGGGCCAAGCCGCCATCGGATTACCACCAATACAAATTAATGCCTTCACTTGCCCTTCGCCTTCTAACAATATTTCATCAGCTAAGGCGGCGGTGGGCATACCAGCCGCCGTATCCGTTAAGTCACGCATCCGAAGTTTTTCACCAAAACCCCAACCTTTAAACGGTGCCAGCGGTTGCGCTTTGGGTGTATAAGCCGGCAACATCGCATTGGGTCGAGTAACTTTTTCACCCGCAAGGGTATAGGCGGCGCAAAGTGTATTTAAACACGACAGCAAATATTCTTTGAGATTGCAATACATAGAAAAACTACTTCCAGTGCCGCTATTGCCGTGTTTAATGGTTGCTGAGGCAAAAGTCCGTGCCGCGGCGATCAGATCATCGGCAGCAATGCCGGCACGATCGGCAACGTACTTAGGGGTAAACCCAGCAACGCGTTCTTTTAGCGTGCTAAAGCCGTCGGTATTATCAGCAACAAACTGTGCATCATAGAGCTTCTCAGAAATGATCACATTAATCATGCCCGCCAGTACGGTATGGTCTTCACCAGGACGGCTTTGCAAATGAATACTTGCTTTTCTTGCAGTGTCAGAAATACGTGGGTCAATCACGATTAATTTTAAGCCACGCGTAATTGCCTCTTTTAATTTTTGAGCAGGATTTTGCCCATGAATACCCGCTGCTTTTGAAATGATGGGATTAACCCCCATTAATAACCACGCATCGGCACGATCAAAGTTGGGCTCACCACCTAGCCATTTCCCATGCGCAGCAAGTGAAATCTGTTTCCCAGGTTGATCGATTGTATTAGAAGTAAAAAACATTCGGGAACCAATAGCACGTAAAAAAGCATTGCCGGTTCCTGCAGCGGCTGGGTAACCAACATTCGGCGTACCTACATAAATCGCAACCGAACGTGGACCATACTCATCGACTAAAGATTGTATTTTCTCTGCGACCTCTATTGCCGCTTGTTCGCTTTTAATCGTTGCAAAACTACCGTTATCTTGTTTCTTCAGACTGTGAAGTAAACGACCTTCATGATTATGCATGTCGGGTAGTGCCCGTCCCTTCGGGCAGGTATAGCCTTTAAAAAGAGGATTATCAGGATCGCCAGTCACCTTTATAAGTTTACGTATTCCATTATCATTTTTGACGCTTGCAAGCACACCACAATGAGCGATACACAATCGACATAAAGTTGGCACTTCCTCTATTTTTTTATCTATTACGGCCATAAAAAAGTTAGCTCATTTCTATTTATTTTATTTAACTCTGACTATAACCAACCATAAAGCGTCAAACAATTGATATAACATATTTTTAAATTACTGTTAAAAATAGACTTTTTCATAATTAAAAGAAAATCTAGGGTGGCTTAAGTTTATAGACTGTTTTTTAAGCATTTGTTAAGATATTAAGGATTCAAATCGCTAAATTTTTAATTTTACAAAAAATCATAGGCGACTCAAATGATAAAAATAATTCCAATACTCGCTACATTCATTTCATTGAATTGTTGGGCACCCCATTACACCACCTATGGCGGTACTTCATTGGACTTTACTGCAGCCGAGAAACAAGTGATCGTTGCTAGTGATGCTGCCGCTGACGATTTATTTGGCACAGACGTAGATTTATATAATAACTATTTAATCGTAGGCGCACCTCAAAGGGACGATTGGGGGCTGGACTCAGGCACCGCCTATATATTTGAAAGAAATAATACGTGGGATGAAAAAACAAAATTATCGCCAGACGGCTTAGCCCCTGAGAGTCTTTTCGGGAATAGTGTAGCAATCAGTAGCCAGTGGGCATTTGCTGGAGCGCCAGGAGCAAATTTAGTTTATGTATTCAAAAAAAACAACCATGACCAATTTTGGCCTTACAGCCACAAGTTAACCCCAAGCGGATCACCTACAGAATTTGGTAGCAGCTTATTTATACATGGTGAAACATTATTTGTTACAACTCTGAATGTTGTATACGTATTTAATTTTGACTCAGTAAGTGATACGTGGATTGAAACACAAATCTTAGAAAACCCCACACCTGGTCCAATATATAATGACCAAAGGGGTTCTATCTCTGCCTTTGGCGATCTTTTAATGGTCGGGATAGCTGATAATCTTTATGGATCTAATTCCGGGGCAGTTCTTTCTTACCATAAAAATAAATCTGATGGCAAATGGAATCTTGAAGAGATTATTAGACCTTTAGATGCAGCTTACTTCCCCTCAGGTGAACAAATAGAGTTTGGTCATAGTGTTGCACTAGGTGATCAGGTCGCAATTATTGGAAGCTCTGGATGGGTAGATACATCGATACCACTTGGATCCGGCAAAAACGAAGGTGGGGCTTACTTCTTTAACCGCCTACCATCATTTCAATGGGGAGAGACTGAAACCATCCAAGCAAATGATGATTACTTTACAGTTGATTATGGTTGGTCGGTCGCTATAAGGCATAACCTTGCCCTTGTATCTGACCCTTATTATGGTGATGTCGATGAAAACCATGGTAGGGTTTGGCTTTATCTACAGACCTCATCTGACACTTGGGAAGAAGTAGCCACCATCGAAGCAGACATTCAATATCCAAAAGATTACTTTGGTTATTCCCTTTCAGTTAGTGATTCAACGATAGCAGTAGGTTCTCATGTGTATGGGTCAGAAGATAAGGGGGCTGTTTTTCTTTATTCTATTGATAGATTTCTTATTGAAAATGATGAAACAAATGTCCCAATCAACAATGCAGTCATATTACTTCTTGCCTTGTTATTGATGTACGTTGGCACCAAGAGAAAGAACTTTTTAAATGGCTAAAGAGATTAGTTTGATTACTTTCATATGAAAAAATATCGCTATATACACGTGAAGCCTCTATTTTTCGTTTTTGCTATTGGGCTAGGAATTTCTTCCCCATCAAAATCAACGCACCCTGAGCTAATTGAAGTTAATATCACTGCCTTAAATTATATTGAGGAGATTTCTAGATTCCGATCAGGTGCAGGTCACGAATTTTATTACGACGCTACTTTTCCCTTTGGCGCCACTGATAGCTCAGAACCGCCCAGCAGTATGAAGCATTATCTTTCACCCTATGATCAATATAAAGACACTAACGGGAGAAATGACTTAATACCCATATATGCCCCATTTAACGGCAGTATTGTCCGAGTCACCAATGAAAACTGCTGTGGCTATATCAACAAAAGGGTCGAGATCCAGTCACTTGATAATAGCGCATACACGCTGATTATTTTTCACATAAACCTAGATAACGCGTACCCACAAATTTATAATGACTGGCCGGCACACTTGTGGCCAGCACACTTGCCAGATGACAGTGAATATGAAACGTTAACGGTCAATGCGGGTGATTTGCTTGGCTATGCTGACTTGAGAGACGTTAATGACTTTGATGTCGCAGTACTATGGGATAATGGCATTGACCGTTACTGGATCAGTTATTTTGATTTACTCTCTACGGCAGTAGAAGATGAATACCTCAGAAGAGGTATTAGTATTGATGAACTCACTATTTCACAGTCAACTCGATTAGCAGAACCCGTCACATGGTGGGGTGGTCGCAATGATGACGATTGGGTCTTGCTACTAACGCCTTATCAGATCCCCGCTATCGGCAGTATAGGCTTAATTATATTATGGCTATCGGTACTACGATTGGCTATGCTGACACTAATAAAGAAAAGAGACTTAGGTAATCACTCGTGTAATTAACGCTTCTTTTACTCATTACCAACCAATATAAACATCAACTTAACGCCACCCCAAAAAACATAGGCTATTGATTTTTTTATCATCCAACTAAACTGTTAACTGTTCATCAAAACGAACACCTTTAAATGAACTTACAGAAATGGTTTGCCATAAAACATTTGGTATGATGCCTAAGCAATCCTCTACTTGTTAAATGAACAAAATGCCTTTAAGGCACCTCATCATCAGTTTACCAATGGAAGACGGCCTTAATATCGAATTAAATAGGAGCAGTAAATGTCAACAAATACGGAATCATCTAATATTTTACTGATCAGCTCTGACTGTCATGCAGGCGCACTACCCTCTACTTACCTGGACTATATGCCATCTAAATATCATCAGGCCGCCGATCGTTGGTGGTTGAACTATGCAAAAGAAATGATTCAGCGGACCGGGACTTTCTTTGATCAAGAAGCCGTAGAGGAATTTTCTGAACTCAGTGGCGAAGAAGGTACAGCGAAGTTTAATGCCTCTTCTGTCGCAGCACTCGCGGAAGCTGATGATTCTGCCGTCCTTGCCTTACTGAATGATGAGACGAGCCCTTTTGCGCCGCGGCGCGGTGAATTTGATGCCGATGCTCGCTTACAAGAACTAGAAGGCGACGGCATTGCTGGTGAAGTTATTTTTCCTCAAATGGCGCCTTTTGGCGCAGGTCTAACGCAATACCGAAATGAGGTAAGCCCAGAGCATAACCTTGAGGGAAATCGTGCTTACAATCGATGGCTCGCTGATTTTTGTAATGCCAACCCAGGCCGTCATGCTGGTGTCGCCATTATCAATGTCGATGACATCACGGTAACAGTTGAAGAGGTTCGACAAGCTAGGGAATTAAATTTATTTGGCGGTATTATGCTTCCCGTGAGTACCGGCACTCACCCCTTTTATCACCACCCAAGGTATGAACCACTATGGGCAGTTTGCAATGAATTGAACATGCCCATTCACGTGCACTCTGGCTGGTCACCTGATTATGGTGATGTGCCCAGCGCGCCAGCGATGTTTATTAGCGAAGTTGACATGTGGGCACATCGACCATTTTCAGCCTTAGTTTGGTCAGGCGTTTTTGAAAGATACCCAAACTTGAAATTTGTTTTTACTGAAACCGGTTGCTCATGGATTTTAGAAACACTTCGAGTATTAGAATTTAAAGCCGATAATCCTTTATTTGCTCACTTCAAAAAGGGTCTATCGATGACACCAAGAGAATATTTTCAGCAAAACTGTTTTATCGGTGCTTCTTTTTTACCGAAACATGAAATTCATAACCGTCATAGGATTGGTTTAGAAAAATTAATGTGGGGCTCTGATTATCCTCATATGGAAGGCACTTGGCCTAACACCATGGATTATATGCATGCGACTTATGTTGGCATTCCTGAAAATGAAATAAGGATGATGCTTGGCGAAAATGCCGCAAATTTATTTGACTTCGACATGGGCATTCTACAACCCATCGTTGATCGAATTGGCCCGACACTTAGGGATATTCAGCCATCTATTGAGCAGGCTGTTTAATTCTACGGTAATAGTTGCTTATCTGAAGGGCCTAAATATTAACCCTGATATCATGCCTGAAAATAGTTGATTCTCGTCATTCAAAATATTTGCAGAGTAAAGAATTTCTCTGCCTAAAAGTTAGAAATATTGTATGATAGATTTTTTACTTTAAATGAGATCGTTAAAGAAACCATGGACAATACAAAAAGCCAAATTGCAGCACTGTTTAATACTTGGAATGATGCTTTAGCTACCGGCGAGCCTAGTCAGGTCGCCGCCCTTTATGAAAAAGAGGCGATTTTACTGCCGACGGTATCAAACCAAGTGCGACATAACCACAGCGAAATTGAGGACTACTTTGTCAACTTTCTTAGCAAGGGACCACAGGGTCAGATCGACGAATCAAATGTGCGTATCTTTGATCAGCTTGCGATTAACTCGGGGGTATATACCTTCACGTTTAACGATGGTGCCACCGTGCAAGCGCGTTATACCTTTGTTTATCGATGGAATGGCGATCAGTGGCTGATTACAGAGCATCACTCTTCTCAGATGCCTGAGTGATTGATGTCTTTGGGCTAGATTCTTATAAGCCCTATTAACAGCTAAATCTGCAGACGAATTGTGTTAATTAGAGATAAATCATTATCAGTCAGGGGATAAGTACGTGAAAAGAAAGGCTAACACTACCAACGCAATTGATTACGATGCAGTAGAAGCAGAGCAACACAAAGGGATTTGCGATTGGGTGAAAGATCACTTGAACGGTGTGGTCACTGATATTCGTCGGCTAGAACGTTGGCGACCACAATGGAAAGTCACCTATACAGCTTACAACGAAACAAACGCCTTGTTATTTCGAGGAAACCGTTCAATTGCAGGCAAGCAAGATTTAAAGTTTGAAATGGAAGTCATGCAGGCACTGGAAGCGAATAACATAAAAGTCCCGCATATTTATGGCTGGGTCGATTCACCCAAAGCCTTTGTGATGGACTGGGTTGATACCGAAGATCGCGCACCCGGCATGTTGCATACTGCAATTGATAACCCCTCAACGATGAGTGATGAACGCTGGCAGGCAATGCTGAATTATATGGAGCACCTCGCTGCAATGCACGCCATACCCGTTAGCGAATTTACTCATATTAAACGTCTGAGCTCGCCGCCCAAAACCCCTACTGAAATTGCCTTACACACCACCGAGCGCATGTACAGCGTCGGTAAACAAGCCGGTCACATTGATCCACCGCTCGAGTTTTTACAACAATGGTTACGTCGAAATGTCCCTCTTCATCGAACTGAAGCCCATTTCATTGCCGGTGATGCCGGCCAATTTATGTCAGCCGGCACTGATGTCTTAGCATTATTGGATTTCGAAATTGCCAATATTGGTGATATTCATTGGGATCTCGCCTGCTTTCGCGGTCGTCACCCTTACGAAAATATGGGTGACATCCCTGCACTGTACCGGCGCTACGAAGAGGTTAGTGGTCGTCAAGTGGATCTTGCCGCAGTGGCATATCATACGGTTGCCTTCTTACAGTTATCAGGTATTGGCGCCACTTTCTTTATGCAACCCAATGCGCATGGTGGCAACTGGATTGAAGGGGTGCTGGAATATGCAAGTATCACTCGAAGAGCTTATGAATCCATTGCTGAACTACAAGGTATTAGCCTTGACTACGATCTTCATTTACCTGAACCGAAAATTAAACGTTGGGAGGATTCGGGACTACAAAAATTATGCGTTGATATTGAAAAGCTACCTACCTCAAGCGTATTTGAAAACTGGGAGCGAGATCTTCTGCATTCGATTCCTCAGTTCTTACTAAATCATGCTCGCTATCGCGATTGGTTTGAAGAAGAAACAGTGGCCGACTTTAATGTATTAATGCAGAAGTTAGGGCACAATATTACCGCAAGTAATTTAATCGAAGCCGACCAAGCGGCGCTTCAAATAATGACCGACTTGCAAAGTACAACAATTGAATCGGACAGCCAGAATTCCAACTTCGATGAAGCCTGGGTAAAGGTACAACACAAACGTATATTACGATTTTCAATGTTAATTGCTGGCACCAACCCTGACAGCGAGAATCCGCTATTTCATCGACTTGATCCTATCCTCTAATCATCTTAATAGTCCTGTACGAATAAAACGAAAGAGACGCTGATTAGCTTCTTCAATCTTCTTTAGGCCACCTTAGGCATCCTTTCGCAAAAAAAAGCCGTAGCAATTCAGTCAGAGCCCATGACTCCTTTTTAGAAAAAAGTTTATCTTCTCGCTATCCTCATGATTCCTAAAAAAAGCACTGACAGACCCAGCGCTAACAAGCCTAAGCCGCCTACAGCCGGTACTGAATATACGGATAGCTCTTGATCAAAATGCTCATTCATAATTGTTTGCGCGATGCCTTTTAAATCGGTGTTGAACCCGGTGTCATAAGAATATGTGGGCAAATCAACACCGTACAGTGAGCTCAACCAGACGAGAGACCCGGTGATTCTAATAATATCACCTTGATGCCCTTTAGGGTCTGTAAAAAGCGAGCTTGCTCGAGGGCCCTCAAAGGCCACCTCGTCTAACAACTGATCGTCGTCGTACATTTGCCTTAGCGTCAGCGCTGCTTGCCCAGTAGGTATAGTAAAAAAAGTAGTGGATGGAAATTCGTCGCGCAGCAATTCCAGCAAGGTTTGATGAACCTCCCCATACATATAGGCTTCCCACGCTGCTTGCATGCTGTTGAATCCAGCCTCTTCAGCCGTTTGCTGCCAAATACTGGGGAAGTCTGGCGGTGACAGTGATATAAACACCTTAATGTTAGGATTGTTTTGTAATGCGTAGTGAATCCATTCGCTGTAGCCATCGGTGGGGTTTGCTATCCCCTCTGGGTTAGTGGGAACCATACCCAGAATATCTACGCCACCGGCATCTAAGGTTGCTTTAATTAATCGGTGCTCATCGCCAATCGCACCAGCCCCATCGTCATTCCAAAAAGAAATAGGCCAACCGTTGTCACCGCCTCGAAAAACTCTGGTATCTGTATGCTCGGTATAACCAGCATCAATGGCCAGATCACCGATTCTTGTAGCATAAGGATTAAAAAAGCTATTGCCCATCAATAGCATGTTATAACCGTTATTAGGGCTCTCTGTGCTTTGGAGTAATGCAATCATCCCTGGAAAATAGTGTGAGGTGGAATACGTATTGGTCCAATTGCCACTGCTATCGTGAAAGTCACCCCACATGTCTTGATAAAGAGTATAAAGATCCGCAATACCAAACTCGGTATACTTAGCCTCAACCGGCGCGACATTGTCGGGGGCATGACCATCAGACGAACCCCACTCCGGCCCATACACCAAATACGTTAGCGGAGCGTCAGCCTTGACCTCAGCAGCTGGGTCCCAAACTTCTGTATCAACCCAGACACCCTGAGGAAGCGCATTGTACATATAGACGCCGACAATAGCAGGGTGCGCGCTTTGCGCCAGCTTCCAGCTGACAATAGAACCACGCGAGCGGCCGCCAATAATGATGTTGTTGGGATCCATGTTCCACGTGGCAGCATTGGCGCGAACATAATCGAAAACCACCTGTGCATCAGCCCAACCGTTTTCAATTTCAGGCAAGCTTGTCAGCTGCCCAACCGAGCCCCAACTGACGACCGCATAGCCATTGTCAAGCATCGCGCTGGCTTCTTTTTGGGTCATACTGTAAGGATTTCCGCCATTGGCATGAGCCCAGAAAAAAATACCAGCAAGACCACTCGTCTCTGGCACGGCAATATTCATCCATTGCCGCGCATCAGGGCCATAAGCAACATTGGTATAATCCCACTGCATGGCATTTACCTTCATACCAAATAGTGCTGCAGCAGTGGTCGCGAGGAAAAACACTGTCATAAAAATGTGATTTATTTTTTTTGTTATTAACATCATTAATCTTCTACTTTTAACAACAAGCTTGCAAAGTAAATTTCATAGTAGCGCGTTACGAACCAAAGGATATCAGTAAAACTACCCTTTTAGCCTGTAGGTCCGCTTTTTAAACCTAAACCCTTCGCGCTAAAAGCGTTGTTGTTGGTCATGCTTCTGTCTGTAAATTGCTTTGTTTTGTCGATTCAGATCACGCTGAACCAATGCTCGTTCTTTTTTGGTAAATTGCCCATCGGATTTAAACCGCATCTCTTTCCGCTGGATTTTGATTTGCTGCTTACTGAGCCTAACGGTTTCTCTTTTAGTTAATTCACCACTGACAACGCCTTGCTGAATGCGTGCTTGTTGATTGTGTTGTTGTTCGTTAATCATAACTGCCATCGAACTGGTGCTATATATGATGGTCACAGCTGCGGTAATTTGAGTGATTAATTTCATGATGACCCCCTTTTTTACAGTTAAATTGTGAGCTTGCATTCACTATAAAAAAGAATTGTCATGAGCTTATGTCAGTGATCACTGAAGTTGTATCAATTTGTAACGGACAAGAGAGTAATGCGATTAATTTAAAACCGCTTATGATCGGAACAAGAATAAGATGTCCGTTAATCTGGGGAAAAAAGGAAACAATACTAGATAGGATTGTCGGCCCGCTGAACAGCCTCAAAATGAAAGCCCTCGAAATCATTGGCTGCAACATCGCGAATGCGATCATAGTACATCGCCCCTCCTAAGTAAGCAGAAAAATAACGTGGCTTACCTTCAACGTTTGCGCCCGTCCACCATGAGTCTGTTCTTGGAAACAGCGTGAAGCTCGCTATAGTGGTAACCTCATCAAACCATGCTTGCTCACTAGCAGATACAGGCTCAACTGAACCGAGCTCTTTTTCACGAAGATGGTCCATACATTTCCCTATCCAGTCCATTTGACGCTCAGCACCGAGCGGCATGTTATAAAAAACACCCGGTGAACCTGGCCCATGAATCATAAATAAGTTAGGAAAGCCGCCAATCGTCATACCAAGATAATTATGATAACGTTCTTCCCAACGCTGTTTAAGGCTAATACCATCTCGGCCTTTGGGGTTCAACCGCAGCATAGACCCACTAATGGCATCGTAACCCGTAGCCAGTACGAGCATATCGATAGGATGTTCCCCGCTTTTGGTAATCACGCTGTTGGCAGTAAATTGTTCGATCGCATCTTCGCGCAAATCAATTAACTCGACGTTGTCACGGTTGAAGGTGGCGAAGTAACCATCATCAAGGATAGGCCGCTTAGTCATCACAAAATGATCTGGCGACAACTTACGTGCAGTCTCCGGATCATCAACGATTTCGCTAATTTTTTTGCGCACAAAATCTGATAACGTCTTATTGGATTCCTCATTGACAGCAATATCATGGTAAAGCTTTAAAAATATTTGGAAACTGCCCTGCGCCCACAAAGATTCATATAGCGCTTCGCGCTCCTCATCACTATCATCAAGTGCTGAGCGATCAGGATTTGGATCGGCAGGAAAACCGCCGCCATGAGCACGCATTTTCTCTATAATTTCATCCCAGTTATTTCGCACTTCGGCTAAATCATCATTACTGAGTGGACGGTTACCGGCTGGAAAAGTAAATTGTGCGGTGCGTTGAAACACCGTGACATGATCGGCCTCTTTTGCAATTTCAGGTATCGATTGAACGCCAGATGAACCAGTACCAATAACCGCGACGCGCTTACCTTTAAAAGAAACAGGTTCATGCGGCCAACTGCCGGTATGGTAACATTCCCCAGCAAAGTCGTTAATACCGGCGATGTCAGGACGATTCGCTTTCGATAAGGCCCCTACGGCACAAATGAGGTATTGGGCAGAACTGCGCTCGCCTGTCGATGTGTCAATGGTCCAGCGTTGGGCTGTCTCATCATATCTTGCATCCTGCACCCAAGTATCAAACTGGATATCACGGCGCAGGTCAAACTTGTCTGCCACATGCTCAAGATAATCTAATACGTCGGACTGTTTTGATTGCGTTTCGGCCCAGTCCCACTCTTGCATCAATTCCTTTGAGAAGGTGTAGCAATAAAAGGGACTGCCGGGGCCATCGACCCGTGCACCTGGATAACGGTTATACCACCACGTACCACCAACATCAGTTGCGCCGTCAAATACGCGCACAGAAAGGCCCATTTCACGTAAATGATGCAGCGCGTACATACCACTAACACCAGCTCCGATAATAATAGCGTCGTAAGACGTAATTGATTCACCGTTGTGATTTAACTGCTGTTCTGGATTCACAGGCTTCCCCATCGATTTATTAGCTTCGAATTGTATTGTAGGTTAACTTTTGAAACGTAAAACTTATTTCTTATTAAGGTTACTCTCTCGGCGTAAAACTTGAGCAAAAATTACTAAATGGGGTCAAATAAAGTGTTTGGTTGCAGTCATTATATTTTTTTTGCCATCTGCACGGCAATGTGCGAACTAATGCTCACTATCCCCAACCAAGCCCTAGTCCAAACGTTCTCAGATAACGACTTGAGATAGATGTCAGCATCCAACTTATGCTGTGACTCTTCAGCACAACAGCGTTGGATTAGAGCCAACAATCGGGGCGATTGCTGTGTTTTAATTAAATCGTCAATTTGTTCGTTATAATGATACTCAACAAAGTTCTCAACCGCACTAATAGTCAAACAAAAAAAGGTGTATCCAAATAACGCAGCGAAAAAGCCCAAACTAAAACCCATTATTCTCCAAACAAAAAGCAACTTACTTTTTTGATTAGCTGGTAAAAGATGTGACATTACCAGTAAATGATGTTTTTCTGTCTCTAGATGTTCAATGGCCATCTTTCGAATAGAGGGAGACCAAAAAGCCAAAGATGCTGCATTATAGATCCATACAGCGCCTGTTTCACCAGCGTGGTTTGAACGCATCCAAGGTATTAATAATTTCGGTATCACTAAGTCATCGGCCGAGTAATTTATTAAAACTGTTTGGATATCCATATAAAAAAAATATATCAGGCATTTCTAAAAGTGGACAGGTGTTGAGCAGATATTAGAAAGTTTCACGATGATCGATGAAAACTTTGGCGCACTCCTAGTTCCACTTCTGAAAGTTGAACGGATCAACTCTTGGATTCAATCTTTATTTTAGCCAGCCACGAATCCTGTCGTTGTTCGGCATCATAAAAAACTGCAGCAGTAAAGAAAATCATAAACAGAAGCGCAAGGTGGCCGATGAAACTACTACCAATAAACAACACACTACCCAGGTAAATACCTGATGCAGTGCACCACATCCATGCCATTACCGTCATAATCCAAAAACGTGATACTGGATCAGGCACATGCCTCAACGGATTGACGTTTGCATCCATAACTGCCTTATAAGACTCATAAAAGCGAAAAAAAGCTGTTCTTAACATAATGACTGCCCCTTTTACTAAGATTCCAAAGATTGATACGGGGTAATACCGACTATGGATCTACCACAAAGAGTTAATCGCGCTCAATTCGCATTTTAAAGGAATAAAAAGTTAGTTTTTTATAACTCAAGTGAATCTTATTAAGCCTTTCGCTGCACTCTTAACGCGCGTCCTAAACGCTGATTTCCTAAAGCCTCGCCATAGCTATTACCGTTCTCCCACGCCCGCTGACCGGCAATATACACCTGCTCAACAACACCATCTGAGCGGTTTACCATCACTTCATTCTGAAACTTATCATTCCATATTTTTTTTCGCTGGGCATTCACATCATGCTTTGCTAGCTTATCAGGATTAATTAATACCACGTCGGCTTGAGCGCCCACGGCCAAAGAGCCAACATCAAGACCAAAGAATTCGGCCGGTTCCGTGGTTAATCGCTTGACAGCCTCAGCCACCCGATTAACACCCGAACGTTGAGCAAGTCGTAAGGTATTCAAATTGCAGTCGTAAAAAGCCAGGTTCGTTAGATGCGCGCCGCTGTCATTAAAACCCGGCAATGCATGTTGATGAAATAAAATCTCCTCTACAACATCTTCATTCATATTGGCCGAATCAAACCACCAGCGAAACTGCGTATCATAAAGTCGTAAACCTTGTAGAAAAAACTCAGTAGCCGTCGAAGTATTCTCAGGAAACTTAGCAAAAACATCGGCCTCAGTCTCAGACTTAGCACCCTGCTCGCCATTGCTATTTTGAAACAGCTGTAAACGCTCGAATACAGATTGCATTGATTGACCGTTCCATGCATCAACGGGTGTATCATCAAAAAACATCTCGTTCATATCCATTTGAAAAGTAGCGCGATCAGCCATACCTGCTGATTTGACTTTAGATACTTCATCACTGATCTTTTCAACCTTCGCCCAATCTCGTCTGAATCGCGCCTGCCAATGTCCACTATCAAGTATTGCTCGTCGACCAACAACATCTTCGGGTTCACAAGCAATAAGCTCGCGAGTTGATTCTAATTCCTCAAAAATTGGTGCAATAATGCCGTCAGACCACATGCGAAAGTTCGCACCTAAGGCTTGAAAATGCATTTTGCCACGACAAAACCACGAGTTTATGACACCTGCCAGACGTAGCATTAATTTCCAGATACCAGGCGTGTTATTAAAATCGATGGCGGTTAAGGCAGAAATACGTAAAGGCTTACGAAAAAACCAACCAGCACTCCAAAAAAAGCGTTTGATGGTTCGACCCATGCGCTCACCGTCGGGATTAGTTTGCCACACACGTCCATATTCACGCACAATATCTAGCGCAGGCTTTAATTCTTCATCTTCGGCGAAATGCGCAGGTATGCGGCTGTCCTTGTGTGGGTCATTCGACAGATAATGAAAAACAATTTGGTCGGTTGATAAACCCAAATAGCCCTGCTCCATCGCCTCTCGGAGCAAACGTTCCATCTCTGCGGTTTCTTCATCAGTGGGCTTGCGTGTCACCGAATCATGCACACCCATCACTTGTATTCGCAACATCGAATGAGGTACAAAAGCAGCAATATTAGGCCCTAAAGCAATATCTTCAAAATGGCGTAGATAATCTTCTGAATTATCCCAATACATAGCATCGGCACAGCGCTGCAGTACACGCTTGGGAACATTTTCAACACGAGTGAAACAATCGACTATTGGATTATCGCCGTTTTTATTTTGAGCGCCATAAATAGTCCCCAACGAACAGTTACCCACCAGCACAGTGGTGGTACCATGGCGCACAGCCTCTCCTAAGCCAGGATTAAGTTCTACTTCAAGATCAAGATGCGTATGTATATCTAATAATCCTGGCATCAGCCAAAGGCCATTAGCATCAACAGTAGTACCCACATCATCAAAGCTCAGCTCAGGTCCTTGTGCGAGTATCTTTTCATCCTTAATGGCAAGATCGCCAAACTGTGGTGGTGTACCCTCGCCATTAAAAATTAAGGCATTTTTTATTAATACATCGCAGCCTTGCGTTGACGAAGTTTGAAATTCAGCTGTCATGACCTTCACCTAATTATGATTAATTTAAGCCGTTTTAATACCCGTATATTTACTCGCGTACTTCAATGCTGATATTCGATGCACGAGCCTGCGTTCGGTATAATCGACTACAGCATAATGTTGAACCGCCTGTTGATCCCAAATTAATAAATCGCCCACCTGCCATCGATGACGATAACTAAATTCAGGTTTTTGCATATGCTTGAATAACATGTTCAGAATAGCTTCGGCTTCTAAAGGCGGTAAGCCCTCAATAAAACGGGTATAAGTTTCATTCACGGTTAACCATTGTCGTTGCGTCACTGGGTGAGTCTTTACTACTGGATGAGAATGAATAAGCCCTTTTACTAAAGCATCGCCAACCATCGGCCCTAGCGGCATACCACTGCGCCAACCTAATTCGTAGAGATGACCATAGTCATGCACGGCACTTAAATCGCAAACCAAAGTTTTCATTTTATCCGAAAGCGCATCATAAGCGGCGGCCGTACTTCTAAATACCGTATCACCCCCATGTTGAGGAATAATTTTCCCGTGTAAGAAATTTATAATTGGGGGGTATTCAAGAAAGGTTTCATCACAGTGCCAGGAGTCTGCACGATCACCTTTATCAGAATCAATAACCGTTAAATAAGGGATCTCCTCATCGACCCCGAACTGATCAGTGGCATTGTGCTCAGGCTCACCAAAAAATAAGGCAATATCGGCATGCTGCTGGACGGTCATATCCATTGCAGGAATAGAAATAACTTGATGCTGATAAAGTGCGTCTGCAATCTTTTCAAAAATACCGTCGTTTAAGGGTTGAGCAAAATCAATACCCTCAACTCTCGCCCCTAATAAACCGCCTATCTGATTGATTTTTATAGCCATATTAATATTCACTGTATTTTTAATTATTTTAGTCTACCAAACTCAAAAATGAATGAATATTACATCAATGACGGTTGGAAGAACGAGAGTGATATAGAATTAGTAAAGTTTGGAAGCACTCATGAAACCAAGCATAATGGCCTAAATCCGTCCACTTTTAATCTTATGGGTTGATAAAAACTGATGGTATTGTTGATCAAGAACTTTCTATGTAAAACTGTTGCGCCCATTTAAACGATACTAATCAATGTTGTTTATCTATGATGATGCTAAATAACAATAATTATCAATAAGCCGCCTTAAAAGAATAACAATCGCGGGGTATGCAGTTTTAAATTACATGTCGGTCTGTATCTGCCCTTAAGTGAAGAAACATTTTAAAATAGTCGAAGTAAAAATCTCTATCAACAGCAATCTAAGGATTACCATCATGGCGAGTAGAGTCCAGCAGTTATTACCCTTATCAGGCAAGCATGCATTTATTACCGGTGGTTCTGGTGGTATTGGCTGCGCTTGCGCTAAAAAGTTATTAATTGATGGTGCTAACGTGACCCTCATGGCGCGAAACAACGATTCTCTTAACTCCGCTAAAAAAGAATTAATGGAGGATATACCCACTGGGACTCACGTTCATACCATTGCGGCTGATAGCTGCAATGAAACAGAATTAAAAGATGCTTTAAACGCAAGTCACAAACGGTTTGGATGCCTCGATATTGCTATTGCCACCGTGGGCGGTGGGGCTATACGGCCACTGTTAATGCATGACGAAAAAAGTTTCTCTCAAGAACTGCAGTTAAACATTGTCTCAGCATTTTTATTAATTCGCTATGCTACCCCTTTAATGGTTAAGACAACCTCACCTGAACAGCTAGGTTCTATTGTATGCATCTCATCAGATGCAGCTAAATTAGTGTTTCCTTGGCTACCTGCCTATACCACAGCCAAATCAGGCTTAGAAGGTCTCGTCAAAGCCTGTGCTGAAGAATTATCTTCGTTAAATATTCGCGTTAATGCGGTAAGGCCTGGACTAACGCGTACCAAAGCGACACAAGCATTATTCGATAATACAGAAATAAAAAAGAAGTTTGCTCAAGAGAAACCACTCGGTCGCTTAGGCGAACCCGACGATGTGGCCGCTGGAGTGCGTTACTTAGCGGGCCCGGAGTCGTCTTGGGTGACAGGACAAAGTTTTGCAATTGAAGGGGGTAACGAATTACGGAAGGGGCCTGACATGGCAGAAATGGTCAAACAAATTTATGGTGACGACGCTTTTGAAAAAGTCAGAGCCGGTATTGCTCCGTTCGACTAAGAGGATAATCCATTTACTAACTCTATAGCGTTAGCTATGAGTTCAACTGCTGGGCCATAATTAATTTAGAATGATGCAAATGCTCGCTAATGTTACCAATCATTTCCATCATCCGATAATCGCGCTGACTAAAGCGCCATCGCCCTGCCACTAGCTCAAATGTGTCATCATAACGACCAGCAACGATAGCTTGCAAAGGCAGCTTATCCGTTTGTTGATAGACAATATAGTATGAGCGCGCACTGGCCGTGCCTTCATCAAGATTTGTATTGATGATCGCATTAGTGCAGATATGCATAGTTCGCGGCGTGCCAGAATCATCATAAACCTTCACCATACGCCGCCAATTGTCTAATAAACCCAAGTAATCGACAGTTTCTCCCAAAGCACCAACAATAATTTGGGCATGCTGAAAAAGATTTGCAGCACCTTCAAAATCACCCTCATCAAACAGATGAGTATAAGCGAATAATAAATTACAGATCTCTTGATCATCGTTTCTCATATTAATTTGTCACATGTAAGAGAAACTTACAACTACGAAAAGAAAAAATAATTCATAATAAATAAAACCTTTTCTTCAGTTAAACCAAAAATCTTCTTAGTCTTCATTGATTAAACCTGTAATGCCACTTTCGGTAATGACTGGGGTATTAGTCCAACTACCTTCTGGTGTTCGGTACCATCCCGCCGCGGCCAATGCACCTCCATCACAATGAATGACTGTACCGGTTATCCATTGTGACAAACGACTGGCAAGAAACAACGCACTGCCGGCAATGTCTTCGGACCGCCCAAAACGACCTAAAGGAATCCATTCTTTAACGCGTGAGTAATTGGCTTCGCTAATCCACTTTTTTGGTTGCACTTGATCAGTCTCAGTGGTCTCTGGCGCGATAGCATTGATACGAATATTATCTGGCCCTAACTCTAAAGCAATACTTTTAACAAAACCTTCAATACCCAATTTATATGCGCCATAAGGCGCGATGTTAGGCATGCCACGGTAGCCTTCAATCGATGAAATACATATCACACTAGCTTGTTGTGTTGCCTTCATTAGTAATGGGATCGCTTCACGTGTACAAATCATTAACTGACGTAAATTAACCGTGTACAAGTCGTCAATATCGTCGTCAGTCATGCTAACAAATGGCTTGATACGGCCTAAAAAATCGCCCACATTATTCACCAATATATCAAGATGACCATACGTCGATTGTATATTAGCCATCACCGATGAGACTTGACTTGAATCACAGACATCGCATTCAATGGCCAGTATTGAGTAGTTATGGTCAATAAACCAGTTTTTAGCTTGATTCAGTTTTTCAGGGTTTTTATCGGCAATGATTAATTGCGCGCCCTCATTCGCAAACTGTCTGGCGGTTGCAAAACCAATACCGCTTGCACCACCGGTCACTAAAGCGATCCTGTTATTTAATAGTCCGTCAGACATAACTTATTCCTTTTACTCACATAAACATTGTTGTAACGTATCTATTCAATACGGACCACTAATTTACCCAATGCTTTGCCATCATTTAATCGTGCTAGAGCGCGTTGTATATTAGAAAAAGTATGAGGCTGATCTAATAATGGCTTTAGAAGGCCCTGTTGGTACCATTCAAAAAGTTGATCAAAATTACTTTGATTCATCGCGGGATTATCAATCGCCGACATGCCGTAAGCCACACCAATAACTGCAATCGACTTCAAAATCGTATAATTAACCGCGAAATTTGGAATCTCACCACCGGCAAAACCTACAACTAAATAACGACCGTTCCAGCCTAGACAACGAATCGCCTGCTTAAATAAGGCATCGCCAACCGGATCAAAAACGACGTCGACACCGTTGTTATCAGTTAGCGCCATCACGCGGTCTCTTAGATTTTCGCTGCTGTAATTGACCGCAAAATCAGCCCCACATGTCATCGCACGCTGACATTTTTCATCGCTGCTGGCACCGGCAATAACGTTGGCACCCATGGCTTTGCCAATTTGCACAGCAGCACTGCCACACCCACCAGCCGAACCCAGCACTAACACCGTATCACCAGACTCGAGGTTAGCCCGCTGCTTGAGTCCGTGCATGGCCGTACCATAGACCATGTTAAAGGCCGCTGCATCATCAAAGGACATGGTATCGGGTATGGCCATTACTTGCTGCATAGGCGGTGAGACCAGTAATTCTTCAGCAAAAGCGCCAAACCCTGTCATAGCCAAAACACGCTGACCTACAGCAATGTCATTAACAGCAGAACCCACTTCAATCACCTCGCCTGCACACTCACTGCCAGGTATAAAAGGTGGGTCTAGCTTCATCTGATACAGACCGCGTGTGATCAAAACGTCAGGGAAGTTCAAGCCAATGACATGATTTTTTATTCGTATTTGCTCGGCACCACAAGTTAATGATGACTGCGCTTGGAATACCAAACCGTCCTCGCCCGTTAAGGCTTCACAGACCCATGCTTTCATGAGAGTCTCCAATATATGTGAATAAAAAAGGCTTACCGCTGTTAACTAATGGTGATAGAGCGTGGAGGAGACTGCAAGTCTTGATAGATTACGTTTACATCATTAAACAGCATGCAATATAAAACCAAAAAACTACTTTTTGCATTCGCAAGACATAGTAAACAAAGATTTTTCTAGGCTTATTTAAGGCACCTGCCCCCGATACCAAGTAGTGATAAAGCAGTTACGAGAATACCTAAGCCACCCATAGCTGGCACACTGGTAGTTTCATTATTAACGTGCAAACCCAAGTGCTGATCTTTAAAGAACGTCCAAATGATTTGATACAGGCTAGTCCCCTGCAAATTAATCTGATGGCCAACGTCTTCAACGACGTGAAGTCGAACATCCCTATTCTCTTGACAATCGTTGTAAGTTGTTTGTTGCACCGTTCGATTACCCCAGGTTAATGTCGTTACGATAGGCTCCATTGAGCAATTAAAATATCCCGCCCAATTTTCGACGCTAGCCTCAGCCGATAGGAAATCACCCGCAAAGTTTGATCCACCAGCCGGAGAAATGGTGGTGTCGTCTTCTCCATTGACTTGAAAGACAGACAGTGGTCGCGGTGGCTGTATCGCACCAATGTACGTTAATTGTTGGCTGGCAATCGGAGCTATACCGCGAAAGTAGTCAGTCTCTTTGCCGAGTTTATTAATCATCCCCGCGCCATTAGAGGTGCCGATCCCGTAAACCTGATTGAGATCTAAACGCCTATCGGCCGCAATAGCGGTCAGCATCATTTCAAAAAAAGCTACATCATCCGCTGGCGATTCATTATTGACGTTCCATTTATTATTATAACCATTCGGAAAAACACCAACAAATTCCTCGTCATCAATCATCTGTAAGATATCGCTTCGCAAAAAGTTCGATCCGTGTCCACCCGAGCCATGAAAAAAGAACACTACAGGGTAACTCCTTTTTGTGACCTTACTTGGCAGCCTAACGGAAAAACTTCTTTCAATCGTCCCGCTGTTTATCTGTTGATCGATAATATAATTCTGTAAAGGCGACGGGGTCTGAGGACCTGCCTGGTCAAGTCGAATCGATAGCTCAAGCAATCTAAATTTAGAAAATACGTTACCTTCAATCTCAGGTTTGATGTTAAAGTTATCTCCCCACTCCTCAGACCAAGTATGACTGCTATCAATAATATTTTCATCCGTAATGATAGTATTAGGTGGCCCACCTCTAAATAAATAAGCATGACTATTTATCATCAATGTTGCGCGCTCATTACCGAATAAATTATTACCACTGGCCGTCTTTAATGAAACAATTGAAAAATCGACAGGATTATTAGCAGCACCCTTCAGCGCGAAATGAATATTTTCATCGGTATTAATAGCCCATGAACCCTGACCTTGTGCAGGCTCTTTAACACCAAGGCCAAAATTAAACTGTTTGGCAACACGATAACTACCGGGTAATGGGTTCGCGGTGGAAGAACTTGTAACTAAGAGGTTGTATTTGAAGCCATCATTGAATAGGGTAAGCACCAATGATGACTTATTAAGGCTATTGCCTGCAGCATCAACTGGTGAAAAATTAAAGTTGAGTGTTTGTGCATTGATTATCAACGCTGAAAACAGCCAGAAAAAACCAAAAAATAATTTGCAGGGATAGAGAAAATTCATTCAAATTCCTAATCGCAAGCTTATGCTTGGTTTACATTTTATTCAACTGACTTATATCTGATAATATTATAGGCATGACGATTAGTCCATAAGGATATACCCGCTAACAATGTGTTGCTAATGAACGATTACACTGCAGAAAAAAAAGTGCAAGTTACTCTGTGCGGTTAGCCCTTTGAAAATGCCAAGTCAACAGCATGTGGGGGACCGTTAAAGCGAATAGGCCTATGAATATAACTCTAAGCCATTGCACATCGACTGTTTGAAACGGCACTAACACGAAAACTATGCCCATAAGTAATAAGGTTATTAACATGGGCGGCAATACTCGATACATCAATTGCTGCCATGACATGTCAAATTTATCCTTAATCGATAAGGTATGTAACAGTGAATGCAAACTACAAAAATAGGCGATAAAAAACAATAGCGGATCTAGACAGAAGGCGCTAATACCCACTACAGCTAAGACTAAAATTCGACTAAACGATGATTTTTTTGAAGCATACAAGGCAAGTAAAATCGCCGATAGCGCAGCGCTTTGCATGCTAACGACAATTATCGATATTGCTTGATCAGTTAAAAAAAGTGCTTGGAAGTATTCCGCTATGGCGTCGGCATGAAAACACGCGGGAGCAGTCACCACTAAGGACGCTAAACTTATTTGCATCAGTCTACCGCCAAAACCTTGCCAGTCATGACTGAAATGTGACACAGCCATAATTAAAAAGAAAACTAAAGCCGTACTTGGGAACAGTAACCAAAAACCAAAAGCCAATCCAGCAACAGCTGTATATAGCAAGTAATATCCACATAGACGAAACCAATAAGAGTAATTTACGCCCAGTGCTGAAGGGCTATTCGATTCCCTTTGTTGGATCAAGCGGGAAATCATCATTACATCAAGGGCTCCATGGGGCATGCCAACTAATGCAATGAAAATAACTAAAAGAGGTATCTTATAAGCTAAGGATGCGTCATACCCTAAAAGAAAACTCGCCGACACTATACAAAAGCCAGCAAAGATTTTTGTTATTGCTGGAATTTCTTCATTGTCTACCATTTTATCATTTATCATTTGAATTTGTATTACTTTATTTTTTTTACTTAAAAAGCGCATTGATAAAAGGACGTTTTGGCATCGCTTTAATAATGGCTAATAAATCTCGGTAACTCGCTTGCTCAGTCATAAAACGCGTGAATTGATCTGAATCTGTTTTTTCTAACAAGCGCAGAAATAATGCTGGCGCGATATCCATTTGCTCGGCTAGCACGCGCAAAAATATTTTATCCATCAATCGATAGCGATTTTTAATCGGCTGATAGCTAGGCCACTGTTTATTATTCATCATTGCGACGGCGACAACTTGCGCCCAGCGCTGGACTGAGACGAACGCATAACCTGTGGCCGATCGCATGTGACCGCCAGCCATACCCGCATAATGCCAACAATCCGTATCAACAGGTAATACAGAAGCTATCATCGGTAATATGCCCTGCTCTCTGCCTTGTATATTCACATCAATATTGCCATAGCGCGATGTTACCGCCCGCTCGGCATCTCGCCTTAAGTCCTCAAACAATAAGGGTTTCGGTGAAAAAAATGTTCGCTCAAATAAGGCTTGATGGGAAGATAGCGGTAACACATAGTCAAAGTGTAATACACCGTCATGGCACTCTAAATTATGCATCAGCTCAACCTTACTAGGATCAAATAAGGCTTGGCCAGCCTCAAGCCATAGACCTGCAAAGCACTGATAAAGACCTTGTTTATATAAGTCTGATTGATAGCGTGTATCAAGGCAATGCTGCGCCACAATATCATAATCATCACTGCGAACCTTTACCTCACTAGCCTGCTCTTGAGCATCAATGATTGATTGGCCACCAATAAAGACAACATTATCAGCCTTCTCAACAAGGGTTAATGCAAAACGGTAAAAATCTTCAGCCTGAATACAGCAATAATCATTTTTCCCGTTGATACTTGACTGGGAAACTTCATGGCCGTTATGACTTACGCTCCATTGCGACCATTGGTGTCGAATTAATGGGTGCAGATAATGGGGCACTGAACCCTTACCCCAAAAACACCATGTTTTATTACAATTGGGAGTAACAAATTGCTCGAGTATAATAATCTTGCCTTGATAGCCTCTTTGCAGCAAGGCAGCAGCCAATGACAATGAAGCCATGCCTCCGCCAAGAGCCACGATATCAGCAGACTCATGCTTCATAAGCTACTCTCATCGAAGCCAATATAATCCTCTAACCCGTGATGAAGCGCTGATTGATGTCTGTCCTTAGAGGGTAAGTTCAACAAGGATAAACCCGCAGAAACGGCTAACATAACCTTCGTAAGCAGCGGCACAAAAACCCGCCCCTGCCAATAACAATAATCACGCCGACGGATTTGTGTGCCAATATGTTGATAGACTTTTGAAGCAATGGCAATCGCTAATCGGGAACGTAAAGGTAAAAAATGAAACCCTACTTGGGCACTGGCGTAGTAATTGTCAGCTAGATCCAGCAATCGCTTAATCGCCAGTTTTACTTTTTTCTGCGTTCCTGACTTATTTGCGATAATATCAGCTGGCGTGCAATCACACCAATCTACCGGCAAATAACAACGATCTAAGTGAGCGTCTTCAAAGATATCGCGAGCAATATTAGTCAGTTGCATGGCTATGCCTAAATCAACTGCAAAGGGATGACCGCGATTATTTGCCTTAATAATGGGACACATCATTAAACCTACAACACCGGCGACTTGATAAGCATAACGAATCAAATCAGCCTGCTGCTCAATCTTGAAGGGTTTAGTATCTGCCAATACACCATCGATAAGTGCGATCGGCCATGTAATGGGCAGGCCCAATTCAGTTTGTAAGAGCTTAAAGTCGTCTAACAGCGGGTTATCACTTGCATCGTTTATAGTAAGTTGCTGCCTGAGCAAATGAAGCTCTTTATAGGCAATATCGGCGCAATCACTTTCATCGGCTATATCGTCAATACAACGGCAAAAGTAGTAAAGACGAGCTGCCTGGTGAAGCTGCAGACGACTTAAGAAGACTCCGGCAAAACGAAAGGATTTACCATGAATGGAAAGGGTATTCATGGCTTGGGTGCTAGCAAGGTCCGACAAAAGTTTATCCTTTAATGACAGATTACTTACAGATAATAGCGTTATATGGGCTCAAGAAACAACAGAAAAAACGACAGAAAAGCTAGCCAATCGAGGGGACCAAATGATCGAGCACCTTGGCCGATGATAAAACACCAGGCAGACCGGCACCAGGATGCGTACCGGCGCCGACTAAGTATAAATTATCTAGACCTTCGCCTTGATTATGGTAACGAAACCAAGCAGACTGGAGCAGTATAGGTGCAATAGAAAATCCAGCTCCTGCAGTGCTTAAATAATCTTTTTGGAATTCTTTAGGAGTCATATCAAACTGCTCAACAATACTTGCTTTTAAACCTGGCATCATTGTTTGGTCAAGAGCAGTTAAAATTTTATCGCGATAGCTGTCACGGATATCATCCCATTCAAGACCCGATTGCAAATTAGGCACCGGTGATAATACATAAAAGCAATCACAACCGTCCGGTGCCATTGAAGGATCAGTAGCTGAGGGTCGATGTAAATAAAGTGAAAAGTCATCAGCTAAGACTTTTTTGTTAAAAATATCATCAAGCAAGGCTTTGTAACGTTTACCAAGCCAAATAGTGTGATGCGGAACATCATGGAATTTCTTATTGGTGCCAAAATAGAGCACGTAAAGACCCATCGATAATTTAGCATGCCGGGTCTTTAACTGGGTTAATAAAGGTTGGCTTTTCTTTTCAATTACCTTCTCATATAAATAGGTTGGATCCATATTGGATACTACCTTATCGCATTCAAGAACTTCTCCGCCAGCCAAACAAATTCCTTTAATATGCCTGCCATCAAGATGAAATGACTCTGCAGAAGTGTCTAATCGAACTTCAATCCCCTGCTCGGTCATAAGCTGCTGCAAGCCTTTAACCACTTGGCCAGTTCCACCCATAGCATAGTGAATACCCCACTTCCTTTCTAGAAAATGAATTAAATTATAGATACTTGTCGTATCAAAAGGGTTGCCCCCAACTAATAGAGGCTGGATAGTGAAGGCTTGCCGCAACTTGTCATGCTTTAAATATTTACTGACTAGTTGATAGACACTTCGATAACACCGTAACCTAACTAAGTGCGGGACCTGCTTGATCATGGTAATAAAGGAATGAAAAGGCTTATCAGCTAAGCCAGTAAAACCAACGTCAAATATTTTTTCTGACATAGAGAGAAGTTTTTTATACCCCTCAATATCCTGAGGAGAAATTTTCTCTATCTCCTTAAGAGTGTCATCAAGGGTGCCGCCATAATCAAATTTATCCCCATCTGGATAGACAAATCGATACCAAGGCTCCACAGGGACAAATTGAATATAATCGTTAAGATCTTTATTAAAGAGATCAAATAATTCTTCAAACAAATATGGCGCTGTGATCACCGTCGGACCTGCATCAAAAGTAAAGCCATTACGCTTAAATACTTGAGCGCGTCCTCCTAGCTCTGAGCAACGATCTATTAAAATAACTTGATAGCCTTTAGCTTTAATACGAAGTGCGGATGCGATTCCACCAAAACCGCCTCCGATAACTATTACTTTAGACATATTAATAGCTCTTAGATAATCGATCTAACTTGAGATTTAATTGCTTGATGCCAGGCGTTAAAATGCCTGTTGCGAATTCAGGCAAACGTCTATCATGAGTCTCACACTGACGAATCAAGTAACGAGCTTTCTCACATGCCATAGCTTCAGCTTCGTGAGAATTCATTGTTTGAGATAAGAGACTCACATAATTACTTCTACCCACTTCCTGATCAGCAACGCGATCTTCAATATCATCTAGAATTTGATAGGCTAAAGCGAAATGTGTAACTGTCTCTCTTACTTGATTAGACGGATAAGCAATACCCGAATAAGCCAATGGCAATTCAAATGACAAAACTAATAATGGGATAGTTTTCTGGATGACGCTTTTACAGTAATTCTCGTTATCTAAACAGCTCCATGCTTGCTGATCGACATCTAGACATTGACCATAGATAGTTTTTTCAATCGACTGGGAAAGCAACTGTATGCATTGACCAATTTTGTTTTGCTCATTCAGTCTCGAGCAGTGAAGAAAAGCTGAAGAAATAAATAAGTCACCACAACAAACTGCAGTTTCTTGTCCATACTTTGACCACACTGTAGGAGCATTCCTCCTATATGCATCTTTATCCATTAAGTCATCATGAACGATTGATGCATTGTGAAGGAGTTCAACACTTGAAGCGAGTTTTATTGAATCAGACTCAGCAATGTGTAGCCTTTCCGACAACGCTTTAACAATTGAGAATCTTACCCGACTTCCGCCGGTGTTAAGGTGATAATTTGCGGCTTGAAAAGCCTTACTTCCCACCAGATCGATACTAGTAGGAAGTAAGGTGCTTTCTAATGAATGTTCCTGGTTTTGTTTAGAAACAGGAAGTTTAGCTAGCATAATCTGAACAATAATTAGTTGTTGCTAGACGCACTTTCTGAGGTGGCTGCACTCCAAATTACTATACCGAAAGCAATCTTGTTCACAAAGTCAGCTAAGTTGTATACCAAGTTCAAGTTAGCGCTCTGGGCAAGCGCCTCTGGCGTTCCTGCTTCGGCACCTACACCTAGAACGTAACCGATAGGGTAAATTGCCCAACCGACTGTAACAATCCATTTCAAAGCATTAAATGCTGTTTGGCTGGCCTCGGTACCAGATGAAGCATTGATTTGGCTAGCCTCACCAACAAAAATCTCATAAATGATGTATAACCAACCCAACATACCAATTGCAAAGGCAAGCCATACTGAATCAGTTAATCCAGCTTCTCCCCAGAATCCACCAAGTAGCATAACCAATGATGCTATTAGTAACTTCCAGAACAAAGCAGCTCTGACAACAGCAATAGCGGCCAGAATCAAGTAAAACTCAACAATTTGAAGTGGAACGGTTAATAACCAATCGACGTAACGAAATACAACAGGACTTTCCCCTCCACTTGCCACATAAAAACCTCTCATGTAGAAGTAGTGGATGGCAGCTATACCAGTTACTAAGGCTGCTACAGATAAAGAAGTCTTCCACTTACCTTCTGCTCGATCTCTCTCCATCCAGAAAAAAGCGGTTGCAGCTACCATTGCAGCTGAAATAATCCAAAAGGATATCCCAACAAAATCGTTTGTGGCTAATTCATACATTTCTTTCATTTTATCGCTCCGTATAACTCTGATTGATATAGAAACACAAAAAAAAATTACAAAATGCAAACAGTACTAATATCTACACCCATCTTACGAATGGTGTATTCAATTAGTTCATAACCTATTGTTACATACATGAAATAAATGTTTAGTGTGAAAATTTAGGATATTTTATTCTTTGAAAATTAAACATCTCTGAAACAAAGTATGTGTTAGTAGACACTTATCCTTAGGGGGTTTAGGTTAAGGGTCTCATCTCAGAAAGTAGTTTAAGACTGAGCAAACATACACCTAAAAGTGTTACATAAAGATACAATTTAATTTCTATTAATAAAGGAAAACTGAAAATTTTCAATATAAAAAAACCTAAAAAAATCGTCCTTTAAATAAAAACTATCTAAAGTGCATGATTAATTTGGTTGCAAAATATACAGGACTGTATTGTAGTATAAAAATACTAAAGATCATAAGAAACTTGTTACCTCGTTGGTTGATTGAGGAATTTTGAAATAAGTTAATCATAGTTAGGCATATGATAAATTTTATAAAACATCAAACCGTTATTATTTTAAAGTAGAAACACTCAAATTTTCAAAGTTCATATTGATTATCTAATGACGAATTAAATCCCTCAAATTTGAATGAAATTTTTTAAAAAAATTATCTCAATGTTTCATTATCGTAATAGCCATTAGCCAAAGCACGATTAAAATAATCTATAAAGATTTATAACAACGAATATTAAATCCAATCCTAGAGGAAAAGCCATGCATCGCGTAGATATGAAAGATACGAAAAATCGCACTTTTCCTGCAATATTAGCAGAACAAGCAAAGCAAAACCCTCATGGCGAATTTCTAATAACGGATTCTCGAAGATTAAATTTCATCGAAGTTGAAGAACAAACAAATAAATTAGCCGGAGGCTTACGCGACCTAGGCGTAGTCGCTGGTGAACGCGTAGCATTAATGCTCAGTAATGACATTGAAATTGTATTACTGGCCTTAGCTATTAATAAGCTGGGGGCTGCATGGACGCCAATTAATGCAGAATACAAGGGAGACTGGTTGCTCGATAATGTGCTTCGCTGCCGATGCACTGTGCTAGTGGTCGATGAAGCACTACAATCGCGTATTGTTGCGATTCAAGACCAACTTGGGGATGAAAAAATTGTCTTAGTCGGCGACCCTAAATCGTCTGATCTTACTCAAGCCATTAGCTATCAAAGCTTATTGGCCTCCGATGAAATAAACGTCGACTTAAGCACTATTGATTATGGCGAT
>JAYYUJ010000031.1:0-79776 GCA_036344075.1 Pseudomonadota bacterium
TAAGCGACAAGCTGCCGACATGAAGCATCGTCGTTTTTGGCATTCTAAGTCGGATTTTTTAACCTGGGTCAATCTTTGGAATTACTACGAGGAAAAAATCGCCGAGTCAACTAAAAACCAGCTGCGTAAGCAGTGCAAGAAAGACTTCTTATCTTATTCCAAAATGCGTGAATGGCGTGATTTGCATCGACAATTATTATTGGCCATTAAGCCATTAGTGGTAAAAAAATCATCGGCCGATGATGCCTTGCATACGGATCGCGTCTGGCTACCGAACGTGATTGATAATGATGCGCATCATCTTAAATTTGATCAACGTGAAATAGAGGCCATTCATACGGCATTGTTGACAGGTTTGGCGACTAATATTGGTGCTAAGGAAAAAAAAGGTGAATACCGAGGAGTAAGGAATTTACGGTTCTTTTTATTTCCTGCCTCATCGCAGTTTAAGACGGCACCACGTTGGGTGATGTCGGCAGAAATTGTTGAAACGCGAAAAGTCTATGCGCGAACTCTTGCAGCGATCGACCCATTATGGGTGCTTAAAGCAGTTCCGCAAATGATTAACAATGAATATAGCGAGCCTTACTGGGATGCTGAGCGTGGGCAGGTGATGGCGTATCGGAGTAGTTTGTTGTTGGGGTTAAAAATACTGTCAAGGCAAGTTGCGGTCTTCGAGTCAATTGATGCCCAGCTGTCAAGACAGATTTTTATTCAGCAGGCACTAGCTGAGGGTCAGCTAAGGCCAGAATCGAAGCTATTGGCCTTGGCTGATTTTTGGCGCCATAACCAGCAATTAATTGATCAGGTTAAGCGCTTAGAGGAAAAGACACGGCGAAGAGATTTGCTCGTTGATGAGCTTGCCTTAGCGGATTTCTATCAGCGAAATTTGCCTGAAAAAATCAATAGCCGACGAGCCCTTCAGATTTGGTTGTTAAAGCACCCAAAGCGACAAGAATCGCTTTTTCTCAAGCGCTCAGATGTATTGCTCACATCTGAGTTTGATACAGTTATTAGTCAATTTCCTGATTACTTAAAGGTGGCTGATTTATCATTGCCTTTGCAATATCACTTTAACCCCGGTGACGAAAAAGACGGTGTAACCGTCATTATTCCATTGGCCGCTTTGGCTTATATGCCGATTTATCCTTTCGATTGGCTTGTGCCTGGTATGTTACGTGATAAATGTATTGATTTAGTTAAAGTGCTTCCGAAGGCTCAACGAAAGCGTTTAGTACCTGTGCCCTCTGTGGTCGATAATCTGCTTGATAAAATAGATTGCGAGGAAAATTGCAAAAAAAACGTTCCCTTAACTGAGGCCTTAGCCGAGCAAATTAAGATCTATTACTCCTTGTCAATTGATCCTATGCAGTGGCGAGAAGTGGCAAAAAAGAGTTTAGATCGATTTTGTTTAATGCGTTTTGAAATTCACGACAAACAAGGATTATGCATTAAGGCGGGCAGAGATTTAGCGATTCTGATTAAGCAATGCCGTGACCAAGTCGATGAGAGTGTAGACCGTTATGCCAGTCATAGTTTTCGAAAAAAAGGACTAAATGTATGGGATTTTGGTTCTTTATCGACTAGTCATGAATATAAGCAAGATGGTATGACACTGCGAGGCTTTCCTGCCCTAATTGATGACAAGGAATCAGTTAGTTTAGATTTACTACCTTCGCCTGAAGAAGCACTAGTGGCCTCAAGAAAGGGGGTTACGCGACTTTTAATGTTAAGTATGGCGGATAAGGTTCGGTATTTGAGAAAGCAATTAGTCAAAGATTCGCGAGTTATTTTACCTTATTATCGGTGTGGCAACCAAGAAGAGCTAGTTGAGGATATTATTCAAGCGGCCGTTGTTAGTGCATGTTTGGGTGATTCTGATCGCTCTCTTCCACGAGATCAATCACAATTCGACTGTTGTATAGAGAAAGGTAAGGGGAGTTTAGTCTCAACTGCCGTAGCTGCGGAAGCTTTGCTGTTAGAGACCTTGTCACATTATCAAAAAATTCATCTTGAGCTTGACCGATTGAGAAGTAGGTTTCCACTGCAGTGTGAGGATATAGATCAACAATTGAGTGGTCTTATCTACCCTGGATTTTTGTATGCTACGGGTGTATTGCGATTACAGCATTTGCCGCGTTACATGAAAGCAATTAGGCAACGATTAGATAAATTAGCTGGATCAGCGAAGAAAGACCTTCAATTGTGTGAAAATTTATCATCTTTAGAGCGGCCGCTGAAAAAACTGCTATATAAGTATCCTGAATCCATTTTTTCTGATGTAGCAGTTGATAATTTTCGTTGGTTATTAGAAGAGTTGCGAGTTTCACTTTTTGCCCAACAGTTAAAGACAGCGCAGCCTGTCTCCCTTCAGCGTGCATTGAAAGAATGGAAAAAAATTAATCATAATAAATACCCTATGACGAGTTAAATATGTCGCTTGAAGCCTCGACAGCAACACCTCATTTAGATGCTGAAGGACAGTTTAGTTTAGCACTAGAGCCGGCAGGGTCAGTTGAGATGCCGGCGACAAATCATAGTGATACACTCTTATCAAATCATCTGGTAAATAGTCATGATTTAAATGCAGTGCCAATTTCTGAGTCTCTTTGGGTATCGATGAGTAATGGTGAGCAGTTGCATCTGCGCCACTTCATGCCAAGCAAGCTTGATGAAGCTGATAAGCCTGCTGAGCGCATTTTTATGCTTCATGGCGAAGCTGAATGCGGCCGTATATTTTACGGTAATTCAGGTCAAGGCTTGGCCGGTTATTTGACGACATTAGGCTACGAAGTCTTTGTTGCCGACCTTGGTGGTCGAGGCAGAAGTTTGGGTTCTGAGGGTCGAGTTTCTGAGCTCACAACTCGACAAATAATCACCGAGGCAATTCCCCGATTATTGCGTACCATCGAGCTGCACAATAACGACACTGATTCTCAAGATAGTGCTCATTTGGCATCAAATAAAGCGACCATTTGGATTGGTCATGGTTTTGGAGGCGTGTTATTGTCTGCTGCATGGGCCCGCTTATCAAGCACGCAGCGCTCCGCGAGCAGGATGGTCTTCTTTGGTTCGCGTCGTCGGCTTCAAAGCTCTAATCGCTGGGCACGTCATTTTTCTAAATTATTTTTGCATCCAATAATTGCTAAGCTAATTGATTGGCATCAAGCTTTTCCTGCCAAGTTTTTGAGGCTAGGCTCCTCTGACGAGAACATCGACTGGTATCACTGCTATGCTAAGTGGATGAATGAGGAGCAATGGCTCGACCCGGAAGATAATTTTGATTATGGTTTGGCGCTCCAGAGTCACCCGTTGCCACCGACTTTACACTTTGCAGGGAAGGCAGATACCGTATTTGCTGATGTTCAAGATGTAAGAGGCTTTATTGCCGAGCTAGGTCCGCATGATGCCAGGCTATTTTTGTTAGGAAATATTGGGGAAACAGCTCAGCAATATGATCATCTTTCAATGCTGATCCACCCTTTTGCTGAAAATGATGTGTTTAGCTTTCTGAATCAATGGTTGCTTGAGCAAGCTGGGAATACAGTGAGGGTCGAGGAAGATGTGCTTAGCTCAAGTATTGGGAATGATACCTTTGCGGTAGCTAAACCGCTTAGTCAGACAGATGAAGTAGAGCCACCAGTAGAAGCATCTTACTTAGAAGAAGATGACAGGCAAAATGAAAGTGCTTCTTCAAGCGAAGAGACCATTGTCCTTTGTGCCTAATGTAAAGTTTAATCATTTATTTCGTTAGTTTTCTAAAAAGCCAGGTGAATTGTGTTGGCTATCCTGCTACCTTCTATACTCTTTCAATTACTCAGTTTAATTAATCTTAATGGATGATTGAACGATCAAGTATCGATTTGAATTTGATAAGTTGAGCCTAATTTAGTATTGTTAAGCCATATTATTTTGCCATTATAGGGCTACAGAGGTTTTTATGTCTTTATCTCGGCAAGTTGTGATTGGTTTATTGTTAGTTCAGCTAATTTTTATAGGTAGTCCCCAAGCTTCTGAGGTAGACCCTTTCGAGCCTGTCAATCGAAAAGTTTTCGCATTTAATGAATTTATTGACCGATGGTTAGTCAAGCCTGTGGCTAAGGTATACCAGTGGTCTACACCCAGTGTGGTAGATCAAGGTGTGAGTAATATTTTTTTTAATATTGCTGAGATTAGGAATGGCGTGAATAGTTTGCTGCAGGCCAACTGGTCAAATTCGGGAAAATCTTCAGCTCGGTTTTTGATAAATACAACGGTTGGACTATTTGGTTTTTTTGATGTTGCATCGCATTGGAAGCTTGAATCTGAAAAAGAAGACTTCGGCCAAACACTTGCGATTTGGGGTGTGGCTGACGGACCTTATATCGTATTACCTATGCTCGGTGGGCGAAACCTTAGAGATGCTCTGGCTTTTGCCCCCGATGTATACCTCTCTCCATTGGAAGAAGTTGATCATGTCTCAACTAGAAATATTATTAGGACGATAGATCTTATCGATACGCGAGCTGACCTTATTGATGCTGAGCAACTGGTTTCAGGCGACCGTTATGGCTTCCTTCGTGATATATATCTGCAAACAAGGGCATCTGCTATTGTTAATGGTGAATTGGATGATGACTTCGGCGAAGACTTTTAAGTGCTAGACTTTATTCATTCAATTATGCGTTGAGTCTTTAATCCATCAGTCAATACTGCGATTAATTGATTATTATTACCGAACATAAGTGTTCTTTTTCCTCGCTTTAATTCTCCCATTATTGCTTCATAAGTGTTTAAATGATGACTATATCGAAAGCATATAATTAATTTTTCATTAATTGATTGAAGATAATGTCGCGTGGATATCCCTAGTAGCTCCGGTCTAGTTAAAGTGCTTGTCATTGATGATGACGATGACGTTCGTTGTTCCATCGCTTCGTACCTAAGTGGCAGTGGTTACATCATGTGTGAGGCCGCTGATGGGGAATCTGGTTTAGCCATGATGGCTATTGAAAAACCTGAATTGGTGCTTTGTGATTTAAGAATACCTCAACTAAATGGCATTAATATTTTGAAAGTTATTGGCGATACCTATCCTCATGTGCCAATTATTGTTATTTCAGGTGCGGGTGTCATGAGCGATGCTGTTGAAGCTCTAAGATTAGGTGCTAGTGATTATTTAATCAAACCCATTATTGATCTTGAAGTTCTTGAACATGCGATTGAGCGAAGCCTGGAACGCTACAGTTTACGGCGCGAAAACCTTCAATACAGGAATCAACTTGAACAGGCTAACCGGGAGTTAAAAGCTAATCTTGCCGTATTAGAGCAAGACCAGCAAGCCGGTCTGCAGATTCAAATGAAGATGCTTCCTGTCAGTCCAATGCAAAAGTCAGCATATATTTTTAAGCATCAAATTGTTCCTTCGGTTTATCTAAGTGGCGACTTTGTTGAGTATGTGACAGTAGGTAATGACCACGTTGTTTTTTTTATGGCTGATGTTTCGGGTCATGGTGCCTCATCAGCATTTGTCACGGTGTTAATGAAGAACCTAACTGCGCGCATGCGCAGCGAATATAATCGCTATAATGATGTTGGTATTTTACACCCAGCTGACTTCCTTGCTCAAGCAAATGCCGAATTACTCGGCACAGCTATTGGTAAGCATGCAACTTTGTTTTATGGGGTTCTTGATGTTCAGAAAAATCAGCTGACTTATTCTGTTGCTGGCGCTTTACCGCTACCGATTTTAATCAGTGATGGGCAGGCGCGTTATCTCGAAGGAGAGGGTGCGCCGATTGGTCTTTTTGAACAAACCAGCTACCAAGAAGTGGTTCTAGATTTGCCCAATAAGTTTAGATTTATGATGTTTTCTGACGGTATCTTAGAGGTGATTGATCAACCAAGTTTGGTTGATAAAGAAAGATATCTGCTTGACCAGTCGGTTGACTTAAAGGCCGACGAAGAGTCTATATTTAACCAGCTTAATGTCGATACTGTTAAACAATACCCTGATGATATTGCACTGTTAGTGATTGATAGAAAGTAAACATGTTTACAGCATGTTTTATTATTTTACTGCAAGATTTTTTATATTCGATTAAGAGGCGTTGAATTTTGACTCACAGTAAAATTCTAGTTGGCTTGCAAGGTGAAGACAGTTTTTGGCTTAAGCTTAATGGTGATGTGCGAGTTCCATGGTGCGTCAGCTTAGAAAGTTATTGTGAGGCAGTGATAAAGCAAGCAGGCATAAAGTCTGTATATGTTGATTTAGTTGGCGCGACAAATCTAGATAGCACAACACTTGGTGTTTTGGCGAAAGTCGCTGTTTATACCCAGCAGTATTGCCATCAGCAGGCGGTACTGTTTTGTGCTAATGAGGATATTCAGCGTTTAATTATCAGCATGGGATTTTCAGGGGTGTTTGATATACAAGAGGGCTTTGGTGATATCATATTAAACTTTAAGGATTTACCTATTCTTGATTGTACAGAGACTGAGGTTAAAGAGGTTGTAATTGCTGCCCATAAGGCATTAATGGAGCTAACTGAGGATAATCGTGCTTGTTTTGGTGGTCTGGTTGAGTCATTGGAGCAAACCTGATCTTAGCGCACTGTTTTTGTTATAGCTTACTTGCTTCATGTTTTGCTTTAATAAAATCAGCGTGGCTGACATAAATTAAATCAGCAACTTTACGGACTAAATAATCTTCGTGGGCATCAATCGTTTTGTCTGCATAAGCTACTCTCCAGATATTTCTGATTAAATTATATTTTTGCTCTTTATTAAAGCTCTGATTAATGGTGTCAGTAAATTCATATAGTGATATTGCTTCAGCATTTTTAAGCTTGGCTTCACTAAGGATGTCGGCTGCTTCGTCGTCGGATAAGCCGAATGTATCGGTCGCTATTGCTATGATGGTTTGTATTTCTTGCTGGTCGATTGAATTATCGGCGCGGCTTAACTCAATCATTAGTGCCGTTGCCGCTAGGTAAGAAAGTCTTTCAGGGTCAGGCTTCTCTGATTCTTTAGAAGCTAAGCTGTCGAATAAAGTTGTTATTTTTTTAAACATAATCTCTAACCTTCAGAGGAGTTAATATCGAATAGTAACTAATTCATTTTATTGTGCTGTTATGAAGATAGTCGCATTATATGACAATTTCTATAACAGACCAAGTTCATCCAGTCGCAGTAATCTTGTTTAATGCTTGAAGATAAACCTCAAGGCCTGCATCTTTCTTATGGGCATTCTCACTCAGATGACGACGATACTGTCTGGCGCCAGGCTTACCATTAAAAAGGCCAAGTGTATGACGGGTCATATGGTTCAGTTTTACACCAAGCGATAGCTGTTGTTCTATATAGCTGGCATAGCTTTCTGCAATTGACATTGCGTTGTGAGTGGCTATTTTATTTTCGCCAAAAATAAGCCTGTCAACGTCATTTAGCATAAAGGGATTTTGGTAAGCCTCACGTCCCACCATTACACCATCAAGCTTCACTAGCGTCTGTTTACATTGCGCTATTGTTTTAAGACCGCCATTAAGAATGATCTTCAGTTCGGGAAAGTCTTGCTTGAGTTGAAATACGCGAGGATACTCTAATGGAGGAATCTCACGATTTTGTTTTGGGCTTAGACCTGATAGCCATGCTTTTCGAGCATGTATAATAAAAGTATCACAGCCTGCTTCAGCATTAAGACCAACAAAATTTTGCAGGGCTTCATAGCTATCATTGTCGTCAACGCCGATTCTACATTTAATGGTTACTGGTATATCGACGACATTCCGCATTGCCTTAATGCCATCGGCGACCGTCTGCGGGTGATTCATCAAGCTGGCGCCGAAAGCTCCGGATTTAACTCGATTACTTGGACAGCCTACGTTTAGGTTGATTTCATCGTAACCAAAGTCGTCACAAATACCAGCACTTTTGGCTAGATCATGGCTGTCGTTGCCACCTAATTGAACCGCGATTGGGTGTTCCTCTGAATTGAATGGTAAATATTTAGCAGCATCACCATGAATAATTGCGCCAGTGGTAATCATTTCGGTGTAGAGTCTCGACTTTTTTGTTAGCAAGCGCCAAAAATATCGGCAGTGCTTGTCCGACCAGCCCATCATGGGTGCAATACAAAATTTATACATTCAATTCACACATTAAAATGTTAATGATGTTTTTTTCAAGCCATTTGCTTGCTTGTAATACATAGCTTGAATTTAAGTTTCTCTTCTTATAATAGCTGACTTAATAGTCATATCAAGTGGACAAACTACAAGCTTAAATCTACTTGATAAATGTAAAGTAGTTGCTGCTGATTACTTGAAAAGATGACTTTGATCTATAGTATTTTCGTTAATATTGGTTCGTGCAGCTAGAGAGGTAATGAAATAGAGGCTTCAAGTCCTCCTTCTGGATGATTTCCAAGTTCAAGGACGCCACCATGACTTGTGATGATGCTTTCACTTATTGCCAAGCCCATGCCAATACCGCCATCGTTATGAGCACGTGCTTGGTCGGGTCTAAAAAAAGGCTTGAGCACATCTTTTAAATATTGTTCGGGTATGCCAGGCCCATTATCGCGGATAGTGATGTTAAGCTGTCTTTGATTTAGGTTTGTCACAATGATAATGACCTTTTTGCCATATCGAAGTCCATTATCGATGATGTTTCTTAGCGCGCGTCTGAGACTAATATAACGGCATTCATAATGATTGATTTCATTTACTTTATAATCTAAGTGACAATCTCTATGAGTGTCGGTATATTCTTCAATGAGGCTGTTAAAAAAGTTTTTTAGCTCAACTTTTTCTGTAGCTTCGCTGTGATTTTCATCAGCTTGCTGGCGCGTGAATGTTAATATCGATGAAATCATGCCGTTCATTTCATCGACTGTTGAAATCATTTTTTCTTTACTTTGGCCATCATTAAGGTTTTCAAGTCTTAGTCGCAAAGAGGTAAGCGGCGATCGAAGGTCGTGGCTGATAGCTCCTAGCATTTGCTTCTGGTTTTCCAATAACAGCATTACGCGGGTATTCATGGTATTAAAGGCGGATGTGGCATGACGTATATCAGCAGAGCCAATTTCCTCGAGCCTATCGACTACTTGGCCTTTGCCTAATTTCTCTGAAGCATCAGCGAGGGAAGAGATCGGCTTGGTCATTCGTAAACTAATAAAAACACCCACAAGGCTTACGATAGTTACTGTGAGTAGTGTTAAACCGAGCAATCTTATTTGAATGCCTGTCGATAGTTTTTCAAGTTTAAAGCTGCCGTACAGCCATAGGCCGGATGCCAGTTGTACTTCTGTGTCTATTCGATCGTAGCTCAGTTCGGGCTTGAGCCATTGTTGCCAACGGTTTAGTCCGGATGGTTCATGTTGAGCAATAAATTCTGCATAGCTGTTGTTGACCTTTTCGTACTCATTATTAGTCACAGGGGTGATAATAATAAGCGCGTTTCCCATGCGAAAATCAGTGTCTTTTATACGTTGTAGGAGGCGTTTTTGGGCGATGGTATTGCTTCGGTTATCCTGCGTGAGTAATGGATCAGTTTTCATTAATTGAAAATCTTCATTGAGCCTAAAAAAACGATTTGGGTCATTGATCGATAGCAATAAATCATCGTGAAGGTAGTCAGGTGTGGCATCAACTAAATCAGCAAAGGTAAAAAATTCATTTAAGCTTTGGTCAATTCTTTGATCCATGCTGATCAAGCTACGTTCGCCAATGATTAAGAAAAAGCTGACTGACTGGGCAACAACTAGACTCGACAAAAGTAGCCAAACAATTTGGCTACGAAGGGTTCTTGGGAGTATTTTTTTCATCAGATTTAATTGGCTTAACGATCTTTTTTGGTGACTTCATAACCGAAGGTATAGCCGCCGCCCCAAACTGTTTTTATATAGGTGGGTTGTTTTGGGTCGACTTCAATTTTTTTACGCAAACGGCTAATTTGGTTGTCTATACTACGATCAAAGGCAGCGATCGATCGATTACTTACAAGATCGAGAAGTTCATCGCGAGATAAGACGCGCTTGGGATGTTCAACAAAGGCCATTAACAGCCTAAACTCACCTGTGCTCAAATCTTTTGGTGCTTGCTGGCCTTGACGTAATTGCTGCTGATTAACACTGAGCGACCAGTCACCAAACAAGTAATGAATGCCGTTATTATCTGCAGTATTGCTCTGTTCTATAAATTCAGCCTGAATGTTCTCAGTGATTATCGACTCGCGCCGTAAAATGGCTTTAATACGTGCCAATAACTCGCGGGGGTTGAAAGGTTTGCTTAGGTAGTCATCGGCACCTACCTCAAGGCCGATAATTCGGTCGGTTTCTTCATCCATGGCGGTCAGAAGAATAACGGGTGTCTGACTACTCTCATGAATATATCGACAAAGGCTTAGGCCATCTTCACCGGGCATCATAATATCTAGAATGACCAGTTGGTAGTCGTTGGTGGCAAGTTTATCTCTGGCTGTTTGAGCATCTTCAGCGGTCTCGCATTTGAGGCCGTTTTTTTCAAGATATTCGGTTAGCGATTCTCTTATCTCGCTATTATCATCAACAATTAGAAGCATGGCTGATACCTCGAGCGATCCGTGAATAAATGGCGTCGTTCTGTTTTTCTGTTAGTGCTGGTATTGTACCCTAAAGCTGTAGAGATTATTTTCATAAGTATAGTCGGCTAGATTACTATCTCGATCTTTAATATCGTAGCTTAACCTAAGTGCCCATTGTGGATTTATGCGAGTGTCAAAATAAATTTTAATTCTGTCACGATCTTCAAATGTACGATATTCGGTACTGCCAAGGCTAACTTTAGTGTAGTCTCTTTTACGAATAGCATAACTGAGATTGATTTTTGATTTTTTACCTAAAAAAGAAAATGATTTTTGAGTGGCAATGCCGGTTGTTTTCTGTCGGTAGTCATAATTATTATCTTCGGCATTTTCGTTGCTGTCAGTATAAGAAATCGAAATAAATGCTGTTGAATTACTGAAAAAATAATAAGTTGATAAGCCTGTAGTGCTATTTTTCGCACTTAAATAATTGAACTCTGGGCTACTGAAAGATTTTTCTATCAGTGTATGGTGAAGATTTAAGAATATACCGTTAGAAAAAAAGTAAGACAGGCTAGGTGAGGCCATGTCTAAGGTAAGATCAGTGTTGTCAAGTGCGATGTCAATGTGTGAGCCATATAATGAAACGTCGAAGTCGCCAATCGTTTTGGTCCAATCCAAGGAAAAAGAGTAATATTGGCTGTCGTATTTGTTTAGGTCTTGATATTGTTCGTCCGAGAACTCGAAAGCAGTTGAGAATTGATCATTCCATTGGTATTCAACATTGACTAAATAGCTTAGTGCGCTATCACTCTCAGACGATAAATTTCCATTGTCAAGAAAATCACCATAATTAACGGCGTCATCATTGCTGACCAGTATCTCAGCTAATAAGCCCCAGTTGTCGGCATGGCTGTTGGTAGATGTTATAAAAAACATTAAGCAAGTAGAAACTATTCGTGGCAGTTTTTTATCCATATCAATAGAGGAATTTGTTAGTTATTATCTGCTAACGATAATACTTTGGATAAATGATAGTTACAAATTTAATTGCCATTTTTATCTATTGTAGGCGGTATATTATTCTTCTATCCAATTGAGAGTGTGACTGATCAAGTAAAAAAAACGGCTAATGAAATTAGCCGCTACAGAGGATAGAGAATTAAGATCCAGAGGTTAGTTTGTTATATGGGCAAACCTTAGACTAAATTATTCCATTGGCTTGTTAGGGCGTGGACGAAGATCCTTTCTTCGATCCTTCATCATTTCTCTGGCATGTTCTTTTCCCTTGTCTCGAGCATTTTCATCAACAAGGTCATCTCGAACTGCATCTTTAATCTCTTTAAGCTCTTCTCGGCTCACTGATTTAGCGGCTGCCTTGAGTGCCTCTCGGCTAGCTTCTTTAGCTAATTTACTTGCTTCTCTTGCTGCTTCGGCGCTGGTATCAATACTTATACCGGCTTCGTTAAGTGCTGCTTGTCGAACTTCTTTAGCTGCAAGTTTGGCTGCGTTTCGACTTTCATTGCGTATTTCTTTTTTGCTTAAGCCTGCTTCAGTGGCGGCGTCTTTAGCTGCCATTCCCGCTGCCCTAGCGGCTTGGTGAGCTTCTTTATGGCTGCTTCTTAAGACTTCTTTTGCTTCAGGGCTAACGGCTTTTCGTGCCGCTTGACTAGCATTTCTAGCGGCTTTATTCGCCTCAATAGAGGCACGAAGGGCAACTTCGGCCGCTATTTTTGCCTCTTCAGTGCCTGATTCAGCGGCAAGTGCAGCCTCTTTAGCCTTATTGGCCGCTTCGGCCGCCGCTGTTGCGGCAACAGCGGCGGCAGCGGCTGTTTCAGAGGCGGTTGGGGTTGATTCGTTGAGTATTTCGTCTGCTGTCTCGATCACTGCCTCAGGCGTGACATTGACTGTCTGAGCAAATGTGGCTCCAGCGGCTAACAACGTTAATGTCATTACGGTGAAGTATCGACTCAGTGGTTTCATGGTTCTATTCCTTAAATGATTTGATTTGAGTCAACTATAGCGACTAAATGTCAGCAAATTATCGCAACAACTGGTTAATTTGTAACAAAATGTAATGGCCTTTGGGATAAGTTTTCATTGTTGATGACATTGCACTGACTTTTACTGTCTTAATTGCGAACAGCCTTGCATATTTAGGATAAGGGTTGTTTTGTTACTTGATCGCAAGATTATGATTTTATTCAGCTTGTATACTTAAATTCTTTACTAATGAGCTACGATAGCGAGACGCAAAGTTCGCAGTTTCTAAGGTTTAATTGTATGGCCAATGATTTAGATTCGTTACTTCCTGCCGCTACGGTCGTCCTTGTCCGTCAGGGTGATTCTGGCATGCAAACCTTGCTATTGAGACGCAACAGTGCACTGCGTTTTGCCGGTGGTAACTGGGTCTTTCCAGGCGGTCGTATCGATGCGGCTGATTATCCTGAAGTCACCATTGCTTCGGATTTTGAGATATCAAGTCAACGGCCTGAAGGCGAGTTTGCAGCCGCTAAAGTCGCTGCTGTGCGAGAAACGTATGAAGAAACCGGCCTAGCGATTGACGCCGATCAATTGGTTTACCTTGCTCACTGGGTTGCGCCACCGTTGATGAAAAAACGCTTTTCAACCTGGTTTTTTATTATCAAGGTCAGTGAGGCGGTTGCCGATCAGGTGAAAATTGATGGCAGCGAAATTCACGATTCGCAATGGTTGAGTCCAGCAGAGGTGTTAGCGAAGGTTGAAGATAAAAGTATGGCCTTATTGCCGCCAACGATTGTGACTATCACAGAGCTTGCTCGTTACGAGACTGTAGATTCGGTGATACGTTATTACCATGACCGACCCCCCGTGGTTTTTTACCCACGTGTGCACGTGGCTGAAGCTGATAGTCCAGCTGCTGGACAGTTTACATTCCTATATCAGGGCGATGCCGGTTATCAAGAAACAAACCCAGAAGTACTGGGCCCTCGACACCGCTTAAACTCAAAAGATGGGCTTTGGCGTTATGAAAACACGGTGTACGAATAGCCTTCTTTTATATTATCAAATTTAATAAACAGGTACTAGAAAATGGCAAAGCAAGAGATTGGTGATTTAGAGCAAATCCGTCAAAAGCTAGAAGGATGGTTGGCAAGTCGTATTCCTAATGTCGAAGACTTTACGTTGGGTGAGTTAAATTTTCCTGAATTTAGCGGCGAGAGCAGTGTGACCTTAATCATGGAAGCCAATTGGCAAGAAGCTGGCCGCGCCCGGCATGAACGGTTTGTGTTGCGCATGGCTCCGATTATCAGTCAGGTATTTGAGACTCATGATTTGAAACTGCAGTACCAATTGATGGAAGTAATGAACAAAGAGGGCATACCGGCGCCAAGCTTAGTCGGTTATGAGCCAGACAGCAGTTTATTAGGCAGCGACTTCTATGTGATGGATTTCGTTGATGGCATTGTTCCGCCGGACAATCCACCAATGGCTTTTGGTAGCTGGGTTAGTGAGCTCACTACGGAAGAGAGAGCGACCATGTGGCATAATGGCTTGACCACCATGGCTAAGATACACCAAATTGATATTCGTCAGTACGACTTACCGAGTTTAGAGGAATCACCGGCCGACCAGTCGCCCTTAGCTCATGAAATTGCCCGCTATGAGGGGATGATGAAGCAGGGTATGCGTGAAAAAGCAGACCCAATAATTTTAGAGGCTTGGCAATATTTAAAAGACAATTTGCCAGCCGATGGTCCTCGTCGATTAGTCTGGGGTGACTCTCGCCCCGGTAATGTTATTTGGAAGGATTTACAACCGATCGCGATGATAGATTGGGAAATTGCCTGTATAGGCGATCCTCTTTGCGATTTAACTTGGTGGTTTTGGATAGACCACTGTAATTCGGTTGGCTTAGGCGCTGAAAAAATGACCGGGATACCAGACTATAACGATGCCTATCAAGAATGGCACAAGCTAACAGGCTTGCCGATTAACAATGCTGCCTATTTTGAGCTATTCACCATCGTCAGGTTTGCGATCATTATGGAACGTAAGCTGGTTCATATGCTGGATTTAGACCCAGCGGTAGCGACTCATGAAAGCCATCCCGTACAGTTTATTCAGCCATTGATGGATATTTGCAAGCAGACATATAAATGATTTAGCAGCGATACAAGGCGCTTAATCATTACTCGATTAGTCTTTTTTGTATCACCTCTGCATGAGTCTTCATCTTTTTATGGGCTAATGACGGGTTGCAACTAGCAAAATACGCAAAACAAGTGATGTTTTTGTCTCTGTTTATCGTAATATCTTATTTATAGATTTTACACAGGCTGCCTATGAAAAATAATGATATTTTGCGACGATTACGCTACGTATTTGATTTTAATGACACTAAGATGATAGCGATTTTTCATCAAGCTGATTTACCTGTTAACCGCGAACAAGTTAGTGCTTGGCTTAAAAAAGACGATGCCGAAGATTTTTTAAATTGTAATGATTTAACTTTGGCCAGTTTTTTAAATGGTTTGATCGTTGAGCTGCGAGGGAAGCGAGAGGGTCCCATGCCCATGGCTGAGAAAAAACTCAATAATAATATCATTTTAAAAAAATTAAAGATTGCTTTAGCCTTTCAGGCTGAGGATGTATTACGCGTTTTAAGCTTGGCGGGATTTCGTTTAAGTCAACACGAGTTGAGTGCTTTTTTTCGCAAGGCTGATCATAAACATTATCGTCAATGTAAAGACCAAGTCATTCGTAATTTCTTACAAGGCTTGCAGCATGAGTTACGACCACAACCTCATGCTGATCAACCTGAATTAGTAGATATGGAAAAACGTAAGGCTTATCATTGGCCTCGTAGCTAGCGTGATGATCCGTCATCCGTTTTAATACAAGCTTATATGTCTGAATGGCAAGGGTGATTTCTATGTTAAGCTCGCAAGCCTCGTTTAAACAGCAGTACGGTCCTTGGGCGATCATTGCAGGCGGCTCAGAAGGTATTGGTTTAGCCTTTGCTGAGCTGTTGGCTAAGCAAGGTATTAATTTAGTGCTGGTGTCACGAAATGAGCAGAAATTATCAGAGGCTCGCAGCGTAATTCGCCGACAATCTGCGGTTGATCTACGCTGTATTAGCGCCGACTTAAGCCATGAAGATAGTTTCCCCTCAATTATGCAGGCTACTACTGATATTGAGATTGGCTTGTTAGTGTATAACGCAGGCGCGGTTCATGGCGCAGATTTTTTTCTTGACCAGTCGGTTGAGAGTGCCATTGATTTGGTTAATTTAAATTGCCATGGACCTGTGTTGCTAGCACATCATTTTGGCCGTCTAATGCGTGATCGTCAGCGCGGTGGCATGATTTTCTTATCCTCCATGGCGGCTTTGGCGGGTGGCTCTTATATTGCTACCTATGCCGCGACTAAATCATTTGATATTGTCTTTGCTCAATCGCTTTGGCATGAGTTAAAAGCTGACTATATTAATGTATTAGGCTTAATTGCGGGTGCGACTGCAACGCCTGCGATGGCGGCTTCTGGTTTTGATATTGGTCAAAAAAATGAAGAGGGTTTGCCCGTATTTATGAGTAGCTCTGCCGTAGCAAAAGAAGGCCTAGATAATCTTGAAAATGGTCCTATCCATATCGTCGGTGATGTTAATAGGGCATCGGCCGATGCGTTCAACCAATTATCGCGAGAGCAATCAGTCAACATGATGAGCCAAGCTACAGCCGAACTTTATAACAAGCCCAGTTAATCGGATTTTTATTGACAATTCCATTTTATCTTAATGGGTATACCAGATCGGTGAGCTCCAAGCGCGCTCTTGAATGATCGGCGAATAAAAACCTTCTTTAGCTGGGTCAGTACAGCATTTTTCATAAATCTCACCGCGTGCGCCGTCATCATGAAGTGCAGCGGTTTTTTCTGCTGCCTGTGTGGCACAGTTTTCGCTGAACGGGTCAACACCTGCGGCTTTACATTGCAAGGTTGACCAGCGGCAACTTGGATTTTCGATGAGCCTAACATAGTAAAAAGCGTCTTCAGAAGGGTTAAAATTTGGGTCTTGCCAAACAGTACAGGCATTCTTGAGTCCAGCACCTTCAGCGGCACAACTGCTGCGATTAACCGTTGCGCCGTTATTGGCATTACCTGCCACATCATAAACCTTTTCATGCGACTGGCCTTGACTGTCGACCCATCCCTTAATGATTTGTATTCGTTGAATATCGGTAGCGGTTGAGTTTTCAGGGAACGGGTCTTTTTGTGCGGCGACTAAGAACCGTGGCGAACGTTGATTTTCTTTTGAGCCAAAAAGGTCGCCACCCATTGGCACACCATCAGCATACGCTTGCTTGAGCATGTCGGGGGCCTGACAAAGCGTTTCAGGATAATCCCAGCCCGCGAAGAATCGCAGGCTAGGCCGAGTGCCGCTGGTCGCATAGGTTTCTTTATTGCGCATAGCGTTAAAAATACTGTCGCGGCTATTTTCTTCTGCCCAGACAACCGCTAAACCGCCAGGATTCGAGTAAAGGTGATCCTGTACGTTGCGATATTCTGTATCTCGCATTCCTAAGTGGCCTGGATAGTTATCCTCTTCAGCGCCGCCGGGTAAGGCATTATGAGTGTCAGTTGACCCTATAAAGCCCATCTTAAAAGGATTGGTGCCAGACGATTGCTCGAGTTCTAATCCTGCTTTTAAGGCATTTCTGACCATGTTTCGTGGTGCAAAATCATCGAGCGCTACGGCTTCGCCGCGTTCAGATTGTATTTTACCATGCACACTACCAAGCATACTTAAGTTATCAGCTGGCGTTTGTTCAAAATCGCATAGCTCATCCTCGGTTAACACGCCGCGACCGGCCAAGCGGTCAAAGCGGCATTCAGAGGCGGCTTTATGTTGTAATAATTCAACAATCGGTTCGAATTGTAATCGGTCTTGAGCTTGCTGAGGTGTGGCAGGATTGGGAAACATTAAGCCACCAGCGAGATTTGGGTTATGCGGAATCGCAATCACATCGCAACCTTGATCAGGATCGATGCATTGGCTTTGGAGTTGAGTCCATAAATTTGGAAAGTTGTAGCTACCAGTATCAAAGGTGGTGATTGGATAATCGGTCACATTCTCATTGCGAAAAATCACATTGCGATGCATATTTTTAGTATCGGGTGCATCGGTATATTCATAGCCTACAAAGGTGGTGAATTTGCATTCGCTACTGCGGTCATAATGATCTTCAGCCGCTTGCTGAATATTCCTCCATAGTTCGAGACCTGCCGCTTTACAGTCAGATAATTTACAGGCGAAGGTTTCTTTTTTTTCTCCCTCACGACTGACGTTATTGATCGCCCATAAGCTTAGTGAGCCTAACTGCACATAATAGTTCGTTGAGCGCGTGCCAATACACATTGGCCACCAGTAGCCAAGACGACCGGCATTTTCGCTGCAAACACCAATTTGACCTAATGTCTCTCCGTGATCGGTAACCGATGTGAAGTCAAGCGGACGGTGAATTTGCGCGGCAATGGCTTGCTCGCCATCAATATTCGGCAGCATAATGGTTTCGCCTTTGGCGTAACGGTATGCGTCCCATGGGTCGTTTCGCTGGTTGGATCCATAGGAATCAAAAGAGTAGCGAGAGTGAACATGTAAATCGCCAAATAAGGGAACTTTATCGGCGCTGTAATTATCACAAGGGGCCCGTTCCTCCGTTCGTTCAAATGGGAGCGACTGGGCACTAAAACTGAATGACAAGCTCAGGAAAAAACATAGAAAAATTAATCGGTTTATCCAATGAGCAAGAATTGATGGTGTCTTGTGAACGGCAAGCATGGCGAGTGCCCCTGGCTAGATGTATTCTGTTATGGATAACTAATAATTTTGGATGTGTATTTCAATGTAAAAGATTATCATGGAGAAATTCGGAGGGCTTTAACGATTGCTTCCAATTTCTGGAAATATGGATCTTTTAGTGAATTGAGACTCTATCGGTGAAAAAAACAGAGTAAGTGATATAAAAATTCCTTAAAGCGTCGTGGCTATCTCACACCTTTGGGGTGGTTAATATACCCTATAATAAGCAAGGGATTTCGTATTTATAGAGTGGGTGCGATTGAATAGTATCCCGTAACCAATCGTTTAAATCGCTAAATGACGTGGTCTTTAAAACCAGCAGCCGTAACTAAATTATACGCTTTTTTTTGATGAGCTTAATAATGAAATGTAAATTTTTCTTTTTATACAAAAGCGAATAATATGCCTGAAATTCACCCTTTTTCATTATTGATACAGCGCTTAGTGATTAACCAGCATCGAGGTCTTTTGGTTCTTAGTGGGAGTCAAGGATGGTGCCATTCGAGAGCCGCTGAAGTATTAAATGCAGTCGATGCCGATCATAGCAGTTATTGGGTCAGTCAATATGAACCACAATGTAGGCTCACTATTCGACATCTTCGGCCCAATAGAATAAAGCACTTATTAGGCAATGATGTTGCTCATTTGGTGGTCGATGGTTGGGAGGGGTTTTCACCCGATGGGCTGGCGCTGGCCAGCGGCGCGCTATGCGCCGGAGGGTTGTTAATCTTACTCGTCCCTGAGCTTGAAAGCTGGAATCGTTTTGAAGATCCTGATTATTTACGATTTACTGCGCTTAGGCCATCAGCTTATCGGATGAATGGTTACTTTATTGATCGGTGTTCTCGATTTTTTCAATCACTTAGTGTCACCCAAGGCAACTATTGGTCGGCGCAAGCGCTGATGATGATAGATGAAAGTGACTGCCCGAGAAGTTTTGATTTACCGAGCTCGTTAGCTGGCAATTCTCTCACACCGTTTCCGGACAAAGGTCTATTTCAACCAACAACTGATCAGCAAAAAGTGATTTCTTCAATACAAGACTTATCACGATTATCCTCCGCTGTCTTATTGCTTGAAGCAGATCGTGGCAGAGGTAAAAGTGTTGCCTTAGGTTTAGCTATTCAATCATTACTGAGTTCAACGCAATTAACCATAGCCGTTATTGCGCCTCTGGCTAGCAATGTTGCCAATTTTTTTGCCGCTATTGAGGGCGCAACTGCTTTTGATGCTTCAAGACTAAGTTACTATGCGGTTGATGAGTTGCTTTATCGTGATACTGGCCGCAGTAAAAGTAATAATTCAGATATTACCGGCTATGATTTACTCGTTATCGATGAAGCGGCGGCAATCCCGCTACCTGTTTTATATCAATTATCTCGCTTGGCTCCTCGCATTGTTTTATCAACCACATTGAATGGCTATGAAGGCAGTGGGCAAGGATTTTCATTGCGTTTTAAGGAAGAGCTTAGCTGTCAGTTTGAACAGCTTTTAGTGCTGAATTTATATCATGCTATTCGCTGGTCTAATGATGATCCTCTCGAGGCTTTTTTAAATCAACTTCTGCTTCTAGATACTAAAGGTGTTGCATGTTCCGACACTAAGCCATTGGTCGAAGCACAGTACCAGGTCAGACAGGTGACAGCAAAACAGTTGCTGTTTGATGAGTGCCTTTTAAAAAAAGTCTTTACGTTATTAATGCAAGCCCACTACCAGAGCCGACCAAGTGATTTGAGGCAGTTGCTCGATGCGCCTTATTTAAAGCTATGGGTGTTAGAATGTGGCAAGCAACACGATCGAAGCGTGATTGGCGTTTTGCTTTGTTGCGAGGAGGGTGGTTTTGATCAAGATGATAAATTGCTTACTTTAATTGCAACTGGGCAGCGTCGACCACAGGGAAATTTATTGTCGCAATCATTGGTCCAGCGATCCGGCCAAACAGCGTGGTGTCATTACCGTTCGCTAAGAGTCATGCGGATAGCGATAGATCCAGATCATCGCAGAAAAGGATTGGTCTCACAATTAATTGAAACGATGGAGGCTTATCTGATTGAGTATCAATATGATTATTGGGGAACCAGTTTTGGTTTCAATTCAGATTTACTGCGCTTTTGGCAACGATTTAATATTGATGTGGTGAACTTGGGCTTGCGTCGAGATAAAGCCAGTGGCCTACGTAGTTTACAGCTTATTAAGCCGATGAACGCTAAGCTAATTGAAGCAAGTAAGCAAGCATCACAAAATTTTAGGGTTGACTTAATGGCCTACAAGGTAAGCTATTTAAACGATTTAAGTGATGCTGATATTGATATTTTAACTGGCTCAAACCCGGGGGCTATTCAGGCGGAAGCTTTCTCATATTCAGTTCGTGATACGAAACAATTACAGCGGTTTTTAGACGCTGAAATATCTTTTGATCAAGCTTACCCTGCGCTTCGACGGTTTGTTTATGCAAAGCAAACGCCTGTATCGAAAAATAAATTCATTCAAACGAATGAGAACCATTTTTATTTAAATAAATGTGGAGATCTAACGGTATTTGCCGTCTGTCATGCGCCTCAATGGCGCACTATTGCTGAGCAGTTTGGACTTTCTGGTCGTAGAGAAGTCATTCAAGCCATAAAAACTGAATTAATCCATTAAACTCGATCAAAATAGCAATTAAATTATTATCAGAGTAAGGTATAATAAGTCGGCAAAGCAATAGAATTTTGAAATAACCAGCCTTAACTATTCGCTAAATGAATGGTCCTCATGAATTAAGAAAATACCATTAGTTATCACCCGTCATTAATGAGATAGTTGTAATTTCTTTTTAGGAGTTATCAGTGTTAGAAGCTTATCGCCAACATGTAGCAGAAAGGGCTACTCAAGGAATCCCGCCCAAGCCATTAACTGCTGAGCAAGTCGCGGGTCTAATTGAGTTGCTTAACAACCCTCCGGCTGGAGAAGCAGATTTTTTAATAGATCTTTTGACTAATCGAGTGCCGCCGGGTGTGGATGAAGCCGCTTATGTTAAGGCAGGATTTTTATCAGCTTTAGCGAAAAGTGAAACGACTAACGATTTAATTGATGCAGAGCATGCGGTACGTTTGCTAGGTAATATGTTGGGCGGTTATAACATTGAGACTTTGGTTGAGTTGCTTGACGATGAGGTCCTTGCCGATCTTGCAGCAGAGCAGCTTAAAGGCACACTGCTTATGTTTGATGCCTTCTATGATGTGGCAGAAAAAGCTAAAGCAGGTAATTCATTTGCTCATTCTGTATTAGAGTCGTGGGCTAATGCAGAGTGGTTTACATCGCGTGAGGCTGTGCCTGAGTCAATCAAACTGGTTGTTTTTAAAGTCACCGGTGAAACTAATACAGACGACCTTTCACCTGCGCCTGATGCGTGGAGCCGTCCTGATATTCCATTACATGCATTGGCCATGTTTAAAATGACACGCGATGGTCTTGCGCCAGATCAGCCTGGTGAAATTGGCCCTATGACGCAGATTAAAGTCTTACAAGAAAAAGGTTTACCGATTGCCTTTGTAGGCGATGTGGTAGGTACGGGCTCCTCACGAAAGTCAGGGACTAACTCGGTGCTTTGGTACTTTGGTGACGACATGCCAGGCGTGCCAAACAAGCGCAGTGGCGGTGTCTGTATCGGCGGAAAGGTTGCACCAATATTCTTTAACACCATGGAAGACTCCGGGGCGCTGGTGTTTGAAGCGCCGGTTGAGAAATTGGCCATGGGGGATGTTATTGAAGTGCGCCCTTACGATGGTCAAATTCTCAGTGAGTCTGGTGAAGTACTCAGTGAGTATGCATTTAAGTCCGATGTGATTCTAGATGAGGTGCGTGCAGGCGGGCGCATTAATTTAATCATTGGTCGTGGTTTAACAGCCCGAGCACGTGAAGCTCTAGATTTACCTGTGACGGATATGTTTCGTTTGCCCGAAGAGCCAAAGGCTTCTGATGCGGGTTTTACCTTGGCGCAAAAAATGGTTGGTCGCGCCTGTGGTTTGCCCGAAGGCCAGGGTGTTCGTCCTGGGGCTTACTGCGAGCCAAAAATGACTACCGTTGGCTCCCAAGACACTACTGGGCCAATGACGCGAGATGAGCTTCAGGATTTGGCTTGTTTAGGTTTTTCATCCGATTTGGTGATGCAGTCATTTTGTCATACCGCGGCTTATCCTAAGCCTGTTGATATTGAAACACAGCACACCTTGCCTGATTTTATTATGACACGTGGCGGTGTGTCTCTGAAACCTAAAGATGGCATTATTCATAGTTGGTTAAACCGAATGTTGTTACCTGATACAGTCGGTACCGGCGGCGATTCACATACGCGTTTCCCAATGGGTATTTCTTTTCCGGCTGGCTCTGGGTTAGTGGCCTTTGCGGCAGCTACGGGCGTCATGCCGCTCGATATGCCTGAGTCTATCTTGGTTCGATTTACCGGCACGATGCAGCCAGGTGTAACACTGCGTGATTTGGTTCACGCTATTCCCCTCTATGGCATTAAGCAAGGCTTATTAACCGTAGAGAAAAAAGGAAAGAAAAATGCGTTCTCAGGTCGTATTTTAGAAATAGAAGGATTAACAGATTTAACTGTTGAGCAAGCATTTGAATTATCGGATGCATCGGCTGAACGGTCTGCGGCTGGCTGCACGATTAAATTATCAATTGAGACGATTAGTGAGTATCTCCAATCTAACATTACTATGCTACGCTGGATGATCAGTGATAATTACGGTGACTCGCGGACACTTGAGCGCCGAGCGCAAAAGATGGAAGAGTGGCTGGCGAATCCCGGGCTGCTAGAAGCCGATGCAGATGCCGAATATGCTGAAGTTATCGAAATCAACATGGATGACATTGTTGAGCCTATCATCTGTGCGCCGAATGATCCCGACGATGCTAGGACACTTTCTGATGTAGCCGGTGATAAAGTGGATGAAGTCTTCATTGGTTCCTGTATGACTAACATTGGTCATTTCCGCGCGGCTGGTGAAATGCTTAAGCAGTATGAAGGAAATTTATCCACCCGAATGTGGGTTGTACCACCCACCAGAATGGATGAAACGCAACTCATTGAAGAGGGCTATTACAGCACCTTTGGTAAGGTTGGCGCTAGAACAGAGATTCCTGGTTGTTCTTTGTGTATGGGGAATCAGGCACGCGTTGAAGATGGGGCTACCGTCCTTTCTACCTCGACTAGAAACTTTCCAAACCGTTTAGGCAATGGTGCGAATGTTTATTTAACTTCGGCCGAGCTGGCTTCGGTTGGGGCTATTTTAGGTAAGTTGCCAACTCGTGAGGAATACATGACTTATGCGAAAAAAATCGATTCTATGTCTGATGATATCTTTCGTTATTTAAATTTTGATAAAATGGAACAGTTTCAAAAGGGGGCAGAAGAAGGAAAACGAATAGCCGCCATTGAAATAAAAGAAGTCGGTAGTTTATAATTGCCTACAAACCTATAAAAAAAGCTGCCAAGGCAGCTTTTTTTATTTATAAATCAAATTTAGCCGTCACTAGCTGCTGGTATTTATTCCGGTCTTACCATCATTGTCAGGCAAATATGTTTTAAACATCGTGCCTAGCTCATCGTTAGTGTGTTGTGGGATACGATAATAGGTTCTGATAGCAAGTGAGCCATCGGGTTCAAATCTAAAGGTTTCAATGCTGGGCTCCATAAAGGTTTTACCATTTGAGGTAATGATATTATTCATAACCCAGCTAACTTCATTGCCTAATATAAATAATGTCTCTTTAGGAATGTGAAATTCAACATTTGGCTGAAATAAATCGTATGAATCGATACAACAATGTTGAAAGCCAAACTTTTCCGGTGTGGCGACAGGATCAAACATTCTTACGGCATCCGTTTTAAGTACGGTATGATAGTTGTCAATCCAGCCTTGACGATCACCAGCGGTCCATAATTTGTCGTAATTATTAGCCCAATTCCAAAGTGCTTCTTTGCTGGGTAGTGCCATACTATCTACTCCTAAAAAGTTCGCCTTGAAATGACATTGCTGAACCTTTGAAAGTCGGTTTTGTCATACTGAAAATTTTTTTAAATTATAGTGAGCCTAAGGGATTGCCTCAAGGACGCTTAGATGACGGTTTTGATGGATTTAATTTTAATACTGTTCAGTTTACTATAGCGAGCCAGATATTCATTTGAGTAGCTGTGATCGAATAATTTATGAGAGAAAAATATGTTTTTTGGTTTTAAAGGGTATATAAATCAACTGTTTAAATGGTTTTCCTATAGCATTTTGCTTCTTCTTGGTGGGGGGGGTCTCTTATCGTCGGCGAGTTATGCTGATTTTGCTGATGGCATTGATATACCTTATACAGAGTTCCAGCTCGACAATGGTTTGACGCTGTTAGTTCATCAAGATCGCAAAGCACCGATTGTTGCTGTCAATATTTGGTACCACGTAGGCTCAAAAGATGAACGACCAGGTATTACTGGTTTTGCTCACTTATTTGAGCACTTGATGTTTAATGGCTCCGAGAACTATGACGGTGAATGGTTTTTGCCTTTGCAAGAGGCTGGTGGCACTGATTTAAACGGCACGACTTGGTTTGATCGCACCAATTACTTTCAGAATGTGCCCGCTCCAGCACTGGACATGGTGTTGTGGATGGAGTCTGATCGGATGGGACACTTTATTAATGCGGTTACTCAAGATACCCTCGATGAGCAGCGTGACGTGGTGAAGAATGAAAAACGCCAAAGTGACAATCGTCCATACGGTAAAGCACAGTACGCCCAGTTAGCCGCGATGTTTCCTGCTAACCATCCATATTCTTGGAGCACTATAGGCTCCATGGAAGACCTTGAAGCTGCGTCTTTAGATGATGTGAAAGAATGGTTCGCTCGTTTTTATGGGGCAGCTAATGCCACATTAGTCATTGCGGGTGATGTTGATCCACAGCAGGTGTTTGCTAAGGTTAAGCACTACTTTGGTGATATCCCTTCAGGCCCAGCATTAAATAAGCAAGAGCGCTGGATTGCCAAGCGTCATGACACGCGTCGAGAATTGATGTTCGATGATGTGCCTCAAACACGGTTGACTCGTGCATGGAATACGCCGCCATTTGGCGATGAAGAACATCTTGCGCTCCAGTTGGTTGCGAGCGTTTTAGCGCAAGGGAAAAACTCTCGTCTTTACCAAAGGCTTGTTTACGAAGAGCAGTTGGCAACATCAGTTGTTGCCGCGCAGCAGGGTTTTGAAATTGCAGGCATGTTTGAAATTGAAGTCTATTTGAAACCCAATGCAAACCTTGAGCAAGTTGAAGCGCTAGTAACTGAAGAAATTGAATTGCTCCTTAAAAAAGGTGTCAGTCGAAAAGAATTGGAGCGTGTAAAAACGACTGTCATGGCTAGGGAAATAAGAGCATTAGAGAAAATTGGTGGCTTTGGTGGTAAGGCGCAAACATTGGCTCGCTATCAGACTTATCTGGGTGATGCAAGGCTTTTCAAGCGTGATCTACAGCGCATAGAGTCAATGACTCGACAGCAATTAAAGTCTGCGGCTAAACGATGGCTAAGTAGCGGCGATTATAATTTAGTAATCAAGCCGAAAAAATCTTATCAAGTTTCTGTGGAGGGTGCTGATCGGTCAAGTTTACCTAGTCCTGGCGCTGTTCCAGAATTAGATTTACCTGAGCCCGAAGAGTTTTTCTTGTCGAACGGCTTAAGAGTGTTGTTTACTCAGCGAAGCGCTGTGCCGGCGACAGAAATGTTAATGCAGTTTGATAGCGGCTATGCCGCTGATCCCTCTGATAAGTTGGGTATTGCGTCAGTAACAGCCGCTATGTTAGATGAAGGTGTCGGCAATATGTCGGCGCTTGAGATTGCAGAGCAGCTGGAGTTGCTGGGTGCCAGTTTAAGTGCGAGTGCATCATTAGATTCATCGACTGTTTCGCTATCAGCACTCGATAATAATATTAAAAGTTCATTGTCTTTGTTTAGTAGTATTATTCGTCAGCCGAATTTTCCTGACAAAGAATTAGAACGTGTCAAAAGCAATTGGTTAGATTTGATAGTTCAAGAACAGGCTTCTCCTTTTTCAATAGCACTTCGACAATTGCCGCCGTTGCTTTACGGAAAAGACCATGCTTATGGTATCCCATTCACTGGCTCAGGTTATAAAGATACAGTCAGCTCTATTGAGCGCAGTCATTTAATTGATTTCCACCGTACTCACTATAACGTTGACAATGCAACCTTAATAATTGTCAGTGGGCTGCCCAAATCGACAGTTGTCCCATTGCTAGAAAAGTATTTTAGTGACTGGTCGAGGGTTTCGCCGGCTATGGTCGATGATGCAAATCAAAGCACTGACCTATTGACCAGTGCGATGAGAAAGTTGGTGCCAGTTGCCGCGCCGGAACATCCTGTCATATACCTGATTGATAAGCCGAATGCGCCGCAGTCTTTAATTCTAGGTGGTCAGTTGTTGCCGCCTACTGGGGACGCTGATACCTACATCATTGATATGGCAAGTCAGATATTAGGCGGGTCTTTTAATTCACGCATCAACATGAATTTACGCGAAGACAAAGGCTGGGCTTACGGGGCAAGAACGATGACAGCCGATGCGCTCTCTCAACGACCTCTGCTGTTTTACGCACCTGTACAGGTAGATAAAACCAAAGAATCTTTACAGGAGCTTATTCGTGAAACTCAGGCCTATATTTCTGATCAGCCCCCAACAACGGAAGAGCTTGATAGATTTAAAGCCTCATACGTACGAAGTTTGCCGGGTAAATTTGAAACCAATCGCTCAGTACTGGGTGCGCTTTCGGGTATGGTCGAATTTAACCGACCATTGAATTACATTGAAAAGCAGCAGCGTTTAATTGGCGAGTTAGAGGTGAAAGATCTTTTGCCAGCTATTGCTGAGCATATTCAGCCGGCGGCAATGATTTGGCTAATTGTCGGTGATTTAAGTCAGGTGCAGCCCGTTTTAGAAGAGGCGGAGATTGCCCCTGTCATTGTTCTTTCACCGTAATCTTTTCTAATTCGTAATAAGGAATTGTGGGCCGTGTATTTATAATTAATTCACTATTTTAAGTTAAGTACTGCCATGCTGGCAGTCAGATGTTGAGAGTCCGTTATTATGACTAATACTGTTTTAAATGATCCACCATTTCTTGCGCAATTAATTGTCGATGGCTTGAATCGTTACGACGACAGGCCTTGTATGTACTTGGGGGATACCATCGCGAGCTATCGGGATGTTCGTTTGCGCACTAGTCAGTTCACACAAGCACTACAGTCTAAAGGCGTCAAATCAGGTATGCGAGTAGCTGTTATCTCCGGTAATCGTCCAGAGGTTTTATACAATATTGCTGCCATGCAGTTAGCTGGTTGTTGCGGCACGCCATTACATCCCCTGGGCTCTTTGGATGACCATGCCTATGTTATGAATGACGCAGGTATTGAGGCATTAATTTTTGACGGTAGATTGTTCGGTCAGCGGGCAGCAGAGCTAAAAGAAAAGGTCCCCTCGTTAAAGTATTTATTGTCATTTGGCGAAACATCGGTGGGTGAAGACTACTCCGCGCTTGCCGATAATTTTGAGCCTTTGCCTTTGGTTGTGCCTGATGTTGACCCAGATGCTATTAGCAGTATTACTTATACTGGGGGCACGACAGGTAAGCCAAAAGGGGTGATGCAAGCTTATCGTTCTTCTGCGTATATGACGATGATTCAAATGCTCGAATGGCAGTTCCCAGAAGATTTACGTATGCTAATTGCGACCCCTTTGTCTCATGCGGGAGCTGCTTTTTTTGTTCCTGTTCTGCAAAAAGGTGGTTGTATTTTTGTTGCTCAGGGCTTTGACCCCGATGCTATTTTTAAGATGATAGAAGAACATAAAATTACCGCGACGATGTTAGTGCCAGTCATGATTTATATGCTATTGGATTCCCCTGAGGCTAAGACTGCCGATCTTTCAAGTTTAGAAACGATATTTTACGGTGCTTCGCCGATGGCACCGGCGCGCCTAAAGGAAGGTATTGAGCGCTGGGGGCAGATATTTTATCAATTTTATGGCCAGTCAGAATCGCCAATGGTTCTTGTTAATATGCGAAAAGAAGATCATGATCTTTCAAAGCCTGAGCGCTTGAGTTCTTGTGGCAGGCCGACAAGCTGGTTAAAAGTTGCGTTACTCGACAACGATAATCAACCTGTAGCGCAAGGAGAAAAAGGCGAGATTTGTGTTCGTGGTCCTATTAATATGTTGGGTTACTTAGGTTTACCTGATCAGACTGCTGAGACACTCGCGGGGGATTGGTTACATACAGGCGATGTTGGTCGATTGGATGAAGATGGTTTTTTATACATTGTCGATCGAACTAAAGATATGATAGTAACTGGTGGTTTTAATGTCTTTCCTCGCGAGATAGAAGATGTTATTTCAGCGAATGGCTCGGTTGCACAGGTGGCAGTCATTGGTGTGCCCAGCGAACAGTGGGGCGAAGAGGTAAAGGCGGTGGTGGTTTTACGTCCTGGCATCGAGTCTTCTGAGGCATTGAGTAAGGAAATCATGGCTGAAGTGAAAGCAGCGAAAGGTTCAGTGCATACGCCCAAGTCAATCGATTATGTTGAGGCAATTCCGCTTACAGCCGTTGGCAAACCCGATAAAAAAGTGGTGCGAGCCAAATATTGGGAAGGTCACTCACGCGCGGTGTAAAAGGATGGTTTCATTGGGCGTTTTGATTTTTTAGCGTGGCTTTGCTTTAGGCTATTCTTGCCGATTGATAAGCTGTGTATTGAGTTATAGTTTAAACGTAAATACGTAAATTAATCGATGGCGGTCAAACTTTCGCGGCGTTTATTGCCATTATTCGCGAGAGTTATCCCGAAATGGATAATCACTTTTTACCTGCGCTCGAAATGTAGATTGATCAGTGGGAGGCCTTGACCCACGCTATAATGAGTAACACGGCTGACAATATTGATGAGCTTGGTGCGAGTTCATTTGATTATTTGATGTATGCAGGTTAAACCGTGCTGGCTTGGTTTTGGGCAAGGATGGCCTCGGTTGCTAAGTCTAATACGAAACACAGCGATACGGCTTTTTATCGATCAAAAGTAGAAATTGCAGACTTTTACTTTAAAAAAATATTGCCGCGTTCTCAGGCGTTAAAAATACAAATTAAAATGGTTCAGCAGTTGTAATGGCGAGCATTATCGATGATTTTAAAGGTTTGATTGCTTTATAAAACCTTCATTTTTTAAAGGATACGTCGCATGGGAACACACCATTAGGATTCATTATGAACACCACATTCAAGGCTTTTGTTATTCAACAAAACCCAGATTCAGCGGCTAAACAAAAAACCATCGGTTCAATCGAAACCTTAAACAATGCTGACCTACCCGATGAAAATGTACTGATAAAAGTTGATTATTCCTCTTTGAATTATAAAGATGGCCTAGTGGTTACGGGTAAGGGGCGAATCTGCCGGCAATTGCCGATGGTCGGTGGAATTGATTTGGCCGGCACGGTCCTTGAGTCCGCTGATGATCGTTATCAGACCGGTGATCAGGTCGTCGTGAATGGCTATGGTTTGTCGGAAAGTCACTGGGGTGGTTACAGTCAACGGCAACGCGTAAATGCTGATCACTTGGTGAAGCTGGATGCAGTTTTTAATACTGAGCAAGCCATGGCGATAGGCACTGCAGGTTATACTGCCATGTTATGCGTGATGGCGATTCAAGATCATGGTGTTACGCCCGGGCATGGGCCAGTTTTAGTCACCGGTGCAGCCGGTGGCGTCGGGTCAGTAGCGATCATGCTGCTGGCTAAGCTAGGCTATCAGGTGACTGCTTCGACTGGAAGAGTTGACGTTTGCAAAGCAAAGTTAACCGGATTAGGCGCAAGCGAGGTCGTAGATCGACAGGCATTTAATGTTGAGTCCAAACCCTTGGCCGGTGAAAAGTGGGCTGCGGTTGTTGATTCTGTTGGCGGTCAGCCGTTAGCGACGATATTGGCTCAAGTGAATTACGAAGGTATTGTTGCGGCCTGCGGTTTAGCCGCAGGCATGAGTTTACCTTCAAGTGTAGCGCCTTTTATTTTACGAGGAGTGACTCTTCGTGGTATTGATTCTGTGATGGCGAGTCAGCAGCGACGGGCACGTGCTTGGAAATTACTATCTGAGTTAATTGATCTTAATCATTTGGCCTCACTATATCGCATAGAGCCTATGTCGGCACTACCGCAATTGGGTGAGGCGATTCTATCGGGTCAGGTGCAGGGCCGCGTGGTGATTGATGTGAATGCCTAGTCACTTTTACTACTGGAAAATTTGAGTTCAACAAGCGAAAAAACCGCGACTTCAAAAATCCAGTTTTTTCAAGTTAAAAGATTAAATCATCGCTTTACGAATCACATCTTCAGGGGCAAAACCCATTGAGAGTGCCGCAGAGGCATGATAAATGGGGCCCGTTGTGAATACGGCGTGATTCAATCCGGCATTAGCATCACGCCAGAAACGATGCATCGGCATATCGGTGCGCAGGGCATTGCCGCCGGTACGGGTGAATAACTCATTGACAGCTCGAACGGCTCGCCATGCACCGCGGACTTGATCACGTCGACCATAAGCGCGCATTTCGAAGGGAATTTCTTTACCAGCTTCGACGAGATCATACATTTCAGCCATGTTGTAGAGCAGAGTGGCTCGCGATGAGCGAATTTCGGCGGATGCTTCACCAATGGCCGCCATCATATAAGGATCGTCAGAGGTTTTACCTAGCATGCCAGCGCGATCTTTTTGGTATTCAATGGCAGTGCGCAGTGCGCCTTCACAAATGCCTAATACCGCTGCGCTAATTGCGCTAGGAAAGACTGCTGTCCATGGCATGCGATACAGTGCCTCATCACGGCCCGATTCTTTATAAGCTGTTCCGTCCATCACTTTAGCGGCATCAATGGCACGATAATCCGGAATGAAAGCCCCTTCTACGACGACATCTTTACTGCCCGTGCCTTGCAAACCCACGACATTCCAAGAATCTTCAATGATGGTGTAGTCCGGTCTTGGCACCATGACGTGGAGGGATTGAAACGGCATGGCCGGTTTGCCATCGGCATCGCCAACGAGCGCGCCTATTACCAGCCAATTACAATGGTCAGTGCCAGAAGAGAATGACCACCGACCATTTAGGATGTATCCGCCCTCTGTCGGTATTGCCATACCCATTGGGGCATAGGGAGATGCCATCCAAGCATCCTGATCTTCAGACCAAAGTTCATTTTGCAGCTTGTCATCATTCATGGCGGTTTCCCATGGATGTACGCCAACTACACCAGCAATCCAGCCAGTGGCAGGATCATGTTTGCCGGTCGCCATAACGGCTTCAAGAAATTCATTGGGATGAGCCTCGTAACCCCCGTATTCTTTGGGTTGAAGCATGCGCATCAAGCCAGATTCGCGGAGCTTTTTGGCGGTCGCATCCGGGAGTCGTCCGAGTTGTTCCGCTTCGGCAGATTGGTCTTGCAAAAACTCGGAAATATCATCAATTCTTGCCAATACTTCATGTGCCATAATTCTTTATCCTGTCGAGCATCGATCTGTTGGGCAGAGTGGTTAATAGAGTTAAGGCTAATCTGCGAATCCCTATTCGTCTAGTTTTTTGGGTTGCGAGTTGGTCATAATTGCCTGTCTGAGCGAAATAACAAACAGTAATAAAATAATTGGCGTTTCACGGCATAATGGGGCATAGCCAACTATGAGGCAAATTAAGTCCATGGAATCCAATATTAAGGTTGCAATGATCACTGGTGCTGCTAGTGGTATGGGGCGAGTGTATGCGCTGAGAATGGCAGCGCAGGGTATAATTGTTGCTGCGGTGGATCAAGATAAAGTGGCGTTAGAGCTACTTGCATGCGAGGAGGGTATTGTCAGCTATTGTGCTGATGTTCGTGACGAAAAGGTTTTAATGACAATTGTTGAAGAACATGAGGCCCGTTTTGGTGTTATTCAACGTCTCGTGACTTGCGCCGCGATTATGCCTACTCTGTCATTGGCAGCGCAATCTGCCACTGAGATTAACCAGATTATGGCTGTTAACTATCAAGGCACGGTAAACAGTGTTGCTTCAGTGTTACCCGCCATGTTAGATCGCAACGAGGGACAGGTAATCATTTTTGGTTCTTCAGGTGGCTATTTACCTGTGCCAGAGTGTGGCGCTTACGTGGCAAGTAAATTTGCGACCAATAGCTATGCCGAAACACTTATCGAGGAAAACCGCGGCAGTGATGTCCAGTTTTTGCTGGTATGTCCTCCACTGGTTGATACTCCCTTACTTGAACAAGCTCGCCAAAGCGCAAATCCAAAAATTATACGGCAGGCAATACGTCAGAAGCGATTTGTCTCTGCAGATTACATTATTGATCAGGTCGAGATAGGGCTTAACAAGGAGCTTAAAATTCTCATTCCAGGTCTGGCAACCCAATTGATGCTTTGGTTAAGACGTTTTTCACCGCGACTTGTCTGGTGGATATTTCGAAGAAATCAGGCCTGAGGCTTTCAGCTTTAGCGACAGCATTCCTGATTAAAATGCAAACAACACTATTAAAGTTAGTAGTGGCTAAGCTTTAAACGGTTTAAGTTACTTTGAACTCTTGATCTAAGACTAAATAAAAATTCTTATTCACAGTTATTTTTTGTTGTCACTAATTTTTTTATAAATTTAATATTGTCATATAATTTAAATAACCCACGTAAGTCATTGATTTTAAAAATCTATAAAATGACTATTTTTTATTCAATCTGTGTTTGGGCTTATATATATAGGCTTAGACGTGTAAGAATGTGACTTACCCACTAAGTTATCCACAGAATCTGTGGATAGACTTTCTGCAACATTTTTTAAGTCTGGGGTTATAACCAGTAGTTTGGCATAAAATGAATAAAAGCTAGTCAAAAAAATATAATAATGTCATCTTTGCCGAGACACAACTTGATAGATAAAAGCAAAAGTTATTTTTTTAACATTCACAAAGAAGAATTTTACTTCACACTGACCAATATAATGAGAGTAAGGAAATGAATATTTTTGCTGACGATGTCATGAAAAATAAAGTCGTTCTAGTAACGGGTGGTGCAACAGGTATTGGAAAAGGTATTGCGAGTTTATTTGGCCAATACGGCGCAAAGGTCATGATTGCTAGCCGAAAAGAGCAAGTTTTAGTATCCGCTGTCAACGATTTAAAGCAGGCCGGTGTTGAAGCTGATTTTTGTGTTTGTGATATTCGTGAACCCGCTGCAGTCGAACAATTGATGGTAGCTGTTAAAGCAAGGTTTGGTGGTTTAGATATTCTTGTGAATAACGCAGCAGGTAATTTCCCCGCGTCCATAGAGCAGCTTTCTCCTAATGGGTTTAAGACGGTAGTCGATATTGATTTAAACGGTACATTCAATATGACCAAAGCCGCATTTGAGCATTTCTTCAAATCTGCTGGCGGTAATATCATCAATATTTCCGCCCCATTTGCTGGATGGGGAGTTGCTTATCAATCCCATGCAGCAGCGGCGAAGGCAGGTATTGATTCCTTAACGCGAAGTTGCGCCGTTGAATGGCAAAGGCAGGGTATTCGAGTTAATGCTGTTGCGCCAGGCGCGGTGAGTGATACCGAGGGATTAGAGCGATTAAGTGGTGCTCTGGCAGGCGATGCTGAGTCTACCAACGCCTGTCAGGCTTCAGATATTGCCAACTGTGTAGTATTTTTAGCTAGTGAAGCGGCTCGTTTTATCAGCGGTGAGATTATTCGCGTAGATTCTGCAACAGGTGTTGATTTATTAAAATTGCCCACTACCTAAAGCGCATGACAGCTCACGGCTCATAAATTTTATAAAAACTGCCAAAAGCATTAAAAGCGAAAGACAAGCTGTATTTTACATGTTTTAATTACGACTTCTTTGATTGTTATTATACTTTAACCTTGCCATTTAAAGCGATTCTTTATGCGACAAAAATTATTAACCATGCTCACCATGCAGGACAGCATGAATATCAAAGTACATCCACAATGGAGCGAGCAAAACTTCGAATGGTACCGTGCCGTATGGATTGAATGTGCGGAATTAATGGATCATCAAGGCTACAAGTGGTGGAAGAGGCAAGATCCAGACCTTGAGCAAGTTCAGCTAGAGGTGATTGATATTTGGCATTTTGGAATGAGTGCATTATTTGCCCATTATAACAGTGTCACCGATATTGCTGATGCGATTTTGGGTGCATGGTCTACCATCGAGAACCAACAGTTGACAGTCCATCAGGCGACAGAAGAGTTAGCCGCATGGTGTCTAATGCATAAAAGCTTTTCTGCAAGTCATTTCTGGCAACTACTTGTTGCGGTAGAACTAGATTTTGAGCAGCTTTTTGTCGCTTATGTTGGAAAAAATGTTCTCAATTTCTTTCGTCAAGATAATGGTTATAAAGACGGCAGTTATATCAAGCTTTGGGATGGCAAAGAGGATAATCAGCACTTGGTTGAGCTGACGACTGAACTTGATACGGAGGCAGTTAGCTTTCGGGATGACTTGTATAATGCATTGAGTAATCGTTATCAACAATTAACCGGCCAATAACTTCAAGGTGCTTTTTTTTCTTTTTGATGGCCTCTTTGGAAGGGTGAGTAATGATGAGAACTGATGATCTACCTGCGATGATTTTCGAAAGTTACCCCGTTGGTCCTCTGCAGTGTAACTGTTCTATTATTGGTGATCCCATTAGCAAAAAGGCCATTGTGGTTGATCCTGGTGGCGATGCTCAGAAAATCCTTAACACCTTAGACAGCCATCAATTGGCCTTGGTGGGTATTATTCATACCCATGCGCATCTCGACCATATTTTAGCGGCCGGCGAGTTAAAGGGAGCGACGGGTGCCGAAATTCATCTGCACAAGGGTGATCTGCCGCTATGGGAGATGGTCGAGCAACAGTGCCAGGCATTTAATGTGCCATTAACCACCTTGCCGGATCCCGATCATTGGATAGAAGATGATGCTGCGCTTAATTGCTGCAATGGCATCGCAATTCATACCCCTGGGCATACACCTGGTTCGGTTAGTTTTTGGTTCGAGAAGCAAAATTTACTGATTGCTGGCGATACTTTATTCAAGCGCTCGGTAGGGCGAACCGATTTTCCCGGCGGCGATTTTGCGACTATTGAAAAGTCAATTCGAGAACGACTCTATTCATTGAATGATGATGCGCTTGTCATTACCGGCCACGGTCCAGAGACTACCATTGGCGAAGAGAAGCATCAAAATCCTTTTGTGAAGGTCTAAACGCTGTTTTTTTAAATTTTAACCTATTTACTCCCGTTTTTTCCTTAGTTTCTAGCTTTAAGTCGATATATTGCATTATTTTTGTGCAGTTTTAGTCAGTTTTACTTTAAAATAAATAGAATAAGAGCCGTAAAATCGTTTCTATAGGTGGTTTTGAACTCTTGAATTTAATACTGGCCGTTCTAGCATTCTTCCCCTTAGTTGTTAGCAATATTGTGCTGGCCGATTTTCGTGATGATGTCGGTTATACCTCGTTAGTCAATCAATTGGGTTCTGGCGTTATTATAGATGGGTCATCGGTGGCAGTCTTGCAAGTAGAAGCAGGGGAGGCCTATTTTCCTGATACTGCCGATGCAGAATTCTTATCAAGCAATATTCCCAAAACCTTTGTCAATTTGGATGTGAATATTGATAATGCCCAAAGTAGCCATGCCACCTCCGTTGGTTACAATTTTTATGGCAACAGTTCATCTCTTACTCCTGAAGTTAATGATATTGGTATTTACAGTGCGGATGCTTTTTTAAGCGAGGCGCTTAAAAATACTGGCAGTAATTTTGGCATTCCTTTCGATAGCCAGAGACGGGTGGTCAATCACAGTTGGGTGGGAGGATTTTACAGCCTAAGTAATGGCGACAATGACTTTAATAATACCTCTAAGGCGCTCAAGCGGCTTGATTGGTTAATCGATCATGATGATAGTATTCAGGTGGTCGGTACGAATAATGGATCGTCTAGTCAGCCCTTATTGGCATCGGCTTTAAATGTGATTACTGTTGGCAGAACGGATGGTAATCATGCCGATACCACTGTCCCGGTTGATAGTTTTTATGATTCTGCGCGACCTGCCATTCATTTAGTTGCTCCCCAGACAACGGTGAGCACCGCCTCGGCAAGCGTTGCATCGGCTGCAGTGCTCCTCATTGAAGTGGGCGGGCAAAACCCTAACTGGTCATCGACATTCACGACTAATCGAGCCGGTAGCATCATTTATAATGCGCAGCGCAGTGAAACGATCAAAGCGCTGTTAATGGCGGGCGCTTCTCGTTTAACGATCAATAGTGTAGCTAATGGTGATATCGACGATTATCGTCAAGATAATGCTCTGCAGACTGACAATGGCCTAGATTGGCGCTACGGTGCTGGCCAATTAAATGTTCAGCACAGTTACCAAATCTTGTCTGCAGCCGAACAGGCGAGTCAGCAAGATGGGGGAGGCCTCCAAGTTCAAACCACGGGATTCGATTTCGATCCCGCTTTCGGGGGTAGCAATGGCAGTAACTCAGTGGCGGATTATGACCTAGGTCAGCTTGATACTGATGGCTTTTTAGTAGCATCATTGGTCTGGAATGCGGATATCACTGGGCCGCTAAGTGCCAACTCTTCTCGGTTTTACTATAATGCATCACTCGAGCAATTCAAATTATCGTTACTTATGGTCGCTTCGAATGGCACCGAGTCATTGGTGACAGAAGTGATTGGCACGGATAGCAACACCCAAAATATTTGGCTCGCTGTCCATCAAGGTGTGCATTATAAACTGCGTGTTGAGCCGCTTAGCGGCCCATTTAATCATGGTTATGCGTTGGCTTGGCAACTTAGGCCATTTGATGACTATGATCAGGATGGGAGCTTCGATCATCAGGATTCTGATGTTAGAGATCCTTGTCTACCCAACGTATTCACCGCCCCTTGTTCACAAGATACCGATCTCGACGGACTCAGTGATTTTGCCGAGGGTGAGTTGACCGACGGTGATTCAGATGGCTTACTGGATTACCTAGAATCGAATATTATCGATAGTGACGGTGACGGCTATAAGGATCATGAAGACCCCAATAATCAAGATCCTTGTCTGCCGGATGCGTCCCTTTGTTCAGTCACTATCCCGGTCATAATTCCCATTTATTATTATATTTTGGGTTTGTTGTTGTTGATAATAACGCGGCATATGCGATTAAATACTCGCTAACGCTAACGCTAATCGCTTGTTGCCTGTTTTTTCTGAGATTATGCATGTGCGAAGAATTTATCAAAATTGTCCAACTATGCCTGTTTAGCTTTAACTTGTGTTTCTTTATTTCTGTTTTTACCGTTATTGAATGGGCTTGAAGGCCTAGGCAGCTCTGGTCTGCAAATCTGTTCTGCAACCGATCTGTGGGTTTGGTAATTGTTAGCCGTCAAAAGGTCGTTTATAGTCAGTGTTTTATAGAAGCACTCATACATAATCGATATTGGAGATTTATTGTGGCAATTTATGAAAGTATCAATAACACTGATGATGGTCGACGTGTACTCAAGCTGACCAGTCCGGTCACTTTACAGCCCTTGGGTGAGATTGTTTGTGCTAACGAAGCTGATGTGTCTGCCGCTTATGCGAGAGCAGAATCGGCTCAATTAGCCTGGGGGGCGAAATCGGTCAAGCAACGGGTTGAAGCCGTACAAAAATTATTGCCTGTGTTGTTGGATAATAGTGATGCTATCGTCGATACGGTTGTCAGTGAGACGGGTAAAGCCCGCACTGATGCCTTATTAATGGAGATTTATGCTGCTTGTGATTCGGTATCCTATTACTGCCGCCGTGCGGAAAAATTTCTTCGTCCTGAAAAACCCCGTGCCCACGGTTTTTTAGGGTTGAGTAAGACCATTGAGTTACATTTTAAACCACTGGGGGTGGTTGGCATTATCACGCCCTGGAATGGTCCTTTTATTTTAGCGATTAACCCTACCGTTCAAGCCATCTTAGCTGGCAATGCTGTGTTGCTTAAACCCTCTGAGGTTACCCCTGAGTCTGGTCGTTGGCTTGAAAAGGTCTGCAAAGAAGCAGGCTTACCGGATGGCTTGGTGCAGGTTGTGATTGGCGATGGTCAGACCGGTGCTGCTTTAGTCGAATCGGCGGTTAAAAAGATTGCTTTTACGGGCAGCGTGGCAACCGGTCAGCGTATTGCTGAATCCTGCGGTCGCCAGCTCAAACCCTGCACAATGGAGCTCGGTGGTAAGGACGCAATGATTGTTTGTGCCGATGCCGATATTGATGGCGCTGTGACAGGAGCTATTATCGGCTCCTGTATGAATAGCGGTCATTATTGTTGTGGTACCGAGCGAATATATGTTGTCGAAGCGGTTTATGATCGCTTTTTAGAAAAAGCGATCGAAGGTGTTCAGGCTTTAAGGCAAGGCAGTGAATATGGCTTTGATGAAGACGTTGGTGCAGTATTTTGGGATAAACAAATGGCCATTATTGAAGGGCAGGTCGACGAAGCTGTAGCTAATGGGGCAAAAGTCCATGTCGGTGGTAAACGAAATCCCAATCTTGAAGGGCTTTACTATTTACCTACTGTGATGACAGACCTGAACCATGAAATGGCCATTATGCGCGATGAAAATTTTGGTCCTATCGTTTGCGTGGTTAAAGTTAAAGACGAGGCAGAGGCTATTGCAATGGCCAATGATTCCCAATACGGCTTGCATGGTAATGTTTGGACGCAAGACAAGCAAAAAGGCATCGATATCGCTCGTCAAATTGATACCGGTGGTGTCAGTGTCAATGATATGGCGGTAGGTTACGGTGTTCACGCGGCGCCCTTTGGTGGCCGAAAAGACAGTGGAGTTGGTCAAGTCAATGGAAAGGTCGGCTTACGAGGCTATAGCTTCTGTCAACCTGTGATTAGTGATCGAGCAGCTGGCAAAAAAGCGACAGGTTTTCCCCGTTCAGCTGAGCAGGCAGAAACGTTTAAAAAGGTGATGAAGTTTATTTGGACTACTCGAATCGGTCGTTTATTCTGGTAAAGGCCTAGGTTGCTCCTACTGTTGATCTTGATCGAATATAATACGGTAGGCTTTAGAAGGTTGGTCTTATTTGGCTCCCTAAGCGCTTTAAAAATCTTTATAATACCGTTCGGAAATAAGCGGTATAGCGTCAGTTCTTCAGAGTATCCTTTAGAGTGTTTGTTAGATGATATCCAATGATGGTTACCGGCATCGGACCGATAAAAAATCGCAGCCTTCACGTACTAGGAGATAAATGCAGGACCCGCATCAATCACTACTCGATCGTATTTATGAATGGGTCGATCCTTCCCTAGAGCTGTCGCTTGCCGCATCGGGCGCCAAGGTATCATTGCTAATATTGGATGATCAAGCTACGGTGGATATTGTCTTGGCTTATCCCAGTGGTGGCGCAGTAGAATCACTACGATATTTCGCCTATCAATTACTTGAAAGTGCCTTGCCAAATTTAACCCTGAGTGTGAATGTTTCCCATAAGATCATCATGTCGGATAAGGCTGAGGAAGGTAATAGCTTAGACAATATTAAACATTTAATTGCGATTACCTCAGGTAAAGGTGGCGTCGGCAAGTCGACAACGGCATTAAATATTGCGCTGGCTTTACAGTATGAGGGGGCAAGTGTCGGCATCTTGGACGCTGACATTTATGGGCCATCTTTACCCATGATGCTGGGCGTCCCTGAGCAGCAGCGACCAGAAGTTAAAGAGCAGAAGTTTTTTGTGCCTATTGAAGCACTGGGTCTACAGACGATGTCGATGGGTTACTTAGTAACAGAGAAAACGCCCATGGTATGGCGAGGGCCCATGGTCAGTGGCGCATTAACGCAAATTATTAATCAAACGCTATGGCCTGAGTTGGACTATTTGATTATCGATATGCCCCCAGGGACTGGCGATATTCACTTAACCCTTTCCCAGCAAATACAGGTGAGTGGATCCGTGGTGGTGACTACGCCACAGGATCTTGCTTTGCTGGATGCTAAAAAGGGCATTGAGATGTTCCGTAAGGTTGATGTACCTTGTCTTGGTGTGATCGAAAACATGTCCACCCATATTTGCAGTCAATGTGGCCATGAAGAGGCGATCTTTGGTCAGGGTGGGGGTGAGACCATTGCCTCTGAATACGATGTCTCTCTACTGGGATCGATTCCGCTGAGCCTCGATCTACGAAAAGGATTAGACGATGGGCAACCTATGATGGCGCTTTTTCCTAAAAGCGCCCTTAGTATGCAATATCGCCAGATTGCCCTCAAGCTGGCGATTCGTCTGGCATTGGAAGGTCAATTAGCAATGGCAACAATGCCTGATATAACTATTACTGACGATTAAGTCACCGTCTAACTTTATATTTGATTGAGAGAGAAATTATGAGTATTAAATCTGATCACTGGATTCGCCGCATGTCTGAAAATGAAGACATGATATCACCGTTTGAGCGGGGTCAGGTGCGAGAGAATGATGGCCAGCGGGTGATCTCTTACGGCACCTCAAGCTATGGCTATGACGTACGTTGCTCGAATAAATTTAAAATTTTCACCAATGTCCATTCAACTACCGTTGACCCTAAAAACTTTGATGAAAATAGTTTCATAGATGTAGAGGCAGATCATTGTATCATTCCCCCTAATTCTTTTGCGTTGGCTAGCACAGTTGAATATTTTAAGATTCCTCGTAGTGTTTTGACCGTCTGTTTGGGTAAATCGACTTATGCGCGATGTGGCATTATCGTCAACGTCACGCCCTTAGAGCCAGAATGGGAGGGACATGTCACCTTAGAATTTTCTAATACGACGACTTTACCCGCCAAGATCTACGCCAATGAAGGCGTCGCGCAAATGTTATTTTATGAGACAGATGAAGTGTGTGATGTGAGCTACAAAGACCGTAACGGTAAATACCAAGGTCAGCGAGGCGTTACCTTGCCCAAGGCTTAATTTTTGCACCGAGTATATAAGCTGTCCATTGACATAGAAATACTTAACATTAGGTAAAACAGTTTATGAGTTCATCAGCTAGCGATGTCTTTATTTCGGATTTAAAGGATCCGGTTTATCCCGATTTTATTCAGCAAGTATTGGATGATGCAGCAAGACAGCCTCGTATCTTACTTAGCCCAGAAAGTGCGATGGATTCAGCTCGTAAGCAGACGGGCTTAAATGATTTTGGTGATATGGAATTCGTTGGCCGTTTATCATTGATTATGCAGCAGATGGATGCAGACGCAGGGCTTAGTCCCATGGGTCGATCGCTGAGCTTTGGTTTTTTGGTGCGTAACCTTGTGCAACGGCTTCGGTTTGTCGATCTAATGAATAAAAACCCCTCAATTGACGATATTCCCTTTGAGCAACCTATTGTTATTGCTGGCTTACCTCGAAGCGGCACAACCCATATGCTAAACCTTATTTCTGTCGACAAGCGGTTGCGGTCTTTGCCATATTGGGAGTCGCTTGAGCCTTTTCCTGATCCGGATGAAGATTTACAGCTTGGGGGTGAAGATCCTCGGATTCAACGTTGCCGCGATCAATTAGCCATGCAAGATCAAATCATGCCGTATTTTAAAAATATGCATGATATGTATCCTGAGCATGTTCACGAAGAGATTGAGTTACAGTTTCTTGATTTTTCAACGATGTTGCTTGAAAACTATGCCTTAATGCCTAAGTGGAGAGATTATTATTTAGCGCATGATCAAACGCCACATTATCAATACATGAAGCGCGCATTGAAGGCCCTGCAATGGCAGCGTGGGCCTGATCGATGGATCTTAAAATCGCCGCAACATATGGAGCAGTTGAAACCCCTAAAGAGCACTTTTCCCGATGCGACATTTGTCATTCCTCATCGTGACCCAGTTTCAGTGGCAACATCACTGATTACGATGGTGACTTATTCAGCTCGGATGAGTCGCTCACCCGTGGATGCGCATGCGATTGGCGATTACTGGGTTGATCGAGTTGAGCGCATGTTGCAAGCTTGCGTGCGTGATATTGACAGTCTGCCAGCAGAGCAGGTGATTCACGTGAATTTTGATCAGTTTATGTCGGAGGATATTCAGACCATTGAGCGTATTTATGCGCTTGCGGGATTGCCGATGACCAACCAAGTGATGAGTGCCATGCAAGCGTATATTACGGCCAATCCTCGTGGTAAATATGGTCGAGTTCGCTATGATTTGAAAAAAGATTTTGGCTTAAATAAAGAAGCACTTTATGAGCGATTTAAATTCTACACTGATCGATTTTCAGTGAAATTAGAGGATAAGTAATTACTTATTATTAGTGGTATTCACTCGTGTAGCTGATCGTTTTTAGTTGATTAATAACTTCCAGTCATTTCGGTGAATCTCATTGGTTTTATCATTTTTGCTTTGACGGATGAGCGCCGGAATAAAAAAGATGTCTTGGTCGAAATGAACTTCAAATAAGCTATTTTTCTTTTGACGGCTAAAAACGGTTAGGTTTTTCTTATCTAATTTTCGATCACCTGATATATCATTTTTTCGCGTAAAGAAATATTGCTCAAGGCCTTGATCGCTGGCAATATTATAGGACAGTGTTTCAGGCAGGGAGCCGGTCAGTGAGTTGCTGATGAGGTCTAACTGCATTTGAATTTGATAGGTAAGTTTGTTTTGCACGCCAGTTGTAAGAGAAAAATTTTTTTTATTAACCGTTTTATCCTTAATTGTTTCCCCGATTAATCGTTGATTTTTCCAGTCAAAATATAAATTAATTCTCTCGTTTTTACCAAAACCCTTTTTTTGGTAGTGATATTGAATGGGTCTGATCATATTATCTTTTGTTATTTCAAATTCAGACCACTCGTCAATTTTCATCCACATAGCCTTAGCTTTCCAGCTCGCTTGGTAACGGTTATCACCCGTTTTTGTTATTGTTTTTATCCCTTTGACACTTAGGCCTTCTATTCTGGCATGATAACGGGCCTCATAGTTAAGGGCTTTGGTGAGTGAATCAGTGTCTGTCATTGGCAATGAAGACCACGACGATGATGAATAAAGAAAGATACAGAGAATCAGCGGCAAGCTCGTTAATGCAAATAAAATGAATGGCTTAAAAGGTATGCAAGGCGATAGTAAGAATATTAAAAATTGAATAGCACGCGTGTTTTTAATCGTCTTTATAACCATGTTTTGGGAGTTTATGTTTGTCAAGAAAGGCATCTCCATTAATCAGTTTTAGTCTTTCTTCTGCTAACCAGGCAATGACTTGAGGATAAATCTTATGTTCCTCGATCAGGACTTTGGCCGCTAAACTATCGGCATTATCACTGTCCAAGATAGGCACTTCTGCCTGCAGTATTGATGGCCCGCCATCTAGCTCTGCGGTAACGAAATGGACTGTCACTCCCGCTTGTTTTTGTCCGTCATCAATAGCGCGTTGGTGTGTGTTAAGTCCAGGGTACTTAGGCAGCAATGAGGGGTGGATGTTCAATAATTTGCCCTCAAAAGTAGCCACAAATTTAGGAGTTAAAATGCGCATAAAGCCAGCTAACACCACGATATCGGGTTTGAGCTCGATGATGCGTTCGGCAAGCTCCGCGTCAAAGGCAGACCGCGAATCGAATTCTGTATGATCAATGCAGAGAGCGTCTATACCCGCTTCAGTGGCTCTTTGGAGTCCAAAAGCTTTCGGGCGGTTACTGATGACTCGTTTGATTTGGCCGTTAATTTTATCACTTTGGCAGGCCTCAATTATAGACTGCAAGTTGCTGCCACTACCAGAAATTAATACGACGATGCTTGCGGCTTTTTTCATTGGGCTAGTCAACTAAGTTCACTTGAGCATTACCTTGTGTTGATTCGCTGATATTACCGACATGCCAAGCGTTTTCACCTTCCGCTATTAGTAGCGATATAGAATCCTCAAGCTGAGCTGCAGGAACGACTACGATCATACCGATACCGCAATTAAATGTACGATACATTTCTTCTTCTTTAACGTTTCCTTGCTGCTTCAGCCAATCAAAAATAGCTGGCATTTTCCAGCTGTTAGTGTTGATGTCTGCCTGTGTATTATCGGGTAAAACACGAGGAATATTTTCTAATAAACCGCCGCCTGTGATATGGGCAATGGCATTGATAGTCATGTTTTCTTGCAACTTGAGTAATGATTTTACATAGATTCGTGTCGGTGTTAATAACGTTTTTCCGAGGCTTGATTGACCGAAGTCTTGATCTAGGTCAGCGTCGCAATGACTGATAATCTTTCGTATTAAGGAATAGCCATTAGAATGAGGGCCTGAGGAGGCGAGGGCGATAATGGCATCACCAACGGCGGTTTTTGAGCCATCAATAACACCATCTTCTTCTACAACACCCACACAAAAGCCTGCCAGGTCGTAATCGCCTTTGGCATACATACCAGGCATCTCGGCCGTTTCGCCGCCAATTAAGGCCGCGCCAGCTTGCAGGCATCCCTCACCAATACTCTCAACAACTGTGGCCGCGATATCAACATCCAGCGTAGCTGAGGCATAATAATCAAGAAAGAATAAGGGTTCGGCACCGGCCACGACGAGATCGTTAACGCACATGGCAACTAAATCAATACCCACTCCCTCATGATAACCACTTTCGAGGGCGAGTTTAAGTTTGGTTCCAACGCCATCAGTTCCGGCAACTAATACGGGATTTTTATAGGAACTAGGAAGTTTGCAAAGCGCCCCAAATCCTCCGAGGCCACCCATGACCTCGGGTCTCATTGTTTTTTTTGCTACACCTTTGATTCTCTCTACTAGTGCATTACCTGCATCAATATCAACGCCAGCATCCTTATAGGACAGGCTGACAGCCTTTGGTTTGAGATCATCATTGCTCATTTTACGTACAAACCTTCAAGAGCGAGCATCTTATGCTGATGCCATATTCAGTTTTAATTGATTAATTTGTATTGTACTTGATTGCTTACTAATCTGCAGTATTTACTAATGGCCTTTTTGCCAGATTGCTAAGAAGTGCCGTGATTTCACTGTTAAAGTTTGATGGCTTCTTGGTATAGTAATAGTGCTCTTATTTGATTTTTTTCTCTTTCCCGTATAACTACGCTTAGACTTTTGGCAGAGAAGTTGGCCTCATGAAGAAACGGTTGAAGCATTTATTTGTTAACTTATTGTTGCAACGCATGAGGTGCGCTTCGATGAGGGTTTTACGAGCGAACCGCTCAGCATTTATGCTGGCTTGTTTTTTTATTCATAGTAGTTTTTCAGTGGGAGCTGAATTTATTGATCTTTACAGTGTTAAGCTAGCTATAGATTCAGAAGTTAAACGAGAGCGTTTATTGGCAAGTCAAAAAGCGTTGGAAACGGTTTTTGTGCGAGTAACCGGCGATATGGATGCGGTAAAGAAATACCCTGTATTGGCCAAAAATATTGCTTCAGCGGATAAATTTCTTGCTAGCTATTCTTATTATCAAGAAACAACACCATCGGCTGATTATATGGCTTATCAAGTGATGACAAATGATGCGCGTATTGCTGGAACTAAAATGTCAAAGAATATTCAATCCTCGCAGCTGATGGTTGAGTTTGCCTTCAAACCAGAAGCGGTTAAGCAGTTATTAATGTCAGCCTCAGCACCCTTTTGGCAAGCGAGTCGACCTGAAGTGCTTATTTGGCTGGTGGTTCAAGATGGCGCTAAGCGTCAGATCATTAACAGTGAGCGCTCTCCGGGCCACTTTAGTCAACTGCAAGCCGCTGCAAAACGGAGAGGTATTCCTATTGCTCAGCCGTTATTAGATTTGGAAGAACTTTCTACTATCAGCGAAGACGATATTTGGGCATTATCTATGGATAAAATTATCGCCAGTTCTGACCGTTATGCTCATGGTGCAGTTCTGGCTGGTAAAATCAGCCGCATGACTTCCGGTCAATGGTATGGACAATGGACGTTACATTATCAAAACAGCGAGCTGGTTGAATTTTACAAAGGCGATAACCTACTTGAGTTTAGTGATTTAGGCATCAACTTAATCGCCGATAAAATGGCTAATGATTATTCCGTTGTGACCTCAGAAAAGAGGCCGAATAATGAATGGCTGATACAAGTTGATGGTGTTCATTCATTACTGGATTTTACCCGCTTAAGTCAATCTCTGCGCGCTGTTCCGGCTTTAGATACTATTCGGCTCCATTCGGTGGATGAATCAAGCTGTTATTTTTATTTAGATGCGGTGGTTCAATTGCAAAAAATCCAAGCTTTGCTGGCGTTAAATGATTCACTAGAATTGCAATCATCCAAGAATTTAATGCCAAGCATTGATGCTAAACAAAAAACTAATATGGTGAGCTTACATTATGTTTGGCGCCAGCGATAAATCACTATAATAGAGTTTCTCAATAATTTTAGGATTGTCTCGAGATGAATGATGATGCAAAATTTAAAGTTTTCTTTTGGCTGGGAACAGCTACTTCATTATGTTTTATCGTCTATCTCTTGCGTGGCATGATGGCACCTTTTGTTATCGCTGGATTATTGGCTTATCTAGCGGATCCCTTGGCTGATAAATTGGAAGCAAGAGGGCTGTCTCGAACCCTTGCCGTGATAATTATTTTTAGTTTTTTAGCTTCTTTGATTATTGCAGTTTTGCTTTTTTTAATTCCTTTATTGGCCGCTCAAATGGATTCTTTATTACAATCACTGCCGACCATTATCGAATGGTTTTATCAGCAGACGCTCCCGTTTTTACAGAGTTTAACTGGCCTAAATGAGCCTGCAGAAATATTTAATGAGCTTAAGAGTAAGCTCTCAAGTGACTGGCAGAGCGCTAGTGGTTTTTTAGGTTTATTGGTGAGTAATTTAACCCGCTCTGGTTATGCCGTTATTGCCTGGCTAGGTGCGTTTGCCTTAGTACCAGTGGTGGCGTTTTTTATGCTCCGTGATTGGGATTTTTTTGTTGCGCAATTACTACAGATACTTCCACGCTCACGCGTGGATCAAGTTAAGCGACTAGCGACTCAGTGCGATGCGGTATTAGGTGAATTCCTAAGAGGGCAGCTACTGATTATGTCACTGCTTGGCTTAATATATGCTGTCGGTTTGAGTATTATTGGTATTGATTTAGCCTTATTGCTAGGCCTATCTGCGGGTTTAGCAAGTATTGTGCCTTATCTTGGTGTCGTAGTAGGCATATTGCTGGCAGGTATTGCTGCACTTGCCCAGTTTCAAGAGTGGATATATTTACTTGCGGTGTTATTGGTGTTTGGTGTCGGGCAGTTACTAGAGAGTTTGTTTTTAACGCCGATCTTGGTCGGAGATAAAATCGGCCTGCATCCTGTCGTTGTTATTTTTGCTATCTTAGCGGGCGGACAGTTATTCGGTTTTGTTGGTGTGCTGCTGGCATTACCTGTCACGGCTATTCTATCCGTGTTGGCTGCAGAGGGATTAAGTAACTATAAGGCCAGTCATCTCTATAATGACGAGCTTGATCAGTCTAGCCAGAAGCTGAAATAATTATCAGTTAACACGCAAAGCACAATAGGATTTATTTTGACCCGAATTATTTCCAAACAAGTACCGCTAGCTTTAAAGTTAGATGATGAGGCAATTTTTGAGAGCTTTTGGTCTGAGCGTGACTCAATTGCTGTTCAATCAATACGTGAGTTATCGAAGGGATCACCGGGATGGATTTATCTTACCGGCAGTCAGGGTGGCGGTGTTAGTCATTTGCTGCAGGCGTGCTCTGCAGAGGCTTTAAAAGCTGGTTTTTCAGCTATGTATGTTGATTTTCTTACGTTACTTGAGATCTTTGAACAGTCTGCTGATGATGAAGCGGTTGCTAGCTATCTTGATTCATTAGAAACTTTTGATGTGTTAGTGATAGATAATATAGATGCTGTTGGTGGGCGGCGGTTCTGGCAAGAGCAACTTTTTTACTTGCTAGAGAAGTTAAAAAATAAGCCCAATGCCTGCCTGTTGTTAGGTGCCCATACGCTTGCTAATGATTTAGACTGTGACTTGCTTGATCTTAAATCAAGATTGAAATGGGCAACAGGGTTTCAATTACAACCCTTGGATGATGCGCAGAAAGTAGACTTGCTTCAATTCAAAGCGAATCGTTTAGGATTAAAATTATCCCTTGATGTGGCTAATTTTTTGTTGGCTCGATGCTCACGTAATCTTGGCGATCTTAGTGCGCTATTATCCGATTTAGACGTCCAGGCCTTAAGTTCAAAGCGCCGTCTGACTATCCCATGGATAAAATCAATTTTAAATATTTAGTGGTTTTTTATGATTAATCATAAAGTTTCAAAAGCTCTTAGAAGGTCAGCTCTTTATATGCCAGCTACTAATCAAAGAGCTATGACTAAGGCGCAATCGTTGCCGGCTGATGTTATTATTTTTGACCTTGAAGATGCAGTTGCTCCTTGCGATAAGGGTTTGGCTAGGCAGACGCTCTGCGAACAGCTTGCTCATGCAAATTATGGCCCGAGAGAATTAGTGCTTCGTATTAATGCGGTCGACAGCGAATGGTATCATGAAGACATAAAATACCTACCTGAATTGTTATCGACATTACCCCCAAATCTATATTTATCTTCTATTGCAGTACCAAAAGTTGGTGCCGCTAATGATGTTTTGGCCGTTCGGCATGCTCTAGACTCTGCTAATCTCGACCATTTGAGCCTTTGGCCCATGATTGAAACACCGGCCGGGGTTATGAATGTTCGCGCTATAGTTCAGGCTAATGAATCAATTAACTGTCTTGTCATGGGGACCTCTGACCTAGCTAAAGAATTGCGTTTAGGTGACGATGATCAGCGCTTAGGCTTGCTTTTTTCTCTGTCCCAATGCGTGCTTGCTGCTCGAGAGTGTGGCGTTGATATTCTGGACGGTGTCTGTCTCAACTTAAACAATCAGGCGTTATTAGCCCAACAGGTAGAGCAAGGAAGATCGCTTGGCTTTACTGGCAAAACAGTGATCCATCCTAATCAACTGTCAATTACTAACAGCATTTTTGGTGTGAATCCAGAAGCACTTGCTGAAGCAAAAGATATTCTTCAGGCTTGGCAGAAGGCAGAGCAAAATGGTGAGGGTTTAGCGGTGGTAAATGGCAAGCTTATCGAATCCTTGCATATCGAAGAGGCGCAACGTTTAATCATTAATCACGACGAGATTAAATCTCGAGGTTTTTAGCTGAGTTGCTTTAATAAACAGTCTTTAGCTAAGTTGACGCGCTGTGCCAAATGAGCGTTGCCGCCTCGATCTGGGTGCACCTTTTGTATTAGGCTTCGATGGGCCTGAATAATGGTCTCTTCATTTAGTTGTTCTTTAGATAATCCCAGCACATCCATGGCTTCTTGTTTGCTCATTTCGGTTGATGAGATAGGCGTGTCGCTCTGTGATTTATTCGCCTGCTGACGTTGGCCAAAGAGGCGAGCAATTAATGGTAAGCTTTTTATTAGCATTGGCAGTGCAAACCGCAGAGCCGCTATAAGACTCGCAAGTGCCGCTCCCACCCAATGAATTTTACCAGTGACTGCAAGGACTAATAGGCCTACGACGACCAAAGCCATGGTGAGCTTAATAGCTGTATGGCGGCTGTTGTTTTGATATTGATTGCGTATCCATCGGTAGGCAAAAAAACCAATGAAGCAGCATAGAAGCAGTAAAATAATTTTCGGCATTTCTCAGTAATCTCCAACCGATTTCTTATGGCTGGGTTGAGGTGAGTCAGCCCTTAGTAGCCAGCAATCCTAGGCTGTCAAGTATAGGTTATTTTTTACCAACTTGGCTAATCTTGTTGCCCTATATTCATTTGTTGCATCATTTTTTTAAACCGCTCCATGGCCTTAAATTTTATCTCTAATTGGGTATGGTCTTCTCCTTCCTTAACCCAAAATGCACGACCCCAAGGTGAGGGAGTCCAAGGTAAAACATTTGAGAAGTACTGTCCGGCAGGGTCTAAGCTATCGAGAAATTCTGGTGTTATTGCTTCTAAGGCAGTTATTGATACTTCAAAGGGAAGCTCATACTTACCGTTATCGCGTCGGAGCTGAAATAATGTATTAATTGTTTTGGATAGGTCTTTAAGTGTCATAGGAACACCTAGCCAGCCATCATTATTGGCGGCTCGCCTTAAGGCAGGCTTGCTGGCTCCGCCCACCCATACGGGCACGGGTTTTGTCGGAGCAGGTGATAGAATAACATTGTCATAATCAAAAAACTCACCATGATGCGATACGGGTAAACCGGTGTTGAGCGCATTCACACAATCAATAATCTCATCAAGGCGCCTGCCGCGATCTTTCATCTCAATACCCATCAAATCAAACTCTTCTTTTAGCCAGCCGGCCGATACGCCCATTATTGCGCGGTTGTTAGTGAAAATAGCGGTACCGCTCACTGCTCTGGCAACGGTAAAAGGGTCTCTGAGGGCGGCAAGGTAAATATTGGTTGCAAGTCTTAAGCGATGTGTTGCAATGCCCATAGCGGTTAATGTCACCCAGGGATCTGGCCAAGGGTTAGTGTTCGGCCACCAGACTTTTCCGTCAGCTGTGTAGGGGTAAGGTGTTTCTATATTGGTTGGATAAATAAGATGATCAGGAACAGAAATTCCATCAAAGCCTAATTCTTCTGCTTTTTTCGCAATCTCAACAAATTGATCGACTTCCGTGGTGTTAACTAGGGATATCCAGTATTTCATAGCACTCAGCTCGTAATCATTAGGCCTAAAGAGTTTTTGCCAATTAGTTTACTAAGCGTTCTTTGTGGTTAGCATTAAAGTTTGTTTTAGTTAATTATGTTCTAATTTTTCGTGCTGTGTTAACGTAGATAAACGCACACCAATCGATCAAAAAATAAACATTTAATTCTGTCGCTTTAATCTTTGTGTTTACTAAATATCGTTAATATTCATATTTTGCATTATGTTTTAACCCCATGAATTTAATCAAATATTTTCTTTTTTATTTTTTGATCTCAGGTACTCTTTTTTGGTCCATATTTGTTTGTTTTGTTCCGATGTCATAGAATACGCCACCCTAAAGTCTGATAGCCAAATGCAATTAGCTGTTGCGAGTATGATGAACAGACTTTTTCATTAGAGGGACTTCTAATCATTCTTTGCCGTTTATCATTGTGGTTTTTGAATATTGCATTGGGCCTACCCTTTCATTACGTTGAGATATTATTATGACAGAACAAAAAGCTACCAATGTATATTGGCATGAAGGAGACATCAGTCGTGAGCATCGTGGTAAGTTACTGGGCCAAAAAGGTGCAACGCTTTGGTTTACGGGTTTGTCTGGCAGTGGAAAAAGCACAGTTGCCGTTGCTCTTGAAAGAGCGCTCTATGAGGCTGGTCGGCTAAGCTACCGTCTTGATGGTGATAATGTTCGCCTGGGTATCAATAAAAACTTAGGCTTCTCTGCCGAGGATCGAACTGAGAATATTCGTCGCATTGGCGAAATAGCGAAGTTGTTCGTCGATACGGGTGTAATAGCCTTGTCGAGCTTTGTGAGTCCTTATCGTGAAGATAGAGATACCGTTAGGCAGTTACATGAAGAAGCGGGCATGGATTTTATTGAAGTGTTTGTAGACGTTCCTTTAGATGTTGCTGAAAGTCGAGACCCAAAAGGGCTCTATAAAAAAGCACGCGCTGGTGAAATCAAAAACTTTACGGGCATAGATGATCCTTATGAGGCACCGCTTAACGCCGAAGTTATTTTGAATAGCCATGAAATGTCTTTGCAAGAAGAGGTTGATACTCTTTTAAATGTTTTGCGCGAGCGCGGCATCATATAATATTTTATATCCAATTAATGTTAACTAATAGACGGAGCACTCAATGATTAAGCCCCATGGCGCCGATGTTTTAATGCCACTATATGTTGCTGATCCATCAGCAAGAGAGTCACTTTTTAACGAAGCAAATAATTTAGCCTCTATTACGCTCAGTTCTGCGGCAGCTGCCAATGCAGTCATGTTAGGCGCTGGCTACTTTACCCCGTTATCGGGCTATATGAATCTTACTGATGCTGTCTCGGTTGCAGAATCTCTGCATACCGCTGACGGTTTATTTTGGCCTGTTCCAATTGTTAACTTAGTCGAAAGTGCTGATGGTATCTCAGTGGGTCAGCGGATTGCGTTAAAAGATCCCAATGTCGACGGGCAGCCAGTTTTAGCCGTTATGCAGATTGAAGCGATTGAAACAGTCTCAGATCAGCAGATGGACGCAATAGTTGAACAAGTTTTTGGTACATTAGATTCTGAACATCCAGGCGTTGCGGCATTCACTTCTCAGGGGAGGGTCTTATTATCCGGTCCCATTGACGTGCTTAGCTATTCTTATTTTCAAAATGATTTTCCTGATACCTATCGAACAGCGGTTGAAATTCGCTCTGAAATGGAATCTCTTGGCTGGCAAAAAGCGGTGGCTTTTCAAACTCGAAATCCTATGCACCGTGCGCATGAAGAGTTATGCCGTATGGCACTAGAGGATTTAGGTGCGGACGGCTGTTTAGTTCACATGTTGCTTGGTAAGTTAAAGCCGGGTGATATTCCTGCAGAGGTTCGAGATGCCTCAATCCGTAAAATGGTCGAATTGTACTTTCCACCTAATTCTGTGATGGTGACAGGTTACGGCTTTGATATGCTCTATGCTGGTCCAAGAGAGGCCGTATTGCATGCCGTTTTTCGTCAAAACTGCGGTTGTACGCATTTAATTGTGGGTCGTGATCATGCAGGGGTTGGTGATTATTACGGTGCCTTTGATGCGCAGAAGATCTTTGATGAGAGGGTGCCAGAGGGAGCATTAGAGATTGATATCTATGAAGCGGACCATACCGCTTATTCTAAAAAGCTTAACAAGGTTGTGATGATGAAAGACGCACCTGATCATGACAAAGAAGATTTCGTTTTGCTGTCCGGCACGAAAGTACGTGAAATGTTAGGTAATGGTATCGCGCCGCCGCCAGAATTTTCACGGCCTGAAGTGGCAGAAATCTTGATGGATTATTACCAATCGCTGTAGTGTTTTATATCCTAGTCGTTATTCAGTTGGAAGGAATTTTATGAGTAAAAAAAACGATAGCCAACAGGCCATTGAAGCGGCGGTATTCCGTCGCTTAATTGCTCACTTGGATGAGAATAAATCAGTGCAAAATATTGATTTGATGAATTTGGCTAATTTCTGCCGAAACTGTTTGTCTAAATGGTATATGGCAGCCGCCGAAGATCATGGCCAAGTGATTGACTACGACAGCGCTCGAGAAATTATTTACGGCATGCCTTATTCAGAATGGAAGCAAGCCTATCAGCAGGAGGCTACTGCCGAGCAGTTAGCAAAATTTAATAAAACCAAGGATTGAGATAGATCTATTGCACTCTAGGTTCATTTTAAATCGGTGAGCCATTGGGTATAAAGCGGTTGTCGGTGTTATCTTTTATCCACAGTAATATCTCTTTGTTTAACTTTTCACCCCGGCGCCGCAGCTCTTTATTAATCAAGATGGCTGGAGATTTTGCGCCTGCAGTCCAAGAGGTTAGTTGAGCTTCAATAACCGTAAAAAATTGAATCAGTAAAACCAATTCTTCATTGCTGAATTCAGCAATGGCAGTCTGCCACGCTGAAGCGCTGGCCTGGATGATTTGTGATTGTTGAAGCTGCTCGCTAGGGAGAATTGTATCTAATTCACAGGGTAGCTTTTTTGTCGCAGCGATAAAACAGGCTAATAATTCGGTATCCACTTGATCGTTAGCGCTGGTTTTTTTTTCATTTGGATCCCAAGAGCTAATAGTCATGGTATGCCTTAATTGTCATATAAATAGATAAAAGATTTATTTCTAAGTGTAGTGGTCGCCTAGTGCTTTGAGATGTTAATCGAAACTGGTTGCATGAATCAATAGGGCGTCAGTAATGATCCAGTTAGGCAAAAAGTTTAATTGCAAACAGCTCTCGTTTGCTCTATTTAATTATCAAAAATTGGGTAATAATAAGCGTTTTAACTAACCTGGTATGCAATCATAATAATCGTTCTAATTTCTGCTAGAATATAAAATTATTATTTTTAAAAAATCAGGTGAATTGATGCTTGGCTCTGAAAAAAAATCTCACTACTATGTGGTCGTTTTGTTACTGGGATCTCTTATTGCTTGGTTGATAGTGTCCGGTAAGCCTGAGCCTGCCATTAAGGCTAGTGAAGAGCCAAAAGATGTAGTCGTAGATGTTGCCCTGTTTGATGTCACAAGTCACCGTGTTTGGCTAAAAAGCCAAGGCTTAGTGACGGCAGAAACATCCAGTGTATTGTCTGCTCAGGTTTCGGGTCGAATAAAGCAGATAGACAATGCCTTTGTAGAAGGAGGCAGTTTTGAGGCCGGTCAAGTATTATTGAGTCTTGAGGATGATGACTACCGGAATTCTATTCTCAATGCTGAAGCTGAGCTAGCAAATGCCAAGCAATTACTCGCGTCAGAGTTGGGGAAGGTTAAACAGGCTAAACGAGAATGGCGCGATCTTGGTGATCAAGCTTCAAATGATTTATTTTTACGAAAGCCACAATTAGCCAGTGCTCAATCGGCTGTTGCGAGCGCCGAGGCTAACATACAACAGGCTCGACTGAATTTATCTCGCACTAAAATTAAAGCGCCATTCACCGGCCAGCTGTTATCTAAGTATGCTGACTTAGGTCAGTTCGTTACTCAAGGCATGCCACTGGCTGATATCTACAGTACCGCGAGAGCTGAAGTCAGACTTCCGATCACTGCCGATCAGCGTGCGTTAATAACAATCTATGGGGCTACTAAGCAAGTCAAACTTTTTGCCAAATATGGTGTAAAGCAGTTTCAGTGGACGGCTCATATTGATCGTATTGAAGCAGCTGTCGACAAGAACAGTCGTCAATATTACCTAGTCGCCAGTCTTGAAAACCCATTTCAACCCTTGACAAATGCACAGCTCGAAGTCAGAAGCAAGGTTGAGAAGATGAATCCGCCACTTGCAATGGGTCAATACCTGACAGCAATGATTGAGGGAGATAGTGTTGAGCACTCGATTCAGATTCCTAGAAAAGCCTTAAGGCAGAAAAATTTGATTTGGTTACTGGTTGATGGTCGATTGGTAAATCAAACGATTACGCCTTTACAAGTTGATCGTGATTTTGCTTTAGTCCAGCTTCCTAAATCCTTTCAGGGTCAGCGCGATCTTGCAGTGATCATTTCAGATCTACCGTTTGCTTATGAGGGTATGCAGATATCGGCTTCAGACGCTGGTCAGCAACATGATATTCAAGCAGACGTCATCTCCGCTAGTGATTAAAATGCCCGACGAGAATAAGCGAGTTTTTTCATGAGAAGCGTTGTAACCTGGTTTATTGACAATCCTATAGCCGCCAAATTATTCATGGTATTCATTTTGGTGTCAGGTTTGTTGACTTTTCCCTTGTTAGATAAGGAATTTTTCCCGCAAATAAAGATTGATACTATCAAAGTGTCAGTCAATTACCCTGGTGCTGGCCCCAAAGAAGTTGAAGTGAATATCTGCAAGCGGATAGAGGAAGCTGTTAAGCAATTAGGCGGTATAAAAGAGATACGTTCATCTGCGATTGAAGGGCGCGGCGAAGTGATCATCGAGCTTAAGCAGGGAGAGAATACCCAAATATTGCTGAACGATATTGAAGCCAATGTTAATGCGATTGATAGTTTTCCACCGGATGCTGAACCACCTACTATTGTCGATCAGCGGTGGCGCAACACTATGATGCGACTTCAGCTTTCAGGAAAGGTTTCAGAACGAGACCTTAAAGAGCTCGCTGAGACTATGAGAGAGGAGTTGGCTGCCTTCCCATCCGTTGCAATAGCTGAGTTACACACTCCTAGAGATTATGAGCTCGGAATTGAGATATCAAGAGATGCTTTATTGGCATATGACATCACCTTTGATGATGTGGCGCAAGCAATACGCTCTTACTCTTTTAATCAACCAGCAGGTAAGATAAGAGATGATGCCGGTGATATTACGATGCAAGCGCGTGGTCAAGCATACCAAGCAGTTGACTTTGAAGAGCTACCGATTCGTCGTCATTCTGATGGTGCGATTCTGAGGGTAGGTGATGTTGCAGAGGTTGTCGACGGTTTTGTTGATACCGATATTCACAGTGAATTAGATGGCCTTCGATCCCTAGAAATATGGATTATCAATCAAAATAACCCCAATATTCTCATTACCAGTAAAGCAGTGAGGAATTATGTTGAGAAGCAACAATCGCTCTTACCAGACGGGGTCGAGCTATCGATCTGGTCTGATGCATCAATTAGCTATCAAGGCCGGCTAGATACGCTCATTTACAATGGTTCCAGTGGCTTACTGCTAGTTTTTATTGTTTTACTTATATTCCTTAGACCATCATTGGCTTTTTGGGTCTGCAGTGGTATTGCTGTTGCCTTTATGGGCGCCATATGGCTACTTATTCTTACCCCGGTATCGCTGAATATTATTTCAATGTTTTCCTTCATTATGATTTTAGGTATTGTTGTTGATGATGCAATTATTGTCGGCGAGTCGATTTATAGTCAGCAAGAGATGACCGGTGACAAACGCCAAGGGGCAATTAATGGCACTTTGTCGGTTATGTTGCCAGTTTGGTTTGCTGTGATGAGTACGATGATTTTTTTCACGCCATTCTTTTTTATTGGTGAGCGGCCTGAGGCTGCAACCATGGCAACGCCGGTTATTTTAGCATTATTCTTTTCGTTATTTGAATCTCTGCTGTTATTACCATCGCATATTGCGAATACTAAGCAATCTTTATTGGCTCGTATGGATCTGATACGAAGAAATCAAACGATTGTCTCGTTGCGCCATCAGCTAGCTCGACTTGAACGCGTCCGTCTTAACATTGCAGGGTCTATTCCGCGATTTGCTTCCTCTCACTATAAGCAAGTTTTATTATGGACTATGAATTATAAACGTCTGATTTTGTTGGCCTTCGGTTTTTTCTTTATCTTTGCATTGGCGTCTATAAGAGGAGGTTGGCTGCCGTTTAGTTTTTTTCCAAGAGTGACTTCTGATTATGTCACAGCCGAAGTCGTGTTACCTGAGTCCAGTTCATTCAATCAGCTGATGTTAATCGCCGACCATCTTGAGAACTCTGCTTACAAGCTTAAAGAAAAGTTCAATGATGAATATCAGTACGAGTTGGTAAAAGGTGTTCATGTGACAGCTTATGGGTCTAAAGCTCGTGTCACGGTGCTGTTAGAGGACGGTAATGACCGTCCAGTGGGTTCAGATGTCTTGGCTCGAGAATTACAGCGATTAATTGGTGATTTACCTTTGGTCAAAGATTTAAATGTTGGTTTTACTATTTTTAATTTACCCAAGCCAATCGAGTTCGTAATTCGAAGCAATGATCAACAACAGCTAGAGTCATTTTCGACAGCATTGTCGAATCAAATGGAGAAGGTTGAGGGTCTTTATAACATTGGCACCTCATTGGATAGTCCCTCGACTGAAATTAATCTTCAATTAAAGCCAGAAGCTGCCAGTTTATCAGTCAGTTTGGCTGATGCGGTTGGCCAAGTTAGGCGGGCTTTTTATGGAGAGCAAGTTCAACGTATTCCTCGTCAACGTGAAGATGTCAAAGTGTTAGTCCGCTATCCTAAGCAAGATAGATCCTATGAAGAGCTGCTTAATGAAATGTATATTGCGACGGGTGAAGGGTCAGATGGTAGTGCGCGCTCCCAAGTGCCATTAAATGCCGTCGTTGATACGGTTTATACTGACGGTTTTAAGAGAATTGAACGGCTTGATTTACAGCGCGTCTCACGAGTTTCCAGTGATGTGCATCGTGGTTTTAGTGCTGGAGCTATTGTTAATCTTCTTAATGAAGGCGCTATCGCTGATTTGTTGATTCAGTATCCCGATGTCGACATCAGGTTAGCTGGCGAAGAACAAGAAAATAACGAATTTCTTAGAGAAGTTTTATTTTTCACCGTCTTATCGATGCTAGGTATCTTCGGTGTCATTGCGATCATGTTTCGTTCTTATTGGCAACCGTTATTAGTTCTTACCGCGGTACCCTTTGGTTTTATGGGTGGCGTTTTTGGCCATTTAATAGTTGGTGTTGGATTAAGCATGTTTTCTATTCTAGGTATGATGGCCTGTGCAGGTGTGGTAGTGAATGACAATGTTGTTTTAATCGATCGGATTAACACGCTTAGGCGGTCTGGTTTTTCAGCTAAACGAGCAGTGTTAACCGGGGCCATTCAGCGTTTCAGGCCTATCGTATTGACTTCGGTGACTACTTTTCTAGGCTTAACGCCCATTTTACTAGAAACTAGTGTCCAAGCGCAGTTTCTGATTCCTATGGTGACATCACTTTCATTTGGCGTATTATTTGCTTCTTTTGTCACCTTACTGTTTGTTCCCGCGCTGTATTTAGTTGGAGATGATATTCAATCTAGGGTTCGAAAGCGCATGCGCTTGCAATCGCAATTGATGAATAGTTGAGCAAATTTTGAGTTTTGTGAGGATGTCTCAATAACTTGCTTACAATGCCACCATTTGAATGGCTATAATTGACCGTTAATGTTAAACGACTTTATTTAAAATGTTGGCGGCAGTCCCAACCGTAGTTACTTTAGTGTGATCGTATATGAACCCCAATTTTTTGGACTTTGAGCAACCTATAGCTGACCTTCAAGTTAAGATTGAAGAGCTGCGTTCGGTCGGAGCTGATAATGATCTCAATATAAACGATGAGATTGCAAAGTTAACTGAAAAAAGCGCAAAGTTAACGGCAAAAATATATGCCTCACTGACTCCTTGGGATATTGTCCGTGTGGCACGGCATCCGCAAAGACCCTACACCATGGATTACATCAATCTTGTCTTTGATGATTTTGATGAGTTGCATGGTGATCGTCAGTTTGCTGATGATGCTGCCATTATTGGTGGCTTAGCGCGTTTACAGGGCCAGCCAGTGATGGTTATCGGTCAAGAAAAAGGTCGGGCTGTTGCTGATAAGGTGAGCCGTAATTTTGGTATGCCACGGCCCGAAGGCTATCGAAAAGCTTTGCGCCTGATGGAAATGGCAGAGCGTTTTTCTTTGCCTGTCATTACTTTAATTGATACTCCGGGCGCTTACCCAGGTATTGATTCTGAAGAACGTGGTATCTCTTATGCTATCGCTAAAAATTTGTCAGTTATGTCCTGTCTAAAAACCCCTATCATTTCTGTGGTGATTGGCGAGGGTAGCTCAGGCGGCGCTTTAGGGATTGGTGTGGGTGATAAGTTAGCCATGCTGCAATACTCGACTTATTTTGTTATCTCGCCAGAAGGTTGCGCGAATATTATTTGGAAGACTTCTGAGAAAGCTCCCGAAGCTGCAGAAGCTATGGGCTTGACATCCAAGGTGCTTGAAGATCTAGGAATTGTCGATGATACTATTCTCGAGCCTGAAGGTGGTGCGCATCGTGACCCTGAATTAGCGGCGGCTAGGGTTAAAGAGTTTCTTGTTAAAGAGCTTAGCGAACTTTCTCAACTTTCAATTGACGAACTGCTGGGGGCTCGATATCAGCGATTAATGTCTTACGGCAATCCTTAAATTATTGGTTGGCGCTCGATAGCCCATTATGAAAAATCATTATACTTGCATCACGGTTTGATATTATGCATAACGATGCCTCCCTGTTCGGTGAGTTACTAACGTATGAGCATTGTTATATTGGTTTTTCTGGCGGTTTAGATTCAACAGCTTTACTCTTTGCTTGCTTTAAGTTTCTTTCCCAGCAAAAACAAACCCCGATACCCAGCCTGACGGCTATTCATATTAACCATCAAATTGATTCTGCTAGCGATGCTTGGCAAGCCCATTGCGAAGATTTTTGTTCGAACTTAGGCATTGCGTTTATTGCCAAAAAGATTACCGTTGAAGCGGGTGAAGAAGGTTTAGAAGCAGGTGCTAGACAAGAGCGTTACAGGGCTTTTATGGAATTAATATCACCTGCTGATAAACAGTCTAGTGTATTACTGTTAGGCCATCATGCTGATGATCAAGCTGAAACTTTGTTGTTGAGGCTAATGCGAGGCAGCGGTTTGCGTGGGGCATCGGCAATGTCAAAGTCACGCACTTTGGACGATTCGGGCATTGTTTTACTGCGCCCATTTCTTGCGCAATCAAAGAGTGAGCTGCAGCAGTATGTTATGACGCATGAACTTGAATACCTTGAAGATCCGTCCAACCAGGATTTTCGGTTTGATCGAAATTATATTAGGCATAAAATTTTGCCGCCTTTGCTTACTCGATGGCCTAGAGCAGTAGGGCTCTTAACCCGGTTTGTTGATCATCTAAGAGCTGATCTGGAATTACTTGATGATTTAGCTGTTATTGATCTATCGTCCTCAGATCGATCTGAGCATTCTTATGGCGAAAGTCTATCCTTGATTCAGTGTCGCCAATTGACGATTCGGCGGCGTTCTAACTTGCTACGTTATTGGCTGCTTAAAAATGGTTTACAGATGCCATCAACCATATTAATGGATCAAATTAATGGTTTAATTACATCCAGTCGTTTTGACGCCCAGGTTAAGATCGCTGATTGTAAACTATGTGTTTATCGTAATCGACTTTATCTCATAGATAGCCATCAGCTTGATCAATTGGCCCAATGTTTAGAGGCTAGGCACAATTGGTCGTTGGTCAAACCTTTGTCAGCAGTGGCACTTTCTCGCTTAACAGCGGTGCAATGCTCATCTAGCCAAAGATTGCTCATCGAGGGCGATTATTGGGTATCGAATCGCAGCCATAATTCAAAAGTACGTTATCAAGGAATTAATCGAAGTCTGAAGAATGTTTTTCAAGAGCACGGTGTGCCGGTTTGGCTGAGAGACAGTTACCCCATTGTTTATTCATCCGATCGCATCGCTGCGATACCGGGTATACTTGTGGCCGATGATTTTGTCTCGCCTAATGGTTACCATCTAAATTGGTCTTGGTAGTGATTGATATTCTTTTTGAAGACGATGATTTATTATTTGTTGAAAAACCTGCAAATCTTCTCAGTGTTCCGGGTAAAGGGCAAGCAGGAGAGAATTGCTTAAGTGCTATTTTACAACAGCGTTATGACAGCTTAAAAGTGGTACACCGACTTGATATGGCCACTTCTGGTTTAATGGTGTTTGCTAAAAATTATGCCAGCCAAAAAGCGATCAATGCTCAGTTTGAACAACGTCAGGTTGATAAAAGCTATATTGCTGTTGTTGACGGAAAAATCGATGCATCCGGCTCTATTGATTTACCATTGATGACAGATTGGCCTAATCGACCCAAACAAAAGGTTTGTCATCAGCAAGGTCGTAAATCGTTAACATACTACCAACCGATTACTTACAATAAAGAAAATAATAGCACTCGACTTTTACTTCAGCCTAAGTCAGGCCGCTCTCATCAGCTTCGTGTACACTTGATGTCGATAGGGCATGCTATTCTGGGTGATGAGTTTTATGCGGACGCATCCACTTTTAAGAAGAGCCCTCGCTTACTCTTGCATGCGCAAAGTCTAACGTTATCACACCCCGTGACGGGGCATGAGTTGTCAATTTCGTCTGAGGTCCCATTTTAGGGGCTTTGAAGACTGATTGTTGGTTTGCATGGAGTTTTTGTTAGACTTTTGGATCGATTATTTTGGTTTAATTAACCGAGATTTGATCGATTTACATAAGATAAGGAAGATGCTATGGCTATATGCAGAACTGTTGACATGCAATTTTTTGATACCGCCCCTAAAGTATTTACCAATGAACTTGAATTGAATGTTAGCGCTGAAACTGTATTTGCCTCGTTTCAGCGGGCTGACGATTGGCCGTTGTGGGTTGATTCAATTGCTGGTGTTGAGTGGACGACACCAGCGCCCTTTGGTATTGGAACGACGCGACGCGTCACATTTACCAATGATAAATTTGCTGATGAGTTATTTATTGCTTGGCAAGAAAATAAGCAAATGGCGTTTTGCTTCACCGAGACTGATCAACCAGGCACTAATGCCTTTGCTGAAGATTATCAGTTGACTGAATTACCAAATGGCCGCTGCAAGCTAGTATGGCGAGTTGCCTTTGACCCAGCGGGCATTAGTAAGTTAGTTTTTTTACTGTTTGGCTTTGCTGTGAATAAAGTATTCAAAACTGCTTTGGCTGAATTTAAAGTTTTCATTGAACAACAATAATTAGGATACAGTGAGCGGATGATTGAATTTGATAATAAAGTGGCTGTTGTGACTGGTGCGGCCAGCGGTATTGGTTTAGCTATGGCCAAAGCGTTTTACCAACAAGGCATGCGTGTAGTCATGGCAGATATTGAGCGTCAGGCTTTAACTGAAGCGTCTACATGTTTAAATGATCCTACCAGAGTGCTAGCGGTGGTTACTGATGTCAGTGATCCTAAGGCTGTAGATGCTTTAGCTGATGCGGCTTTTGAATCGTTTGGTTCTGTTCATCTCCTTTGTAATAATGCTGGTGTATTTGTAGCTGGTGCTAGCTGGGAATGTTCTGATGCTGATTATCGCTGGTTAATTGATGTCAATGTTATGGGCATTGCTAATGGTATTCGTAGCTTTGTGCCAAGAATGATTGCAGCAGGTGAAGAGGGGCATATTGTCAATACTGCTTCGATGGCAGCCATGACTACTATGCCATTTTCCTCTATCTACTGTATGAGTAAGGCTGCTGCGCTCTCCTTGAGTGAGTGTTTGTTTAAAGAGCTTGAGGCTTTAGCGCCTCAGTTAGGGGTTTCTGTTTTATGTCCTGAACTGATTAATACTAGCCTAGCTTCGGCACAGCGAAATCGTCCCGATCAATATTCCCAACAAGGCGACTTAACCGATACTGAGATGAGTAAAATGACTGAGCAGGCGATTTCTGAGGGGATAGCTGGCGGCATTGAGCCAGCAGTTATGGCCGAGCGCGTGCTGCAAGGAATTAAAGCCAAAAAGTTTTATTTACTACCTCAAGATGGTTGGAAAAAAGCAGCAATGATTCGCCAAGATGAAATCCGACAAGAGGCCAATCCCACCTTTACCTATGTTGAATAATGTATTTTAGGAAGGCGATGTTTCATAAGCTGGCTATTCGTGATCTAAGTTTTATTTTTATCCTCCTATTGGCATGGCAGTGGTTGTCTCCTTGGCTCAAAGGGGACAGTTTGATGGCTGACTTTATAGGCGTGTTGCTGGGTGGTTTGACCGCGCTTTCATTTCATTTGATTCATGAATGGGGGCATATTGCGGGTGGTTTTATTGGCGGTAGTGATATGAACGCTTCCGTGAAAAGAAATGCTATTTCCCTTTTTACTTATCAGGCAAGCAATAATAATCGCAGTCAATTTTTATTGATGTCGCTGGGTGGCTTTGTCGCTACAGCAATGTTGGTTTGGTTTAGTTACACCCAATTAGCAGATGATCAATTTGCCAGCCGGATTGTCAGGGGTTATTCACTTGTTCAAGTCTTCTTAGCGCTTGTTCTGGAGTTGCCACTTGTGGTTTGGGCCATAGCTGCAAAAGAGTTACCGCCGTTAGATGGCGAGCCTGATTGGCAGCAGATTAAAGATAAAGTAAAATCGATATTCTCTCGATAAGTTACTAATTTTGTGGAGTTTTAATGTCTTTTAAGGTAATTGTTTGGGGAACTGGGCTAGTGGGTAAGGCAGTGCTAAGAGAATTGCTCATGCATCCGCTTTATGAAGTGGTTGGCGTTATTGTCAACAGTCCTGAGAAGGATGGCCAAGACATAGGGACTTTGTTAGGTTTGCCTGCTACAGGAATTCTTGCTTCAACTGATAGCACAAAACTTCTAGCGCTTGAGGCTGATGCAGTGGCCTATTTTGGTCCCAGTGCAATTTATGCTGACGTTAATATGAAGAATATTACCGCGGCACTCGCGGCAGGAAAGAATGTGGTTGATACGTCAATGGGGGTCTTCGAAAACCCAGCGTTAGCGCCAAAAGAATTAATTGATCAATTAGAGGAGGCATGTGCCGTGCATGGTAAACATTTTTTTAGTGCTGGCATAGACCCTGGTTTTGGTAATGACTTATTCCCCATGACCTTGCTGGGTGTTTGCGCGCAAGTCAATTCTATTCGCACTATTGAGTTTATCGATGCCGGAACCTATCCCGATCAAGAAAGTCTTATTCAACTGGGCTTGAAGTCAACTCAAGATCAGCAGTCAATATTGTCTATGGAAGGTATGATGACCGCCATTTGGGGTGGACCTTTATACATGATTGCTGAAGCGGTAGGTGTTGAAGTTGAATCAACCGTTGAGCACTATGACCGATGGTTCAGCACCTCAACCGTTAACTATCCGCTGGGTGAGGTGGCAGTCGGAGAGTGTGCTGCTCACCAGATACAGTTGCAGGGAATAGTTGACGGTGAGCCAAAAATTATTATTGATCATATCCACCGACTTTATCCCGATGCAGCCCCAGAATGGGAACGGCCAGCGATGGATTATGTTCATGCCAATCGCATTGAAATCGACGGCAGTCCGTCAGTCAATCAAGAAACAGTGTTTGAAGATAGGATAACGAAAGACGGTAATGCCGGCACCTGTCTAGCTACCGGCATGCGTGCTATTAACGCAATACCTGCACTTTGTGAGGCTAAGCAAGCAATATTATCAGCTAAAGACTTACCAATAATTACTGGTAAGGGTGTTATCCATTAATTAACGCGGACTATTTAAAAAAACTTTGACGTAACGCTGAGTCAGATTTAAATCGACCACCCATGGCGCTGGTTTCAGTCCTAGACGAAGCGTCCATGACGCCTCTGGCTTTAACACAGTAATGGGTAGCGTCCATAGAAACAGCGACGTCCTCGGTCTCAAGCAGTGTCTGTAATGCCACGAGAATTTGGTGAGTTAAACGCTCTTGAACCTGGGGTCTTTGTGCAAAAAACTTCACAATACGATTAATTTTTGAAAGGCCAATGATTTTATCGCCGGGCAGGTAGGCGACATCGGCAAGGCCATCAATAGTCACAAAATGATGCTCACAAGTGCTGATCACTTTTACAGCTTTCACTTTAACCATCTCATCGGCGTGCATTTTATTTTCAATCAATGAAATTTTAGGAAACTCTTCATAGTTCAATCCAGAAAATATCTCATCGACGTACATTTTAGCAATTCTATGAGGGGTTTCTTCGAGGCCATCATCTGTTAGATCAAGCCCTAATGCCGAAACCACATCAGTCATTGCTTCTTTTATACGGGTATATTTCTCATCACGAGTTAAGTGTTGACCGCTCAGAGGGGTTTCTAGTCCTTTTTCGATTAAGGCATTTCGAACTAGTTGGGCTTCGGTTGAAAGTCGGGTATGTAAAGCTACGTTGTTTTCAGCAATGGCAGTAGATGGCATATCTGAGTTTCCTGTAAAGCTTTTAGTAAGCGTTAAATGAATATGATTGTGTTGCATATAAACCTACAAAACTGAAGACATGCAAGACATTTGTCCTATTATTACACATTTCAGTTTGTTTTACGGGTTTAATTCTATTGTGGATCAACTCTCATTCTGAAAATATGTTAATAAGATTTAAAAATCATCTAGTTATAACCTTTCTTATGAGTTACTCAGTGGGTGAGGGGGCCCAAGCGACTCCATTAATATGCCCTCCGCCGTCGACAAATAAAGTATTACCTGTCAGATAGGCAGAGTCTTCACTGGCTAAAAATAATGCCACGCCACCGATATCATTCTCAGGATCTCCCATTCTTCCTAGCGGTGGCAGCATAGCAGCTGCATTTTCAGGATTGTGTTTCGCAAATTGCTTATAGGCTTCTGAGGCTGCTGCAGGGCATATAATATTGCACCGAATTTGGTGTTGCGCCCATTCACGAGCAGCTGTTCTAGTGATTGCACGTAAGGCTTCTTTGCCGGCATTGTATTCTGCAGAATACATATGAGCATTGACGCCATTCAATGAACACATGTTGATAATGCTACCGCCATTCATTTTCATATAGGGAAAAACCGCTTGCATTGCGTAAAACGATGACATAGCGCCCATGTTCAAGCCATGCTCCATATCAGCTACTGTTTTTGATTCAAAGCGCTTATTGCTGCCGCCTCCCCAAGCATTATTTACCAGAATATCAACGCCACCAAAGGCTTCATTAGCTGCAAGAACAGCTGCATCAACTTGTTCTTTTATACAAACATCGGTAGTGATACTTAATGATTTTATACCGTGTGCCTCTACCGCTTTGGCTGCTGCAATACTTGCTTCTTCATTATGTTCAGCGATGACAATATTGGCACCTTCTCGGGCATATTTATGTGCAATGCCAAGGCCTATACCCATGCCTGCGCCAGTGATCAAGGCAGTTTTTCCCTCTAATCTATTCATTACTGCTTCCTCTACTTTTGAAGTGACAAATGAGATTACAAGCTTTATTGTATCTGACCCTTGATCTGCTTTGGGCTATCTTTCCAGAGTGTAAGCATTAGGGCTCAATTGTAAGACTATTGAGGTTATTATTTTGCCCTTATCTGCGTACAAAAAATAGTCATCGCTTCTCTCGCTGATCACCAATTGGATTAATTCTTTGCTATTTTATAAAAAAAGTGAGTGGCAGTGATCTAGGTCAACTACAATGGTTATTTCGCTTGTTTCTGGTGGATTGTTTATGGGCTCCTTATTGACTCGCTTGATGTTAAACAGACTATGTTTTTATCTTTATTGTATTTTTTCGCTGATGGCTTGCTCAAAGGTTCATGATCCAAGTCTTGAAGCACAATTTGAAGGTTCAGGTGATGAGTTTGTCGAACAAATGACAGAAAAGACCGAGCCTTCGGCGTTAAAAAATGTTTATTGGGGTGATTTACATATTCATACAAGTCTGTCTTATGACGCCTATACTTTTGGTGTGACTGCACTTCCTGATCAAGCCTATACTTTTGCCAAGGGAGGCGTCATTGAACATGCCCTGGGGTATCCTATCCGTCTATCTAGACCATTGGATTTTGCGGCAGTGACCGATCATGCTGAATGGTTGGGTGTGGCTAGACATGCCAATGGCCCACTAGTAAATAACGAACGCTTAAAAAAAATTGTCAATAGTGGTAATCCTCTTAGCATCACTTTCAATTATTTTAGAACCGTGATCTCCCAGATGGGTGACTTGCAAACAAGGATAGATAATTTTGGTAGTTTAGCCAATCAGTCTATAACCGACGCTGCCTGGCAGCAAATCATTGACAGTGCGGAACGACATAATTCACCGGGTCAATTCACAGCATTTATCGCCTATGAATGGACCTCTATGCCAAATGAGGATAACCTTCACCGTAACATTATTTATCGATCAAGGGCTGTTCCTAATAGACCCTTCAGCGCTTTAGACTCTGAAGACCCCCTTGCATTATGGCAAGCACTAGAAAAACAAAGGTCACAGGGGCAAGATGCTATCGCAATTCCACACAATGCCAATTTAAGTAATGGTCTAATGTACGGCGTCAACGATTTCTCTGGCAACGCTATAACACCAGAGTATAGTGCACTGCGCTTACGTAATGAGCCAATCAGTGAAATCCTTCAAGTCAAAGGAGCTTCTGAAACACACCCACTGCTGTCAGAGCAGGATGAATTTGCTAATTTTGAAATACATGATTTGCGTTTGAGCGCAGACGGGACGAAGAGTTTACCCTCAGGCAGTTATGCGCGCGATGCATTGCGTACGGGATTAGTGCTCGATGCAAAATTAGGCATTAATCCCTACCAATTTGGCTTCATTGGTAGTAGTGATGGACACGGTGCAAGCGCGCCAGTAGAGGAGGCTAGTTACCACGGCAAGTTACCGATGGGCGATGGCACTGCAGGCATTCGCTTGGGCGAAACATTATTGCTGCCTCGTGATTACAACCGAGGGGGTATGTGGAGCGCTATGGGATTGGCAGCTATTTGGGCTGAAGAGAATACGCGTGAATCGCTATTTAAGGCAATGCAACGCAAAGAAACTTACGCAACTTCTGGGCCGAGAATAAGATTACGTTTCTTCGCTGCAGAGTCTTTTCCTGATCATGTCCTTGGAGCTGAAAATTGGCTGGCTCAGGCTTATAAATTAGGTGTGCCTATGGGTGGTCAGTTAGTTGATATTGATTCAAATTCTGGCCCAGAATTTATTATTTACGCAGAAAAGGATCCGCTCGGAGCGAATCTTGATCGAGCACAGATCGTAAAAGTTTGGTTGGATGTCGACGGTCAGAGTCATGAAAAAGTTTATAATGTTGCTGCTGCAGATCAACGCCAGATAGATTTTCAGGGTAATATGCCATCTCTTATGTCAACGGTTGATGTCGCCTCTGCCAGCTACGATAATTCAATTGGTGGGGTGGGACTTTTTGCTCGCTGGAAAGATCCGGATTTTAATTCCCAGCAGCCGGCAGCGTATTACGCTCGTGTGATTGAAATACCTACGCCACGCTGGACAACTTATGATGCGAAAATATTGAACGTTGAGGCACCAGCCCCCCAAACGCTACAAGAACGAGCCATCAGCTCTGCAATTTGGTATAGTCCATCCACGTAGTGATGCCTGTCATGCGGCTGGATTTTTCATAAAATAGATCGGGAGATACTTTAGATGTTTGACACAAGAAGGCTCATAATCAAAATGCAGGTATTTTTTGTATGCGCTCTACTCCTTTTGATATCGGTTTGTGCGCAGGCTGAAAAATTTCCTCCATATACTTCAGTGAGTAGTATCGCATTATTGGCTGAGGGGGAACATCGTAGCGAAAAAAATCGCCTCCGCAATCGTTATCGTCATCCGGAGCAAACACTAAATTTCTTTGGTATAGAGCCAACTCTATCAGTCATTGAGATTTCGCCTGGTGGGCTTTGGTATTCGGAAATTCTAGCGCCGTTTTTGAAAGACCAAGGCCGATATGTCGCAGCTGGCTACGATGCAGAATTGGCTGATCAGCCAAACTATCGTTATCGATTAACTCAGGCGATGATCGATCGTTTTGAGGCAGAGGCTGATTTATTTGGCAAGGCTGAGGTCATTGGTTTTTCTCCTCCTCAAAGTATGTATTTAGGTGAGGATAATTCTGTTGACCGTGTGCTAACTTTTCGTAATACCCATGGCTGGGTAAGAAGTGGTGTGGCTGTTCAGGTTTTCAAGGCTTTTTATGACGTGCTAAAACCAGGTGGGGTGTTGGGTGTAGTACAGCATAGGGGACCGTCTCCGACTTTGCCTAGTGGGGGTATGAGCGGTTATTTGTCAGAGGCGGTGGTTATTGATATTGCTGAGGAAGCGGGTTTCGTTTTAGAAGCAAGATCTGATATTAATGCCAATCCTAATGACACGGCTGATCACCCGCAGGGTGTTTGGACTTTGCCGCCAACCGTTCGGCAAAAAGAGCTAGATAAAGAAAAGTACCTAGCGATTGGTGAGAGTGATAGGATGACTTTACGATTTAAGAAAATAGCCCCTTAATTCATTCGTCCAATAAAACAAAAACACCGTCAAAGTAAGCCGCCGTCTCATTATTATGACCGCTCATAATCTGGCTGGTAAGTGATAGTGAGGTTTTACCGGTTTTTTCATAGTGTGCAAAAAAACCATCCCATTGTCGTTCTACAGGTATGTTGCAGATGGCACGAATAATGGTTTCGTCGCAGGGGTGCCGATAGCGAATTTGACCATCACGGGTTACTATATTTGGTTTGGCTATTTTTTCACTACACTTTAAAAACATCGTTCCCCAGCAAGCCATTAATGCAATATTGTAAAGGCTACCGCCGAAGGCTTTGCCGCGGTCATTTTGGTTGATGTCTAGCGGGGCGCTAATAACCAACTGCGCATTAGTATAACTTTCAACTTCAATTTTAGCTTTGCTAATAGCCGGCAGGTGGTCTTTAATAAATTCATTTAAAGGATTGTTAGCCATGATTTAACCTTGTAGTTGGGTTAGTCGTTAACTCAGCATCTATATAGTGTTTTGATCGCAGTGAGGATTATTGTCAACTGAGGCTAGCTGTCAAGTTTCCGTGTGCTTTTTTTGTTCTATTGCTATCAATAATTAAGAAAGTTAACTTGACATTGAGCTTGATTCAATTATGAGTATTTTGCGGATTTAAAAGTTAAAATATCGATTTTCTTATTGCGATTGAATCTAATCTTTTTTGATTTAATTATTTTTGTTTTTTTATGTCTAAACTTATTACGGAAGTCTTATCACTATCAAAATTGGCTTTGCAGGTTGCTTTATCTCAGTTGGCTATTATTGGGATGGGGACAACCGATGTTTTGTTAGTCGGGCGTGCAAGCACTGGCGAATTAGCCGCGCTGAGCTTAGGTAATAATATTTGGAATATTGTAATTTTATTTTTCTTTGGTATTGGTTCCATTACCCAAGCTTTGGTTGGACGTTTTTATGGAGCCAATGATATCGATGGTCTTCGCGGTCAACTTCATCAGTCAATATGGCTGACGCTGGGCTTGGGTGTAATGGGTACATTGTCGATTGTTATGGCAGCAACGCTTTTAATGGATGCGGGTTTTGAAGCAGGCATGGCATCAAGAGCCAATGATTATTTATTGGCTATTGCTTGGGGTGCAATACCAATGACGATGCTGCCAGCTCTTCGGGGCAGTCTTGAAGCCATGAGTCTGACACGGGCAGTGCTATGGATTAACTTAAGTATTTTCATAATTAATATCCCCTTGGACTATTTTCTTATTTACGGAATTTACGGTTTTCCTCAGTTGGGTGCTGAGGGCTGTGCGTGGGCAACTGCTTTATTGCTTTGGCTAGGCTTATTTGCAAATCTTGCCATGCTAAATTGGCATCATTCGATCCGCCATCTTTCCGTTTTTAGGCATTTTCAGTGGCCACAATGGCAAAGAATTCGCGATACTTTTATTTTAGGTTTACCGATTGGTTTTTCTGTCTTAATAGAGATGAGTATGTTTTCTGGCGCAGGGATGTTAATTGCGTATTTTGGCCCGACTGCTACAAGTGCGCACTCAGTGGCAATCAGTATCGCATCAGCCTCTTTTATGATTTATCTTGGAATAGGCCAAGGCATAACTATTCGGGCCTCACAGCAACTGGGTTCAGGTGATAATAAAGGTGCAGTTTACAGTATTAAGGTCGGAGTAATCTTGAGTATGTGCCTAGCTTTTTTAATAACAGTTTGTTTTTTGCTGTTACGGAACCAACTCGCTGGTTTATACACACAGGATAGTGCGGTTGTTGATCTTGCAGTTACACTCTTACTATTTGGCGCGGTTTTTCAGTTGTTCGATTGTCTTCAGGCTGTCTGTATATGTGCCTTACGTGCATACCATGATACAGCTAGCTCTGCAAAATACCAGGCCTTTGCTTATTGGATGGTAGGTTTACCCGTAGGCATATTACTCGGCTTCTATTTAGATATTCCAGGTCTTAGTGATGCCTTAGGATTATGGTTTGCCATGGTGTTGAGTTTATCCATCTCCTCAACTTTGATTGCTAGGAGGTTGTGGCAATTCAGAACCGAGTCTAAGACACTGAAGGCTTAATTTAAAATTCAAAGCTGTGTAATGAAATTTGACTTTTTTCTGCTTTTATATACCAGCCTTTACTGTCCCAGTCACCTAATACATAGCGTTTGAGTTCAAATTCATTGTTAGTTTTTATTTGGTGGACCGCGGGTCTGTGAGTATGGCCATGAATTAAAATATCTACATCATGCTTCTCAAAGGCTTTAGATACTTCTGATGAAGTAACATCCATAATGTCTTCAGCTTTTATGGCATTTGCGCTACGACTTTTTTCTCTAAGCATGGTAGCGATTGAGCGCCGTTCTGATAATGGCTTACTCAACAGTTTTTTTTGCATAGCTGGATCGCGAATAATTTTACGAAAGTCCATGTATTCTTTGTCATCGGTGCACATACTGTCGCCGTGCATGAGTAGTATTGATTGGCCATAAAGCTTGATAACTGAGGGGTCGGGTAGTATTTCGCAGTTGCAGGCTTTCGAAAACTCATTACCCATCAAGAAATCTCGGTTGTCCACCATAATGAATACTTTCACACCCCTTTCATACAGCATAAGCAGTTGCTGCTGAAGCAATTCCGCAAGAGGGCTATTATCATCGTCACCAAGCCATGCGTCACAAAGGTCACCAAGAATATATAAGTTACTTGCTTTCGTCGCCCGGTGAGCACAGAATTCCACAAAGGCCTGACTGATGTCAGGTCGCTGTTCACACAGGTGGATATCAGAGATGAAAAGACTATGATCCGCTGAGTTGGGGAATGCCATCTAGTAGTCCCTTAGCGTTGAATTACGATTCAACGCTAGCCGATTCAATAACGATTGGACTAAGCGGTACGTCTTGGTGATGACTGCTAGAGCCTGTTGCTACAGATTTGATCGCCTCGACGACATCCATACCTTCTACTACATTTCCAAATACGGCATAGCCCCAGCCTTGCGGGTTCTTTCCAGTGTGGTTTAAAAAACTATTATCCGCCACGTTAATAAAGAATTGTGAGCTTGCTGAGTGAGGATCACTGGTCCTCGCCATAGCCAGAGTGCCAATAGTATTTTTTAAACCGTTATCGGCTTCATTTTCTATTGATGGGCGAGTTGCCGATTCGTTCATATCAGTGTCAAAGCCCCCACCTTGTATCATGAAGCCATCAATGACGCGATGAAAAATCTTACCATCATAGAAGCCATCTTCGACATATTGTTGAAAATTAGCGGCAGTATTGGGAGCCTTATCAAAATCTAACTCAATGCCGATAACGCCCATATTCGTGTTCAATTTGATCATAGTTAATTTACCTATCGAATTGTCTTAATTTTCCCACCAAATGCTACTGCTGGTTAGGGTTTAAGAGGTTATACTAACTTCTTTAATGCTTCAGTTGAAGTTGCCAAGAGTAGGATATTTCACAATATGGGCACAATTGAGCAGTTTGATTGATAGGTATCACTATACTTGGACGAAACAATGGCCGAAGACAGCGCTTCAATTCATCACCATAACGAACCTGCCAATCAGGATGAGACCGTCAGGCCCTCTAATTTTTTGCGACAAATTATTGAGCGTGATTTGGCCGATAAGCCATCTCAAGGGCTAGTCACACGTTTTCCTCCAGAGCCGAATGGCTATTTGCACATTGGTCATGCTAAATCTATCTGTGTAAATTTTGGTTTGGCAACAGACTATCAGGGCCATTGTCATTTACGCTTTGACGATACAAACCCTGAGAAAGAGAGCCAGGCATTTATCACCGCAATCGCAGATGATATTCAATGGCTTGGTTTTTCTTGGCACGGCAATATTCGTTATGCCTCTGACTACTTTGATCAGCTACATGATTTTGCTATCTATCTTATCAAGCACAATCTTGCTTATGTTTGTCACCTAAGCCCCGAGCAGGCGAGAGAGTATCGGGGCACTTTAACCAAGCCAGGTGTTAATAGTCCCTATCGAGATCGCAGTATCGATGAGAATTTAGCGTTATTCGTACAAATGACGGCAGGTGATTTTGATGAGGGTAACTGTGTGTTACGTGCTAAGATTGATATGTCAGCTCCTAATATCAACCTGCGTGACCCAATTATTTACCGTATAAAAAAAGTGTCACACCACCAGACTGGTGACAAGTGGTGCGTTTACCCAACTTATGATTTTACTCATGGTCAGTCTGATGCCATTGAGGGTATCAGTCACTCTATATGCACCTTAGAATTTGAAGATCATAAGCCTTTATACAATTGGTTTTTGGAAAAGTTACCTGTGCCATGTCAACCAAGACAGTTCGAATTTTCTCGCTTAAATTTAAATTATACGGTAACCAGTAAGCGTAAGTTAAAGCGCCTAGTTGATGATGGTATCGTTTCTGGTTGGGATGATCCTCGTATGCCAACTATCTCAGGTATGCGTCGACGTGGCTACTCTCCGGCATCGATCAAAAACTTCTGTCAGGCAACCGGTGTCACCCGAGTCAATGGTGTCGTTGATATGGCTATGCTCGAATTTGCAGTTCGTGAATACCATAATCTTCATGCACCACGAGCCATGGTAGTTATCAATCCGCTGAAATTGGTGATCAGTAATTACCCGGTTGATCAGATAGAGCAATTAGACGCGCCTAATCATCCGCAAGACATTACCATGGGTTCTCGAAAGGTGCCATTCACGCAGACGATTTATATCGATAAAGCAGACTTTAGAGAGTCTGCTAACAAGAAATTCAAGCGTTTAGTGATGGGTAAAAAAGTGCGTTTGCGTAATGCCTACGTGATCATGGCTGAGTCAGTAGTGAAGGATGATACCGGCGAGGTTATAGAGGTTCATGCTAGTTATGATCCTGATACCATTGGTCAGGATCCTGTTGATGGCATCAAGCCAAAAGGTGTTATTCAATGGGTGTCAGTCACTGAGGGCAAGCCGATCACAATAAGAGAATACGATCGTTTGTTTAGTCATGAGTCGCCAGAAAAAGCCTCTGAGGATAGCGGCGACAACGATTTCATGTCATTTATTAACCCTGACTCATACTGTGAGCATACGGAATGCTTCGCTGAGCCGTCTTTGTTAGATGCTTCAGCCGAGCAAGTTTTTCAGTTTGAGCGTGAAGGTTACTTTGTTGCAGATCGATATGATTTTAGTCGTGACCAGCCCGTTTTTAACAAAACCATTGGCCTGCGCGATAGCTGGCCTAAACAAGAGCAGGGCTAACAATGGGCTTGCAACTATACAATACCCAACAGCGTAGCAAAGAGGTATTTGAGCCGATTGATCCCCAGCGTATTACTATGTACGTCTGTGGCCCGACAGTTTATAACCGTGTGCATATTGGTAATGCACGACCGGCGGTGGTCTTTGACACATTATTTCGGCTTTTAAAGTCGTTGTATCCCAATGTTATTTATGCCCGTAATATTACTGATATCGATGATAAAATTATCGTTGCGGCTGCTGATTCAGGTGAGTCGATCGATGCGATTAGTCAGCGTTTCGCTACGGCTTATTTTGAGGATATGGCCGACTTACATAATTTAACACCAACCATTCAACCTTATGCTACAGACCATATTGAGCCTATGATCAGCATGGTGAGTCGCTTAATAGAGCAGGGCCATGCTTATGAAGCGCAAGGGCATGTGTTATTTGCCGTTGAATCGATGGCGAATTACGGTCGCTTATCCAACCGAAGTCTGGAAGACATGTTAGCGGGTGCTCGTGTGGAAGTGGCTGACTATAAGCGTTATGCCGGTGACTTTGTGCTTTGGAAACCTTCGTCGGATGATGAGCCAGGTTGGCAAAGTCCATGGGGAAGAGGTCGACCTGGCTGGCATTTAGAATGTTCGGCTATGATAGAGACGCATCTTGGTGAAACTATCGATATTCATGGCGGCGGTCGGGATTTAATTTTTCCACATCACGAGAACGAGGTGGCTCAAAGCGAATGCGCTCATGGTGGCAAGGCATTTGTACGTTATTGGTTACATAACGGCTATATAAATATTGATGGCGAGAAGATGTCAAAGTCGTTGGGCAACTTTAAAATGGTTCGAGATTTGCTTGGACATTTTAACGGCGAAACGCTTCGCTTTGCCTTGCTAAGCGCTCAGTATCGATCTGAATTAACTTTTAGCAGTGATTTGCTTGAACAAGCTAAGTCTGCCTTAGATAGTCTTTACGGTTCCTTGAGAGGGGTCAGTAGCGTTGAGGCGATTAGGCCTAATAATTTAGCTGAACACCCCGTTTATTTAGCCCTACTAGATGATCTCAATACACCGGTGGCAATTCGGGAGCTGCATCAGTTAGCTAAGGCGATGATGCAAACCACAGGCGATGAGCAGGCACGATTAAAAGGATTGTTGTTAACCTGTGCTGAATTGATGGGTTTATTACAGCAGTCGCCAGAAGCGTGGTTCCAAAGCGCAGTGAAGGATGATGCGATTGACACTGAAACCATTGAGGTGCTTATTCAGGCGCGCGACGAGGCTAAATTAGCCAAAGATTATGCCCGTGCCGATGCGATTCGTAATCAATTGAGCGAAGCCGGCGTGCAACTGCAAGATGGTCAAAATGGCACCACTTGGCGTCGAGGCTAGTAAATGTACTTGAATGCTACTGAGCTTATGATTTTACTAGACTTTTTTTTTGGATTTTGCAGCAATTGCTAAGGTGCTATACGAGAAAAGTGGCATTTTTGGCTTTGATGGGTTTGACGATTGCTTTCGAGGTGAGTAGAATCGCGCCTCTTGTTTAGGGTCTTATCGAGAAAATTTCGGGGATTAGCGCAGTCTGGTAGCGCGCCTGCTTTGGGAGCAGGATGTCGGGGGTTCAAATCCCTCATCCCCGACCAAATTTTTTTCCTACTCATTTAATTAGGGTCTGTTATGTATCGCAATATTAGATCTAACGGGATAGTAGGCTGTTGCCATTAATGTCTTAAAATTAAGGCGACAAATTAGCAGTTAATGGTGGGCGTAGCTCAGTTGGTAGAGCGCCGGATTGTGATTCCGGTGGTCGTGGGTTCAATCCCCATCGTCCACCCCATTTTACGATCTTCAAAAGGCTCATGCCTTTTGAATAGTAATCAAAGCTGCGCCCGTAGCTCAGCTGGATAGAGCATCCGCCTTCTAAGCGGACGGTCGCAGGTTCGAATCCTGCCGGGCGCGCCATGTCATCGAATCTAGGGGCAACCCGGCGCACTTGCATCAGTATTGACTGGGTAGTTTTGACCCACATTAAACCCAGCCGAGTCTCCTATGTTAACCTGCGTCACTCCACCGTAGCTACCATTTGGCGCATACATAAACGAAACATTTCTGCCGCAAATCTGTGTTAGACCACCCCGTAGATACCTTGATCCACCCTCGTGCTGAAGCCATATCCACCCGTTTGCATATTGGTGTTTAACAACGACTCGGTTCGTAGAGCAGGTCTGTGTTTCTGTCTGCTCATCCATAATGCAAAAGGGATTTGGTTCAGAACAACTTGAATTACAGATGCTAGGTTGACAACTCGCCACTAGATACTGGTTATTGGTGCATGAATACTTACTTGCTGTTCCACAGACATTTTGGCCAGATGAATCTGCTATACAATCATTGAGGTCCTGACAGATCCCTACACCTTGTGAGTCACTAACAACCTCGGCTTTAGGTGGTGATGAAATTAGTGCATCAAAGCAATTTCCACAACTTTCAGCTGTAGGCAAGTTACCTGGGGCAACGCTTACGTCACCACCATTATCAGTGCAGAAGGTGTTAACTGCACCGCCTTGGGATACCCAGTCACTAAGGTTGCTAGTGCTATGACCAAAAAAAGGATCATTATAAGTGAAGTTACTAAAGCCTATGGCTTCTAAAATTTCTCTTGCGGTACCATTACCATTACAACTGTAGCTTACACCTGAGCAGCTTGAGGCCTCATCACTAGCTGAAAGGATACAAGATGTACCATTCCAGACGTAATCATCCCAAGCACAGTTTGGATTGTCAGTTGTTATGTCGACTGTACAGGTGTTTGTTGAGGCTAAATAGTCACCTCCAGCGTTTGAGCATAGGGCTGCATTGTCAGTTGTTATGTCAACGGTGCAGGTATCTTGCGTTGCGTCATAAGTACCTCCCGAACCCTGACAGAGTGCCTCATTGTCTGATGTGATATCTACTTCGTTTGCACCATCAACCTTACCCTGGTTGTAGACCGCGATATCGAATTGGCTACATAAACCGCTTGCCTGGATGTTGTCTATTTTTGTTTCTACGGCATTAAGTTGTGATGCGGTTGCACAGTCATTAGTGCTAATTGCATTAGCAATTGTCTGAAAGTTTTCATTCACATCATCTGCGTCGGCGACCTGTCCATTTTGGAATACGTTCAGCTGTATTGGATCAGCCTCAACTAACAGTGGGAGAAATGCTATTACTGCTACAGCGGGTAGGCTACGGACAATGCCCCATCGTCTCGAGGCAAACAGGCCAATAACAAGTAGCAGAAGGAAAAAGCTTACTTGAGCAAAACTGCCCATTAGGGGGACATTGGCTGTGGATTGTCCCCAGACCATTGAGCCCCAATTTTCTGATCCCCATTCTGCAGCAAGATTGCCACTGAATAATAAAAGCGTTGCTAAGGATCCAACTTTTAAAACTTGTTTCATAAATTTCACCATAATGAGGGAGGGGTATAGGTTAATAAATATACGTTTTCTATTTATAAATAGAAAGGGAAAGCTGAATTGGCGAAAGGTTATTTTATTAACATTGATTCATTTATCGGCCTGAAAGTGGTGACACTCCTGACAAGAGAGTTAGCGCTCAATGCCGCAACCCCAAAAGCTTCTGTCTCAATTCTTTGGCTCTCCTTGACGTACTTCATTAATAAGTCAAAGTCGCCATCGCCTGAAAGTAGAATGATCTTATCAACATTTGGTGCGATGCGTATGACATCGATGGTGATACCAACGTCCCAATCACCTTTTGCACTACCGTCACCCCTTTGTATAAAGGGTTTTAGTTGCACATCAAAGCCGATTTTTCGTAAGGTATTTTGAAACTGTAGTTGCTTGTTATCTGCACGTTCTATGGCATATGCTTTGGCGTACTTGATATTAGCCTGTGCCTCAAGGTTCCGCCAAAATTTTCTGTAATCAAAGTTTTTATTAAAAACTTGCTTGGTCGTGTAATAGATATTTTGTACATCGACAAAAATAGCAATGTCCTTCGACTTCTCACTCATTTTTTATTATCTCATCGATAGGTCAAACACAACTTTCACGGCGCCTTGTGAGCGGTCGCTGGCGACACTGAAACCTTCGTTGCAGGCCTCAAGAGGAAAGCGGTGTGTAATCATATTCTTGGCGATGGAGGGATCATCTGAGAGTATGGATGCAGCTTCTCTAAAGTCACGCTTACTGCTGCCACAACAATAGGTCGTTGCGCTGATAATGGTCAATTCTTTTGCGCTAAACTGAAGATCTAAATTTGCACCATTCCAAAAACTCCCTAACATCAAAACTCTTCCCATAGGGCGCAGTCTCTGGCATGCCTGCTGCACACTCTCTGGGCTTCCTACAGCGTCGATCACTAGACTATAACCGTCAGATTCCTCAGTTGAAGATTGGTAGTAATCAGCGATTTTTCGTTGATGATCATATCTCGCTACAAGGTCGCACCGGTAGCCCTTCGAATGGAGTGCAATGAGTGACATTAGACCAATGGCGCCAGCACCTATTATTAGTATCTTGTCCTTGGCATTAACTTTAGCCCGATTCAACCCGTGAAGAGCCACGGCCAGTGGTTCTACTAGTGATGC
>JAYYUJ010000032.1:0-15516 GCA_036344075.1 Pseudomonadota bacterium
CTCATTCCATTATACATAGAATCCAATGATCTCCTAGAAATTTCAATCGGTCAATCTATAGGGGTGAATTATCTTTTAAAGATTTAGGAGAAATTACTCTAGTCAGTAGAAATAAAAGCCCTTTATTTAATTTTGAAATCATTAATGATTAATAGGTTTTTTTTCTACCTGAGACGCGCCCAGTAATTTTTTATATTGGCATTTTGAGCAGCCCAGAAATAGGATTAGCAAAGTTTGGGGTGAATAGGGTTTGACTTACCCCCCAACAAAGTTATTCCACTGTAACCGACTTCGCTAAATTCCTTGGTTGATCAACATCAGTGCCTTTAATGATTGCGACGTGATAGGATAACAACTGTAAGGGTATGGTGTAAATGATCGGTGCAATCAGTGGATGACAGCTAGGCACCTGCAGGACCTTCATCGCATCGACAGAATCAAACGCCGCGGCTTTATCGGCAAATACATACATCAACCCGCCGCGCGATCTTACCTCTTCAACGTTCGATTTTAATTTTTCAACGAGCTCGTTATTAGGCGCCACCACAATAACCGGCATATCCGCATCAATTAATGCTAGGGGCCCATGCTTTAATTCACCCGCAGCATAGGCCTCAGCGTGAATATAGGAAATTTCTTTAAGCTTTAATGCGCCTTCCATTGCAATCGGATATTGATCGCCGCGGCCTAAAAATAAGCTGTGGGTTTTATCGGCAAAATCTTCAGCTAATTGCTCAATGTCAGGATCCATCGCCAGCGCTTGCTCTATTTTGCTTGGCAAACTTTGAAGCGCTTGAACTAATTCGGCCTCATAGGTTTTAGTTAAACCTCTATGATGGCCAATAGCAGCGGCTAACATCATTAAGCCCGCTAATTGCACGGTAAAAGCCTTAGTTGAAGCCACACCAATTTCAGCGCCAGCCTCCATCATATAGACCATATCGGATTCACGGACCAGCGATGAACCTGGCGCGTTACAAATGGTCAAGCTGGTCATATAATTTTGTTCTTTAGCCATACGAAGGGCGGCTAAGGTGTCGGCTGTTTCGCCCGACTGCGAAATGGTCACCAATAAACTGTTGGGTCTAACGACCGATTTGCGATAGCGGTACTCTGAGGCAATTTCGACATTACAGCTTACCCCTGCAAATTCTTCAAACCAATAACGTGCGGTCATGCCGGCATGGTAGCTAGTGCCACAAGCAATAATTTGCACGTGCTCAACATTGGGTAACAAACGATCGGCCGCTTCACCAAAAGCGTGGTCAAGCACAGCGCCTGAATGCAGTCGATTTTCCAAAGTTCGTTGAATAGCAATCGGCTGTTCGTAAATCTCTTTCAGCATAAAGTGTCTGAAAGCGCCTTTGTCTCCTACATCATGAGTAACGTTTGAGTCAGTGACTTTACGTTGGACAGAATTACCTTGCTGGTCATAAATATTCACCGCTGAACGGGTCAATTCTGCAACATCACCCTCCTCAAGAAATGCAAACCGGCGCGTTACCGGCAATAGGGCTAACTGATCGGATGCCACAAAGTGCTCGCCTATGCCATAGCCAATCACTAACGGGCTACCTGACCTTGCAACTATCAATCGGCTAGGGTCGTTATTGTCCATCACTACCGTGCCATAAGCACCCTCTAACTCTTTGACGGCCTGCTGTACCGCAGTCAATAGAACCTGTGTGGCCTTCAAGTAATAGTGAATAAGATGGCAAATCACTTCGCTATCGGTGTCAGTAACAAATTTGAAACCCTGCTCTGACAGTCGTTGCTTTAACTGTTGGTGATTCTCGATAATGCCATTATGAACAATCGTAATTCGCTCGTTAGAGACATGGGGATGAGCATTGTTTTCATTAGGCTCGCCATGTGTCGCCCAGCGCGTATGCGCTAAGCCCGTACCGCCACTTACACCTTGGCTCTCATGTACCGCATCGGCTAACGCTTGCACCTTGCCGACCCGGCGAATGCGGGTATTGAGCATGTTCTTATTGGTGACAGATAAACCTGCCGAATCATAACCGCGATACTCTAAACGGCGTAGCCCTTCAATCAGTATTTCTGCTATGTCTCGTTGAGCAACGCCGCCCACTATTCCGCACATAATAAAATCCTACTATTTTTTTTCTGGTTTTTTCCAGCCGCTAATATTTTTTTGTCGGCCACGACCAATCGCTAAATTATTTTTGGGTACCGCTTCAGTAATGGTTGAGCCAGCACCCACAAAGCCGCCATCAGCCACCTCAAGCGGTGCAACCAATGTGCTGTTTGAGCCAATAAACACATCATTACCTAATACTGATTTATGCTTATTGGCACCATCATAATTGCAGGTAATAGTGCCCGCACCCACATTCGTGTTGCTCCCAATCGTTGCATCGCCGATATAGCTTAGATGATTCACCTTGCTACCATCGGCTAATGTCGCATTTTTAACTTCGACATAATTGCCGACTTTCACCTTATTGGCTAATTTCGCGCCTGGCCGAAGCCTTGCAAAAGGACCAATCTGGCAGTGTTGCCCGACTTGGGCTGATTCAATCACGCTATTGGCATATATTTCAGATTCGGCACCGATAGTCGCTTCGGTAATCACACAGTTTGGCCCAATACTAACGCCATCATCAATCTCGACATTACCAATGAACACGGTATTCACATCAATATACACGTCTTTGCCCACCGTTAAGCTACCACGTACATCCACCCTTGCAGGGTCTGCTAAGGTCGCACCGGCTAACATTAACCCATTCGCGACTTGCTGCTGATAGTGACGCTCAAGAAGAGCCAATTGTTTGCGATTATTGACACCCTCAACTTCATAGAAGTATTTAGGCTGCGGCGTATGAATACGCACGCCATCTACTACCGCCATGGCAATAACATCAGGCAAATAATATTCTTGCTGAGCGTTATTATTTTCTACCTTAGGCAGCCATCGGCTTAAGTAGGCTTGAGGAATACACATAATACCCGTATTGATTTCTGTGATTTGGCGCTGTTGTTCAGTGGCGTCTTTGTGCTCCACAATGTCAATAACTTCACTGGCCTTGTTTCTGACAATGCGACCATAACCCGTAGGGTCAGCTAAATTTGCCGTTAGCACAGCGATGCTCTCTGCATCGACCGCCGCGAGCATGCTTGTTAAGGTTTCAGGCTGAATCAAAGGCACGTCAGCATAAAGTATTAAGACTTGTGAATCAGGACTAAGGTTTGGTAAGGCCTGCGAGACCGCATGAGCAGTACCGAGCTGTTCTGTTTGTTCAATAATATGACAGGGCTGTGTGAGCGATGCTTTAACGGCATCGGCGCCATGACCCACAACAATATGCAGTTTTACGTCTTTCAAGCTCATCGCAGCATCGACAACATGGTCTAACATCGATTTGCCGCCAATCTCATGCAGTACTTTCGGCTGGCTTGACCGCATACGGCTGCCTTGGCCGGCAGCAAGAATAATAACGTCTATCATATGAATAAACCGTTTGTTTATATTGCCGTGAATGATTTAAGTTTATTGAATTTTTGGTTGTTTTTTGTACAAATAAAAATTTTTTCGCTATAAAAAAGGGTGGCCTATGCCACCCTTTTCGTCAATGTTTTAGTTAGCTATTTTTGCATTATCCAAGCTTCTTTTTAATCTGCTGAATCGTACGAAGCTGAGCAACAGCTGCCGCCAGCTCTGCCGCCGCACGGGTATAATCTAACTCGGCACTCTGATTCGCCATAGCTTGCTCGGCGCGTTGCTGCGCCTCAATCGCGGCGGCCTCATCTAAATCATCGCCTCGCGCCGCAGTATCGGCTAAGACGGTCACCACATTGGGCTGAACCTCTAAAAAACCGCCCGAAACATAAAAAACAACCTCGTCGTCATTGGCTAAAACACGCACCGGTCCAGGTTTCAAGCCGGTCAATAGTGGCGAATGTCCGACGCTTACGCCTAGATCGCCCATTTCACCGGTTGCAATAACCATCTCAGCTGCGCCTGAAAAAATCGAGCCTTCTGCGCTAACAATGTCACACTGTATTGTTGCCATGGTTCTCTATCCTACCTAGCTATAAGGATTTTGCTTTTTCAATGGCTTCTTCAATGCCGCCGACCATATAAAACGCCTGTTCAGGCAAGTGGTCGTAATCACCGGCAAGAATAGCGCCAAAACTGCTGATAGTATCTTTAAGCGACACATATTTACCCGGCGAGCCAGTAAATACTTCAGCGACGTGGAATGGCTGTGATAAGAATCGCTCAATTTTACGTGCACGGTTAACCGTTTGCTTATCTTCTTCGGATAATTCATCCATGCCTAGAATAGCAATGATGTCTTTTAATTCTTTGTAGCGCTGCAATACCGATTGAACCCCGCGCGCAACATCGTAATGCTCTTGGCCGATAATCAAAGGGTCAAGCTGGCGCGAGGTTGAATCAAGCGGATCAACAGCTGGATAAATGCCTTTAGCCGCAATATCACGACTCAATACAACCGTTGAGTCTAAGTGGGCAAATGTAGTTGCCGGAGATGGATCAGTTAAGTCATCTGCTGGGACATAAACGGCTTGTATTGAAGTAATCGAACCTGTTTTTGTCGAAGTAATGCGCTCTTGAAGTACGCCCATTTCTTCGGCCAGTGTGGGCTGATAACCTACCGCGGATGGCATACGGCCTAACAATGCCGACACTTCTGTCCCCGCCAGCGTATAACGATAAATATTATCGACAAACAATAATACATCACGCCCTTCGTCACGAAATTTCTCGGCCATGGTTAAGCCTGTTAATGCAACACGTAAGCGGTTACCAGGCGGCTCATTCATCTGGCCATAAACCATCGCTACTTTTGACTTGGTAAAGTCGTCAACATTCACTACGTTAGCTTCTTGCATCTCATAGTAAAAGTCGTTGCCCTCACGGGTCCGCTCACCAACACCTGCAAATACCGATAAGCCTGAGTGTTCTGTCGCAATATTGTTGATCAACTCCATCATGTTGACCGTTTTACCAACGCCGGCACCGCCGAATAAGCCAACCTTACCGCCTTTTGCAAACGGACAAACTAAATCAATAACCTTAATGCCTGTTTCTAATAATTCATCAGAAGCCGCTAGCTCATCATACTTCGGCGCTTCACGGTGAATTGCAGAAGTGTCGTGTTCAGCCAACGGGCCCTTTTCGTCAATGGGATTACCTAGCACGTCCATAATACGACCTAAGGTCGCTTGGCCAACAGGAACAGAAATGGGCGCTCTAGTGTTTTCAACGCTTAGGCCACGACTCACCCCTTCGGATGCACCCATAGCAATAGCGCGAACAACGCCATCACCTAACTGCTGTTGCACTTCGAGGGTTAGGCCTTTCTCACTAACCATCAATGCATCATAAACCTGGGGAACAGAATCACGTGGAAACTCCACATCAATTACTGCGCCAATGATTTGTACGATACGTCCGCTACTCATTCCGAGTTCCTCTATAACTATTAGGTCTATCTTAAATTTATCTATGCTTAATTCTTTCAACTAAGCATTAAACTAACTAATTGCCGCTGCGCCACTTACAATTTCAGACAATTCTTGAGTGATCGCTGCTTGTCTCGCTTTGTTGTAAACCAACTGCAAGTCATCAATAAGGTCGCCAGCATTATCAGTTGCACTCTTCATGGCGATCATTCGCGCAGCTTGCTCACACGCACCATTCTCGACGACAGCCTGATAAACAAGGGATTCGATATAACGAATCAACAGACCATCAAGCAAGGCTTTAGCGTCGGGCTCATAAATGTAATCCCAACGGTGTTGCATGTTTTCATCTTCATCTGCCGACAAGGGGAGAAGCTGCTCAACCATGGGCTGCTGTGTCATGGTGTTCACGAAATCATTGTTGACTAAGTAGAGTCGATCAATCGTCCCATTCTCATAGGCATCGAGCATCACTTTAATGCTACCTATTAAATCAGCAATCGCTGGATCTTCACCTAAATCGCGCACAGCAGCGACAACATTGCCACCATAAGAATTGAAAAATCCAATCGCCTTGCCGCCCAATAAGCATAAGTCCGCCTCAACATCTTGTTCGGCATAGTTTTTTATTGACGCGATCGCTGGCTTAAATAAATTGATGTTAAGGCCGCCGCAGAGGCCGCGGTCCGTCGATACAATAATGTAACCCACACGACGAACTTGACGCTCCTGCATAAACAAGTGTTGGTATTCGGGTGCTGAATTAGCCAAATGGCTAATCACCGATTTAATTCGCTTTGCATAAGGCTTGCCCTTTTGCATGCGATCTTGCGCTTTGCGCATTTTACTTGCAGCCACCATTTCCATCGCACTCGTGATTTTCTGAGTGCTTTTAATGCTAGAAATTTGAGTCCGTATTTCTTTTCCGCTCGCCATTTTTATCTCTTTCTATTAAAACGTTTTCTTGGCATCCACTACCAAGTTTGCGTAGCTTTAAAAGTCTCTAAAAGCGCCTTAAATGCAGCCTCTGTATCGCCGTCCCAGTTGCCCGTATCAGCTATCTGAGCTAATAAATCGCCCTGTTCTGCATGGGCATAAGACAATAATGCATCTTCGAATGCGCCGACTTTCTCAACCGCAATGTCATTTAAGAAATCATTATCGGCTGCAAAAATAAGCAGGGCCATCTCGGCAATAGATAACGGAGCATACTGCTTTTGCTTCATTAGCTCAGTAACTCGCTCACCATGATCTAACTGCGCTTTAGTTGCGTCATCAAGATCAGAGGCGAACTGTGAAAACGCTGCCAACTCGCGGTACTGTGCTAAAGCGGTACGAATACCGCCAGACAGCTTCTTAATAACTTTTGTCTGTGCAGCACCGCCCACTCGCGACACTGAAATACCGGCATTCATGGCAGGACGAACACCTGCATTGAACAAGTCCGACTCAAGGAATATCTGGCCATCAGTGATAGAGATAACGTTAGTTGGAACAAAGGCAGAAACATCGCCCGCCTGTGTTTCAATAACAGGCAACGCCGTTAATGAGCCTGTTTTTCCTTTCACCTCACCATTCGTCAATTTTTCAACGTGATCAGCGTTAACCCGTGCTGCACGCTCAAGTAAGCGAGAGTGTAAGTAAAACACATCGCCTGGATATGCTTCACGGCCAGGCGGACGGCGTAATAGCAATGAAATTTGCCGATAAGCCCAAGCCTGTTTCGTTAAATCGTCATAAATGATTAACGCATCTTCACCGCGATCTCGGTAATATTCGCCCATTGAACAACCCGCAAATGGCGCTAAAAACTGCATCGCTGCAGGGTCAGAGGCTGTTGCTGCCACCACAATCGTGTGCTCCATTGCACCGTGTTCTTCAAGCTTTCTCACAACCGCATTCACCGACGACGCTTTTTGACCAATTGCCACATAAACACATTTAATGCCCGTACCTTTTTGATTGATGATGGCATCAACTGCAATGGCGGTCTTTCCTACTTGGCGGTCGCCAATAATAAGCTCTCGCTGGCCACGACCAATCGGCACCATCGCATCAATAGCTTTTAAACCAATTTGAACCGGCTGGTCAACCGACTGACGGGCAATAACACCTGGCGCCACCTTTTCAATAGCGTCCGTTTGCTTGGCATCGACTGGGCCCTTACCATCAATCGGGTTGCCTAAAGCATCTACCACCCTGCCTTGTAATTCGGGTCCGACAGGCACCTCAAGAATACGACCCGTACAACGACATGATTGCCCCTCTGCTATTGATTTATAATCGCCCAAAATTACCGCGCCGACGGAATCACGCTCAAGGTTAAGTGCTAATCCGTAAACACCTCCTTCAAACTCAATCATCTCGCCGTACATGGCCTCAGCTAAACCATGGATACGAATAATGCCGTCAGTCACCGAAACAACAACGCCCTCATTTCTTGCTTCACTTGAAACATCTAGCTGGTCAATTCGCTGTTTTATAATCTCGCTAATCTCAGATGGATTCAGCTGTTGCATTGTTTAATTCCTCAAACCTATTTTTTCTGACTTAATAAATATCGTTAAATTGAAATCGCTTCTGCTAACTTAGCTAAGCGGCCCTTGACTGAGCCATCAATCACAATATCGCCTGCTCTTATGACTATGCCACCTATTAAAGAGCGATCTACGGCCGTGCTAACTTGCACGTCTCGTTGTAGTTTTGTTTTTAATGCTGAAGCTAAGTGTGACTTCATTTCATCATCGAGCTCGAAGGCGGTGTTGATAGTAACATCCACCGACTTTTCTTGATTTGCTTTTAATTCTGCAAACAACTCAGCAACCGACGGCAGCAGTGATAGCCGCTTGTTTTCCGCTAAAAGCTGCAAAAAATTAGCCATTGCCGAACCGGCATCAACGCCTAGCAATTCGTTCAGGTTATTCGCCTGTTCGCTCGCTAACATGTTAGTCGATGCAATCATCGCGGCCACTTTAGGTTGGCCAGAAATAATAGCGAGCTGATTTAACTGGTCTGCCCACAACTGCAAGTTGTCAGCCTGATTTGCCGCCTCAAATCCTGCGCGCGCATAAGGGCGAGCTAATGTACGTAATTCCGCCATTATAAATTTGCCGCCAGCTTATTAACGATTTCTTTATGGGCCGCCTCATCGATTGAGGCCTCTAAAACTTTTTCAGCGCCAATCAAGGCGAGTGAAGCGACTTGGGCACGGAGTTGTTCTTTCGCACGATTAACCTCTTGCTCAATATCCGACTGCGCCGCATCCTTTAAGCGCTGGCCCTCGGTCACTGCCGCTTCTTTGGCCTCATCCACGATCTGAGCTGCACGCTTATTCGCTTGATCGAGAATTTGACTCGCTTGCGCTTTCGCCTCAACCAACTGAGCGTCGATTTTTTGGTGTGCCGCCTCTAAATCTTGGGTCGCTTTTTCTGCCGCGTTCAAACCGTCGGCTATTTGTTTTTGACGTTCCTGCATGGCCGAAATAATCGGCGGCCAAACATAGGTTTTACAAAACCAAACAAATATCGCAAAACTAATTAATTGCGCAAATAATGTGAGATTAATATTCACTGCATTACCCTTCTTGAATGTTGAGCGGCCAGCCAGGCGAAACTATATTCGCCAGGATAATGCCGCACATTTTATCGACTTTACCTTTTGTGCTTATAAAGCAAAAAGAATATAGAAGCCTATGCCAACACCGATCATCGGCACCGCATCAACAAGACCCATCATAATGAAAAACTGGGTCCGCAGCATGGGAATTAACTCAGGCTGACGGGCCGCCCCCTCAAGGAATTTACTACCAAGAATACCCACGCCAACAGCGGCGCCAATTGCGCCTAGGCCCATAATAAGTGCACCTGCTAATGTAATAATTGCTGCTTCCATCATTTTCTCCGATCAAAAATATCAATATGGTCTAAAAGGTTTGCTCCATCACTTTTAACGCCACCTTTCTTTTGCCGATCACCGATTAATGGTGGTCATAAGCCATCGCTAGGTAAACAACGGTTAATATGGCAAAAATAAATGCTTGCAGAGTGATGATTAAAATATGGAAGATTGCCCAAGGCACTGACAACAACCACTGTAAATAAAAGGGTAATAAGCTGATAATAATAAAGACCATTTCTCCGGCATACATGTTGCCAAACAAGCGTAAAGCCAAAGAAATAGGTTTTGCTATTAACCCAACAATTTCTAAAAACAGGTTAAACGGTAAGGCCCACTTTGGCAGCGGCTGAAACGCCAACTCAGCAGCAAAGCCACCTACACCTTTTTGCTTAATGCTGTAATATATAATTAGCATAAAAACACCAACGGCCATGCCCGCCGTTGCGTTGACATCTGTCGAAGGCACCACCTTCATGTAGTGAATACCCATCAGCTTGGCAAGCTCGGGAATCCAATCAACAGGAACCAAGTCCATTAGATTTTGTAAAAATACCCAAACAAAGACCGTTAGAGCCAGTGGTGCTACCAAGTCATTTTTATGGTGAAAAATACTTTTAACATTGTCATCTATAAAGTCGACAACCATTTCGACAAAATTTTGAAATCCAGAAGGAACTCCTGAGGTTGCTGCCTTTGCCGCACGAGCGAACGACCAGCAGAATAAAGCCCCTAAGAAAATTGACCAAAACATCGTGTCAAGGTGAATCGCCATAAACCCCATGTCCGCGGCTTCTTGAGCAGAGTGGGCAACCGTCCACTGAGCAGACTCAAGTGTACCGCCATCTCGAACATAGCCAGCAGGCAACTGACCATAAGTTAAGTTGGTTAAGTGGTGGGAGATATATTCTTCTGGTGAAGGGTTGGAGCCGGCCATTCTTAATGTAGAGTCTCTTGAGTGTTAAAAAAATAACTGTTGGTTAATGAGCCAACAACGCTAATGACGACATAACCCAGGAGCACACTTGTTCGAAAAGTTTTATCATCGACATACTTAAAAACTATTAGCAGTGTTAAAACTGACAGCAAGATCTTAAAAAATTCCGCCCTATAACACCTCAAAAGAAACATTTTTGCTGCTTCTTCTGGAGTAAACGCTTCAGACTTTAGGCCGATGAATGCTTGGCAATAAAAGCAAAAAGCGGCAACCGAAGCTAATGTGCCTCCAAGCAAAACACCGTCAAATAAAAGTACTTCTTGACGCTTCGCTAATAGTGCGGCCAAGATCACTGCTAAACCCAGTTGAAACAAAAACTGCTTTAGTGGGGAGTGCCAGTCTATCTGCATTTGACTCCCGCGGGCCTAAAAACCCATAAACTAAGGCCTGCTCTCAATAATCGTTTAGACAAACCAGCAATAGAAGATATCGCTGTTGATTTAAGTGATAGCTGCCGTGAAAAAAGCTGGAAGATTATATTTAAACACCCCCCCAAATGCAACCTCTGTCAAGAGGAGTAATGTAAGCAGCTGAAACCCTTTTTTACGCTAAATAACTAGCTCGGGGAAACGGAAACCCATCATTTTATATGGTCTAAAATTCCATCTAGTTCATCAAGGCTGTGGTATTTAATGGTTAATTTTCCAGCACCTTTGCTGTTATGGGTTATGCTAACTGGCAATCCAAATTTTTCTCCTAATTGGTTTTCTAGTACCCTTGTATTGGGGTCTGCGGGCGCCGTCTCGACACCCAAGGCCGTTTTGTTGTAGTTTTTCACCAATAACTCTGTTTGGCGGACATTTAAGCTGCGGTTAACAACCTCTGTGGCTGCCGTTAGTTGTTGCTCGCCCACTAAACCTAGCAAAGCCCTGGCATGACCCATCTCTATATCACCATGCTCTAACATCCGCTTAACCTCGTCTACCAAGTTCATCAGCCTAAGCATATTAGATACAGCAACCCTTGATTTTCCAACGATATCAGCAACTTGCTGATGAGTAAGGTCAAATTCTTGGTTTAGTCGGGCTAATGCGTATGCCTCCTCCATGGGGTTTAAATCTTCTCGTTGTAAATTTTCTACTAACGCCATGGCCATAGCTGTTTCATCTTCAACGTCTTTAATGACAGCTGGTACAGTCATTAAACCTGCCTGTTGTGCTGCTCGCCAGCGTCGCTCGCCAGCTATGATCTCATAGCTTTGATCGTTCGCTTGATCGCCTTCGAGAGCTCTAAGAATAATTGGTTGCATCACCCCTTGGTTGCGAATAGATGCTGCAAGTTCATCTAAAGAAGCTTGATCAATATCTCGTCGTGGTTGATATTTGCCCCGCTGGCACAACTCAACCGGTACTTCGAGCAAAACACCTGTTTTTAAAGCGGGGGCTAAATAGGCTGTCTCTGAGGGTGTTCCTTGATTTACATATACGGGTTGAGTGGTTGAAGCAATGGTGCTGCCAAGCAAAGCATCTAAGCCTTTTCCCAATCCCTTTTTCTTTGTTTTCATTTATTAGCCTGTTCTCATGAAGATCTATTAGTTTTAAATGGTGGGTCTTTGCTTTTGTAAAACCTCTGCCGCTAATGCTAAATAGGCTGTTGCGCCTTTTGACTGAGGGTCGTAAGACAAAACCGGTTCACCGTAGCTAGGGGCCTCTGCTAAGCGCACATTTCTTGGAATAACGGTTTTATAAACTCGCTCACCAAAATGTTGGATTAATTGTGCAGAAACATCGTTTGTCAAACTGTTCCTTGGGTCGTACATCGTTCTTAATAATCCCTCAATTTTTATGTTTGGGTTTATACAATCAGCAACCCTGGCAATCGTGTTCATCAGTGCCGAGAGACCCTCCAAAGCATAGTATTCACATTGGATGGGGATAACAACACTTTCTGCTGCTGCCATTGCATTAATTGTTAGCATGCTCAACGAGGGGGGGCAATCAATTAAAATAAAATCGTATGTTTCTTTTGCTGGTGATAATTGTTGTTCTAAAACAAACTCTTTGTCTTCTAAGTGAAGCAGCTCAACCTCTGCGGCTGTCAGGTCTGAGTTGCTAGGCAGCACATCAAAACCGCCGGATTCACTGTGGCAAATGATTTGATTAATGCTTGCGCCATTCACCAATAAATCATATAGCGTTAAGGCACATTCGTTTTTTTCAATCCCGCAGCCCATTGTTGCATTACCTTGAGGATCTAAATCGACCAGCAACACGCGGCGTTTAGCTGAAGCTAATGAGGCGGCTAAATTGACGGTGGTGGTGGTTTTCCCAACACCGCCCTTTTGATTGGTAATTGCAACTGTTTTTGCCAAAGGATCGCCCATTTGTAATGCATTAATAACAACAACTAACTTATTCAAATTTTAGCGGGTTAACCTAATGATAAGGTTTTTTTTGGGCAATGTCCGATATATCGTCTTGTATTACCATATAAGTTTCTTTCTAATAATTAACAAATGACGTTGAGCAGCTAGCTCTGGAACAACCAATGGAATTGTTTTTTTAACCTGAAAACTGTTTGATAAACCGTCGACCTCTTCTTGAGGGTAACCCCCTTTCATTGCTAGCCAAACGCCTTTTTTGTCTATTAAATGTTCTGTTTGTGTTAGCATTTGATCTAAAGATGAATACGCTCTAGAGCAGATTGATGAAAATTTTTGCCCTGAATAATGCTCGACACGGCAATGCTCTGTTGTCACGTTTGTTAGTGCCAACTTTCTCTTAACCTCTTTTATAAAAGCTATTCTTTTTTGGCTACTGTCTAAAAGAGTGAATGCTTTATCAGGATTGGCAACAGCCAGCGGTATGCCAGGCAGGCCTGCACCTGTACCAACATCAATAATTGACTGCCCATATAAGTAAGGAGAAACACTTAAGCTATCAAGCAGGTGTTTACTAACAATTTCTTTTGTTTCTGTTATGGCGGTTAGATTATGTATCTTGTTCCATTTAATAATGAGCTGAACAAAGGTGAGTAGTTTTTCTTGTTCGTCTTCGCTTAAGGGTTGGCCTAAATTTTCAGCGCCACTTTTTAACTGCTTGCGGTGTATTTCTTCAACGTTAATGTCGATTTCCTTGTTTTATGAGGCAGATTTTATTGGCTTATTCTCTGCTTTCACCGTAGCGTCAAGTTGGCCTAGTTTTTTCAAATGAACCAATAATAATGAAATTGCTGCTGGCGTAACACCGGGAACCCTACTTGCTCGCCCTAAATTCTCTGGCTTCGCTTCGATCAACTTCTGCTTAACTTCGTTACTTAAACCTGAAATGTCATTAATGTTGATGTATGACGGAATCAGTGTATTTTCATGTCGCTGTAATTTTTCTATATCGTTTTGTTGGCGATCAATATAGCCGGCATATTTTGCGCTTATTTCAATCTGTTCTTGTGCTTGCCGGTGATTTAATTGATACCCCTCTGCTTCATATAAATCACTTAAACTAAATTCTGGCCGCTTTAGTAAATCTGCTAAGTTATATTCTCGGCTCAATGGCTTGCTTAGTTTTTTATTGAGCTGCTGAGCTTGGCTAGAATCTGCCTGAATCCAGGTCGTCTCTAGGCGTTGTTTTTCTTTTTTTATTATGTCTTGTTTTTCATTAAATGACCGCCAACGGTAGTCGTCAACTAAGCCTAATTCTCTGCCTTTTGTCGTTAATCGGACATCCGCATTATCTTCCCTTAGAGTCAACCGATATTCTGCCCGGCTCGTGAACATGCGGTACGGCTCTTGTGTACCCAAGGTAATAAGGTCATCGATCATTACGCCAATATATGCCTGCTCTCTTCCCGGCGACCAGCTGTCCTTTTGTTGGCTTCTCCTCGCTGCATTCATCCCGGCAATCAAGCCTTGGGCCGCCGCTTCCTCATAACCCGTGGTACCATTAATTTGTCCACAAAAAAACAACCCATCAATGAATCGCGTTTCAAGACTGGGTTTTAAGTCGCGGGGATCAAAGAAATCGTATTCTATTGCGTAGCCTGCCCGAGTCATTCGTGCCGATTCAAAGCCTTTGATGCTTCTGACCAAGCGCATTTGTATATCAAAAGGTAAGCTTGTCGATATCCCGTTTGGGTAGAGCTCATGGGTATTGAGCCCTTCTGGCTCGATAAATATTTGGTGTGATTTTTTCTCGGCAAATCGATGTATCTTATCTTCAACTGAAGGGCAGTAGCGGGGCCCTGTTCCTTCGATTTTACCTGTATAAAGTGGTGAGCGAGCTAAACCTTCTTGAATTATTTCATGTGTTTTTTCATTGGTGTGTGTTATGTAACAACTTACTTGGGAAGGGTGATCACTCACTTCGCCTAAAAAAGACATAACCGGGAGAGGTGTATCCCCTCGCTGTTCTTGGAGGCCTGAAAAATCGACTGTTCTTGCATCTATTCTTGGTGGGGTCCCTGTTTTTAACCGCCCAACTCGAAAAGGAAGCTTTCTTAATCGCTTAGCAAGTTGTGTCGATGGTGGGTCTCCTGCTCTGCCACCTGCATGGTTTTCGAGCCCAATATGAATTTTTCCACCCAGAAAAGTGCCTGCAGAAAGAACGATGTTTTCTGCAAAAAAATCCACTCCGATGTTAGTTTTTACACCAACAGCCTTTGATGTGTTGCTTGTTTCATCGATGATTAGATCATCAACGGATGCTTGAAAAATGGTTAGATTTTGTTGGTTTTCTAGCTGCTCTCGGATTGCTGCCTTGTACAAAACTCTATCTGCTTGAGCGCGAGTGGCTCTTACAGCCGGACCTTTTCGAGCATTCAAAACACGAAATTGAATTCCTGCTTTGTCAGCCGCTTTCGCCATTGCGCCACCTAAAGCATCAATTTCTTTGACCAATTGGCTTTTCCCTATGCCACCTATTGCCGGATTACATGACATTTGACCTAAGGTCTCAATATTGTGAGTTAGCAGTAAAACCGAACAACCCATTCGTGCTCCGGCCAAAGCTGCCTCTGTACCAGCATGTCCTCCGCCGATCACGATTATATTAAAGGAATCAGAATATCTCATAGTTCTCAAGTTCTTTTAGTCAAGGCCAGGCAATATACCATCATTTTCGCTGACGTCTAGGCTTGTTTTTTTGTTCTTTTTTGTTTTTTTATATTTATATTCTAATACATATATAAATAAAATTTTTATATATATAGTGATAATAATGGGCTCTAGTCTC
>JAYYUJ010000033.1:0-6829 GCA_036344075.1 Pseudomonadota bacterium
GCCAGTCAAAACAATGCCTGACTCCGCAATATCAGAAGCCAGTTCAGGCGGCGATTGTTCGAGAGCGCCTTTTACACCCTGAATAATGATGGCTAATGCGTCCTGAAGAGCATCCATAACTTCATCACTGTTGATTTTAAAAGCCCGCGGCACACCTTCTGCTAAATTTCGCCCTCGGACATCAATCTCACGCAGTTCTCCGCCACCAATGGCTGTCCCAACTTCCTGTTTGATACGCTCTGCGGTTGAATCACCAATCAAACTGCCGTAATTGCGACGGACATAAGAAACAATCGATTCGTCAAAACGGTCTCCACCGGTGCGCACAGAATCAGAATAAACCACACCGTTAAGCGATAAAATTGCGATTTCGGTTGTGCCACCACCAATATCGACCACCATAGAACCGCTGGCCTCTTCGACCGGTAAGCCAGCACCAATTGCAGCTGCCATGGGCTCTTCAATTAAACGTACCTCTCTGGCACCGGCGCTCAGTGCTGATTCACGAATAGCCTTTCGTTCAACCTGAGTTGAATTACATGGTACGCAAATCAATACGCGAGGACTTGGCCGAATAAAGCTGTTTTTGTGCACGCGCGAAATAAAATGCTGAAGCATTTTTTCAGTCACCTGAAAATCAGCGATCACGCCGTCTTTTAAAGGTCTTATCGCCATAATATTACCAGGTGTTCGACCTAACATACGCTTGGCGTCTGATCCCACGGCGGCAATGGTTTTTTGCCCGTTTGAGACTCGAATAGCAACCACCGAAGGTTCATCTAGAACAATGCCCTGCTCTCTCACATAAATTAAGGTGTTTGCTGTCCCTAAATCGATAGAAAGGTCGTTAGAAAAGATACCTCTAATGGTTTTTAACATAAATCCTCAGTCTCTTTTAATCGGCTCAGCCGGCTTCACTTTAACAAGAAGAATACAACTCAAATCGGTCGAGCAACAGGCGATGAAACAAGTTCACTATAATAACCGCTAAAGCTAGAATGAAAAGCTTTTTTAGTAAATACCGAGGTTATAGGATTATTTTTTCTGTTTTCAATAGCTGATTTTTTAAACGCAAGTCTGGCCTGTTCCCACGGCACACTTAGCTATGCAAACCTAACAAGCCATAATTCAGCGCAAAGGTCTCATCAAAATCGGCAAAGTCAGTTATTTTACGGGTAACAATGAGACAATCCGCGTTTGCCTCTGGCTTCCGAGCCCTATTTTTCGTTAACATAGGCCAAAATTAAGTGGCATGAGCCTTTAGTGACTGGGCAAGACCACCAATCAACACAATCACAGTAATAATGCAGTCTATGAGAGCATAAACGATATGAGCATCAACCCCGAACAGGTTGCTAATACAGCAAAGCTGGCCAAACTAAAAATTAATGCCGATGAAGCCAGCGAAGTCGCAGAACGGATTACGGCAATTCTCGACTTAGTCGATCAAATGCAAGCCGTTGATACCGAGCAAGTCGAACCAATGGCGAATGCCCTCGATGCGGTACAAAGACTAAGAATTGATCAGGCTAATCCCAACGAAGACGCACAAGCTCGCCGAGCCGCCTTTCAAACCATTGCACCCGTAACGGATCAAGGGCTTTATCTGGTACCAAAGGTAATCGATTAAGCTAAAAAACAAAAAAATCATCTCACGCTAAGGATCCATTCCCGACAAATTCAAGATGGCTGCTAAGTAATGAAAGCTTTACATGAACTGACAGTTGCGCAAATACAGCAACAATTAATTGAAAAAAAATTCTCCTCGCGTGAGATAACCGAGCATTATCTCAATAGAATCGACACATTGAATAGCGATTACAATTGCTACATCACGGTTGATGCAAACGGCGCACTAACGGCGGCCGACAAAGCCGATCAAGCCATTGCTGCGGGTAGCAGAGCGCCTTTGCTAGGGGTACCCATCGCGCATAAAGATATATTTTGTACAAAAGGGGTGGCCACCACCTGCGGATCAAGAATGCTGGCTAACTTTGTATCGCCCTACGATGCTACAGTAGTTAGCAAGATGAAAGTCGCAGGCACCGTGATGCTGGGTAAAACCAATATGGATGAATTTGCCATGGGATCATCCAACGAGACCAGTTTTTTTGGCCCAGTTAAAAATCCCTGGGACGTAGAGACAGTTCCAGGTGGCTCTTCGGGTGGCTCGGCTGCGGCTGTTGCTGCACAACTTGCCCCAGCCGCGACTGGTACGGATACCGGCGGCTCGATTCGCCAACCAGCAGCTCTGTGTGGCATTACTGGCATCAAGCCCACTTATGGCCGCGTCAGCCGTTATGGCATGATTGCCTTTGCTTCGAGCCTCGATCAAGCAGGACCTATGACTAAAACTGCTGAAGATGCGGCCATTTTACTCAACTCAATGTCTGGCCTAGATCACAAAGATTCAACCAGTCTCGATACTACTGTGCCCAACTTCACTGCCACTCTAGATGATTCATTGGCGGGTTTAAAAATTGGCATTCCCAAAGAGTATTTTGACCAACGACTCGATACAGCCATGGCCGACGCTGTTCAAGTTGCTCTCGCCGAGCTCGAAAAGTTAGGCGCTAAGTTGGTTGATATCGAATTGCCCAATTCAGCCTTATCAGTGCCGGCTTATTATGTCATTGCACCGGCCGAGGCCTCATCCAACCTATCACGTTTTGATGGTGTTCGTTATGGCTATCGCTGCGAGGACCCAGAAGACTTAGAAGACCTATATACCCGCACACGTTCAGAAGGTTTTGGCGATGAAGTAAAACGGCGCATCTTAGTCGGTACCTACGCTCTATCAGCCGGCTACTACGATGCCTACTACCGTAAGGCCCAGCAAATTCGTCGCTTAATCAAAGAAGATTTTGTCCGCGCCTTCGAGCAAGTAGATATTATCGCTGGTCCTACTGCGCCATCGACGGCATTCAAATTCGGCGCAAAAACCGCTGATCCTGTTGCTATGTATTTAGAAGATATCTACACCATAGCCGTGAATTTGGCTGGCTTACCAGCCATGTCACTGCCTGCTGGCCAGCTTGAAAATATGCCCATCGGCATGCAGTTAGTCGGAAATTACTTTGCCGAACAAAAGTTATTAAATGTTGCGCATCAATTTCAATTAGCCACCCAGTGGCACACATCCACGCCGACGTCTTTAAAAGGTTAGCCGCTTATGCAATGGGAAACAGTGATTGGTCTAGAGGTTCATGTTCAACTCTCAACACAATCAAAAATATTCAGCAGTTCACCAACTGCGTACGGTGCCGATGCAAACACTCAAGCAGATGAGGTAGATCTTGCCTTCCCTGGTACCCTACCGGTAGCCAATAAACAAGCATTTAAAAGTGCAGTCATGTTTGGTCTCGCGATTAACGCTAGTATTGAGCATGCATCAGTCTTTGAAAGAAAAAATTATTTTTATCCCGACTTACCTAAAGGCTATCAAACGACTCAACTAGAAAAGCCAATCGTCGGCAAAGGTTATATTACTATTCCTTGCAGCGGTAGCGGTGACAGCAAGAAAATTAGAATTCATCATGCTCACCTCGAAGAGGATGCCGGCAAATCGCTGCATGAAGATTTTTTAGGCATGTCGGGCATCGACCTTAACCGTGCAGGCACACCACTGATTGAAATCGTCTCAGAGCCGGACATTCGCTCGGCAGAAGAGGCCATTGCCTTTCTCAAAAAAGTGCATGCAATTGTGACTTACTTAGATATTTCGGACGGTGATATGTCGCAAGGTTCTTTGCGCTGCGATGCCAATGTTTCAATCCGACCAATGGGTGAAGAGAAACTAGGCACAAGGACCGAAATTAAAAATTTAAACTCGTTCCGATTTATTGAAAAAGCCATTCATGTTGAAGTTGAACGTCAAAAAGATATCTTAGAGTTCGGTGGCAGTATCCGTCAAGAAACGCGACTTTATGACAGTGAAAAAAATGAAACACGAAGTATGCGCAGTAAAGAAGAAGCCAACGACTATCGCTACTTTCCCTGCCCCGATTTATTGCCGGTCATCATTGATCAAAAAACTATCGACGACCTTAAGCAGGCGATGCCCGAACTTCCAGAACAGCGATTTGAGCGTTTTCAATCCGAGTTTGATTTATCTGCCTACGACGCATCGATTCTAACTGAGCTTAGACAAACAGCTGACTACTTTGAGTCAGTTGTCAATGCTTGCCAGGACGCCAAATTATCAGCCAACTGGGTAATGGGAGAGTTATCGGCTTTTTTAAACAAACACGATGTCCTTATTGAAAATTCACCTATAAAGCCCGAACAGCTTGCAGGATTGATTACCCGTATTAAAGACCAAACCATTTCAGGGAAAATCGCCAAACAAGTGTTTGAAATGATGGCCAATGGCAAAGGCACAGCCGATGAAATCATCGAGGCACAAGGACTGAAACAAGTCAGTGACAGTGGTGCAATAGAAACTATGGTGGATGGAGTCATACAAAACAACGCAGACCAAGTGGCGCAATATCTTGCTGCAGATGCCGATAAACGAAAAAAATTAATCGGCTTCTTTGTTGGTCAAGTCATGAAAGTATCGAAAGGCCAAGCTAACCCCGGACAGGTAAATCAAATTCTGGCGAAAAAACTTAATAATTAACAACGCTATTTTTATAACCAATAAATAGTTCGCAGTTAATACCATTGAAGGTAAAATAGCTCTTGTTATTAGTCCTCACTTTAAAGGCTTATTATGTCGGTAAAAAAAGATAAAGAAAAAGTCATCGACCCCGTTTGGGGGGAAGAGCGAATTCGAGAATTTTTAAGCCTCGAGCCACCCCTAGGCGAAGACAGCGACCACCATAAATTAGTCAAAGCTTATCAGAGCATGCGCATCGAAGATTTCGAGAGCTTCATTGGTTTTTTTGTCGCCGAAAACGGTAATCTTGATGCCTGTAATTCACGCAATCAAAGCTTCAGCGAACTGATCTCAACGCATCGCTATAGCCAACCTTATCTTGATATTATCAATAAATTTCGTACTTAATAGACGTTAGCAGTACAACCGATTAACGCAACCGCTTGTATTAATGTAATCCCCAATAGTCGGAACGAAATAAATCTGATTCTATACGCTTTATTAACGAAACGTTTTTAGGCTTGAATAATCCCGTGTATTCCGCGACCATGAAATGATCTAATCATTATACCATTTAACGAGAGATATTATTATGCAACGCTTTGAAGATCAGGTCGCACTTATCACCGGGGCCGCTGGGGGGATTGGTCAAGCCACTGCTATTCGACTTGCCAGCGAAGGCGCTGCTGTATTTTGTGTTGATCTTGATACAGAAGGCTTAAAGCACACTGTTGCTACTATAGAAACAGCTAACGGCAAGGCCTTCAGCCATACCTGCGATGTATCCGACGAACAAGCCGTCATTAATACTATTGCAACATGTATGAGTACCTATGGAAAAATTAATCATGTCAGTAATATGGCAGGTATTTTACGCTTTGATCATCTGCATGAAACAAAAATAGAAGACTTCCAAAAAATTATGCAAGTCAATGTAGGCGGGACTTTTTTAGTCTGTAAACATGCCTTACCTGAACTGATTAAAAGCAAAGGAAATATCGTTAATGCCGCCTCAACTTCAACGTTAGCTGGCGTTCCTTGGGCTGGGATCTATTCAGCCTCTAAGGGCGCTGTGCTGGCAATGACTAAGTCAATGTCAATTGAATACTGTAAACAAGGTGTGAGAGCTAACTGCGTCTGCCCAGGTGATATCATCACTGGTATGGCAAGCCCCAGCTTCCCAAACAATGTCGATATGAAACTTATGGATCGCTGCATGTCGCCCACAGGTCGAAGGGGACCAGAAGTGGTTGCTAGTGTCATCGCCATGCTTGCTTCGAGTGATGGTGAGCACATCACTGGCGAAGATATTCGCGTGGATGGCGGTACACTCTCCTAGCTCAAATAATAGCATTCACTCAATGCGTGGTTTTATTTTATTGGCTCTAGAATCATAACCGGCACCTCTCTGCGACCATCGATACGTGCTCGGTACTCAGCATAACCGGCGTACATCGCATCTAACGGCGGCCATAATCGGACTTCTTCCTCAGTCGTGGCGCGTCGCACAGAATAGGACTGCTTATCCGCACCAATCTGACATTCAACCTCGGGATTGGCGACCATATTCTTATACCAAATCGGATAGGTCGACATTCCGCCTTGACTAGCTACCACCACCACGTTTTCACCGTCTTGAAGATATAACAAAGGGATCTTTCGAACCTTGCCGGTCTTTCTTCCCTTAATAGAAAAAATGGCCACTTGGGAGCCTAAAAAGGTATTCCACAACCGACCATTAGTCCATTCATATACACGAACCTGCCAACTGCCGATATTTTTGATGAAAAAACGACCAAACTTTTCTTGCTTAGCCGTAAAAGGTTTCACTTCTTCTGTCATAACTCTTGCTCTTAATCATAATTATTCCCATCCAAGTAAATTTACTTGGCCATTTGCAACACGGCTATGATCCCACAAAAACCCAGAAAAGCCCCGAACTGTTGCCAGTTCGTAACAGTGCATATTCAACCCTTAAGCGTGATTATTATGATCATTAAAGATCGTTTGACCGAATAATCCATCAGTTATATCAAAAGCCTGCTCAATGCAGGCTTTTTTTTACCCTAAAATCACCCTATGCTCTGTTCGTATTCAGTACGCTCGCCATTGAATACATTAAGCCATATATTCTATCCACTTGTTAAGAATATATGACTCTCAGCCAAGTAAAATCTATTATGGCTTGCCTAATGAAGCAATCATCTACATTATAATAAGACGGATAGC
>JAYYUJ010000034.1:0-9487 GCA_036344075.1 Pseudomonadota bacterium
GCTGCCGGTTTCTTTGCTGCCGGTTTCTTTACTGCCGGTTTCTTTGCGGCCGGTTTCTTTGTAGCCAGTTTCTTTGTAGCCGGTTTCTTTGCGACCGGTTTATTTAATGCCGTTTTCTTTGTGGCCGGTTTATTTAATGCCGTTTTCTTTGTTGCCGGCTTCTTTGCTACCGGTTTCTTTGCTGCCGGCTTCTTTGCTGCCGGCTTCTTTGCTGCCGGTTTATTTGTTGCTGGTTTCTTTGCTGCTGTTTTTTTTAAGACAGACTTCCTTACAGCGGCTTTTTTTAAAACAGGTTTCTTAGCGGCAGTTGAATTAACTGTCGTTTTTTTGGCAGTAGATTTCTTAGCCTTAGCCTTTTTAGCCCTAGCTGCCACCTTAGCCATACCGTATCTCCTGTAAAATAGAGCCAGAATTATAGGTGAAATGGGCTTTATAAACTAGCGCATCCGACTTATAGAGCCGCCAAAAGCCCAATTTGGGCTTAAAATGTCAGTCAAAATCGCTGAATTGTGAAAAATTAGTTCATTTTGATCTTAATTTGTAAAATAGAGACCCATCAATTTATGCTTAATCTTGTCACAATCAACATTATTTGGGTCATCACATATATGAAAATTCCTTTTCAGGGAACCCCTAAACGCTTGACTCTGCCTAAAAGGTTCATTTAGTGAGCCTTATGAAATGTGCGAATAACAACTTAACAACCACAGCAAGATCACAAGATAACAAGGAAGCAATAAAAACAGTGCTATTTCACCAACCAGATTGAGTGTTTGTCTTGCCAGTCATACACCGTCCTAAGAACGGGTAAAAGTAAAGTTTTGGCCAACTAACTGCTCAGATAAATGCCAAAGTGATTCAGCATTATTATGATTTTTTATGTAGGAAGCATAACCCGATGTTGGACCGGACGACTCAATACCAACTTGACAATCTTCAAGATACAGGCCTCCTCTACCCTCAAGTTCTGGTGCAGTAATCGCCCATACTTGTGTAGCTGCTCCGGCTTCAAGTGACTTCATAACAATGCCGCTATCCTTCATGCTAGAGCCCATTTCAGCATAGTCTTCCGGTTGCAAATAACGCGATAGCTCAGTAATGATTGCGCCTGGATGCACAGCATTAGCATGGCCAAAAGGCATTCTTTTATTCAACTCTAATGCATAAAGCGCGTTAGCCGTCTTAGCTCGACCATAACTCAACCACTTGTTATAAGGCTGAGACTCAAAATTGGGATCAGTCAAATCAATATCTCCGTAACGATGACCGCCTGAAGACAATACAGCCACCCTGCAATGGTCGGCAGTAAGGAGTTCAATAATATTATTGATAAAAACAAAGTGCCCTAAATGATTGACACCAAACTGCCATTCAAAACCTTGTGCCGTTCGCTGTTCTGGACAAGCCATTACACCAGCATTAGCAATGAGATGGTCGACATGGTTATAACGTCGGTTAAGTTCTTCAGCAGCCTGCTTACAACTCACAATATCGTCAAGATGCAACTCACAAAAGTCGACAACTGCATCCGGATTACTGGCTAATACAGCATCTTTTGCTGTCAAAAACTTGGCTTCAGACCGTGCGGTTAAAATCAATTTCGCGCCCACTTCTGCCAATGCAATAGCAGAAGCTAACCCCAGTCCGGTGCTTGCTCCGGTAATTAACACCGTGCGTCCATTTAAGGAAATACCCGAAAGGACCTCAGCGGTTGTTGTTGATGCATTAAAATTCGACATTACCACTTACCTTATTTTCCAAATATCAATTTTATTAGCTCGAGTCATAGACAATAATCTCGCCGAGTACCTTTATTAGGGTCTAAAAAACTTAACTTATGGGCATGCAATTGTAAATCAAGTACCTCATTCATTTTAGATGAAGCATGACCATAAAGACGATCACCCACAACCGGAAAACCTAAAGCAGAAAGGTGACGACGAATTTGATGCTTACGACCCGTTTGTATTGAAATTTCCAACACCGTATAATGCGAAGAGCATTGCCTCAAAATAGCTGGATTAGGCCAGCGAATGGATGACGGTTCATTAATGCCCATATCCGCATCAAATCGACCAAGCACAGATTGAATAGTCGTTACGCTGAACTTACTATCCAACGGCATGTTAATTTTATAAGGCAATGACAACTGGCAATCACCCTCAACAACGACCTTATAATGCTTACGAACTTGCCTAGTTTCAAATTGCGCGGCCAAATACGCGGCAACTTTTTTATTATGTGCAAGTACAGTCAAACCCGAAGTCATTCGATCCAAGCGATGAATCAAAAAACTTGGCCTTTGGGGTGAAAGGTGGATTTCAGCCCAGCGGTACAAGGTCGTATGGTCTGACCATCGACTTCCTTGACAGAGCATACCAGCTGGCTTATTCCAAACGCTAAAATGACCACAATCTTCAACTAATGAGGGTGTTAAAGGCTCAAGCGCAAGCACTGCAGGATTATAATTCATCAACAAGATATCACCGCGATTAAGCGAACTGCCTGCTCGGCGCAAACGGACCGCACGATGATGACCGCTAGCCGAAGAAGCCTGACTATTGCGCCTTTTAACCCAAACTGCGCCCTTTGTCATAGACGCCTTTATTTCAGCTAAAGACAAGTCACAGTGTTTAGCCAACAACTCAACCGGACTCTGTCGATCAACTTTCGTTTCAACAAGCAACTCAATGGGCTTTTTATCTGCCATTTTCCTCTAATTTAGCCTATTAGGTGATTTTCCACTGTCATAAAGAGGACAGATACTGATAAAATTCAAAGATTAGCATAAAACAATACACTGAAGCTTAAACCCTGTCACCTATTGATAACACCTCGAAATAAGGCTCACTTTTGAACACAATTTACGGCATTAAAAACTGCGACAGCGTGAAGAAAGCACGAAAGCTTTTAGAAGAGAATGAAGTGACTTACCAATTTCATGATTTTAGAGCCGACGGCATTACCAAGAAGTTGCTTGCTGACTGGCTAAAGTCAGTACCATACACGCTGTTGTTAAATAAACGCAGTACGACTTGGAAACAACTTGATGAATCAGTTAAGTCAATTGTCGATGTCGGGGCTTCAAACCAAGAAATTATCGATTTATTCATAGCACACCCAACGTTGATAAAACGACCGGTTTTAGTCAATGATAACGATGAAATTACTGTTGGCTTCAGTGAGCAAGATTATATTGCTTTATGCAAATGAAGCCGATCGACTCGTCAACAATCACCTTTCTTTCACTAGGAAACGAAAATGACCAAACTGTTTAGCTTTAGCTTAGGGATTGGAACTAAGAACAAGAATGATCAGTGGTTAGAGGTTTACTACCCGCAACCACTGGCCAATATTGATACCGATACATCAGCCCAATTAATTACAGCGGTCAGTATTGCCGGCATCGAATGGAATGGCGGCAATGAAGTTATTACACTGAATGAAACTGACCTTAACCAATTAGCCGATGCTTTAGTGACTCATCAACAACTAGAACTAGCCAATATCGCTGCAAAATTAGTAAGTAGCAAGCGAGATGCCGTCTTAACATTATTAACAACAGACGACAAACCTACCACCGTCCCAGAGGCATATCTTAAGCTTCACCTATTATCACACCGCTTAGTCAAGCCTCACCAAATAAATTTAGAAGGGATTTTCGCCTCTTTACCCAATATAGCTTGGACCAGTGATGGCCCAATTGACCTAGTTGAACTGCCAGAAAAGCAGCTAGAGGCGCGACGAGAGGGTCGCTGGCTCAACGTTAAATGCATTGATAAGTTTCCTGTGATGGCTGACTACGTAGTTCCTTCGGGAGTTAGAATTGCTCATACGGCAAGAGTGCGTCTTGGCGCTTATGTGGGCGAAGGAACCACGATTATGCATGAAGGTTTTATTAATTTTAATGCAGGCACTGCAGGGACTAGCATGATAGAAGGCAGAGTTTCTGCCGGCGTGTTTGTTGACGAGGGCTCAGATTTAGGTGGCGGGTGCTCAACAATGGGCACACTTTCTGGCGGTGGCAATGTTGTTATTTCTGTCGGCAAACAGTGTCTAATTGGCGCCAACGCAGGCATTGGTATCGCTCTTGGTGATAATTGCACGGTCGAGGCTGGGCTTTATATAACTGCTGGCACCAAAGTCACCTTACTCGATGAGAACGACAACACAATCAAACTGATAAAAGCCAGAGAGCTCAATGGTCAAACAGGTCTTCTATTCAGACGCAATTCAACCAATGGAACTGTTGAATGCAAGTCGAATCGGTCAGCAATTGAGCTGAATGAGGCATTGCATACTCACAACTAGCGTCATAGAATCCTTTTTCCTTTTGTAGTACAGGGTCAGTTTTATATGCGGTTAAAAAATTACCTATCAGCGAAAATACATAATGCAACAGTTACTCGCTCTGACTTGCACTATGTGGGTAGTATAACTATTGACAAAGCCTTACTTGAATTGACTGGTATGGAAAAAAACGAACGTGTACTCGTCGTTAACAATACTTCAGGATCGAGACTGGAGACCTATGTGATTGAAGGTGAGGCTAATAGTGGTTCAATTGAAATGAATGGTGCTGCTGCCCACCTAATTCACCCTGGTGACGAGGTAATTATTATGGCTTTTTCATTATCCGAAAAGGCCTTTGAACCAACGACTATATTGGTTGATGAAGAGAATAAATTTGTCCGCTATCTCAATGAAGGGCCAAGTTCCAAAGTTGATGACTGTTAGGGATCAGTATTTTTTTTATAACCTAATAATCCTCAACACAAACAATTTTTTCGTTTAATAGTCGATGCGATCAAACGTTCTCGATGTGTTGATCTACTGGCTCATTATGTCATTGCCCTAAATTCTCACTCGCTTAGCATTTACAAATATATAAATTCATAAATATTTACAAACTTAAAATCGGAGCTTTACTATATGCCTCTGGCACTCAATGAAGAACAGCGTATGTTACGCGACACCGCCCACGAATTTTTACAAAACAATGCGCCAATCGACCTCATGCGTCAGCTAAGAGATGGTAAAGATAAAAAAGGGTACAGTGAGGATCTTTGGCAAAAAATGATTGAGATGGGTTGGCCTGCAGTAGCCATACCTGAAGAGTTTGGCGGTCTTGGGTTTGGTTTCATTGGTGCTGGCGCCATACTACATGAAGCAGGAAAAACATTGGCCAACTCCCCATTCTTCAACACTGTAGCCTTGGGCGCTGCCGCCATCATTCATGGTGGAAATCCCGATCAGCAACAATCATTGCTTCCCAAAATTGCATCAGGAGAACTCACATTAGCACTTGCTCATGAGGAATCCAATCACCATCGAACTCATAATATCGAGTGTCAGGCAATCATTGATGGCGATCAACTGAAGATTAACGGCAACAAAAAATTTGTTGCCGAAGGCTCTAATGCAGACATGCTCGTTGTCAGTTTGCGAACAACTGAGCCAACTAATGGAAAGAACGGTATCACCTTACTGCTTGTTGACCCATCTACCATGGGTATCAACATAAATGAAGTCAACATGATTGACAGTCGGAACTATGCCCACATCGATTTCTCAGATGTGAACGTTCCACTCAAAAATGTTATAGGCAATATTCACGATAGTAAAACGTTACTAGATAAGATACTTGATCATGGAAGGATTTGTCTTTCTGCGGAAATGCTAGGTGGCGCACAAGCCATGCTTGACAAGACTGTCGAATACTTAAAAGACCGAGAACAATTTGGTCGAAAAATTGGTGCATTCCAAGCACTGCAACATCGCGCAGCGAATATGTTTGCAGAACTAGAAATAGCTAAATCGGCGGTTATTAATGCACTCTCTGCTATCGATGAAAATCAAGATTTAGCCATTCCTGCATGCAATGCCAAATCACTTGCAAATGACTGTTATCGACTCATCACTGATGAAGCTGTACAAATGCATGGTGGTATCGGCCTGACCGATGAAATGGATATTGGTTTTTATCTTAAACGCTGTCGGATAAGCATTCAAAGTCTGGGTGACTCTGGTTTCCTTAAAGACCGTTTCGCCACACTCAATGGATTTTAGAGCTATCATTAACTTGGCCATTATATCGAGATAATTCATGACTAATTTAACGCAATTTAGAAAAGAAACCAGTGATTGGTTAGAAGCAAACTGTCCTGCTAGCATGCGAAAGCCTCAATCTCGCGATGAAGGAGTATATGGTGGCAAAAAATTTACTTTCCCCAGTGATGACGCCAAACTCTGGTTCGATTTGATGGTTGAGAAAGGCTGGACTGCACCTCAATGGGCAAAGGAATATGGCGGCGCTGGTTTAACTAGTGATGAAGCCAAAATACTTAATAAAGAAATGGAGCGTCTTGGCTGCCGAAAGCCCTTAATAGGTCACGGACTTTGGATGCTTGGCCCCGCGCTACTCGAGTACGGAACTGAAGAGCAGAAACGTGAACATTTACCTAAAATAGCTCGCGGCGAGATTCGTTGGTGCCAAGGTTATAGCGAGCCTGGCTCTGGATCTGATCTTGCCAGCTTACGTTGTAAGGCAGAAGATAAAGGTGACCATTATCTTCTAAACGGTCAAAAATCGTGGACCAGTGATGGTGATAAGGCTGATTGGATATTTTGTTTGGTCAGGACTAGCGATGAAGGCCCTAAACAGGAGGGCATTACCTTCTTGTTGTTCGATATGGAAACACCAGGTATCACTGTTAGACCCGTGCCTCTAATAACGGGTGAGGCACATTTTTGTGATACATTTCTTGATAATGTAAAAGTACCCAAAGATCAAGTGGTCGGTGAGGTGGGCAAAGGTTGGAGTGTCGCAAAGGCCCTACTCGTGCATGAGCGCACCATGATGGCTGATATTGAAAAGAATATGCCAAAGCCAAAATACAGTGTCGATGACTATGCCAAGAATTACCTGAGCATAGATGAAAATGGTCGTTTACAAGATGGTTTGATTAGAGATCGCCTGGCACAGCACATGATCCGAGACGAAGCGATAAAACTCACTCAAAAAAGAGCTTTTGAGGAGGGCATGGCAGGTGACTTTGATATGCGTGTCGCTACAATTTTCAAGTACATTGGTACTGAAGAAAAAACTAATAAAGATACGTTGATTACTGATATCTTAGGCATGGCTGGTGCGGGTTGGGACAAAGAAAATTTCAGCGCAGATGAGCAGACTAAAACCCATGAATGGATGAGTAATAAGGCACTCACTATTGCTGGGGGTAGCTCGGAAGTGCAATTAAATGTAATTTCTAAAAGGGCGTTAGGCCTTCCTGAAATTTAATAGTAAGCTCTAGGACTAAACATACGACTTAAACACGGCTCATCGCTATCATGGATCGTATTTTACCAGGGTAGCTCATCACCATTGGCATGCCAGAATGTGCCGGTATTTTTTAAATTTAGGCCTTCTATGCGTTCAGCTAATTGTTTTGCTGCCTCTTCAGGACTGATCTGCCCATTGAAATTAATCATCGCAGTAGACACCAACCCTGGATGAAGAATTGCCACCGCCACCCCTCTGCCCTTTAAGTCATGCGCCATCGACTTACCGGCAGCGTTAAGTGCCGCTTTAGACATTCGATAACCATATCGACCACCCGAAGTATTATCCTCGATAGACCCCATACGACTAGTGATCAAAGCAATTTTACTACCGGCTGACAAATTAGCTTGTAACGCCGATACAAGCCGAAGTGACCCTAAAGCATTAACCTGAAATTGACGCTCAATACTATCAAAGTCTATTGAATCTAGTTGCTCGTCTTGCAGGATACCAGCATTACTAATCAGTAAATCGATAGGAATCTCAGATAGTGAATCACTAAGGGACTTAACTGCATCATTAAAATTTAGATCGATGCCATCAATGACGTTATGAGTGCAAGCATTTAGCATCTCACTGCTGTGTCGACAAACACCAATTACATTAAAATTAAGTTTGAAGTAATGTCGGGCGAGAGCAAGCCCAATACCTCGATTGGCTCCAGTGATCAATACAGTCTGCATTGCAACCTCACCATAAAAATCAATAGGAAAATATTATATTTATAAAAGGAGGTTTCTTAAATCGGTAATCTTTTAATCAATTTCCAACATTTCAAAATCAAACTTACTAATGCCGCACTCAGGGCATTCCCAATCCTCGGGTACATCTTCCCATTTTGTACCTGGGGCAATACCATCCTCGGGCCAACCTTCTGCCTCATCATAAATGAAGCCACATATTACACATTCCCATTTCTTAAAATCACTCATAATTTATCTCTGCAGAAGTTAAGAGTTGATAAATCATATTATCGCTTTGTCAGACATAAAGCCATCTAAGTTAGCGCGTATAAACCTAAAAATAATTATATTTCTTGTAGAAGCTTTACACTTCTTTCACGAATAATCATATCATACGCGATATTAGAATATACAATTACAAGAGGATCTATGAAAGCTATACAAATCAGCAATAAAACGCCACATCTTGTGGACTTACCCGAGCCTAAAGGGAACGGTGTTAAGGTCGATATCCGTGTTGCCTCGATCTGTAGCTCTGATCTTCACTTAATTAGTAATGGATGGGCAGAGGACCGTGTCCTAGGCCATGAGTTCGCAGGCTTTACGGGAGATGGGACTGCTGTTGCAGTCGAACCAATTGTTTCATGTGGGGCCTGCGACTTCTGTAGTGACGGATTTCATAACCATTGTCTTGAGCAAGCACAATTATTAGGGGTTGGCCTTGATGGCGGTATGGCAGAGTCAATCATCGTACCACAAAGTACTTTAGTACCTATTCCCTCAGGCCTAGCAATTGAAAACGCATCACTGGTAGAACCACTGGCCGTGGCTCTTCACGGGTTGAATCGCGCTAAAGTTAATGCCAAGGACAAGATACTAGTCATAGGTGCTGGCGCCATTGGTCTAATGTCACTCATTGCACTCCATTCGAAGGGCTACCGGTGCGACCTTGTAGCGAGATATGATCATCAACGAAAAATCGCTGATTACTATCAATCTTCAACTGAGGCATCTGACGGTTATACTCTAGTGATCGACGCTGTAGGCAGCCCAGAGAGTGTGCAGCAGGCATGCCAGAGACTGCGCCCTATGGGAAGAATTTTGATGTTAGGGAGTTTTTGGGACGGCGCCAACTTAGACCTACAATTTAGCGCTAAAGAATTAACCATTATCAGCGCAACGACCTATCGATGTGGCAGCAGTAAGCGTGACTTCAGAGAAGCTGCATCCATACTCTCAGACAACCCCTCCATCGCCAAAAATATGATTACACACCGCTTTCCATTAGAGGGGTGCAATGAAGCTTTTAATACCGCCAGTGATCGTTCTCAAGGTTCCGTTAAGGTTGTTTTTGATTTGCCGACGAGACAATGACATGAGTGATAAGTTATTGGATATAGCCGTTTTTGTCGATGTACAAAATATCTATTACACGACCAAACAAGCTTTTAATAAAAACTTT
>JAYYUJ010000035.1:0-32431 GCA_036344075.1 Pseudomonadota bacterium
TTTGCTTTGATCCAAGCTTTAGCCTTTTCAGCCATTTGAATTTCATCTTCAGCCGTGTCATGAATAATCCCTTTTTCAAGCGCTTTTGCCGCCGTTAAACGTCTCCCCTGCGCGATCAATGGCAACGCTTGCTGCATACCCAATAAGCGGGTCAAACGAACCGTGCCACCGGCGCCAGGCATGAGACCGATTTGCGCTTCGGGCAAGCCCATGGCAACACCCTCCAATGCAATGCGATGATGACAAGATAGTGCAATTTCAAAACCGCCACCCATAGCTGGGCCATTGATTCCTACCGCCACAGGCACACCTAATAACTCCAAGTCACGCAGCGGTTGTTTGGTTTCCATCAAACCATTATAAATACGCGATTTCTCTTCAACATCAACATTCAGATCCATCTCCAGCATGTCTTTAATATCACCTCCGGCAAAAAACTGTTTCGGCTTACCACTGGTAACATATATACCCGTCACACCGCCTACCGCGATTTGATTTTTAACCTCTACCATGGCTTCGTCCATAGCCTGCTGATAGTCAACACCCATGGTGTTAACCGTTTTGCCGGGTTGATCAAAAATAAAATCAATAATGCCATCACTATCTTTTTCTAATCGAATGTAGCCCATTGGTATTCTCTCTTAACTAATGAAAGCGAATTTACTAAAAAATGACTATTGCTATTTGACTTGACTCTTCATACGCGCTCAATAATCGTTGCGATACCGATGCCGCCTGCAGCGCACAAAGTACATAAACCCGTACGTAAATCACGACGCTCTAATTCGTCTAACAAAATGCCTAAGATCATGGCACCGGTCGCACCAATAGGATGGCCCATTGCAATCGCACCGCCATTAACATTAATACGCTCATCCTCAACATTTAACTCACGCTGAAAACGCAACACTACTGAAGCAAAGGCCTCATTTAATTCAACTAGGTCAATATCATTCATCGTCATACCGGCCTTTTTTAGGGCCTTTTGGGTAGCAGGAACAGGGCCTGCTAACATGAGTGTCGGCTCGCTGCCAATTGTTGCAAAACTCAAAATACGCGCACGCGGCTTAAGTCCTTGCGCATCACCTGCCGACTTATTACCTAATAAAACCAGACCAGCACCATCAACAATACCCGACGAGTTACCTGGCGTATGAATATTATCGATTTCTTCAACCTGCGGATAACGTAGTCTCGCAACATCACCATGACCAAAATCATTAAACATCTTAAACGATGGCTTTAGACTTGCTAAGCTTTCTATACTGGTTTCACGAATCAATTCATCATGATCAAGAATAGTCACGCCGTTAAAATCAACTACAGGCACTAAGGATTTAAAGTAGCCATTATCTCGTGCATGTGCCGCTCTGACTTGTGACATTAATGCGTAACGATCGACATCTTCTCGCGTAAATCCATCGAGTGTGGCCATCAAGTCTGCCCCTAGCCCTTGAGATATAAACAAACTTTTCATTTGTACCGCTGGGTCAGTGATAGCTCCACCAGATGCACCCATCCCCACTCGAGACAAAGATTCAACACCGCCACCACAAACTAAATCCTCCATGCCTGCCATGACCTTAGCCGCACTCACATTGACCGCATCTAAGGCACCTGCACAGTAACGATGAATTTGCGCACCGGTAGTGACTGCATCCCAACTGGAATAATTAATTGCTGTTTTAGCCAAATTAGAACCCTGCTCATTAACAGGATCTCCAGTAGCAATTATCACGTCATCAACCAATGCAGTATCTAAGTCATTTCGTGTTTTCATCGCTTCAAGTAAGTTAGTCACCAGATCAATTGGCTTGACTTCAAAAAGGCTGCCTTTGCCTGGCTTACCGATACCTCTTGGGGTTCGGATTGCATCAAAAATATAAGCTTCAGTTGTCATAAGGAGGGTCTGCTGTTAAGAAAGTGAAAAAACAAATGTAGCCAATCAAAATTTATGGCTGTGCGTTTAGATTCAAAGATAAAATAAAATTCTAATCATTTCGGTCATTTACTCAATAGCAATAAAGGGCAAGGCTTATTTCAGTTAGTTCGGCGTGCCTCATTCGATCAATAACGGCCAATACAATCAGTATAATAAGCTAATTGACATTGAACTGTTTAAAATTAAAAAGAACTAAGGCTCATCCGCTTGAAATTCAATCGCCATGTCAGCCTTGCATATGAAGATGCACCTGCAAACCAGGGTCATTGGGCTTAAAAATCAACTGGAAATCATGCAACTTAGCAACCGCAGCAACCAAACTTAAACCCAAACCATTTCCAGGTTGTAAGCTACGACTACTCTCTTCTCGATAAAACCGCCGCAATACTTTTTTATAATTACTTTGATCAATGCCACAACCACTATCTAATACGCTGAAAGTGACTGAGGCTTTTTTATTATCACTATCGTCAGGATGATCATCAAAACCATGTTGATCACCTTGTGATAACGAGACCTGAACATTGCCGCCTTTGGGTGTATACTTAATTGCGTTATCAACAATATTGGCGCAGGCTTGAAACAATAAATTACGATCAGCCACGCATTCGGTAGGATATAACTCCAACTCTAAATGAATACCCTTTTCTAACGCCAGCGGTTCATATAGCTCAACAACATCTTCAATTAATTTATCTAATACCAAACTTACCTTTTCTGCTTTTGTTTCGCCCAACTCAATTCGTGCAATACGCAACAAAGCGTTAAATGTTGCCAACATATCATCAGCTTCATCAATCAAAGTCGCAACCCTATCAAATTCATGAGATGAGCAATCTTTCTGAAAAGAGACTAAGTCGTTTCTCAAGCGGGTTAAAGGGGTTCTTAAATCATGTGCAATATTATCAGAAACTTGCTTTACGCCATCCATTAAATCCTGAATTCGGTCAAGCATAATATTTAGATTAATCGCTAATTGCTGTAGCTCACTGCCCTCGTCACGTGGTAGCTGGCTAATTTTGAGGCGAGCCGATAAATCTCCCGCCATAATGGTTTTTATTGAGCGGTTAATATTATCTAAGCGTCGCTGAAACTCCCAAGTAACAATAAAAGCAGCTACCGCCCCTAGCACCACGGTAACGAGAAATCCTCTAAAAAGAATCCCCGTCACAAAACTGACGTAAGCCAAAACCTCGACATCACTGCGTGCGACAAGCAGATGGTTGCCATCTCGCATCAACTGAGTCACAGCGACAAAGTCTTGCTCGCGGGATGAATCGCCATCTTGCAATATGCCCATTTCAAAATTTAACCAGCCATCACCGTATTCCCTATAATCCGGCCAATCTGTTAAGTTACCAGATATTTTCTCTAAATTTTGATCGGCAATCACATAGGCAAACTGAACAACATGGAACTGCTGACTCCGCTGGTCAATAAAATGATTGGCTGCAGACAATCCGCCCCGCTCATAGGCAGCGCTAAGGCGCTCTAACTCAATTGATAGACCATCGTGGACGCCATTGAAATAGTTGTAAGAAAAGAGGCTGTAGACTACCAACATAACGATAAGCACAACAATGCTGATACCTAGTACAGTTGCAAGTGCCGCACGAAAAGTATAGCTACTTAATATTTTTGCTAGAATCATTACTCATCCAAAAATAAAAAATATTCGGCTGACTTTGCGAGGCAATCTTTACAGTGCTTTGTCTGGGTCATTTAATACATAACCAGAACCTCGTACAGTTAACAGCAACTGGGTGTCAAACTCTTTATCGATTTTCTGCCTGAGTCGACTGATATGCACATCGATAACATTCGTTTGAGGATCAAAATGATAATCCCAAACATTTTCTAGTAACATGGTTCTAGTAACAATTTGTCCTGCGTGACGCATCAAATACTCGAGCAAACGAAACTCTCTTGGTTGAAGCAGTAACTTTTGACCCGCCCGCCTTGCTTCATGAGCTAATAAATCCAGCTCTAAGTCAGCTACTTTTAACCGCGTGATCGGGGTATCAATATCACGACGTCTCACTAGCACTTCAATACGTGTAAAAAGCTCTTCAAAGTCAAATGGCTTTGACAAATAATCATCTGCACCGACTTTTAAGCCATCGATGCGATCAGTGACTTCTCCCAGCGCGCTTAAAACCAATATAGGCGTATTATCTTTTTCGTTTCTCAGCGCCTCGATAATGCTTAAGCCATCAAGCTCAGGCAACATTCGATCGACAATAATGGCATCGTAATCTTCATCTTTAGCTAAGCCCAAGCCATCAATACCCGTAGCTGCATGAGTGACTATGTGGCCTTTATCGATAAATCCCTTCTCAACAAAATTAGCCACACTGGGGTCATCTTCAATCAACAAAATATGCATAAATGCTTTCCAATCAAATAAAAAAAGTTGTGCACAGTTTCACACTTCATTTTCAAAAAGCTGTGAAAAAGGCCCCTCACATCGTAAATTATAAGTGAAAATATTGCTCACTAAAATAATAAAGTTAGATTTTTCAATAATTTAGCCTTATAACTTGTTTAAAAAAATAAAAACTGGTTAATAACCAACCGTTCTGGTATTTATACTACACTTTAAGAGACAGACTTGCGCTTGCCAAAGCCGTTGTTTTTTGGATTGCGGCTGAACGAAAAGGATAGTCACAAAAAAAAACATTAATTAAGCGCTTTATCGAGCAGTTTTTAGCTTAGCAAGGTTTACTTAAAGGAAGTCACATTGATTACTGAAAGCTTAATACACAGAATGAGATTCCGACGCCTAATCAATATGTCTTGTTTAGTTGTTTTGCTACTTTCAGCCAATGGATTTTGCTACGCGGAAAACAATAATACACTGAATGGCCATCAGAATCCTTTTACTGAAGCTCTTAAGAGAACGACCACGGCGAGCGAGAAAACCTTCAAAGACAATGGTATTTCAGAACATACAAACTATCTGGCGTTTTTTACGCCCCAAAGAACAAGCAACGATATCGATCAAAAGAAATCACAACCACGATTAAGCCATAAGCAAACTTCAACCATCAATGCCATTCTAGCAACTGGTGAATTTATCAGCTCGGACAGAGAACTACTTATCTATCCTGACGTCGACAGTAAAGACAGCGATTACAAGACCGGCACCGCTGCCATGAGCCACTTACTGAAGTTAAGCCTAAAAAAATGGTTTAAACAGAACAGCTTTAATAATAATTTTATTAACAATCTCAGCAAAACCAAACCGATTGAATTAAATAATCCCACATTTAAGAACAATCAAGACAAACACTGGGATTATTCTGTAAAATTATCTGGTGAAAAAATAAAATTGCAGTTTGGAAAAGAATTGTAAAAAGTTATCTAACATATTACCTGATTAATTTACCGGATACTCGGCTCGTTAAACTATGTCTCATGACAAAAAAAATACAGATCCAATTTCAGCACCTCTTGGCCGCCGACTCATGGCCATGCTTTACGACGCATTTTTATTAATGGCTATATTAATGTGCACCAGTGCGGTGTACACCGTTATCGCGGTAAGCCTTACCGGTGACTTTACTCAATCTGCAGCAATTAATACCGATGACGTGCTTCATGATCTTAATCCTACTGAATTAGGTTGGCCAATATTTCCAGCACTCGGGTCAGTCTACTGCGGATTCTTTATTTACTTTTGGCGCAATACTGGCCAGACTCTGGGCATGCTGGTATGGAAAATAAAAATCGTATCAAACAATAATGGAGCTATTTCAATAAAACAATGCTTTATTAGAATTATCACTGCCTTTTTTTCATTCGCTTTATTAGGCGCGGGGTATCTTATCCTACTAAGAAAGAGCACACAGCAATCATGGCATGACCGTACATCAAAAACCAAAGTAATTCGTTTAAGCGGGTAAATCTATCAGCACAAAATGAGTGAAGTCTAGCAGCAGTCAGGAACTACCTGACTCTATAGAGCAAGATAAGACCAAGTGCTGATATAATAATAATGGGACTAAGCACAGCATAGAATGGCGAGAAACCATAAATCAAACTACTAGGGCCTAATAAATTCTGTGTGAATTGAAAGCTTATACCGACTACGACACCAATAAATATTCGATAGCCCATCGTTGATGATCGAAGGGGGCCAAAAATGAAGGATAAGGCAACCAATACCAAACTCATAATTGCCAAAGGATGTAAACACTTTTGCCAAAAAGCTAATTCATATGCTTTAGTATCCAAGCCTTGCTGCTCTAAAAAAGCAATGTATTCAAATAATCCCGTCGGTGACAGCTCTGAGGCATCCAGAGACAGATAAGAAAGCATCTTTGGAGTTAATTGTGTTTCCCACAGCTGAGTTGTGAATTGATCCTTTATAATTTTATCATCGCCAAAGTTAGTGATCTTAACATTTTCTAGCAACCAATTATTGCTCTGAAAACTCGCTCGATCAGCGATTAATGTCTGTGCCAGCTTTCCTGAACGATCAAACTTAAACAGCGTCACACCGTATAGCACACCACCGGGCTGAACGACATTAAAATGCATGAAATTATCGGCCTCTCGATGCCAGAGGCCACTTTGTAAAACTAATGACTGATCACGACCTGACAACTGCAAATCCTTGTGGCTAGTTGCCCATTGGTCCGTAAACGGCGAAATAAATTCAGCTATGACAATGGATAAAATAATTAGCCACAAAGTCGGCTTAAAAACTAAACGCATCAATTGAAATAACGATACGCCGCTGGCACGCATTATCATAATTTCACTGCTGCTAGACAACATACCCATAGCCACCAAACAGCCAATTAAAGTAGCCAAAGGAATGAATTCATTGACTCTACCTGGAATAGTTAAGCCAATATAAATAAATGCTTGTCGCAGGGTATAGTCATTGCGCAAATCACCTAACTGATCAATTAATGCAGAAAGCACATCCAAGCTTAATATTAAAAATAAAACAATAAAAAAAGCAGCGAATACTTTACCGCTAATATAAGCGCCTAACTTATTCATAGTGCATCTGCCTTTGCGCGTAACCTCGACATAGCAAACGCTCTCTTTATGTCATCCTTGAGCAGAATACTGAAAGCTAAGCTGAGAAATAGAGCGTGTAGCACCCAAATTGCTAATGCTGGCTGGGAGCCATATTCAACCTGCGTTCTAACTGTCGTAATAGAAATTATATAAATCAAATACATTAAAATAGCAGGCAATAATTTAAGGTAGCGACCACTCCTATTATCGGTCTTGCTTAATGCCAAGGCCATCACAGCAACCACTAACACAACCACTGGTAAAGAAAAGCGCCAATGCAAAGCTGCAATATCGGCATTTGAATCTGAATTAAACAATGCAAACGTCGACTTAGCGTCAACTTCTAACTGCACCTGCTCTTCAGGCATAACATTCGTTAAACTCTGTGAGAATTGAGAAAAATTGGCAATACGGTAATCTGCTTGGCCGATAAAACCGTCATAAATACTACCATTTAATAAATTCAAATAACGGGGCAGCAATACATCACTATCAGTCAGACGCGCCGATTCCGCCCGGATGATAAGCACACTACCCTCATCGTTATAGTCAACTAACAATACATCACTAATTGTCTTATTCTGCTGATCATACGCCTCGGCATAGCTCACGCTTTGACTATTATCAGCATGCTGAAATTTACCAGGTCGAACAAAAGAAAAGGCATCGTTATTATTTGACTCTTCAAGTAAAACCTGCAAACGATTGAGACTCTTTGGTGCAGCAATTATCGTGAGATAAGCCACCAAAACACTGACTACAACAGCGGGAAATAAGGTGATGGCTACCAACCGTTTTTTACTGACGCCACAAGCGTTAATAACAACCATTTCACTGTCAGTATATAAACGCCCCAAAGTTAGCAGTACGCCGATAAAAAAGCCTAAAGGTATGACCAGCGGTAAAAAATCAGGGATACGATAAAAAATAATCCAAAAAACAATCTCTGATGAGAGATCGCCGGTACTGGACTGAGACAAGTATTTTGCCAAACGACCACTGGAGACTATGCACAAAAGTACCAGCGTCACCGCAGCACTGGACTGAAAAATTTGTCTACAAAGGTAGCGAAATAGAATCATAAGAATTAATAGTTCTAAACGTCTCAACTCTATTAAAGCAACCCCTGACTGTAAAAAGCAATATGACAATTAACAAGCTTGTACCTGTCAGGCTGATCAAAAAATCACTAGGGTAGCCAAAACCTATCGGTGATTAATGAATCAAAAAAAATTAGTAGCTGAAGGAAAAATGATCAAAAGTGTGATTTATGTCCGTTTAATGACGCTATATAGGTAATTAGTTCGCATTTAATCTCAAAAAAGTGGCGTGAAACCGTTTAAAGACTATTATTGATGATGTAACAGTCTTTGACTGCTACAACTCCAGGTCAAAAATAACCTTTTATAAAGACGTCCATTGGACGTCTTTTTTTTATTTACTACTTTTTAATCATCTGAACTAGTACCCAAGGAGCCGTCACCACTGCCCACAGATCTTCATCTTTTTGGTGCCAATCAAGCGCCAGCTCATCACTAACAGCGACTAATTGATTAGCATCCACCCATTGAGAAACAACTTGGGTATTATCTGATGACACAGCCGCGGCCACTTCTACTAAGTTAAGACTCTTATCGACAAGCAAAACCTTTCCTCCAGCAAAAAATCTCGACAGCTCACGCCAAGCAATTTTACTGGTCTGCCCGTGGATATTGTCTAGCACATTGTCATTCATGATATACTCTTATTGGCCCGACAAAAACTATCGACGTTTCCGATGAAAATAATCAGGTAGCGATGTCGAACCTAAGAGAAAACGACGGACTAAATCTAACGCCAAGGCGCTTATCATTATTTGAAAAGACTGCCTCCCGAGAGGATAATTAAAACGCTTAGCCTGCAAATTATCTCTACTTCCCCATGCGATCCAAACTGTTCCAACTGGCTTTTCTTCAGTCCCACCCTTGGGTCCGGCTATACCTGATACAGCGATAACACAATCCGCTGATGCTGAATCAAGGGCGCCCAAGGCCATAGATCGAACAGCATCTTCACTGACAGAGCCATATTTCTCAATCAAGTCACTATCAACGCCTAAAATCTTTTGCTTAATCGTATTTGAATAAGTGATAAAACCCGCTTCAAATACTGATGAAACGCCGCTAATACCTGTGATCTGCGAGGCAATCATACCGCCGGTGCAGGATTCAGCAACCGTTATTTTCTGCTGGCTTTTTTGAAGCAATTCAACCACAACAGACGCTAAGGTATCATCGTTTTCACCAACAATGAATTCGCCGACAATTCTTTGTAACAGAGTTTCACAGTCATTACGTAAATCTAAATACTCTATGTTATCTATTTCTAGCTTGAGCTCTAACAAAGGCGCACCTGCACGGAAGCCAACCTTCACTTCTTTAGGCCACTCAGGACAATGGTCTGCTAGTAATTGCTGCAGGGTCGATTCACCCATACCAAATAACTTTAAGCGCCTAACTAAACGCGCATTAGCCACTGGAAATGCGTGTTTAAGGGCCTCCGAGACGGAACCATCAAGCATCGCCGCAAGTTCAGAGGGAACACCTGGGGTGCAGAGTAATAAAGATTCATTAAAAAAAAGCTGTATACCCACCGCACTACCGATGGGGTTTGCTAAAACTGCTGCAGTGGCTGGCAGCAAACTTTGCTTTAAATTAGCAGCATTAGCAGCAATACCTCTTGCTTTACACCAAGCATTGACATGGGCTAAAGCCTGATTATTTTCAACCAGTGCTTGACCACTTAAAATAGATAAAGCCTCTGCAGTCAAATCATCAACAGTTGGGCCTAAACCACCGTTAACAATGACGATCTCGTAGCGATGAGTTAGATTTTTTAACTCACGGACAATTAGAGCGAGATCATCGCCAACGGTGACTTTATGGGCAACGTCAAAGCCTTGCAATGCGAGTGATTGGGCTATCCTCGAAGAATTAGAATCGACGGTATCACCCGTCATTAATTCATTACCTGTTAACAATAACGCAACTTTCAAAAAACATACCTCGATAAAAACTAACTGCTTTGCTTCGCCATTAAGCCGCCGACAATAAAATCAATAAGATTTTCAGTCCGCCATTTGAGTGATTCAGCATCAAGCTCGATCGCATTAATGCGTCTAGCCTCATCCCACTCAGCAATAGCTGTCATTGTTTGCCGACCCATTAATTGCAAGCGAAGATGAATAACAGGAAGCGGTAGTGGCTTAAGTGACTTAATCATCAAGCTAGTGATTTCAAGCATGGCGCGATTTCTCTCTCGATTCTTTTGAAATAATTCGCGACCGGGTTGGTAAGCATATAACTGTGCCAGAGTGGAAACATAAATACTTTCGTCAGCAGGCTTTAATAACTCTTCAGCAAAAGGCCGAACAAAGACTTCGGTTAGCTTTCTCACCGTTACGACCTCACCGCGATGCTGAAGAAGATCAAGCCGCCGAAGCCGCTCTTGATTAATAGGCGTAATTCGGTAATTAAGAATCGCTTCAATTAGCCCATCGCGACTACCAAAATGATATTGTAATGCCGAGTGATTTTTATGGCCCGCCTCTTTCGCAATCATTCGCGTTGAAACAGCCTCTAAGCCGTGAGCGGCAAACAATCGCTCCGCAGCTGTCAATAGTGTCATAGCACCACTTTCAAAAGTATCGGGATCCAAGTCGAGTATTTTTTTTGTCACTCATCCACCTTTTAACGTTTCCAATATTTTCTTACGCCAAGCAAGCCTAAGCTTCAATATCAAACTGGTTGAAATTGGGTGAACGTTTCTCAATAAAAGCAGCCATCGCTTCTTTTGATTCGGCTGATCGCAAGGCCTCACCAAACTGCTCCATCTCATAAACAATTCGGTCAGTCAACGATTCTTCATCGCGGCGCATCAGGCGTTTAGCCTGACGAATAGTCTTTTTAGGAAGTCTAGCAATTCGCCTGGCTTCTTCAGCAACGACCTCTTTTAATTGATCTTCAGTACAGAGATGGCCAATCAAACCGCAATCCTTTGCCTCTTGAGCAGTAATTCTTTCAGCAAACATAAGTAAACGCGCCGCCATTTGATAACCTAAATACTTGGGCATTAATAGAGATGAGCCCGCTTCTGGGACGACCCCAAGAGTCACAAAAGGGGTTGAGAAGAAAGCGCTATCAACGGCATAGACCTTGTCGCAATGCAACAAAATAGTCGTCCCTATGCCTATAGCGGGACCATTCACCGCTGCTAGTATAGGTATATCGGTATTGGCTAAACGCAGCAATAATTTAACTACAGGAGATGTTTCGTCTTCGGGTGGTAGAGACATAAAATCAGCGATATCATTGCCTGCACTAAAAAAATCACCGGCTCCTGTCAACACGACAACTTTTATTTGAGCCTCTTGTTCAGCTCGAAAAATAGCTTGATTCGTTTGCTCATAGATAGCGTTATTCATTGGGTTCTTTTTTTCTGGTCGGTTAAATGTAACCGTTAATACGCCTTGATCAAGATTAATTAACACAGGATCTGTCATCGAGAAAACACCTTTAGCATTTATAAGAGTAGAGTCTTTAATATAATCGATTCCTGACAAGGAAAATACTGTTTTTGGTTTTTATTGCGTAATATATTCGTCGTCAGATCAACACTGCTGACTCAACAGCTATGAAAAAGAACTAGCTAAAATGAGCTAAACTAAGCTAAGCTGACTAAAATTGAGCTAAAATGATCATTGATCAAAGTTATGGTCAGTAATTTAAAACCGAATACAGTCACAAAGTTAAATTATGAGCCTAAGCATCTATCATATTATTTTTTTATCGCTAGGATTACTGTTGGCTTGGTATTTTTTCTCTGAACTAAAAGTTCGCGAACTCACTTTACACGCTGCAAGAAAACATTGCCAATTGATGCAAGTACAACTTCTAGACCAAAGTGTTGGTCTATACAGAGTTTGGTTTAAACTTGGAACAGATAAGCGCCTACACTGGTGGAGAAACTATCAGTTTGAATTCACATCAACCGGAGAAGAGCGCTACCAAGGCTTTATTATAATGCTCGGTAATCGCGTCGAGAGCATTGATCTTGGCGTGCATAAATTCCCCGATCAAGAGAGCTAAAAAGTGACTGAGCCTCATCCAGTCGAGCCATTAAAACATATGATATTGAATTTTTCTGATTCTACCCTAGAGTCGATCAATTCATGCACCGCGACTAAATCTACAACAACTGACATTCACTATAGGCTAATACGAACCCAACGCAAAACAATGTCGATCAGTGTCAAACGCGCGACAGTAGAAGTAAGAGCGCCTTTGAAAGCGTCGCTCGATTGGATTGAAACCTTTATTCATAGCAAGGCAGATTGGATTCATCATCAAATCAACATCCAGACACTGCAATTGAGCGACATCTACAGGATTTGTGATCAAGCCATTATACCCGTGCTAGGAAAACCGCTACTATTAAGCATAAACCCTAACAGCAACCACAAACGATCATCCATTAGCTTCAACGATAAAGGCATTGATATTCAGCTTCACACTTCTATATCGCTCAGCAGCGGTGAAATAGAGAGTAAGAGTACAGTCATTTTTTTAGCCTGGTTAAAAAAACAGGCTGAACAATACATGTCAAAACGAACCAGAGACTTAGCTAATCAATTAGATTTGAAAGACAAGGTAAAAAAGATCAGTTATCGTCGTACCAAAAGTAAATGGGGGCATTGCACCTGCGAAGGAAACATACAATATAATCCGCTCATTATCATGGCGCCCTTATTCGTAGTCGACTACATTATTGCCCACGAAGTCTGCCATTTAGCCCATGCTAATCATTCAAAGCGATTCTGGGCAATGGTTGAAAAAAACTATCCACAAAGAAAGCATGCGGAGCAATGGCTCGACCAACACGGACATCGCTTAGCAATTGAAATTAACAGGTGAGAAAATGCCTACAGCATTAGAACCTGACGTTTGTCTTCAAGGTATTGTCTTAACTGATCAAGTAATGCTACCTGCCCAGAATCGGAAGCCTTTAATTTTTGAATATTTTCTAACTCACTCTCTAGCCGACTACCTTCACCAGATAAACATTTTTTACGACAATATTCGAACCACCTCTGCCGCTCATCTGAGGATAGAGTATCAGGGAAATTACGCGCTCGATAACGAAGCAGCATCTCAACTAAACGAGCATCCTGAAAAGCAAATGTTTGCTCAGATAAAACGCCAGCGTTAGCTGAAACAACCGATGCCATTAGCCGCTTATCATTATTAGGAATAAAGCCGTCATACAATAAGGCTTCAGCATCTTTACCGCTATTATCAAAAACCTTAGCAGCAATTACTTGTTGTAATTTATCAGCCAGATTATTACTGGCTAAATAGCGTTGTCGGTGCCGCTCACAGGTATCAAGATCTATATTGAGCCTAGCAGCAACGGCCGGGGTCAGCAGTTTAGCGGTTAATACAACAGGACATTTATTAATATGAATCGATAGTATCGGAATACGTCCAATACTATCGGGCAGGTCCTCCGAGCGAGTAAATAATAACGACGACAGTTTTTCAACCGGCAAATCCAACACCGAATCTGGCTTGTGACGAAGATCGAGACAGATAATTTCATTTTTATTTTTTAGGCTTTTTGCCACTGGCAATACTAATGAAGCGGCCTTACTTTCAGGCCCAAAACGTGAGGATACATGCAAGATTGGCTTAGCTGAACCCAAGGCAAGCAGACTCAAAATCTTAGATTTCTTTCTCAACTCAAAGATATGTTGATACATTTCTGGCTGCTTTTGTTTAATTAATTTAGCAAGGGCTATCGTTGCATAAACATCAGACAAGGCATCATGGGCCGATTGATGCTCAAGTCCATTCGCAACCGCTAAGTCTTCAAGGCGAAAAGAGACCGCACCATCGTCGCGGCACGGCCAATGAATACCTTCAGGGCGCAGGGCATAACACAAGCGCACAATATCAATAATATCCCATCGAGAATTATTATTTTCCCACTCACGCGCATAGGGATCATAAAAATTGCGGTATAAACCGTAACGTGTCACTTCATCATCAAAGCGGATGCTGTTATAACCAACCCCGCAGGTATTTGGCTGTGCCAACTCACGGTGAATAGCGGCGAAAAACTCACGCTCGCTAACACCTTGTTGTTCTACCTGTTGAGGCGTCATGCCAGTTACCACGCAGGCCTCAGCATGAGGAATAACATCTAGGCTGGGGCGACAAAGAATATTTAGAGGTGAACCGATAATATTAAAATTCATATCGGTACGCACACCAGCAAATTGTGACGGTCTGTCGTTTGCGGGATTCACCCCCCAAGTTTCATAGTCATGCCAGTAGAATGTATCCATTGATCATCCAAAGCTATAGAGCCTCAATTATTCAGAAAATTGATAGCGAGCAAGCTTTGCATACAGCGGCGAACTTTTCAATAGACTGGCATGATCACCTTGTGCAACTAAGCGGCCCTGATCCATCACGGCAATACTGTCCGCATGCAAAATAGTTGATAAACGATGGGCGATAATCACCGTCGTGCGACCTTGCATTAATGCCATTAACGCTTGCTGAACATGGTATTCACTTTCGGTATCAAGGGCGCTGGTAGCTTCATCAAGCATTAATATGCGAGGGTCTTTTAGCACAGCTCGCGCTATCGCGATGCGTTGTTTTTGCCCACCTGACAGCCGAACCCCCTGCTCACCTAAAAAACTCTCATAACCCTGTGGTAAACGAGCAATAAACTCATGCGCATATGCGGCTTTGGCCGCTGCAATGAGCTCATCATCACTCGCCGATGGCTTACCATAGCGAATATTACTAGCTACATCATTAGTAAACAAAACCGTTTGCTGAGACACCACGGCCATTTGTTGCCGCAGAACTTTAGGGTCTAATCGACTAATATTGACCCCATCTAATAAAACTTGTCCCGCTTGGGGATCGTAAAACCGCTGAAGCAATTCAAAAACTGTTGATTTACCCGCTCCAGAGGGGCCCACTAAAGCAATCACTTTCCCCTCAGATAATCGCAGTGAGAAATCAACTAAAGCCGGCTGTTTAGGCCTCGAAGGGTAATAGAAGCTTACCTTGTTAAACGCTAACTCAGCTTTCAATGGGCCTGTAATGTCATCATCACTCTGCTGATCGATCAGACTTTCCACCGCCAATATCTCAATTAAGCGTTCAGTAGCACCAGCGGCACGTAACAAATCAGAAAAGACCTCAGAAATGGTTGCCACCCCCATCGCCACTAACATGGCATAAAATATAAAAGCTGCCAATTCACCGGCTGTCATGACACCGTTAATAACATCTCGACCACCAAACCAAAGCATCACCGCCAATGCTAAGAAAACCATCATAATGACGGATGCGATTAAAAATGCACGATGTTTAATTCGTCGCCTAGCGAAAATAAATGCGCGCTCTACCTGCCTCGAAAACGCTTTTTTCTCTTGCTGCTCTTGAGTATAGCTTTGAACCGTTTTCATATTTTGAATAATCTCACCAGCATAACTACCCACATCAGCAATTGAATCTTGACTGTCACGCGATAATCTCTTAACCCGCTTACCAAATAAACTCATGGGTAAAATAACCAACGGAACGACCCATATCACTTTAAAAACTAACAAGGCGTTGGTAACAAACAACATGATCAAACCACCCAACGTCGTGAGCGTACTTCTCAATGCCATCGAAACTGAACTACCAATAATGGTCTGCAGTAAAGTCGTATCAGTAGTTAATCGCGATGTTATTTCACCGCTGCGATTGGTTTCGAAGTAACTTGGATGAAGGCTGGTTAAATGATTAAATACATCTGCACGAATGTCTGCACTGACCCGCTCGCCCAGCCATGAGACCAAATAAAAACGGGTAAACGTGCCCGCCGCCATAACTACTGCTAATACAACTAAAATCACTAATGATTGATTAAGTAGCTCAAGCGAATTTTGGCCAAAGCCTGCATCGATCACAAACTTAAGGCCCTGGCCCATCAATAGGCTTATTCCAGATGTCACGATTAACGCAAGCAGAGCGCCCAAGCAATAGATTTTATAGGGTGTTAAATAAGTAATTAGATAGCGCAGTGAAGAAAGCTTCTGGCTGGGCTTAAGTTGCTCAAATGAACTATGAACCTCAGCCTTATCAACTGACGCAGCTATTGAAACAGCGGCATTGTTAGTGCTGTTATTATCAGGCATCAAGATTTATCGCTGTAAAAAAGCTAACGTCACACTTTCAAATTCTTGTTTGCGCTCTATCATCGCCCAATGACCGCAATTAGGGAAAATATGCAATTCAGCATTGGGAATAAGACGCATCGGCAGTAAAGCCATATCCACGGGTGTGACACGATCATCGCGACCCCAAGTGACCAACGTGGGGACTGTGATAGACCCTAAATGTGCAATTCTGGCGGTAGCATCAGGGCCTCGAAAAGCTGCGGCCATAGCTTTTTGTGTTTCTCTCGAATACATCATGCGACTTGTCGCTAATGTTTTTGCCTCTAGCGCTCTTTCTATGCGAGTATTAATTAACTCTTCGGTCACCATGCTCTGATCAAACACCATCGACCGTAACCAAGAAATAATTTTTTCGCGACTGGGGTCTTCAACAAAATCAGTTAATAAATTTAGTCCTTCACAAGGAAAAGGAGAAAACAAATTCATCCCCAAACCGCCAATAGTGACATACCGATGAACACGATCACTGTGTTGAGCCGCCAAATACCCGCCAACAATACCGCCCAAGGAATTACCAATAATATGCGCTTTTTCAATATCCAAACCATTGAGTAATCGAATACAAGCACTGACGCATTCCATTACCGGATTCCCCTCTACTGGATCACTGCCACCATAGCCAGGTAAATCAATAATCAAACAACGAAAATGCTCAGCAAAGAAGGGTAAATTTCCTTCAAAATTAGCCCAACCACTGACACCCGGTCCGGAACCATGGATCATCAATAGGGCAGGCCCTTTACCAGCCTCGTGGTAATGAATGCTACCTTGTTCGGTCGCTAACTGCCGACTGGTCGACTCAAAATCAAAATCTGCCATGTAACAACTCTCTTATTAGTCTTATCATTAACCTTCAGAGGCAATACTGTGATCACGCTTATCAATTGAAGCAGCATAGTCTTCAATACTCATATTCAAATCTTTGGCTTTGAGCATATCAAGGGCAACATCGATGATCATATCCTCTTGACCACCCACCATTTTACGTCGGCCTAGCTCAACCAAAATATCTCGCGTTTCTAGGCCATAGGTCTCAGACGCTTTTTCAGCATGGCGCAGGAAGCTGGAATACACACCTGCATAGCCCAGTGACAAAGTTTCTCGATCAACCCTAACCGGCCGATCTTGCAGAGGTCTAACCAAGTCATCGGCCGCATCCATTAACGCATAAAGATCAGTTCCATGATTCCAACCCATGCGTTCAATGGCAGCAATGAATACCTCCAAAGGCGCATTACCCGCCCCCGCTCCCATACCTGCTAGCGAGGCATCAACGCGATTAGCGCCATTTTGAACGGCAACAATTGAATTGGCAACGCCCAAAGCCAAGTTATGATGCGCGTGAATACCGCGCTCAGTCTTGGGATCTAAGGTATCGCCAAAGGCCTTAAATCGATCAGCCACATCTTGCATGTTGAGTGCGCCGCCTGAATCGACAACATACACACATTCAGCGCCGTAAGACTCCATTAGCTTCGCTTGCTCGGCCAAGCCTTGCGGCGTTTGCATATGCGACATCATCAAAAAACCAATCGTGTCCATGCCGAGTTCGCGAGCAAATTCAATATGCTGCTTAGACACATCTGCTTCGGTGCAATGCGTGGCAACTCTAACCGAACGAACCCCCATATCCCAAGCCCATTGCAAATCTTCTTTGACCGCAATACCAGGTAGAATCAGGGTTGTTAACTTGGCATATGTCAATTCTTCTGCGACAGCTGCTATCCACTCTTTATCAGTATGGGCACCAAAGCCATAATTAAAACTGGTGCCAGACAAGCCATCACCGTGAGCCACCTCAATGGCGTCAACTTTTGCGTTATCAAGTGCCTTAGCAATCGACTTTACGTGATCGATAGAATACATATGCCGGATAGCATGCATGCCGTCACGTAAACTTACATCTTGGATGTAGACTTTATCTTTACTTGGATCAAAACTCATTATTTCCCCCCTCGCGTGTTATGCCGCAACCGCGTATTTTAATTGCGCCAAACGCTCAGCAGTTCCTAACGCCGCCGAAGTCATAATATCTAGGTTGCCAGCATAAGATGGCAAGTAATGGGCCGCACCCTCAACTTCTAAAAAAATTGATGATTTGATTCCAACAAAATTGCCATAGCCAGGAATATGCAGCGGTGACGATTCGTCAAAATGTTCAAACTGAACCTCTTGCTTTAAACTATAACCTGGCACGTAGGTTTTAACGCCACCCACCATATCATTAACTGAATCAATGATTTTTTGCTCATCGACCGGTGCCGACAAAGTAAATACAGTGTTACGCATAATCATCGGCGGTTCAGCAGGATTTAAAATAATAATCGCCTTACCTTTTTTTGCACCTCCGATCACCTCAATACCGCGAGATGTGGTTTGGGTAAACTCATCGATATTGGCACGAGTACCTGGACCTGCAGAGCGTGATGAAACCGAAGATACAATTTCAGCATAATGCACTTCAGCAACACGACTCACTGCCGCCACCATTGGAATCGTCGCCTGACCACCGCAAGTCACCATGTTGACATTGGGCTGATCTAAATGCTCTTCTAAATTGACCACAGGAATCGTATAAGGACCAATCGCCGCTGGGGTGAGATCAACTACCTGCTTACCATGATGTTGAAGGATCTCATTATGATGCTTGTGGGCATAGGCAGAGGTGGCATCAAAACAAATACGAATATCAGCAAAATTATCCATTTTAACCAGGCCTTCGATGCCTTCATGGGTGGTGGGTATTCCAATTCGTTGAGCGCGCGCGAGGCCATCAGAATCAGGATCAATACCTACCATCGCTGCCATTTCCAAGTGGTCAGAGCTACGGATAATTTTAATCATGAGGTCGGTACCAATATTACCCGAACCAATAATTGCGACTTTCACTTTCATCGCGACATCTCCTCGATTACTCTCTATAAAACAATTAAATATTTGCTGACTCAATAATGCCTATATATCTAAATACAGCTTTATCATACCACGACAGTGAGCATCAAATGCGGCAATAAACACCGTTGAAAAAGCAGTTATGACCTTATTTGCTATTAGTTTTTTCACTACGGCCCTTCTCAATCACCGCCTCACGCCGACTCGCCATAAGGTGAGCAGCCGAATTTTTAGCTGATTCGATGGCAATTTTTTCCTCATACACCATGGCCTCATTGAGCGGCATACTGAAACCATCATCAATCAGCTTTTTATATTCACGCATAATATGCGGTACGCAAGCACACATTTCTTTCGCCATCGCGATGGCGGAAGGCAATAGCTCGTCAGCTGTAACCACTCGATTAACTAAGCCCCATTCATAGGCTTCTTGGGCAAATAACGGCCGGCCCGTTAACGACAACTCTTTCGCCCGAGACAAACCTATTAGGCGCGGCAAGCGCTGACTCAAACCCCACCCGGCTAAAATACCCACTCTCGCATGGGTGTCGGCAAACCGCGCCTGCTCCGAAGCAATGATAACGTCACAAGCTAGGGCCAATTCAAAACCACCCGTAATCGCATGGCCATTAATTGCCCCAATAATGGGACCCTCAAAAGCTTCCATGGCACGCGCAATAATATTGTCGGCCGTTTCTGCGGCCGTGCCCGACTCGGGAGCTGCCAGCTCTTTTAAATCAAAGCCAGCAGAAAAAGCTTTACCTATGCCGGTGATAATCAGGACCCGTATCGCCTCATCGGCCTGACAATCCTCTAAGGCGGCAACAAAGTCATCGCGTAACTCACGCGATAAAGCATTCATACTATCGGGCCGATTTAAACTGACTACAGCATAACCATCATGTTTTTCAACGATTACTTTATTCATTGTTCATTCCTTATGAAGAAGCGCATTATTAGAGTAACGAAGCTGTTGACAACACACCTAAATGCTTAGCAATGGCAGGACCTCGTAAAACCTCACGGGGCTGCCAGTCTTCTAAAGGTTCATTCTCAGCCAACCACGCCACTACTGATGCAATCGCTTGCGGGGTGCAAGATTTAAAACCCTTTAACACCTTTTCATCAATGCCTAACTCTCGCATCACTTCAGTGATGACCGTTCCAGGCTCCAAATTAAAAACTCTTAAGCCGGTATTTTTATGCTCAGCCCTCAGAGAACCGGCCATTCGACCAAATGCTGCTTTTGATGACGGATAAGCAAATCCCCAACCGCCCTCGCTAGCCGGTGCAGGTGGATCATTAAAAGCTGTAAATGACACCATATTAATCACCGTGCTTGAACTTAGTGACAGCATACTTGGCAATAACGTTTTAACTAAGGCTAACGGCGTAAAAATATTACTTTGATAAATATTTTTAAGCTGTTTATCGGTCACTTCAAGTAAATTTTGCTGATTACCTTCGCCTTGATATACCGCGTTATTAAACAGTAAATCAATCTGACCATAATGGGCTATCGCCTGCTCAGCGGCAGCAACAACCGACGCCTGATTAAGAATATCTGCCTTCAAGCAAAGCGCCTCACCACCAACTTCATTAACTGCCTGAGCTGTTGCCGTTAAACTGCCTGGCAGTGCTCGCTGGCCGACGGCATAATTTTGTACCTCTCCCTCATTTAAAGTTCTCGCCTTTATTGCTACATCCCAACCGGCTTTGGCCAAAGCCACGGCAGATTCGGCACCGATGCCCCGACTAGCACCGGTAATAAAGGCAACTTTACGTTCTTGTTTATTCGTCATACCTACCCACTTAATTATCGTAATCACTTAACAGCTATTGATCATCGCCACTTGGGTGGAGACTTCAACTTTTCGATGGCTGGAAACGTCACTTTACACATTGTAAGCCATAGTTATAATAAAATGACTTACTATAATGAAAGCCTATAAATCAGTCGATATTATCGCCTCTCACTCTGTCTAGGACGCCGCATGTTTGAAGTTTTCGCTGCTACCCCCGAAACCATGTCTCCCGCTGAAATTGGCGAGCACGCGAAGCGCGCGGAAGCGATGGGCTTTAACGGCTTGCAAGTTCCCGATGCTGTTCATGATGGTCTATTGTTGGCCGCTTTATCACTCAATGCAACTTCGTCTTTAGTGGTTTCTACTAGTGTCTTAGTCGCCTTTCCACGCAGTCCTATGACCGTTGCCGTAGCATCTTGGGACTTACAGCAGCTGTCCAAAGGCCGTTTCGAAATTGGCCTTGGCACGCAAGTGAAAGGCAATATCGAAAAGCGCTATAGCGCTCACTGGGGCTCACCTGTTCCTCACCTCCGCGAGTACATGCAATCGTTAAGGAGCATTTTTAATGCTTTTCAAACCGGCGAGCGACTGCACTTTGAAGGCGAATATTATCAATTCTCTAAATTACAGCCTTTTTTTAATCCTGGGCCAATTGAACACCCTGATATCCCTATTTTAGCTGGCGCAGTTGGCCCGAACATGACCAAAATGGTGGGGGCTATCGCCGATGGGATGATCACCCATCCGACCAATACGCCACCACGCTATATTCGCGAAGTCTGCATTCCTCGTCTTAATGAGGGCTTTGCGCGAAGTGGGCGCAGTGGAGATGACGATGACTTTAAACTGATTCTTGGCCCACTTACAGCCACGGGTAAAGACCAAGCGACTGTCGAAGCTGAGTGGGAAAAGCAACGTGGCCTGTTGGGTTTTCTTTACTCAACGCCGGCCTATTGGCCGAGTTTAGAGCTGTTCGGTTGGCAGGAGAAGGGTCAACAATTACTCGATATGACCCGTGAAGGTAATTGGTCGATGATGAAAGATATTTTATCCGATGAAATGCTTCGCGAGTTTGTACCTAAGGGCACTTACGATGAAATTGCTGAAGTGATGATCGAGCGCTATCAAGGCCTAACCAAACGAATCACCTTCCCTATTCCCGAAGACCCTAGTGACGACCTGCTGGCAATGAAAGCCATCGGGCGTTTACGCGGTATTTAATTTTTTGACACCTAACCAAATAGGCAGCGAAAAAGAAGCCCGAAACATAATCGGACTATTCTCTAAATGTGTACTGCGTTATAAAAATACATCACCATTTTCAAGACCTAACTGCGTAGCGCCTAAATTACGACTGAAACTCGTTGGATTGTTCGCTACATGAGCTCTTGCAGTATGAATATCTAAGAACCGTTGCTGAATATCACTATCTAAGAAAACGGAACCGCCACCGGCAACATTAAATAAATGATCAACCACCGCGATACTTTTTTCAATAATCAGTGATGATTGATAGCGATACATAATACGCTCATCCATGGGGATTTCTTCGCCTGCATTAACGCATTCCATCATACGATCAAAGTTGCGCATCAAAATGCATTCCATTTCATCGATACCGTTGGCTGCAAACGCAATACGTTCGTTAGTGCCAACATCACCAGCTAATTTCGTTGGATCTGCACTGGCTTTGTTTTTAACTAAGTCTTTGTACAAACGAAGTGCTTCCTTACAAGAACCTATCGCAGGGGTGCAGACGGTACGAGCAAATACTTGTCCCCAAGGAATTTGATAGACAGGTGCCTTGTTCACTTCATAGCCAGGGTTAGTAAGATTAAAGCCATCCATTTGTTTATGAGTTCGGTGATCAGGGACAAATACCTCTTTAACTAGGACGTCATTACTCCCTGTAGCCTGAAGACCCATTACTTGCCAAGTGTCGACTATTTCATAATCGGAATTAGGAATCAGGAAGGTTCGATATCCTTCACCAGGTATAATTCCACCTAGCAATGCCCAAGTGCAGTGGCCTGAACCACTGGACCAACCCCATCGACCACTAAATTTAAACCCACCTTCAACTGGCTCAGCCTTACCCATAGGTGCATAAGAAGAACTGACGCGAGTATGAATATCATCACCCCAAACGTCTTGCTGAGCTTGATCAGGCATTAAAGCCAACTGAAAAGGGTGAACAGCAACAATGCCCATTGCCCATGAAGTAGACATACAACCTTCGGCAAGTGCCATGCTAAATTTGAAAAAATGCTGAGGATCTAATTCATAACCCCCGTAGCGTTTAGGCTGGAGAGCCAAAAAAAAGCCCAAGTCTTGTAACTCTTGAACGGTTTCATCTGGGACTCGGCGGTCTTCTTTAGCTTTTTTTGCACGTTCACGTAAACGTGGTTGCATATCTATGATGCCCTGCAAAATGGTATCAGCGATAGCATTTTTTTCTTCTTGCTCAGTCAGTATTTGTGCAGATTGTGCGCCCATTTTAATTTGCCTCAAAAGGGAATATGTTGGTTTATTAAGTCATTACAAGGATATACGCTCTTATTACAAGAAAGTATCAAACCATGTCATTTATTCTATTATATCGCTCAAAAATTGAGAAACAATAAGCGTAAAAGTTCATCAAAGATCTTTTTTTACCAAAAAACCTGCCATTTAGGTCAGTGTCAGCGATGATTGAATTACAGCGGATCAGGGAGGGTTAGGCTAGGCTCGGCCAACGATGACACCAGCTCCTTTAGCTCAAGAATATGTTCTGACCAATAGCGCTCAGTATTGAACCAAGGGAAACTAATGGGAAACGCAGGATCATCCCAGCGGCGCGCTAACCACGCACTGTAATGCAAAACCCTTAACGCCCTGAGCGGTTCTATTAGGCTCAACTCGGCCGGATTAAAAGGATAAAAAGCCTCATAGCCCTCGACGATCTCACTCAATTGACGTTGCTTATTGTAGGAATCACCCGACAGTAGCATCCATAAATCCTGAATGGCAGGGCCGGTCATCGCATCGTCAAAATCGACAAAGTGCGGCCGATCATTGCGCCATAACACATTGCCCGGGTGGCAATCACCATGCAGACTTAAGCGATTAAATCGTGGCTCATCGGGCGAGCATGCATCAATTGCTGCCAGTAATTGTTCGGTAATCGATTGATAAGCCGCTCGTAAATCAACCGGAATAAAGTCTTTTTCGAGCAAGTAAGCCACACTGCTGTGACCAAAATCTGCTACGCGTAAAGCGACCCGATGCCTAAACGGGTAACTGGCACCGACGGCATGAATACGACCGATAAATTGTCCCAACTGATAAAGATGTTCAAGATTATCTAGCTCTGGCGCCCTACCGCCTTGGCGCGCATAAATCGAAAAGTAAAAATCTTGATATCTACCTAGGGTCGGCGTATCGCCGTCGTTAATCGGCAGTGGTGGCACCACAGGAATATCTAAATCATAGAGTTGTTGGGTAAAACCATGCTCTTCTATTATCTGGTCCCTCGTCCAACGTTCGGGGCGATAAAACTTAACAATCACCGGGTCAGACTCTTCAATACCCACTTGATATACACGATTCTCATAACTGTTTAACGCAAGTATTCTCGCATCAGAGAATCGATGAGTGGATTCAACCGCATCAATCACTACATCGGGCGTTAGGCGCTGATAGGGATGAACACTGATAGACTGCTGAGCGGATACTGGGTTCACTTGCTCAGCGTGAGTATCATCAACAGATAGACGATTACCTCGATTATCGTCATCAAGTTCATCTTTGTTGGGCGGCAAGTTACTCACCTTTGACATCGTCAGACGCTCTGGCCTGAGCTAAATAACGACATAATTGCTGTGCACCAAGCAAAATACGCGGTGCATGGCGCACCATAATATCGGCATCAACCACAAAAAGTTGATTTTTTTTTACCGCAGTAATACTGGGCCAACGCTGCCAATCGTCAAACCAAGATGGTCTTTGACCATCAGATACGCCAGTAATAATTAACTCTGGATCTAAAGCAATAACCGCTTCAACAGAGACTTTTGGCGCGATTTCTCTCTGTTTTGCAAAAATATTGATCCCGCCACATAAGGTAATCACATCATTGACAATATGTTTGTCATTCAAGCTATGCATCGGTTGATGCCATATTTGATAAAAAACTCTAACAGGTCGTTGATATTGGTAGAGCTGGGTGAGCTCCTGTAAGCCCCTCACATAATCTAAGGCTGCTTTATTGGCTGAGTCTGAATGACCAGTTAACTGCCCAAGCGCTCGTAATAAGTGTTCGACATCTGCTAAGCGTTGCGGCTCTGAAGCAAATACCGTAAGGCCTAAATCTCTCAGCTTCTGTATCTTTTCAAAACCAAAGCCAGACGCCCAAACCACCACTAAATCGGGAGCTAGCGCTAAAATCTTTTCGTAATTGATCGTATTGTGAGATGCGACACGAGGTATTTCTCGTGCCTCCGGTGGGTAGTCAGAATGATCAGCCACTGCCACAACCGTGTGAGCCGCATCAATCGCATAAATACTCTCGACTAAATTAGGCCCTAACAAAACAACTCTTTTAGCCGCTTGATCCAAGCTAAGTTCAACGCCTAAATCGTCTATCAAACGAATTGGTGCAGACCATGCAAATGAGTTGATTAAAAAAAATAAAAGCACGCCTAAGCAAAGGTAGTTAGATTTCCATAAAAGTTTTTTTGTAATCACATTAGGCCTTAACATGCTCGCTAAAACTCTCTTATCACGAGTGGCTTGGCAGTTTTAGGGTGGGCAATAATCTCGACTTCAATTCCATATGCCTGCCGTATTGATTCGGCGGTAATTACTTGCTCTGGCGTACCAGCGACAAGCAATTGACCACCTTTTAAAAGCGCACATTTATCGGCATGAGCGGCTGCCAAATTCAAATCGTGAAGCACTACCGCAATCGCCAAACCAGCCCCACAAAACTCTTTAAGTAAGACCATTAAACTAGACTGATGCGATAAATCGAGTGACGAAACCGGTTCATCTAGCAGCAGTACACTGCCAGATCTAATCGACATATCGGCATCTAAAATAAGCTGTGACAACACGCGAGCAATTTGCGTACGTTGCTGTTCACCCCCTGAGAGCGAGGTATAACAGCGATTAGCTAAGGCGGTTAATTGCATCATTGCAAGCAGTTCGTCAGTAATGGCAACATCAACTTTGCTGCCTGTATTGTGGGGATAACGGCCCAGCATAATGACTTCTTTCACTGAAAAAGGAAAGTTCAACGCTGACTGCTGAGGAAGCATAGCCAATATTTTGGCCCGGTGCTGAGCACTAAAATCAGCCACTGATCGATCCTGTAATAAAATCGTTCCGCTGAAATCACAAACGTTATTAACACAGTTTAGCAAACTCGTTTTACCGGCACCATTAGGCCCTAAAACAGCCAACATCTTCCCCGCTGACACATTTAAATCGATGTTGTTCACTAATGCCTGCCCATCACGATGTAGGGACACAGACTCAAACCGTAACACATTATCGCTCATCATATACTTACTGCAATCCATAACCGCGATGCTGTCGCAGTAATAAAATGAAAAATGGCGCACCTAAAACTGCCGTTACGACACCCACAGGTAATTCAGCAGGTGAGACCAGCGACCGAGCTAACACATCGGCTAAGACCAGTAAAATACCCCCAGCCAAAGCTGAGCACAGTATCAACTGCCGATGACTGGGGCCGACCACTAGCCGTAATAAATGCGGCACCACTAATCCGACAAATCCTATCACTCCAGCCAATGCAACCGAAGTAGCGACTGCCAAGGCCACCATAACAATTAATAGACGCTTTAGATGACTGACGTTTACACCTAAATAATGGGCTTCAGATTCACCTAGCAAAAGTGCATCTAAAGACCTATGCGAGCGCCAGATGATATACATGGCGGGAAGAATAATGAATACACCCAAAATAAGTCGTTGATCATTAGCGCCATCAAGACCTCCCATATTCCACAGACTGATGCGGCGCAACGTTTCATTATCGGCAATAAAAGCCAAAGCACTATTAGCCGCTCCAGCGAGCGCTGTGATCGCAATACCGACTAACAACATATTGGCCACCGATGTACCCTGCCCTGATAATAATCCCGTCTTAACTGAAAGCGGCGTCTCGCTTGCTAATCGATAAACGATCAAAACCGCCAACAACCCGCCTGAGAAAGCGCCGAATACTAAACCGGACAGACCCAGCCAAGCATCGATTTGTGGGCCAATGATCACTACTGAAACACTTGCCCCTAAAGACGCACCACTGGTGACTCCAATGATTGATGGATCTGCCAATGGGTTTCTAAACAACCCCTGCATCGCCGCGCCCGATAACGCTAAGCCACCTCCTACTAACCAAGCTAATAAAGTGCGCGGTAAGCGTAACTCTCTCATAATGGAGAAACTACTCATTAAGTCAGGGTTAACCGGTGACTTAGACAATAATAGATAGGGTAGTTGACTCAACACCTCAGTCGGAGTAATGGCAACAGGGCCAACACATAGCCCTAAAAATAATATCGGAGGAGTTATCAATAACAAAACAATGGGCATTAAAAGTCGACACCTTTACGCGCTTTAATACCGGAATTAAAGGCATGTTTAACTTCCTTTATATCAGATACTGTATCCATAATGGCTTGTAATGATGAACCGCCACCTCGACCGGTAACCACCACACTTTGATTGGCAGGACGTTTGACAATTGTGTCAAGCACCACTTGCTCATCGAGGTAATCAAAAGACAACATATAGGTCAACTCATCGAGTACAACCAAATGAACCGAGTCATCTGCGAGTAACTGTCGAGCAAACTCCCAGGTCTTTTTGGCTGCCGCAATATCGCCGCTGCGATCTTGGGTATCCCAAGTAAAGCCAGTGCCCATTTGATAAAAAGGAATCTCTGAGCAATAATCGCGAAGGTATAATTCTTCACCCGATAATTGCTCGCCTTTAATGAATTGCACCACACCGACTTTATAGCCATAACCCAAGGCGCGGATGACCATCCCAAAAGCTGAACTAGTTTTTCCTTTGCCATTGCCAGTCAATAATATACTGACACCTCGCTCTTTATCGGCAGCTGCAATACTGGCATCGACTCTGGTTTTTTGTTTTTTCATGGCAGCTTCATGCTTAGCATTTTTACGCTCCTCATCAACTGACTGGTTGTTATCTGACATAAAAAAACCTCAAATAATTAGCACTTATTAATATCAGCATATCATACCGAATGACAACATATCACGGCTGACTGTTACCCTTATCAATTTTATCACTACTGGACTTCTGTAACGAAAGTTGCAAGTTTCTAGGGCACTTTCATAAATTCATTTTCTAAAATATTAAACAGATATGAGAGCATAAAAAAAGATCTCTTTAGCAAAAAAAACACAAATTGACTGGACTTGACTAAAATTTTCACTCCACAGTAGCTTTTTATCGACGAGAAGTCATATGCCTTTTCAATTGAGACTCTAAATCTTTTCGTATAGATTGATAGTCTGGTAGATTAGCGAGATTAATCGTTTCATCTGGGTCATTAATATTGTCATACAGCATTTCAGCTGCAACCAGTCCTTGCTTGTTATACCATTGTGTTAGAGTATATTGCTCGGTATGAATCGCTTCTGCAGAAAGATAACGAGGGAAAACTGCTACTTTTGCAGGAAAACTTTCATCTTTCAAGTGACTAGCTAAACTTATCCCTGCGACTTGTTCTGGGGTAGGAATGCCAGCCAAATCAGTTAATGTAGGGAAGACATCAATGAATTCAACCAACCCCTCGACTGTTTGATTTTGCGGCATATTAGGGGCACGAACAATGAGCGGAGTTTTTGTAGCCACGTCAAAAGTTGAGTGCTTACACCATAAACCATGCTCACCTAAACTGTAGCCATGATCACCCAGCAAAACAACGATGGTATTGTCGCTGATCCCGAGTCTATCAAGCTCAGCCAAAACTTTACCGACTTGCGCATCAACATAACTCACCGAAGCATGATAGCCATGTATTAAACGACGCCCCTTCTCAGCGTTTATTGGCATCGGCTTTTCAGGCATATCACTATACGCTCTTAACTCATTGTAATGATGGTAGGCCTTATCAGGTGCATGTTTAGGCAGATTGTATCTTGGATCATCATCAACGTCATAAGGTAAATTGAACTGATCTGCGTCATACATGTCCCAATATTTTTTTGGCGCGTTAAACGGAAGGTGTGGCTTAACGAATCCTACAGCAACAAAGAAAGGCTGGTCTAACTTGGCAAGCTTGCTAATAGTCGAAATCGCTTTTTTTGCGATTTTTCCATCGATATATGATTCATCTAAGCCATCAAAAATCTCTGTTGAAGGCCCATGTTTAATCTTTTTATAAAGCGCAATGTTTTCAGGGCGTTGATAATCTCGCCAGCCAGTTGTTGACGAAGGATCTTGATTGCTACCCAGAACAGGAGCCGTGCCAGTACTCCAACTTTTTTTAGCAGTATCTTGTGCTTGATGAAAAATCTTACCGAAGCCTACAGTGTAGTAGCCATTTTTTTTGAACTGTTCAAATAGAGTTATTGCTTCAGGCGCATCTTTCTCAACCCAAGTATAGTAACTTTTAAATCGATCAGGTAAGGCCCGCATACCGGTTAATAGACTGGCGCGAGAAGCACCACAAACTGGCACACTAACATAGGCATTGGCAAAGCGGGTCCCAGTAGCCGCAAGCTGATCAATATGAGGGGATTTGACATGTTGAGCACCGTAAACACCCAGCTCAACTCGCAGATCATCAACTAGAATAAACAAAACATTTGGTTTCTTTATATTGCTTGCATGGCTAGGTATCGCCACAATAAAATAGAATATCAAGTAAATTAAGATTCGGCTCATCTGAAACTTTTTCCTACTAAATCATTTTTAATTGATTGACCATCATGGAAGCGGCCAACTAACATCTAAGGTTATTAATCCCAATACCTTTTACCGTATAAGAGGATTTTTATTTCATTTGAGGCATTTAAGTTATAGTGTAACATGCATCTAATTTTTTGGTTGTTATCGCAACTATTACACAGTAAATGTTTATTGAGCCGTGATTAATCGTATGGTCAGCCCACAAAATGTTTTAAAAAATGTGAAAAAGTTGGAATAAAACCATGTCTAAAATACTGCAATGCGCACCTTTTTAAATAAGACCATAATTACAGGTACCAAAATAGACATCTATTAATTTAGCAAAGTTGCATAGAGTGTAATATGTTATTTAAAACTGTATTGAAGGTAATATTACTATACTTACTTTTGTCAGCCGGTACCTTCACAGCATCGGCTATTAGCTCGGCCAGTATTAAGCCAGCAAGTAAACCTAACATCGTTCTCATACTAGCGGACGACATGAACTGGTTCGACGTGGGCGCTTACCACAAGCAGTTTGACTACTTACCTAAAAATGCTATTACACCTAATATCGACAAAATCGCCAGTGAAGGGATGTTGTTTAGTCGTTCATTCACTGCAACGGCAATGTGCGCACCCACAAGAATGCAACTGTATACCGGTGTTTACCCGGTTAGGAATGGCGCTTACGGCAACCATACGCGCGTTTACGATGACGTGAAAAGCGCTGCACATTATTTCAGAGAACATGGCTACAGGGTTGGACTTTCTGGTAAAGGCCATATCTTTCCAAGAAAAGCTTTTCCTTTCGAACGCTTAGGTATAGAAAATAAAGGTAGTAAAGGTAAATCTACATTCGGTATTGAGAAAACCCGAAATTTTATGGCTAGAAGTAAAAAACAACCCTTCTTCCTAGTCATTGCTTCAGCTAACCCTCATGAACCTTGGACAAGAGGCGACACAAGCCTTTATCCACCCGACAAGTTAGAGCTTCCGCCTTTTTTAAATGACACATCGAGTCTTCGTCAACGCCTTTCAAAATATTTAGCCGAGGTCACTGACTTGGATCGCGAGGTAGGCTTAGTGGATAGTGAAATAAGCAAGCTCGGCATTAAAAATGATACTATCCTCATTTTCACCAGCGAACAAGGAAATAGCCTGCCATTTGGCAAGTGGACTAACTACGACGCAGGTTTACGCAATGCCTTCATTATACGCTGGCCATATAAAATTAATGCTAACGTAATTACTGATGCAATGATTGAATACGTTGACGTTATACCCACGCTCACTGACCTAGCTACTAACACAATCCCTGACAACCTCGATGGGAAAAGTTTTAAAGCTGTTTTACAAGGGCAAGAATTAAAACATAAAACTCATGTATTCGGTGTGCAAACAAGCCATAACATTCATTTTGGCGCGCCTTACCCTATTCGGTCGGTGCGAGGCTTGCAATTCAAATTTATTCACAATCTCATTCCAGACAATAACTTCTCGAACATTTTAACTTCTAGCAATTGGTTTAAAGAAGAGCTTGCCGAAGAAAAAAAATCCCATAATGACAATTATGTCAGTTATATCAAACGGCAGGAATTTGAGCTTTATGACATGCTTGAGGATCCATTTGAACAAAATAATATTATTAACGATCAAAAATACTCATCCACCGTCGCTACACTGAAAAAAGAATTAATCAAATGGATGAAGCAGCAAGGTGACGATGGTATCGAAACGGAAATGACTGTATGCGACAGAAAAGGATTTAATCACCGGGGTTGCAACTAAAGAATGAGCCTCTTTAATTAAAGAATATAATTTAATCTCATGAGCAAGCTTGGTGATACCACATTGCCGCCTACACTAATAGCAACGCCTTTTATTAATTTTTCGTAAGCAATAACAGAGTTCAATTATGTTTCTGTATTGATTTATTGAGCAGTGTGGGAATAACGGTCTCTTTAATTTTTCCTCGACCAATTTATATTTAATGTACGCTATTTTTAAAAATTTTATTGAGAAATGCCATGTTGGTTGACAACATGAAATTAACCAGAGCAATTGACTGTCGACCACAGCCTAAAAATCCAAGTTGATTTAAGATAACAGCCTCAACATATAATGGCTTTCTTAAATTCAGCTTTCCGCCCGCACTAAAAATCTGCCCTTTTTTTATGAAAACACTTTATAATTTAGAATTGGCTCTATAATTTTATAGCTTGAGTCAATTTGTTTGGTATTTAACCGTGCCAATTTAATACCTCAATAAATTACGTTGATAATTATGAATTTATTAGAACAATTAAAACAAGTAACTGTGGTTGTCGCCGATAGCGGCGACGTGGACTCTATCAAGGCATTAAACCCCACTGATGCAACAACCAACCCATCACTTATCTTGCAAGCCGCGAAATTGCCGCAATATAAACATTTAATCAGTGAAGCAATCCAAAAAGCAGGTAGCGATATTAACGAGATTTGCGACCAACTGATTGTTAACTTTGGTTGTGAAATACTAAATTATATTCCAGGCCGCGT
>JAYYUJ010000036.1:0-50879 GCA_036344075.1 Pseudomonadota bacterium
GCCGTATCGCCGTCTATCGAGACGCTATAACCAAACCAATCACTAGAAGCACCATCACTTGGGGTAAGTTTTTGCTGCTCAGACCAAACGACATTACTACATGTAAAAATGTATTCCGAGCCTGAGTCACTACCATTGTCATCATCATAAAGAGCACCAATTACCGCCGTATCGCCGTCTATCGAGACGCTATAACCAAACCAATCACTAGAAGCACCATCACTTGGGGTAAGTTTTTGCTGCTCAGACCAAACGCCATAACTACTTGTAAAAATGTATGCCGAGCCTGAGGCACTACCATTGTCATCATCATAATGAGCACCAATTACCGCCGTATCGCCGTCTATCGAGACGCTGATGCCAAAGTAATCACTAGAAGCACCATCACTTGGGGTAAGTTTTGTGTAAACAAGACAGCTATTACAAGGGGCTAAAGGATCATCGTCTAAGCCATCCAATAACCCATCATTGTCGCTGTCATTATCATAGGGGTCTGTACCCTGTGCTATTTCAGTAGAGTTATTAAGACCATCACCATCCTCATCACCTAAGACAGAGACTGAAATATTAATTTCATCACATACACTCTCCCCATCAGAGTCTGATACACAGGCTTTTATTGAATAATCGCCGTCAGATAAAGAAGTTGATATTGTTTGACCAGATCCTGCACTTATATAGTTAGGTTGATTGCCTTCTCTATATTGCCAAGTAATATTAGCTAAAGGGCCATCTTCATCGTCATTAGCTGATGCTAAAAAACTTTGATTCAATGAAAAAAATTTATACCCATTGGCTGGCGATGTGATGGATATGGTTGGCGGTGTATTTGGGTCGATTACTGTCAAAACAAACGACTCAGTAAAAGTATTTCCGTCAGAATCGGCAGCGGTAATATTAATGGTCGTAGCTCCTGATGAGTCAGGCACTGGTGAAATAGATAGCTGCCTAAGAGCATCGCCGCTGACGCTTGAACCGTTTGAAACCCCTGATATCGATATCCCAGCATTTGCAACAACATTTTGATTGGACGAAGAAGCCTGAAAATTCATTACATAGTATGGTTGCCCGCCATTATTACTCCAATCGTAGGCATCTTCAGTATGATATGCATTATCGTTATCAAATATAACAAAGTTAGTTTCGTAAGTTGACGAATTCAAAATACTTCCGTTATTAATAGAAGTTATTAGAGGGCTGTCACCATTGTTAAAAATTGACCAACCGATATCCTGAAGAACTTGTTTTGCAAAGCCTATAGCATGATTTGGATCATCACTTGATTTTGCATGCTCCATTAGCTCATGAGGCCTTATAAACTGATCGAAATGTGAACCTGAACTTCCTGTGTTATATGTAGATGGGGCATACATTTCAACATGTCCAGAAGAAGTGTGACCACTGTACTCCCAAGAATTTAGTGAGCTTTGAAGCGCTTGACTCTCGGATATTACATTGGCACCTGCCCAATATAAATCTCCGCCTCTTAAGGAATTATATCGCTGTGGACTTGTCATCGATGGCCAAAGTAATGACAGGCTTTGGTCTTCCAAGAATCGACCAAAAATACTAGGAAATGTTTGAAAGTCTCCTGTAGATGAATCTGATATCTCAAGAAAACCGAGCCCATGAATTATTTCATGCAGGACAACACCAAACAAAGAGTACTGATAGCTGTATGTAGGTAATGAGTCAAATCCAAGATAGTAATCAGTTACAGATGAATTTATATTGATTGATATATCATTATTACTTGGCTCTCTATCATAACCAAATAGTTGGTTGCTTAGTGCCTGTGGATACCACGTGTCAGAATAAGTAAGATAATTGCTTGAATAGGAGTAATCCCAGTCTTCTGGGCCTGCAGAACCTAGAATGCCAAGATCATCAGGGTCAAATGTGACACCAACTCTTATTTCAACATTAAAATCAAAAACTGACTCTATAAAATCTGCTGCGAGTTGCAGAACTGCCAAACGTTGCCCGCCAAGCGTAATCGCATTATTACCGTCAATAGGACTTACTGGCGTCTGATCATTTAAACCTTCGCCTGAAGAATCTTCATTTACGATAATTACCGAACCCGCATGTAAAAAAGTAGAGCTAATAATAAAGATTGTAGCCAGAAAATATTTTTTTGAAACTAAAAACATACTAATCTTCCTCTAAAAGAGGTAATGGTTTAGTTATATCAACAATTAAGGCATTTCCGTCATCATCTTTGAGTCTTATCGCAACTGTGGACCAATTATTGTTACGGTTTAGTCGCCCTCCATCTTCTGTTTTTTTGAAGACAAACTGATCCCCCCTCGCTAATAGCCTCTCATTTATTTTTTTTCGCGTTTCATTATTAATTTGCTCATCCATTAATTTCTGAATATCAACTTCTTTATCGTTAAATTCATGCTGATGCTCATCAAGACCAGGTAAATTAATATTCTTAGAAGTTAGCTTGGTAGTTGTTTTAGATTTTAATGGTGGGTCAATAGGAAAAATAATTTCAGGACTTATAATTGAAGATGCTTCTACGTCATTTTCTGAAGTGGTTGAGTCAGCCTGCTTCATCTCCCGACCAATTAAAAATCCTAGAGCAAGGAAGAGTACTAAAAGAGTGGGAACTAAAATTTTCGCCTTTGATAAGGCTGTTATAAATCGGTTAAACATGACTCAAGTTATCAACAGAGGTATCGGCAGCCAAAACTCTAGGTAATAATAATAAAAACAGAAACGCACTTAAGCGTAATGAATAGGTCATCCTTCTTCTCCAGAGTCGATATATCCCAAACGCCATCTTGGAGAACGACGTTGTTTTTTGTTATTAAATTAGATTAAGCGATGCGTAGTTTTTATTCAATATTAGTAGAAATATTTTTTAACTAATAACTGCATCAAAAGTGCATCAGTTAAGTTTTAGGAGATAAAAAGAAATGTAAAAAGAAAGGGTTAAATCAATGGCGTCCCCTAGGGGACTCGAACCCCTGTTCCCGCCGTGAAAGGGCGGTGTCCTAGGCCACTAGACGAAGGGGACATGTTAGGAGGCGAGTATTTTACCCATCCAAAGCCAAAGTGCAAGCTCTAGCGATAAAAAATTTTCAACTCTGCCCCAAAGCCGCAAAATTACTGTAAAATGCATCGCACGCTTAACAATCTATCGGCATACAGTCGAGCCTATCACTAACCAAAACCGTTACAGGTTACCCTTAAAAACGCGTGGCACAGGTTTCTTTGTCGCCAAGCATTGAATGGATAAAACAATGAAGCATTATAAAATTGGTATTTTTGCCGGTGACGGAATCGGTCCCGAAATTATGGCAGAAGGAATTAAAATTCTTAAGATCATTCAACAGCGAAATGACGTCAGTTTTAAATTAATTCCTGGCGCATTTGGTGCCAATGCCTATTTTAGTCATGGAAACGCCTTTCCGGATGAGAGCAAAGCCATTTGTGATGAGGTCGATGCCCTGATTAAAGGCCCCATAGGCCTCAACCATGAAGACTCTAAGAAAATACCCATTGATATGCAGCCTGAGCGTGGCGCTTTATTGCCCATGCGACGTCGATTAAACACTTACGCCAATTTTCGACCCGTTTCTCTACCTAAGGCATTGGGTCATTTTTCACCACTTAAGTCTGAAGTTATTGGTGAAGGCATTGATTTAATCATAGTGCGTGAACTGGTCGGTGGATTGTACTTTGGCAGCAAGGAAGTCGGCGTTAATGCAGAAGGCAAACGTTACGTAACTGAAGCATTAGAATATGACGAGGATCAAATCAGACGCATCTTATTAGAAGCATTTAAATTAGCCGCTAGCCGCAAAAAAATCCTGCATAACATTCACAAAAGTAATGTTTTAAAATCGAGCGTACTTTGGAATGAAGTGCTTGATGAAGTAGCGCCTGAATTCCCTAATGTAGAAGTCAAGCACATGTTGGTCGATGCAGCGGCGACAGCACTATGCCTTGCCCCTGGCCAGTTTGACATTATGGTCATGGAAAATATGTTCGGTGATATATTAAGCGACCAAGGTGGCGGTATTCTTGGCTCATTAGGGTTGATGCCTTCTGCCTGTATCGGCCCCGACAAAGCCTATTACGAGCCTTCTCACGGTTCTGCACCTGATATCGCAGGCCAAGGCATTGCTAACCCCTATTCCATGATTGGCTCATTTGCGATGATGCTGGAATACAGTTTCGGCATGCATGAAGAAGCCAAAAATGTCTGGGATGCGATGCAAGGTGTGTTTGCCGATGGCTTTTCAACGGCTGATTTATCCAAGTCAGGTGCCGATGTCACCATGCTAAAAACCCATGAATTTGGCGACAAAGTCGCCGAAAAGTTATTGGCTCAACAGTAACCTCTGGATGAATTAATGAACGCGATCATGCAATAAGCGATTAAGCAACCGCAAGGTGGCTTCTATCGCGGCAAACACTTGGTTAGCATGCATGCCACGGGTAGTGGTTTTCATCTTGCCGTCTAACTGCCAAGTGATACTGGCTTCTGTTAAGGCGCTAGTCTGGCCACTACGCGGGATATGCACTTTATAGTCAAGCAATTCTGGTAATTGCATATCGAGTTCAGTTAATATCGAATTGACCGCCGAAGTAAAGGCATCAAATCCGCCGTTACCGGATCCTGTAGCAGCATAAGACTGACCGTCAATCTTTAATTGGATATCGGCATAAGCCTGCTGATTCCATTCACTTTTGAGATCGCAATGCGTCAGAATGACATGTTGGTACTCATTACTTTCTAGGACGTCAGCAATGATAAAAGGTAGATCATCAGTAGTAATACGTTGCTTAGAATCCCCTAACTGAACCACTCTGTCCAATACGCGGCGTTGGTCTTCAACGGATAGAGATACCCCTATTTCCTCTAGGTTTTTTTGCAACGAGGCTTTACCGCTCATTTTACCCAGAGCGTAAGTACGCTTTCTCGCAAAGCGCTCAGGGTAGAGTCTGCTGACATAGAGGTTACCTTTTACATCACCATCGGCATGAATACCCGCCGTTTGTGTGAAGACATCAGAACCCAAAATGGGTGTGTTACTAGCAACAAACTTACCAGAGAAACTTTCCACCATTTGACTCACACCAACAATATGTGACTCATCAATATTCAGCGAGAGACCCATCTTATCTTTTAACACCACTGCCACTTCGGCCAAAGAAGCATTGCCCGCACGCTCACCTAAGCAATTTACTGTGCAATGAACACTCGTGACTCCGGCCTTCACTGCGGCCATCACATTCGCCGTTGCAAGACCGTAGTCATTATGGGGGTGAAAATCAAAACTATGACTTGGAAAACGTTGAGTCATATCACGCAAGCTGTCGTAAACCTCGGCAGGCGACATAACGCCTAAGGTGTCGGGCAACATGATATGATCAATACCAGAATCTTCTAACGCTGCCGCTAAACCATAAACATACTCAGGGCTATCGACATAGCCGTTGGACCAATCTTCAAAATAAACATTCACTGACAAGCCTTGCTGCTTAGCATAGGCTACTGTCGTTTTAATATCATCGACATGTTGAGCAAGAGTTTTGCCTAATTGGTTCGTGCAATGTTTTTCACTGCCCTTAGTCAATAAGTTAATGACTTTACCACCCGCTTCTACAATCCAATCAACACTTTTATGTCGGTCAACAAAACCTAACACTTCAACCTGATCACCAAAGCCATGCTCTTTCGCCCATGTGTTTATTCGCGCAACACCCTTCTGTTCACCGACTGAAACCCGTGCTGAGGCCACTTCGATGCGGTCAACACGTAAATTCGATAGCAATGCCTTAGCGAGGTTTAGCTTTTCATCAGGCGAAAAAGATACGCCTTGCGTCTGCTCACCGTCTCGCAAGGTGGTATCCATAATGGTAATTAATCTCGCCATTAGATTACTTATCTCATTTACTTAATAAAAGTTTAGAAAAACAATCAAGGTAAATTCAATCACCTTAGATAGTAAGATTATACGACAAAAAATATTAATAGAAGGATGTTTGTAGTGGGAAAAAGTCCATCAACTCAGAGATATTAAACCTAAGGCGGCACTCTAGCCAATATCATCCTCAAGGATACACAAGAAGCGCTCTTCAGGGTAATCCAGCTTTGCCGCTTGCTGGCAGGCTTGCTTTGAATCATAGCCATCAATACTAAAACTGCTAGTAACTAGTGAATTTTGATTGTAAATGATCAAGATCCAATGATGCCTAGCCTCGCAAGCTTGAAGAGAAATACAAGCCACAATGACAATAAGCTGTTTTAAACGGTTGTTAGTAAATGAAAAAAAATACTGAGTAATTGCCTTCATATTTATTATAGTTTTTATAAATAGAGAGATTACAAAAGAACAAGTCTAATAGTTTAAAAAAGTTAGCGTAATAAATCAACATGCGGCCAAAAAATTAACTTTATCGTTCTATACCTAAGTAATTGAATCTCTTATTGATTGAGACATAAACGGACAAAAAACTTAGCGTTATTGCGGCTAAAATACATGGGCCCGACAAATGAAGGTTATATATTGCCCCGCCCATAATGGGGCCAATCACAAAACCCATCCCAGCAATGGAACCGATTAAACCCGACAGATTACCCTGCTCTCGACTATGGACTGTGTAACTCGCTGCCGCTGAAAACCCTGGCATCACCAAACCAACACCAAAACCAAACATCGCCATACCCAGCAACAAACCAAATTGGCTTGCCATGTAAGCGATAATGGCATAACCCAAAGCACAAAATGGCAACCCAAAACGAATTAACATCGAACAACTCAATGCGGTACGCTGAACAACTAACAACTGAGCGGCGATCATCGCCAGCGAACTACACATCATCGCTACGGCATAAAACTGTACGCTATTCATTCGCGACATACCCAGAACGTCTTCACAGAAAAAACCGAGTGTTTGTTGCACCATACCTTGCATGGTGTAAAGCACCAACCCAACGGGCAGAATAAATCGATAACGTGAATCAAAGAAACTCAGCTTAACGAATGATCTTTTATCGCTTAGCTGATTGGAAAGTTGGGCGTCTTCAGTGCTGAAGGAGCTTAAGTCACGACTCTCGGGCAGTAAAATATACACTAACAAAGCACAAATAAACGTAATCAATGCTTGAACCATTAAAGGCATTAGAAAACCCGCAACGACTGTCGCTGCCATAATAGGACCCATTAATACTCCCAATTGGTTGGCGGCAGAAATTCGACCTAAGCCCTTAGCACGATCGGTTAACGGGGTGACGTCAATAATATAGGCATTTGAAGCGGGAAAGGTTGCTGACATAATCGCAGCATGGACGACCCTAGCGACCACCAACAGCAACCAAAGCATACCGCCGGTTAGTAAGTCTTGAAAGCCAGCATAAGCTACCAAATTAAATAGCAGAGTTCCGAACGTGTAACCTAGCAACCCAATTAAGATTACCGATTTGCGGCCAAGTGAATCACTTCTACGTCCCCAATAAGGGGCAACTAGTGCAAAGACTAAGGCCGTCATGGCCGACAATGAAGTAATTGCTAGCTTGCCGGGTTGCCAACTTTGCTCAAAAAAAGGCAGCCAAAGTTGTATCGTATCCAAACCCAATTCACGACCAAGGGCAGGCATCACGGCATAGATGACGGTCTGCCCCATGCCCACGCTCAACATGGCTAAATACAATACATAGGGTTTTAGGGCAACACTGCTATTCAAAGCGGATGCCTTAGAATCATTCATACAGAAACTTCAATCATGGCGAGAAACAAGGTGAGCTAATCTAATCAGCTTTAAGAGTAAAGGCAAAGCACAAACCAAGTCATTCAAGCGCTTATAAGTCAATCTAACAAAAAGCTAATTTAATTGTTCGAGCACTCGCTGTTTAGCTGCTTGAACAGCTGCTTGAATAGCCTCAAGATCAAGCGCAATGGCTGAGCCTGCTCCTTGAGCAAAGTCAGGCCGACCCCCCCCTTTACCATTCAATGCACCACTTAGGCCTTTTATAATATCGCCAGCTTTTACCGCTTTAACCAAATCTTGAGTCACGCCAGCCACTAGCGCGATCTTATCGCCGTTAGGTGTAGCAAGTATAACTACGGCAGAACCCATTTTTTGCTTGAGCTGATCAACTGTATCGCGCAGCGATTTTGGGTCTACGTCATCAAGTACCTCGGCAAGAATTTTGACACCATTTAGATCTTCGGCTTGCGAGGCCAAATCACTCCCCACATTGTTGGCTAATTTCTGCTGTAATTGCACCAGCTTTTTTTCCAACGCTTTCTGCTGGTCAAGCAATTGCTGAACCTTAGTCGGCATTTCTTGAGCACTAGTTTTTAATAAACTAGCCGCATGTTTTGCACGATGATCAGCCTCTGCAATAAATGATAAAGCCTGTTCGCCGGTAACCGCTTCAACACGTCTTACGCCAGAAGCAATACTTGATTCTGCCGTTATTAAGAATAAGCCAATGTCACCCGTACGACGCACATGTGTGCCACCGCAGAGTTCCACTGAGAAGCGGTCTGAACCCATGGTCAAAACGCGTACCGCAGCCCCATACTTTTCACCGAACAAAGCCATGGCACCGGATTTTTGCGCCGACGCCATATCCATCACTTGGCTCTCTACCAATGAATTATCACGTATCTGTTGATTCACTAGGTTTGACACTTGCGTCAGTTGCTGGTCTGACATAGCTTCAGGATGAGAAAAATCAAACCTTAACCGTTCTGCATCAACTAAACTGCCCTTCTGAGTCACGTGATCACCGAGCACCTGCCTTAATGCAGCATGCAATAAATGGGTCGCCGAGTGATTTATGGCCGTCGCTTGCCGTGCTTGCGGGGACACCATTGCATCAACCTTAGCCGCTAATCGCACAGTGCCTTCGCTCACTTGACCGCGGTGAATAAAAATGGATCCCTGCTTAAAAGTGTCATTTATCTCAATGCGGGCGTCGACAGAACTGAGTTGACCAACATCACCCACTTGGCCACCTGACTCGGCATAAAACGGGGTGTGATCAAGGACGATTAATGCCTCTTGACCGACCGCAATGCTGTCGACAGATTTACCATCGACAAACAGAGCAGTAACTGTTGCCCGATCATTAAGCTGCTCATAACCCGTAAAGTCAGTGGTCTTAGTAAAGCCAAAAGATTCAAGGTCAAGTTTATCTGCGCCGCCCGACTTAAATTGACTAGCCGCCTTAGCCAGTGCTCGTTGTTTCGCCATCGCCGCATCATAGCCGTCGACATCAATTGTCATATCGCGCTCACGGGCAATATCGGCGGTTAGATCAAGCGGAAAACCATAAGTATCGTAAAGCTTAAAGGCGGTCTCACCCGGTATGACATCGCCGGTTAACAGACTAAGATCCTGCTCAAGAATTTTCATACCCTGCTCAAGAGTCAGCGCAAATTGCTGCTCTTCGGCTTTTAGGGCATTTTCTATTTGGCTTTGTGCCGCGACTAAATCAGGGTATGCCTCGCCCATCGCATCGACTAGCGCTGAGACTAACCGCCAGAAAAATAGATCAGTCGCGCCCAGTTTGTTGCCATGTCTAACCGCTCGACGAATAATACGTCGCAATACGTAACCACGCCCTTCATTCGACGGCATCACACCATCTAAAATTAAGAATGCGCTAGAACGAATATGATCGGCAATAACGCGAAGCGAACTTTGCTCGTGGTTTTTCATGCCGAGCACGGCAGCCGCTTCGCTCAATAACGATTGAAATAAATCAATCTCATAATTACTGTGCACACCCTGAATCACCGCAGCAATACGCTCTAGCCCCATACCAGTATCAACTGCTGGCTTGGGTAATGGTGCCATATTGCCATCGACTGAGCGGTTGTATTGCATAAATACAATGTTCCAAATTTCTATGTAGCGATCACCGTCTTCTTCGGGCGTACCCGGTAAACCACCTTCGATATGATCGCCATGATCATAAAAAATTTCAGTACATGGACCGCAAGGTCCTGTATCTCCCATCGACCAAAAGTTATCCGAAGCATAAGGTGCGCCTTTGTTGTCGCCGATACGAATAATTCGCCCCTCGGGTAGGCCTATGTCGTTATGCCAAATCGAAAAGGCTTCGTCGTCATCCGCATAGACAGTTACCCATAAGCGATCTTTAGGAATGGCCAAATCAATCGTTAAAAAATGCCATGCAAAGGGAATCGCCTCGGCTTTAAAATAGTCGCCAAAACTAAAATTACCCAGCATTTCAAAAAAGGTATGGTGGCGAGCGGTATAGCCAACATTCTCTAAATCGTTATGTTTACCGCCGGCGCGAACACAACGCTGTGAACTAGTGGCACGGACATAATCACGCGGTTCATCGCCAAGAAAAACATCTTTGAATTGCACCATACCCGCATTGGTAAACAGCAAGGTGGCATCATTGCCTGGCACTAAGGAACTGCTGGCAACGCGTTGATGTTGTTGCTGCTCAAAATAGCTTAAAAAGGCTTCTCGAATGGCAGCTGTACTGCTTGGTCTGGGCATGGGGAAACTCTGAATCGGTTAATTCTGACTGCGTTTAAATAAAATCAAGTCTTACTCTTATTAGGTTCAGGTTTAAGCATAGCTGATTGTAGGAAAAAACCACTACATATCACTCTCTTTCATCTCAAAACCGGCAATAATATGGATATGTAAATGAAAAACTGTCTGGCCGCCGCCTGAACCGTTATTAATGATCACACGGTAACCATCAGCAACGCCTAACTGATCAGCTATTTTAGTTACCACTAACATTAAATGACCTAATAATGCTTGATCACTTTCATCGGCAGCCGAAAGCATCGCAAGCGGTTTTTTAGGGATTACTAAAACATGAACTGGTGCGGCAGGGTTAATATCAGGAATAACAATGCAATGCTCATCTTCGTAGAGCTTCTCTGCTGGAATCTCACCGGTAATGATCTTGCTGAATACCGTATCCATTTATTCACCTCTATGCTGAACGTTCATCTCTAGGCCGACCGCTCAGCCTCGGTTAATTGACGGGCTTCACTCTCTAACATGACAGGTATATCGTCTCGTATGGGATAGGCTAAGCCACTGGCCTGACAAATTAATTCCTGCTTGGCTTCATCATAGCTTAGCTCACCCTTACTGACGGGACAGACAAGAATATTCAAAAGTTTTTTATCGATCATAGTCACATGCCTTGTTTTTTAGTTGTCGTTTGCCTTAAATTACTCTCTGCGTTGATGGCCATATGTTCAACCACTAGCGGTCTCTTTTAAACCTACTGATTAAAAGAGATAGATTATACCCCCTTAAAGATTTTATTCAGCTTTATTCTCACTCATTTTAACCAGTTGTTGAGGGTCGACACGCACCGATACCGCGCCCAACTGCCAATTCATTCGCCAATCTAAGTGCGGACCCGTGACACGCCCGGTATCACCAATACGAGCAATCAGCTGGCCCTGCTCGACTGATTGACCGGGCGCGACCATCATCTCACTTAAATGCAAGAACGACGAACTCAGCCCATGCCCATGATCAATCACCATCGTCAAGCCAGAAAAGAACAGATTCTCAGCCAAGCGCACAATACCCGCAGCTGGCGCAATCACTTCAGCCCCGATCGGTCCAGCGATATCCAAACCATAATGCGGTCGCCTTGGTTCGCCATTAAAAATACGCTGAGAACCATAGACGCCAGTAATCGGCCCCTTGGCGGGCCAAATGAATCCGTCAAAAAACGCGTCTTCGAGACTTCGATGCTGCCTTGACGCTCGAACACGCGCGGATTCTGCTCGCGTTCTAGCTAGCTGCTGAAGGTCTGGGGTGACATACTTTTTCGCGACACCTTTGATCGACTGTATCTGGTACTCACGCGGCCGAATAACAAAGCGGTACTGGGATTTGCTGCCATCGTTTTGACCAATCTTGAGAGTTAGGTCACCTTCGTGGTCGCGATCAAGACCAATCACAAATTGCCCACGAGGATTGACTGAAACCTGCTCGCCTCGATAATAAATGGCCCTGTCTTTAGCGATGTGGCCAAATAGCAAGCCTCCTGGCCGAAAATCACCAGTAATTGTCAGTGGTAACTGAACCCTAGTTTCGGTCTTTGAAACATAAAATGGCGAAAACACCAAGGCGAAACAGACAAACATACCCGATAATAGCGACACTAAACAGGGGCTGTGTTTTTGACTTGCTATCGGTAGACTGATTACCATACCCTTTCACCGTTAAGATCAACCGCTCTGTGTAACCCTCAGCGCGTGATCCCTGTTTATTAAATTGGATGGCATCGTATGGGCCGCTATCGACCACCCACTCCCATAGGGTCTAACTATATCACTCCTGAGGGCGAAATCGCACTGCGGGAAGAATTACATCAATTATGGAAAGTTGAACGGCCCACCGTCACTCATACTGTACATGAGGCGGCTAAAAATGGCGATCGATCAGAAAACGGTGATTATATCTACGGCATAATACGCTTACGAGAAATTGATAGCCGCGTGCGATTTTTGACCAAGCGACTCGATAATCTAACGGTGGTTGACCAAGCACCCAGCCAGCAAGACAAGATATTTTTTGGCGCCTGGGTTACGCTAGAAGATGAGGCGGGAGAACTGCAACGTTATCGCATTGTCGGGCCCGATGAATTTAACCTCAGAGAAAATAAGCTCAGCATGGATTCACCTTTGGCTAAAGCGCTTCTGGGTAAATCTCTGGATGACGAAATCAGCTTTCAAAGCCCATCAGGTCTAAAGGTATTTATTGTTCACGCAATTACTTATTAAACCAATACGTTTGTTGAAATTACTCAGTTCTTTTCAATCTGCCTTTATAACGATATCTCCTTGAGCTTAACCACGCGACATTGCGGCTGCGGATGATTGTCGGCCCTTACCCACCGTACCCCCATAATACCGTGCTCATGATGGGCGGTAGAAACCCAGTTGGCATGCCTGCGACTCTCTGCAGTATCGGCAGCGACCAATATTTCGACGTTGCCATCATCTTTATAAACAGCGCTACCGCTATTCACATGCACCTGCTGAAAACGGTAGTCCAGTGACTCCGCCCATACATTGGCTATTTGGAAATTCCAATACTCGCAGTTCGGCGGCGTTAAGGTCACCAGTAAGCCCTCGTCTTCTGCCAAACGCCATCGACCTAAATAAATGCGGACCTCAGGATCACCACCGACTGCCCGGTGGTTTTCAGCTGAGGGCAAATACAGCGTATTTTCCTCAGCATGATTACGCATATCAGCAACCCAGTCAGCAAACCAATGGCCACAACCTGTGCCATAATTAGCTGCCTGCAACAGCTGCTGGCCAATCCGCTGCGGATCTAGAGCAGGCGGGGCCTGATCGGCCTGTAAGCACTCAATACTTAAGGTAGCAGGTCGCTCTTTGAGCTTATCGAGGTAACTCTGTCGGACCAAGATCTGTGAAGTTTCAGGTCCTAATTGCAACCAATTACCGTCGTGGGGGCGTTGACTGGCTATAATTTCAAAATTGCCTTCACTGTCAATCTCCATATCCGCATGGTTTAGATGGCCAGCACCGCCGAGCATCTTATTCCGCACGGCAAAATTCTGAGCCTGGGCTGCAAAACCTAAAAAATGAATGGTGCCACGGTTACCGCGGATACGGTAATCGTATTTAGCATTGATTGAGGCACCAACGTAATAATTATCCGGATTATCTAGGCCCATTTTCACCATATCTGCCTGAGGGCGAAACACTGGGTATTTAGGTCCAGTTAGCTCGCAAAAGGTGTCTAAACCCGCTTTGGTTAAGCGTGCCATGTAACGTAAACCCTCTGCACGATCAAATGCTGTGGTCGGTAAATCATCCCGCATAATGACTTTACCCGCCGCTTTCAACTGATCGCAAAAGGCATCCCATACTGCTTGCTCATTACTCATAATAATATCCCTTACTTGTATTTTAATACGGTGATTATTACGTTATTGACGCCATTCGTTTAAAGGTAGTGGCTATAGACTGGGTGCTGATAATAAAATTCAAACCGCTCTAAGATCATCGCTTCAGTTAAGCCAAAGGTTTCAAACGTGTAGCGATGATCGCCATGCTTCCCTTTGGGGTGTTGCTCAATATAATCGGTAAAACGGATTTTTAAATCATCATCTAACGGCAACTTGAAAAAATCATAGGTATCACTAATCAGTGTTAAAGGCTTATCGACAAAGTCTTTAAAGCGATAATCAAAGAAATGCTTGACAGCAATCTTTGAACGCGCAGCGATACCCCGCTCCAGTGACCGCGCATAAAACTCCATCACTAACGGACCGAGTTTATCTTTTTCCATAGCGGGTATATGACCTGCAAACATCTTGGCAGCCATCGCCGTTAAGCTTGAAATGGACGGAATCACCTGCAAAGGATCACGATGCCCCCATAAAATACAAGCATCAGGCATAACATGAATCAAACTGTCTAAGCCCCACATATGGGCTGGTGCTTTCAATAACCAACGATCTCCCGGTCTTCGCCATTGCAGCATTTTTAACAGCTCTAGGTAGTACTGATACATGGGCAAAAGGTCGCTCGATTGATGCCAGCTCTGGTAAGGCTCTAACATACACTCAAAGCCTAGCTGCACCCCATTGAAGGCCAGCGAATGCAGCAATACACATTCTTCGGGCGTATCCGCACTGGCAAAATGCATCGTTTGAAATTCTGGGTTCTGAGCCCTTTGCGCTTCAATTTTTTCAACAAGCTTTCGATGACGAGGATCCATTTCACCTGCAGCAAGTCCTTCGACAGGATCAGGATAATGCGTTTCCCATTGCAGTAATGCTCTCGATGCTGGATCGACTGATAACAAATTAAACAGCGCCGAAGTACCCGTTCGTGGCAGACCGGTAAGGATCATTGGCTGGGAAATCTGCTCTGCGGCGATTTCGGGATGTCTTTTTTTGGCCTGCTCAACTCTCAAGCGCGCACCAAGCACCTTTAACACTCGCATATACACACGCTGACGACTGTCTTCACTGCCGACATGCTGATTATATGTGGCCAATAAGGCAGCCAAGCCTTCCTTAAACCTGGGATCACCGAAATCGTCCAAACCTTGAAACTCTGCTGCTGCGGTTAAAATTCCTTCGAAATCAAAGCTTATATCCACAATGTAGGATCCTTATCTATAATTTTGTACGATCAATAAATCTAAACTGATTCAGTGGTACCGACGTATCTCATAAACATAAACATAAACAACTCAAAACTTTTACGCCTTTTTAAGTCATGGATATGCTAACACTGGATTGGTATGATAAATCAAGCTTAAAACGCTAAGCATCTATTTTTACAAGAAAACTTGCTTTTAATAATTACCAAACTAGCAATGTTTCAATTCACTCAATAAGGTAGAATGATCGATCCGGTCAATGACAAGATGAACTGCTTAAGGAAATATACTTAATCAACTGTTTTTCCAATTGCAGTCAATGGGAACGCTTCAACACGTTTAAAGAGACAGCAACATCATACTGTCAATATGAGGTTTCAATTATGGCATTAGCCGCAGATTACAAACTAGGCCCACACACATTTCCACGTGGATGGTTTATTGTCGCCGAGGCCAATGAGCTAGACGCAGGCCCAAAAGCCGTTCGCTTTTTTGGTAATGATTTTGCGCTTTATCGGGGCGAAAGTGGTCGGGTGGTGATGCTCGATGCTTATTGCGCGCACATGGGTACTCACATAGCCGCGAGTAAAAGTGCTGAAATCGTTGCTACGGATAAACAGATTGAAGGCGACTCTATTCGCTGCCCCTATCATGGCTGGCGATATGCGCCAGACGGACAAGTTGACGATATTCCTTATCATGATGGCCCCTGCCCTAAATCAGCAGCCATTAAATCTTATGAAGTTAGAGAAGTCATGGGTTGCATCATGATGTGGCATGACCCTGAAGATAATCCGCCCAGCTACGAGCCACCATTCTTAAAAGAATGGGACGACCCTGCCTGGGTCCACTGGGAACTGGATCATTTAGGTACCATCGACATCCACCCACAAGAAATCCTCGACAACATGGCCGACTGCGCTCACCTTGGGCCCACCCATGGCGCACCCTGTGAATACTTTGAAAATGAGTTTAGAGACCATGTGGTTATTCAGCGTCAAGGTGGCTTTCACCATACTTATGGCTGCTATTTATCCAGCATCACATGGTATACCGGACCAGGCATTTTATTGTCTAAGCAAGATTTTGGTGGCGCCATCACCTATGAATTGATCGCGAATACACCGGTCGAAGATGGTATAACACAGGTGTGGCATGCAGCACTCGCTAAGGCCCAAAATGTCCCACACACTGCTGAGGATATTGCTGCTGCCAAAGAAGTTCAAGCCGGTGCATTGCATGCTTTCGCTGCTGACTTTGATGTTTGGAAACATAAACGGCCTGCCATTCGTATTATGCAACTCAAAACTGACGGCCCCTTTAACATGAACCGCAAATGGTACAAACAGTTCTATGATGCGGCTGATAATGCCACAATTTATACCGACGAATCGAATGGCATTCATCAAATACCCAACTTTCCGGCACCAAGTCAAGATGTCAAGTACCTCGAAGAAGGCTTAAAGCTTTAAAAAATATGCCAGACAGCGAGCATCTGCAGTATGGGATGCTCTTTTTTTTGCCTACTTAACAAGAGCGTATTTTGCTTTACCGATAATCGGATCCAACCATGTTACCTGCTATCGTCTCATTACCTGAAGCCATTACTGCTGAGTGGCTAAACCAAACGCTGGCAAAGCATCATCCCGCATTCCAAACTGCAAAAATCAGTCATGTCGACTATCAAATGATTGGTACTGGAAAAATGGGCGACAATGCAAGGTTAACCATTGAATACACACGCGATGATGATGCATTACCTCGCTCCTTAGTGGCCAAATTACCGGCGGCAGATCCTGTGGCTAAACAAATGTCAGCCAGCTCCGGTGCCTACGCAAGAGAGGTACTTTTTTATCAACAGCAAGCACAGCACACTGACATGCACTTGCCAAAAATTTATTACAGCGCAAGCGATGACAAGGGCGAAGAATTTATCATCTTAATGGAAGACATGGCTCCGGCAGAGCCTGGCGACCAACTCCGGGGCGAAACGGTACACCGTGCTGAAATGGCGATGGATCAAGTGGCCAAGCTGCACGCCACTTTTTGGGAGAGCGAAGAATTAGAGGGCGAGCATATATCCAAACCTTACGCCGATGATAATCCCGCTTTTGGTGGCGCCCTACTCCAAGATGCTTGGCCTAAATTTCTCGATCGCTTTGGCACTGGCTTAACCCCTTCAGCGATTGAGTTTGGCGACCTATTTGTCGGTCATTACAGTCAATGGATGCAAGGGTTTAAGGGGCCTAAAACCCTTGTTCACTCGGATTTTCGATCGGAGAATATTTTATTTAACGACCATGGTGAAAACCCCTCTGCCATAACGGTTGACTGGCAATCAATTGCAATTAGCTGCGGCCTTACCGACGTAGCCTATTTTCTTGGCGGCAGCTTGAGTTGCGAATTACGACGTCAACATGAAAAAGCATTAGTCGCTCGCTACCGCTCTGCACTCGAACTTGCTGGAGTTAAAATCAGCGAAACAGAATGCTGGGAACAGTACCGAGAGTTCGCCATGAATGCCTTTATGACGGTCATTCTAGGTGCCGTCTACACCGGCGTAGCCGAACGTAGCGATCAAATGTTTTTAATCATGGCGCAACGGCATTTTCAGCAATGCCTCGATTTACAGTCAGCGGAATTTTTATTAACTTGAGCGCTCTAATACTCGACCACAGCATTCAGATAAACATAAAGATTCAAACGCAGTCAATCTATGACGGATAAGGCTCTCGCACTCAGGATGATTTCACGTAATATAACTAAATATAACTAGATATAGACTAGCAGATCAGTAGGCCCCTATGAACTTTGAATTTTCCGATGACCAAAAACTGATTCAAGATCAAGCGCGGCAGTTCTTAGCCGAGCACTCACCGCTCACTGCCACACGTAAAGTGATGGATGGAGAATCAGTCTATGATTCTAATTTATGGAAATCTATTGTAGATTTAGGCTGGACAGCTACCGCCATTGATGAGCAGTATGGTGGTCTAGGTCTAGGGTCTTTAGAGCTCTGCGTCATCGCCCAAGAACTTGGACGTTCATTAACACCCATACCTTTTTTTTCCACCATCTATATAGCCGCAGAAATCATTCAACAGTACGGTAACGAGCAACAAAAGCAACGCTTACTGCCGAGCATTGCAGCAGGCGAGACGATCGTTTGTCTGGCAAGCAGCGAACTTGCCGGACAGCATCTATTGGAGGCAAAGCAAACCCAATACAGCAATGGACAGTTAAGCGGCAAGAAAATTGCCGTGCTTGACGGAGTTGAAGCTGACTATGCGATTGTCAGCGCGACCAATACCAACAAAAAACACTCGCTTTATTTGGTTAACTTACACCAAGCCGATATCCAACGCACTTTATCACCCTCTATCGACAGCAGTCGTCCGCTAGCTAGCATTGAATTTATCGACGCTGCAGCAGAACCATTAGGTGCCGAGGATGCCGCCTCAGCAATACTGACAGAGGCCTTTGACCGTGCCGCGGTATTCACCAGCTTTGAACAGCTCGGCGGTTGCGAGGCCAGCATGCAAATGGGTATCGACTACACCAAGCAACGATTTGCTTTTGGTCGCTCAGTTGCCTCTTTTCAGGCGATCAAGCATATTTTCGCCGATATGTATGTCGCTATTGAGCTCGCTCGGTCGAACGCCTATTTTGCTGCATGGGCGCTGAGCGTCAATGATAAGAAATTACCGTTAGCAGCAGCTACCGCACGCGTCAGCGCTATCGATGCCTACTATTTTTGTAGCAAAGAAAATATCGAAGTGCATGGCGGCATGGGTTTTACTTGGGAGTTTGACTGCCACTTGTATTACAAACGCGCACAACTACTGTCATCAATCATTGGCAGTAGTCGGTGGTGGCGCGAGCAATTGGTGAACCGCTTACTTGATGAATAAGCCCAACATATTGATATAAACACATTCACGATATCGAGCAGACTATGGATTTTAATGACACTGAAGAACAAGCACTATTTAGAGCAAAAGCCAAATCTTGGCTCGCCGCTAATGCTCAAGCTAAACGTCAAGGCTTAATGGCTGGTACTCAGGAAGATCGCTTCCAACAAGCCGTTAACTGGTATCACAAGCGTTACGATGCGGGATTCTCTTGCCTCACCTGGCCTAAGGAATATGGCGGCCAAGGTCTTAGCCAGATGTACCAGGTCATTTGGAACCAAGAAGTAAGTCACTACGGCGAGCCCGATGAATATTTTGTTATTGGCATCGGCAACTGCGGCCCCGCGCTAATGACCTTTGCCAGCGAGGAACAAAAAAAAACACTACTGCCAAGAATGGCTCGTGCCGATGATATTTGGTGCCAGTTATTCAGCGAACCTGGCGCAGGGTCTGATGTTGCAGGCCTAAGCACTAAAGCTGAAAAGTCCGGTGATGAATGGAAAATTAACGGCCAAAAAATTTGGACATCTGGCGCTCAGTACAGCCGCTATGGCGTGATCCTAACACGCACAGATCCCGAGGTATCAAAATACCGAGGCCTGACAATGTTTATGATTGACTTGAAACAACCTGGCGTAGAGGTCAAACCCATTAAGCAAATCGATGGTGGCTCACATTTCAACGAAGTTTTCTTTAATGACGCCGTCATTCCTGATAACTACCGTCTTGGAGAAGTCAACGAGGGCTGGGGTGCTGCTCTGATGGTCCTTATGAATGAGCGCTTGGCAAATGCAACCGCAGCGCCAGACGGCTTTGAAGACTTTTTAAATTGGGCCAAAGCGAGTAATGTTGATGGCGTGCCTGCTACGCAAGATCCGATTGTTCGCGACAAGCTTGCCACTTGGTATACCCAGCATGCTGGCGTCGAAGCAACCACCTTTAGAATGATTACGGCCGTGTCAAAAGGAGGCGTCCCTGGTGCAGAAGGGTCGCTAGGTAAGCTCGTGGGTGCCAGCATGAATCAAGATATTGCCAATTTTGTGATACAACAACTGGATGCCGGCGGACAACTCACTGGCGATGAAAGCACGCCGCTCGATGGCCACTTTCAGTCAGCTGTGTTAATGGCCGCAGGCATCCGCCTTGCCGGCGGCACCGACGAGATCATGCGCAATATTATTGCCGAACAAGTGCTCGGCCTGCCACAGGAGCCAAGAGCAGATAAGGGTATCCCCTACAAAGATATTCCCTCTGGAAACACTGGCGCATAAAGAACACCTAATAAACTTCATAAACACTTCATATTAAATAAGAATGCACTCACCTTTCTCAGCTGCATGAATATATAAAACTGTTAGCTGGTTAACATTATTTTCTCCATGCTTTTCAGGGCTCATCTATACTCAAAAGAGCCTAAAATAAATGTTTGGAGAAAGACTATCAAGCCCACTTCAGCTTATAAAAATAATATCGAATGGCCTGTTAAAATTGCGGTATCTATCAGCTTGCTAGTTATTGTCGCAGGGATCTGGAGTACCTATAAAACCAGCAAAATAGCACTCTCGAAAATTGACCGAAGTTTACGAATCGAGCATTTGAGCCAGCAATTAAATAACCACTACCAAGGGCTTTCTGATGCACTAAAATTGGCCGTCAATTACGGTGACAAGCACTGGAAAAATAGTTATCAATCTAACCAAATAATACTGCTAGAAAAGCTTAAAATACTGACTGAGAATAGTCAGTATTTTAACAGTAATTCGATAATAAAACCACACAGGATTAACCCTGAGGCATTGATCGCAAGCCTAAACAGTACGGCAACAACAGAAGCGCTAATCTTTACCCACCTTGAAACGCAGCAAGCCAATAAAGCCTTCGCTCTTTATAGAGACTTTGAGTTTCAGCAAAAAAAATTAAGACAACAGCAAGTATTCAATGAATTACATGCTACGTTAAAGGAACAATCAAACAATATTAGAAACTCACTTGATGATCGACTAATTAAAACCACTGCGCTGCTATCACTACAAGTAGTTTGTCTGATCGCACTCTGGCTGTACATGAGACGTATGATTCAACGCTGGCGTGATCAGCAAAAAATACGCAGCACTGAACTTCTTCATCTCGCACATCATGATACATTAACCGGTATCGGCAACCGAGCGCTATTTGAACTACGAATGGCTCACGCTTTAAAACAATCGCGAAGAAATGCTAGCACCATCGGCCTAATGCTCATCGATATAGATCATTTCAAAACTGTTAACGACCAATACGGTCATGCTATTGGCGACCTACTCTTAAAAAAAGTAGCCTCAGAACTTAAATCATTGAGCCGAGAGAGCGATACTGTCATTCGTTTAGGTGGCGATGAATTTGCGATAATTTTGACTAACTTAGAAAACCAATACAATGCAAGCTTGATAAGTAAAAAAGTACTCTCTATTTTCGATGAGCCGATGCAATTCGATAATCACAAAATTAAAATTAGTGCCAGTATAGGTATCGCCTCCTTCCCCGATGACGCTAAAGATTACGATGAGCTTTTGCGTAAGGCCGATATGGCACTCTATGAAGTTAAACGCAAAGGTAGAAATAACTTTCAATTTTTTGATGAGGCCATAGATAGCGCCGCAAAACAAAAGATAAATATGCAGTATGACTTAATTGACGCCTTAAAAATGGACCAATTCTCTTTGCATTATCAGCCTATTATTGATATTAATACTCGTCAAGTTGTTTCTGTAGAAACCTTATTACGCTGGCATCATCCAGAGAAAGGTGAAATCCCAGTCAGCGATTTCATCTTATCTGCCGAAGAAAGCAGACTCATTTTGCCATTAGGTGAATGGATATTAACGCAAGCCTGCCTACAGCAGGTAAAATGGCAACAGCAAGGCTTATCGGCCATCAACGTCAGCGTCAATTTATCAGCACTTCAACTCCATCAAGAAACCTTTATTGAATCAATTGAAAAAATCATTAATAGGTCAGGAATTCAGCCGGGTAAATTGACGATCGAAATCATCGAAAGCACTTTGTTAGAACAGAGGGATATGCTGCCAGCCAAACTTCATGCCTTAAGGTCTCTTGGAGTTAACATTTCGATTGATGATTTTGGTACGGGCTACTCTTCGCTAGTACTCCTAAAACGACTCCCCATCAATCACCTTAAAATAGATAAGGAATTTACTAAGCAACTACCCACTAGTTATCGTGACGCTGCAATCACAAGGTCCATTATTAAAATGGCACATGAATTAGGGATTTCAGTGATTGCAGAGGGAATAGAACAGAAAGACCAACTAAAATTTTTAGTAGATGTCAATTGTGATCTCGCACAGGGTTATCACCTAGCCAAGCCAATGCCAAGTAACGAATTTTCGCTTTGGCTTAGCCAATATCAGCAACAAAATAAGAACAATATTCATTCAATACGATAAAACATTGGTCTTCTAATCAATAAATTGCGTATTACAGTTAAAACTAAAACTGTGGAAGAATTAGACCGTGCTCAATGTTTGGTGTAAGATCAATGATAAGGTTAACACCTCTGTTGTTAACTACCAGTTAAACCAAAACTTGACTTTCTACTAGCACCTTAAGGAAAACATAATCGTATTATGACAACCGTATTTACAACACCCATTATTCGTCATGTTTTAGTACTTTTTGCTAAAAGCTTTCTTTTTTTAAAAGGCTGGAAAGTCATAGGTGATCCTCCTAAAGAAAAAAAATATATCTTTATTGCGGCGCCTCACACCAGTAATTGGGACTTTATATTCATGATCTGCATTGCTTTAATTAAAAATGTCGACGTTCGCTGGATGGGCAAAGAGCAACTTTTCCCCAAACCCTTTAAAGGGTTTATGGTTTGGTTAGGTGGCATCTCAATCGCCAGATCAACGACCAATAATACCGTGACAGAAATGGTTAAACGGTTCAAATCTGTTGATAAAATGACATTACTCATTACGCCTGAAGGCACACGAAGTAAGGTCGAAAAATGGAAGACAGGTTTTTACCATATTGCCCTTGAAGCTAAAGTGCCAATATTTCGCGGATTTATTGACGCCCCGTCGAAAACTTGCGGCATCATTGATAAATTCATACCCACCGGTCGAATCGAAGAGGATATGGAGAAGATTAAGAATTTTTACCGAACTAAAACGGGTATCAACCCTCAACTGGGCCTCGATAAGTCAGCTTAACAGTCACTCACACAGAGGTTTAGCATCAGCCTTTTAGTGATCTAGGAATTGATGAATATGGGATTCAAAGGCCAGAGAGATTTTGACCACAAAACAAAACCTAAAATTGGTGTTTTAATCACAAATCTTGGCACCCCTGAAGCGGCTACTAGCAAGGCGCTAAAAATTTATTTAAAGCAGTTCTTGTCTGATCCGCGTGTAGTAGAAATACCGAGACTAATTTGGTGGTTTATCCTCAACGCCGTCATCTTAAATATCCGGCCTAAACGCTCAGCTAAATTATATCAATCCGTTTGGACCGACAGAGGCTCGCCCTTGTTATTTCATACCGTCGATCAAGCCAACGCTATTCAAGAAAAATTACAACAGGAATTCGGCGACCACAAGGAAGTCATCGTTAGCTTCGCAATGCGTTACGGGCAACCATCAGTAGAGAGCGAGTTAGAAAAACTTCAACAACAAGGCGCATGGAAAATCTTAGTGCTGCCGCTCTACCCTCAGTATTCAGGCGCCACCACCGGCTCTACTTTTGACATGATCGGCAAACTCTTTTCCACTACGCGCTGGATACCCAACTTTCGCTTTATTAGCAGCTATCACGATGACGATCGTTATATTCAAGCCTGTGCCGATAAGATAAAACAATACTGGCAGCAACATGAGCCTGCAGAAAAACTGCTGTTATCTTATCACGGTGTCCCCAAACGCTACTTGGAATCCGGCGATCCTTATTACTGCCAATGCCAAAAAACCTCGCGATTGATCCGTGAAAAACTGGGCCTTGATGAAACGCAATGTATAACGACTTTTCAATCACGATTCGGCAAGGCCGAATGGTTAAAACCATATACAGATGCCACGTTAAAAGAACTGGGAAAAAATGGCACACAATCTATCGATGTTTTCTGCCCCGGCTTCTCGGCCGACTGTCTAGAAACATTGGAAGAAATCGCCGTCGAAAATAGAGATTACTTTATTGAAGCCGGCGGTCAGCGGTACAGCTACATACCCGCATTAAATAGTGACAGCAATCATGTTGATGCCTTATTCGGCATTATTAAGAAAAATATCAGCGATTGGCTAAACTAATTTTTTGTTTTTTTCTTTAGCGGACTAAAACCTTGCTTCGACCGATCGCCTTCGCTTGATTGCCTTGATTCCCTTTGACCACTTTTTTTAGGCTTGGCTTTTTTCGAGTTAACCCCCACTTTAGCTGCGTTTTTTTTATTTTTTTTCTTTTTTGAGCCAGCGGCTTTGCCTGATGATTTAAGCTTTTTAGGGCCTTTATAACGCGCCTCTAGACCTGCAAGCTTCCTTCGTTCTAATCGAATTCTTAAGAATCGCTCAATGCTCGACATCAAGCTCCAGTCATTGCTGCTCACCAGTGCAATAGCTAAGCCCTCTTCACCTGCACGACCGGTTCGACCAATACGATGGGTATAATCTGTGCCTGAGCGTGGCATATCATAATTGATGATTAGGTCTACGCCTTTAATGTCTAAGCCTCGAGCAGCCAGATCGGTGGCAAAGATAATATTAAGGCTGCCGCCACGTAATTTGTTCACAGTATCCCTACGCTCTTCTTGAGTCATATCACCGTGTAACAAACCTGCTCGTTGCGGCTTCTCTGTTGTCGAACGATAGCGAATTAAACCACACAAGCGATTAACCTGCGCCTTTGTATTGCAAAAGACCAAGGCCTTAGTGAATGCCTGTCGCTCAAACAAGGCCGAAAGAAGCTTGTCTTTATGCGCGTCACCATCGGCCAATATCACCTGCTGCTTAATATTGGCATTCTGCTGGCGACCCGCATTTAATTTAATAATTTCGGGTTTATCAAGTATGGCTTGTTCTATGGCTGCAAAGGCTTTATGCGTTAATGTAGCTGAAAACAAAAAGGTTTGGCGGGAGCCATTACAATTATTGGCAATTCTAATCACATCTTCAGCTAAGCCTAAATCAAGTATTCTATCGGCCTCATCTAAGACTAAGACTTCGATATCAGTTAAATCACAACTTCCGTGACTAATATGCTCAGCCATACGACCTGGAGTAGCAATAATAATTTCAGGGTTTTTACGGAATATCGCCTGCTGATACTTAAAGCTATTACCGCCAATAATGAGCCCAGTTTTTAAATGTGAACAACTGGCCAACTGATCGCACTGTTTGACAATTTGAATCGCTAGTTCACGGGTTGGCACTAATACCAGCGCGCGAGTTGATGATGGGTCAGCGCGCTCCTGCTCTACCGTTTTTTGCAGCAACCGATGCATTAATGGCAGCAGAAAAGCCGCGGTTTTCCCACTGCCGGTCTCAGCGCTGATCAATAGATCACGGCCCGTTAACGCAACGGGAATAGCCTGACGCTGAACCGGCGTCGGCTCATCGAAACCGGCCTTTTCTATGGCCTGTTTTAATCGCGGATCTAGCTCAAAGCCTGAAAAAAAAGAGCCTGACAAAATAGAACCTTTATAATTAATCAATAATCATGTGAATGACCTTAGATCATGGTCTTAGATAGCTAGTATAAAGCTTTTTCACAAGCCATCACTTATTATCCCTTAAATCGAGCGATAAGCCGTAATATCACCGATTGCAAAAAATTCATTGAGTTGCGCCATACTATTGAATCACTTAAGATTGACACTTGTGCGCTTGTAGCTCAACTGGATAGAGTATCGGGCTTCGAACTCGAGGGTTGCAGGTTCGAGTCCTGCCAGGCGCGCCATTTTACGCTCATAAGCATTCACGTTCCTAGCACTTTTTTATCCATTCTTTACCAGCGCTAGATCAAGAAATGCGTGAATCTCTATTAATAAAATCTCTCTAGTAGCTGTGCTAGGCTAGCAGTATGTCTATCTCAACTGCTTTTCAAAAAATGACGTATCATTTGTTTTTCGCTCTTATCAGCTTTACCTTTATACCCTTTGGATTTGCCAATAGCTCAGAGAGTGAAGCAACTTCAGTTGATCAGCGAAGCATTCACGCCGCTGATGACAATCGTGCGGCTGAAAACTGGCTTTCTTACGGTAGAGGTTACTTTGAACAACGTCATAGTCCGCTAAAGCATATTAACCAACACACTGTCGACCAACTCAAGCTCGCATGGTTTTTTGACACTGGCAATACCCAAGGATTGCAAGCCACGCCGCTCGTGATTGATGGGGTGATGTACATCACCGCCGCATGGAGTGTCCTGCATGCGCTTGATGCGAAAACCGGTGAAGAGCTGTGGCGCTTTGACCCAGAGGTGCCTCGCGAAGAAAGCTTTCGTTATTGTTGTGGCGTGGTTAACCGAGGGGCAGCCGCCTGGCAAAATAAGCTCTTTATTGGCACGCTGGACGGCCGATTAATCGCCATCGACCGGCACAGCGGCCAATCAATATGGTCGACACAAACCACGCCTAAGGGTGAAAATTACTCGATTACTGGCGCACCCCGAGTGGTTAAAGGCAAGGTCATTATTGGCAATGGCGGGTCAGAATATGGCGTTAGAGGTTTTGTATCCGCTTATGATGCAAATAACGGCGACATGCTCTGGCGCTTTTATACAGTACCCGGTAATCCTGCGAATGGCTTTGAAAATCAACAGATGGAGCTGGCCGCAAAAACATGGACCGGTAACTGGTGGGAACACGGTGCCGGCGGCACCGTCTGGGATGCCATGGCGTACGATCCAGAGTTAGACTTACTTTATATTGGCGTAGGCAATGGTGCGCCCCATAATCGCAATATACGCAGCCCCTTCGGCGGTGATAATTTATTTCTCTGCTCTATTTTAGCGCTGAGACCCGACACGGGCGAATATGTCTGGCACTATCAAGAAGTGCCTGCTGAAACCTGGGACTACACCGCGACACAAACGATTGTCTTGGCAGATATCGACTGGCAAGGTAAAAAAAGAAAGGTTTTAATGCAAGCGCCTAAAGCCGGCTTCTTTTATATTCTCGACCGTGAAACGGGCGAACTGTTATCGGCCGAACCCTACGCTAAAAAAGTCACTTGGGCCAGTCACTACGATATGGAGACAGGCCGACCCGTCGAAGTTGAAGGTCAAGACTACACCGCAGCTCCGGCAATGGTTTACCCCGTTGGCCTTGGCGCGCATAATTGGCACCCCATGTCTTATAGCCCAGACACTGGTCTGATGTATATTCCAGCTCAACATGTCGGCGGCGAATTGAAGCAAGACAATAACTATCAACACTACCCAAGGCATTGGAATACTGGGGTCGATACCAGTGTTGACATGCACAATGCCGCCCTTAGCCAAACGTTACTGAAAACCTTTGTTGAGGGTTACTTACTTGCATGGGACCCAATCAAGCAGCAGGCAGCATGGACGGCAGACCATCAAACCATCGGCAACGGTGGCACGCTATCGACCGCTGGTAATTTAGTGTTTCAAGGTACAGTCGACGGTCTATTCAAAGCATTCAACGCCAAAAACGGCGAACAACTTTGGCAGTTCAATACACAAAACGGCATTGTCGGCAGCCCAATTAGCTATAGTATTGACGACCAGCAATTCATCACTGTACCCGCAGGTCGCGGCGGCGGATTAAGCCAAATCATCGGCATTCAACACGATGTGACTCATGTGAATGGTCGCATTCTGGCGTTTACACTGTCAGGCAACGCATCATTGCCAGCACTAGAAAAACTCAGCATTCCAAAACCACCCGCCATGCCCGAAGTCAGTGATGATATACTCAGTCAAGGTGCTATTGCCTACAGCCGTTTTTGTTCTCGCTGCCATGGCACTAACGTTGTTAGTGATGGCGCGATACCGGACCTTAGGCACCTTGAAGCCGTCTGGCATGACAACTTCAATGCCGTAGTGCTTGATGGCATGATGGAAACGGCCGGTATGCCCCGATTTGATGACGTGCTAGACGAACAAAGTGCAGCCGCAATTCAGGCCTTTATTATTGAACAAGCGCATCAAGACTATCAATATCGTGAAAAGCCTAGTCGCTGGATGGCACTTAAGTTGTGGGTTTACCAACAATTGGCCAATGGCCTAAAATTGTTAAGTGAACAGCAATGAGTAAATAATAGTAATGCTTGAACTATACTTTGCACCCACACCTAATGGTTGGAAAACGACCATCATGCTCGAAGAGTGTGGCTTAGACTACGAACTCAAGCTAGTAAATATTGGTAGCGGTGAGCAGTTTAAAGAGCCTTTTTTGAGTCTTTCGCCCAATGCGAGAATTCCTGCCTTAATTGATCGACAACCGAAAAATGATCGTGGTCGAGTTATGCCTGATGTAGAGCTGTTTGAATCGGGCAGTATATTAACCTACCTAGCAGAAAAGACCGGCTTATTTATTGGCGAGTCCCGCGCTGACTTTCATCGAATAAACCAGTGGCTGCATTGGCAAATGGCCAACTTAGGACCCATCGGCGGCCAAGTAAGCCACTTTATTAATTATGCACCCGACGGCAATGACTACAGCAAACAACGCTACCTCAATGAATACGACCGACTGCTGGCCGTCATGAATTACCAATTACAAAGAACACCTTATCTTGGCGGAGAGGATTACAGTATATCTGATATCGCTTGCTTCCCTTGGCTATTGCCTTACAAAAATTACGGCATAGCACTAAGTAAGTTTACCCACCTGAAACGCTGGTATGATGAATTGAAGCAGCGCCCCGCTCTACGCCGTGGTGTCGATGTCGGTAAGGATTGGCGGCCTAAAAACCCACTGGATGCCTCAATGCGAGAGGTTTTATTTAAGCAAAGCTCCAACCAATACAAAGACAAATAATGCTAGAGTAAAACGCTATGAGCAAAACTACTATCGAATGCTTTTTTGATTGTTCATCACCTTGGACTTATATGGGATTTGAGCGATTAATAAAGCTTAAGCAGTGCTATGACTTCACTGTCATTTGGAAACCAATTTTAGTCGGCGGTGTTTTCAATGAGGTCAATCAAGGCCTGTATGAGGCCAGAGAGTCGATGTTTAATAATGAGCGACGTTTAACCTCGTTTATGAAAGATCTGCAAGACTGGGCTCGTTATTGCGAGCTCACCATAAACTGGCCAGATTTTCATCCTGTGAACAGTGTGAAAGCCATGCGGGGCTGTATCGTTGCGCTAGAGCAAGACCGCCTAATCGATTTTGCTCGCGGTTGCTTTCAAGCTTATTGGAAGGAATTAGAAGACATCTCACGAGATGATGTACTGACCAACATTGCGATTGCGGCTAACATTGATGAAACATTGCTGCTAAACAGTATTCAGCAAACTGAGATAAAAAATCAGTTGCGCGCCAATACCGACGAACTCATTGCACGTGGCGGCTATGGCTCCCCAACATTCTTTATTAATGGTGATGATATGTACTTTGGTAATGACCGCATACCGCTGATAGAGCATGCGTTAAGCTATGCGTAAGGATTGGCTTCAGGGTAAAGTAAAGAAACTTGTGATTCCCCGCAGAGATCTTTTAACTTCTCAATCAAACCATCACTGGGTACAACTTGCCAATCGTGGCCCAGTTTGATGTCTGTTGAAGCCTCTTCGCCGCGATAACGGATCCATAATGGACAGTTGCCTCGACCACCTAATTGAAAGTCTTCACGCATGATTGTCTTAACTGAATTTATCAGATCGGTAGAAAAATCATCGATACTTAATTCAATCAGCAATGCCTGTGCATGGCGCTGACGTGCCTGCGCTAGACCATAAACATGGTTGGCGCGCATACTGAGACCACCGCTGTAATCATCTTGACGAATTTCACCTTCAACAAATATGACATTGTCTTTTACCAGCAACTCACGAGCAGCATTATAAACCTCGGAAAAAAGAGAAACCTCGATTCTCCCTGACTTATCATCAAGAGTAAGAAAAGCCATTGTTTCACCACGTTTATTCTTCATCGTGCGAAGTGCGATAATCATACCGGCCAAACTTTGCTTGCCTCGACCAGCCTGCATGCTCTTGATCCGCCGCTTAACCATTCGCTTTAGCTCAGGCGCATAAGCATCGACCGGATGACCCGATAAATATAATCCCAAGGTCTCTTTCTCATACTGCAGTCGCTTCTTAATATTCCATGGTCTGACCCGTTTAAAATTAGCATACAAATCCTTAGTATTAGAATCACCTATTTCACCAAACAAATCGACCATGCCAGCATCAGCATTATTAGCACTTTGCTCGGCGGCTTTAATTGCCTCTGGCAATGCTTCTAACAGCACCCATCGCGACTCTCCTAAGGCATCAAATGCGCCACTTTTTATCAAGGCCTCAAGCGCACGCTTATTAAGTTTACGCGCATCAGTCCGCGCACAAAAATCAAAAATATCGGTGAAAGGCCCTTCTTTTCGGGCCGTTAAAATACTCTCAACAGGCCCCTCACCCAAACCTTTAATCGCGCCCAAACCATAGACCACTTGATTTTTCTGATTGACGCTAAATAAATAAAACCCATCGTTAACATTGGGCGAAGTAAACTCAACGCCAATGTGCCGACATTCGTCAATTAGAGTAACGATTTTATCGGTATTATGTAATTCGGAACTTAACACTGCTGCCATAAAAGGCGCTGGAAAATAAGCCTTAAGCCAAGCGGTCTGATAAGAGACCAAGGCGTAAGCAGCAGAATGCGATTTATTAAAACCGTAACCGGCAAACTTTTCCATTAAATCAAATATGTTTTTCGCTAACTCTTCGCTGTGCCCTTTCTCGATCGCCCCCGCGACAAACAGCTGACCTTGCTTGGCCATTTCCTCGGGCTTCTTCTTACCCATAGCGCGACGTAATAAATCTGCCTCACCCAGCGAGTAGCCTGCCATCACTTGGGCAATTTGCATGACTTGCTCTTGATAAAGAATAATGCCGTAAGTCGGCTCTAAAATGGGCTGCAAACATTCATGCTGGTATTGTGGATGTGGATAGGCAAGCTCTGCCCTACCGTGCTTTCGATTAATGAAATCGTCAACCATTCCAGATTGCAAAGGACCCGGCCTAAATAAGGCCACTAAGGCAATAATATCTTCAAAGCTACCCGGCAATAAACGTTTAATAAGGTCTTTCATGCCGCGCGATTCGAGCTGAAAAACAGCGGTCGTATCCGCGCGTTGAAGGAGTTGAAAGATGGATGGGTCATCCAGCGGAATTTCCGCAATATCAATCGGTGACTCGCCCAAATCCTGCCGCTGTCGATTAATTATCGCCAATGCCCAGTCAATAATCGTCAGCGTTCGTAGGCCTAAGAAATCAAATTTAACTAAGCCCGCTTCTTCGACATCATTTTTATCATATTGGGTAACTAAACCCTCACCGCTTTCATCGCAAAATAATGGCGAGAAATCCGTTAACTTAGACGGCGCGATAACCACACCGCCGGCATGTTTACCCACATTGCGCGTGGTACCCTCAAGCTGAACCGCCATATCCCAAATTTCCTGGGCGTCAGCATCTTGACGCAAAAAATCACGCAGAGGTTCTTCTTGCTCAAAGGCTTTATCGAGTGTCATTCCCACTTCAAAGGGAATCATTTTCGATAACTTATCCGCCAAACCGTACGACTTACCTTGTGCGCGAGCAACATCACGTACCACCGCCTTAGCAGCCATGGTGCCAAAGGTGATAATCTGCCCCACCGCCTCACGCCCATAAGTATCGGCTACGTAACTAATGACTTGATCGCGTTTTTCCATACAAAAGTCGACATCAAAGTCAGGCATCGATACCCGCTCTGGATTTAAAAACCGCTCAAATAAAAGATCATAAGCGATAGGATCAAGATCGGTGATATCCAAGGCGTAAGCAACCAGCGAACCCGCACCTGAACCACGACCCGGTCCAACGGGGATGGCATTCTTTTTTGCCCAGCCAATAAAGTCCATCACAATCAGAAAATAGCCCGGGAAACCCATCTGTAAAATAGTATCGACTTCAAAGTCTAAGCGCTCGCGATAGAGACGCTGATGTTCTGGAAAATCATCGGCACTAGAATCGAACAGCTTCTCTAATCTGGCATCTAAGCCGCGATGCGAAATAGCTCGAAAGAACTGTTCTTGGGTTTGACCCTCAGGAATCGGGTAGTCGGGCAAGTAATATTTGCCTAACTCAACTTCGACGTTACAACGGCGGGCGATCGCCTCGGTGTTCTCAATAGCCTCAGGTATATCAGCAAAAAGAGCCGACATTTCTTCCGCTGACTTCAGGTATTGCTGATCAGTATAAATGCGTGGTCTTCTGGGATCATCGAGAGCACGACCTTCATTGATACAGACTCTTACCTCATGCGCCTCAAAATCATCTCGATGCAGAAAACAGCAACTGTTAGTCGCCACCACGGGGGTATTCGTTTGCTCCGCTAGTGTAACGGCAGCATAAACATAACGATCATCATCAGGGCGAGAAAGTCGTTGTAAATCTAAATAAAATCTGTCGACAAAAAGATCTTTCCACCATTGTAGACGATTATCAGCAAGTGGCAGTTTATCGCTCAGCAAGGCTTTACCAATGTCACCTTCAATGCCACCCGAAAGGGCGATAAGCCCCTCTGAATGGGCTTTAATCCAGCTCTGCCGAAGACTGGCACCATGAACCGTTTGGCCTTGCTGGTACGCTTTGGAGATCAACTTCATTAAGTTTTTATAGCCAAGCTGATTTTGAGCTAACAGCGTTATCACAAAGGGGTTTTCTAAGGCCTCATCTTGATCGGAAAACCAAATGAGATCGGAGCCAAAGATCGGTTTAATGCCCGCATTGTGAGCAATCTTTTGAAACTTCACCAAGCCATAGAAATTGTTTTTATCAGACAAGGCCACAGCCGGCATCTCAAGATCGCGTATTCGATTCACCATCGGCTTAATGCCCAGCAAACCATCGACGAGTGAAAACTCGGAATGATTGCGTAAGTGAATAAAATGAGTCGACATAAGTTGAATTGTTACCGGCGATTAAATGATTATTATAATGCAGAAAATAGGCTTAGTTTATCATGCTAAGTCCAAAACCGCCTTAACAGGCGCAAAGGTTTTTCGATGCTGATCCGTCGCGCCATAACGCGCTAGAGCAGCCTTATGGAGAGCCGTAGGGTAGCCTTTGTGCTGATTAAAGCCATAATCAGGGTAAACACTGGCCAAGTCTGACATATCACGGTCTCGGGTAACTTTAGCAATGATTGAGGCAGCACTGATACAACTCATTCGTTGATCACCCTTAACGACTGCCTGACTGCTATAATCCCATTTTGGCAGGCGATTCCCATCAACGACCACAAACTCTGGCCTAATAGCTAAAGCATCAACTGCTCGATGCATGGCCAGCATTGACGCCCAAAGAATATTTAACTGGTCAATCTCTGCAACATTCGCCCGACCAATGGCAACGACCAGCGCCTGCTGATAAATTTGATCAAATAAAACCTCACGTTTTTTCTCAGTTAATATCTTCGAATCAGCTAAGCCCGCAATAGGCCGTAACGGGTCTAATATCACCGCCGCCGCTACAACATCACCGGCTAACGGGCCACGCCCAGCCTCATCGACCCCTGCCAATAAATGCCCCATGTAAGGTATATCAGGCGATCCTAAATCTTTCTTAGTCACAAGCAAACTCTCAAGTCAGAGGGTAAAAAGAGTTAATCAAGAGCATTATGAATTAAATCAGCCACAGCTGCAGCCGCTTTAAGATCAGCACCTTGCGCCAATTGCTCGGTCAGCTCAGCAAATGCAGAAATGGTTTCTTGATAAATGTCTTCATCGGTTAATAATGTTAACAAAGCAGATGCCAGCGCCTCAGGCGTAGCCGCCTGTTGAATAAATTCTGGCACATAAGGCTTGCGGGTCAATAAGTTTGGCAAGGCAACGTATTCAGTGGTTAACAAGCGAGAAATAATCGCATAAGAAAAACGTGACATCTTGTAGGCGACGACCATCGGTTTGGCTAATAATGCGGCTTCTAAACTAGCTGTGCCTGAGGCCAGCAATACGGTGTCCGATATTGCCATGCAGTACTGGGATTCACCGCTAAGCAACGAGATATTTGTCGCTAAATCACCTAACTCAGCCTCAGCAAGACTTGCCTCAATATGCGCATAGAGCTTTGCAGAGGCAGCAGGAATGACAAACTTGATGGAAGGCATAGACTCACTTAACAGGCGCATCGCAGGGATAAATACGGGCAGTAGATGATCGACTTCTGCCAAACGACTACCCGGCATAACGCAGACCAATTTATCCTGCCGTTGAAGCGGATGCAAAGATGCTAATAACTCGTCATGCTCGCCATGGTGGTCGCGATTGGAAGCAACAGATATGGATAAATGATCGGCTAAAGGATGGCCGACAAAGGTAGCATCTATTTGATGCTGAGTCAGGAACTGCTGCTCAAACGGAAGCAACGTTAGCACATGGTCAACACTGCGGCGAATAGTATTCACCCTTCCCTGTCGCCACGCCCAAACAGAAGGACAAACATATTGACAGCTGAGCACGCCAGCCCGCTTCATCTTCTTAGCTAAAGGTAAATTAAAATCCGGCGAATCGATACCAATAAATACCGCTGGCTTGGCGCCAATAAAATGATGATGAAGTTTTTTTCTTAACGACAGTAATTGAGGCAAGCGCTTTAAAGGTTCTATTAAACCCATTACAGAAAGTAATTCCATATCACCCAAGCTATTCAAACCCTGGGCTTCCATATGTTCGCCACCCAGGCCGACAAACATTGCGTCAGGATAATGAAGACGTAGCTGCCGAATCAAACCGGCACCCAATATGTCGCCTGACACTTCACCAGCAACAATTGCAATCAGCAAAGGTTTTTTTGTTTCTGACATTTATGCTCGACTCAGCTTAACACTATTTGACTCAATTCAACGCAGAAGCCTAAAAACTAAAATAGCTATTTGCAGGATTAAATTTAGCGGCGAATAATACCCCTAGTAGAGTTCTCAATGGATTCAACCAAAACAGTAATACAGGGGTAATCAATCGCTAGAAGTTTCATCTCAGCTAAGGCATCAGTGAGATTCAGCTTGTTTCGATACAATAATTTATAAGTCTTCTGTAAAGCCTTAATCTCCTGAGGCGAGAAATCACGGCGACGAAGGCCCTCCACATTAATCATCTTAGGCGTTGCAGGTCGACCATCAGCCAAGACATAAGCCGGAACATCTTGCGATATCTTTGACATAGTGCCTACGTAACTATGCGCACCTAAACGACAGTGTTGGTGGACGCCAGTATAGCCACCAATGATGGCCCAGTCATCCATTTGCACATGGCCAGCTAAAGCGACGTTGTTGACCAAAATACAATGATCACCAATGACACAATCATGGCCAACATGAACATAGGCCATTAAAAGATTATGATTACCTATCAATGTGTCGCCACGATCTTGCACTGTACCACGATGAATGGTAACCCCTTCGCGAAAAATATTATCATCTCCAATCGTCAGCGTTGTGGGTTCATTTTTATATTTTAAATCGGGCGTCGCCTCGCCAATGGTAGAGAATTGATAGACTTCACAACGCTTACCGATAGTCGTCGGGCCTTTAATCACGCAGTGGGAGGCAATTGTGGTACCTTCACCGATTAACACATCAGGACCAATGATGCTCCAAGGACCCACTGTAACGGATGGATGCAAGTTAGCACTAGGATCAATAATCGCAGAACTATGAATCATGAGGAATATCTTTATCTGCACATAATATAGTGGCGCTTGCTGCCAATTGGCCTTCAACTTCTGCTTGGCAGTCAAATTTCCACAATCGAGATCGGTTAGATACAACCGTTACTCTTAAGATCAATTGATCACCTGGAACGACCGCCCGTTTAAATCGAACATTGTCTGCGCCGGCAAATAAATACAGCGAGCCATCTGCAGGGGTTTTATCAAGTGTTTTGAAGCCGAGTATGCCGGCCGCCTGGGCCATCGCTTCAACAATCAATACACCAGGCATAACCGCATACTGTGGAAAATGCCCATTAAAAAAAGGCTCATTAATCGATACATTTTTTATTGCTTCTATAGATTGATTTAATTCAAGCGAGGTCACTCTATCGACCAATAAAAATGGGTATCGGTGGGGTAAATACTCTTTAATCGCATCAATATCCATAACTGAAGAAACGTTTTTAGACATCACCTAGAAGCTCCCTAAGCGCTTTTTTCATTCTCTAAAGCTTTGACTCGCTTATGCAGCTCATCAAGCTGATTCAGGCGAGCGGCACTTTTTCGCCATTTAGTGACTTCTTGGGTACTTGTGCCAGATGCAAATGTTCCTGCTTGCTTAATTGAGCCAGTGACACGCGTCATGCTCAAGATCGATACTCGATCAGCAATGCTGATATGACCCGTGATACCGACACCGCCAGCAATTCGACAATCTTCACCAATCGTGGTGCTACCCGCAATGCCCGTACATCCTGCTATCGCAGTACCCGCTCCAATCTTAACGTTATGAGCAATATGAACTTGATTATCAATAATCACGTCATCGGCAATCAGTGTGTCGTCTAGCACGCCTCTATCAATGGTTGTATTGGCACCAATCTCAACGCGATCACCAATCACAACCGAACCACAATGAGCAATTTTTTGCCAAGCAGTAGGCTCGCCAAGCAATGCTGATGGCGCGTAGCCAAAGCCGTCAGATCCGATCACCGTACCCGACTGAATAACAACCCGACTACCCACTTTAACGCCAAAATTAAGTACGACATTCGCCATCAATGTTACGTTATCACCAAGACTCACGCCGTTTTCAATGACGCTATTGGAAGAAATGACGACATTATTGCCGATTACCACATGATCCTGTATCACAACGCCAGGGCCAATAGAAACGTTATCGCCTATTTTAACATTACTCGAAATGACCGCTGAAGGGTGAATACCTAATGCCGGCTTAGGCCGCGGATTAAAATAATGACTTAATTTGGCATAGGCGAGATAAGGCTCTTCGTGAATCAAGCAAGCAACCGGTGAATATTCTGCATCTTCCGCCGACAATATGACCGCAGCTGCACGCGTCGAGCTTAACTCTGAACGATACTTAGCGTTAGCTAAAAATGACACTTTTTTTTCAGTCGCTGATGCAAGACTAGCCAAACCCTCAATAGGGACATTTCGATCAGCATCTTTACAGATGCGTAATTCAGCATCAAGCAAGCCTGCTATTTCAAGCAAGGTATAAGTAGGATTAGGATGCTGGTTTTCTGGCTCAATATTCATTCGGTTATTGTTGTTATCTAAAAAACACTATTTTATCTGATTGAGTCGCTCAGTTACTTGCAGCGAAATATCATATCGAGGTCCTGCATGTAACACCACCCCTCCATCAGCACGAAGTAATAAACCAATACCCTGCTCTTCAACGAGATTCTGCAACACCCGAGTTAAATTTTTCGCTTGCTCTTCCATCGCCATTTCAGCCCACTCTTTACGTGATTGCTGTAATTTTGTCGCAATGTAATTGCCATCTTTTTGCTTTTCAACAATACGCTTTTCTTCTTCAGCACGTTTTTGCGCGCTCATCACTGCACGGTCTTTTTGGTAAGCTTCAACCATGACTTTTAATTCAGCCTCAATATCACTAACCGCTTTTAAATTATTTTTAAAATCATCTTGCTCTTTAAGCTCAGCTAGCTGTGCTTGTGCCTTCTCTGTTTGTAAAACCGCTAACTGAACATCGACTACAGCAATTTTTTCTGCCTCGCTAAATTCAGACTGGGAAAAAACCAAAGCAGAAAATACCGTGGCAGATGTAACTAAAATCGTTTTTAATAATTGAACTAAGTAACCGTTAAAAAGAAAATAATATTTCACTGCGATTCTCCAAAAAAAATAAATAATAATAATTAAAATGTACGGCCTAAAGAAAACTGGAAAGACTCACGTTCATCATAAGGGCCATACTCAATCGGCTTGCCAAAACTAAAAGACAACGGTCCAAAGCCAGACAACCAAGTAATCGCAATACCTACAGAGCTTCGAAGTTCTGATATGTCAAATGATGAACAGTTTGTTTTAGTTTGCGAGGGATTACAATGGCTCGAAAATACATTTCCAAAATCATAGTATAAAACTGACCTAACTGACCTCTGATCCTCTAAAAATGGCAGCGGGAATATCAATTCAACTCCACCTTGAAATAGTATATCACCACCAAAGGATTGCTTGTAATTGTAAATCCCTTGTTGATCTCTGATCGCTAACTCCCCATCACCACAATATATATATGAAGCATTAATCAGCGAAGGATCGCACACCTGATAAACATCAATAAATGTTCCTGGAGAATACTGAACGGTTTTTGGTTCAAATAGTGACGAATCAGAGCTTACCGGACCTAAAGAATTGCTTTCAAATCCACGAACAGAGCCAAAACCACCGGCTAGATAATGTTCAAAAAAGGGAAGGTGCTCGGTATCACCATACCCATCCCCATAGCCTAATTCAGAACGTAATCTTAAGGTGAAAGCACCGATTGGAATAAAGTACTGCCCATCATAGGTAAGTTTGTAGTATTCAAGATCACTGCCTGGAAGAGTGAATTCAATAGAGAGACTATTAGAACGACCTCTGTCCGGAAGGATCCCTCTATTCAGAGTTGATTCGCGCCAACTACCATTGAAAGTTAATGCAGTAAATTTATCGCCGTGCCGATCTATAAAGCCCTTAGTATCAAAATCAAAATTTCCTTCTGTTGAGCGACATAAAAAATCACAACCGGGATCATCGTAATTCACTGGTGAATTTATATATTGCTCAACTAATTCATTGTTATAGGAGTCAGGGTTCATCAATACAAAGGGGTAAATAGGACCATAAGCCCCAAAATAACTAAAGCTACCTGGATCAGGAGTTCGCTTTATCTCTTGTGCAACATTAGGACCATATTCAATTTCTGTTTGGGTCAAACCTGCACTAAAACGCAATGATTGCGTTTCATTAATAGGATAACCAAAACTAACCGTTCCACCAACACGATTAGTGCTATACCTAGAAACATTTATTTCTTCAAAATTTGTTTCGCTAAAAAAGACACTAAATCCTCTACTAACCCCATCTTCGGTATAATAAGGATTCATATAATTAAAGCCATAGGTAGTTCGAAACCGACTTCTATTAGCCTGAATGCCCACTTGCTTACCGGTACCCAAAAAATTATTTTGCTGAAAGTCAGCACCGAATATCATTCCCACATCTTGAGAATAGCCTAAGGAGGCAGAAATACTTCCCGAGGACTGTTCCTCAACCTCAAAGTTGACATCTATTAAATCATCAACACCCGGCACTGCTGGCGTTTCTACTTTCGCCTCTTTAAAAAACCCTAACCGCTCAAGTCGCTTTCTCGATAATTCAATTAACTCTGTCGATGCTAGACCGCCTTCTAACTGACGCATTTCTCGGCGTAAAACCTCATCAGCTGTCTTATAATTTCCTTTGAATTCTATGCGGCGAACATAAGTCCGCTTACCCGGTTCAACAAAAAAAGTAACGTCAACGGTTTTATTCTCTTCGTTAACTTTAGGTCTACTGTTTATCTCGGCGAAGGTATAACCTTCATTACCCATCACGCGCTTCATAATTTCTTCAGTTCGCGTAACTAAGGCTTGTGAAAAGATAGCCCCTTTAGGTAAAAGGAAAACGCGCTCTAGTGTATCGGCTTGGTCTTTAACGTCACCCGCTAATTCAACTTCATTAACTATGTATTGCTCACCTTCATCAATATTAACCGTCACATAAACAGAATCTTTATTCGGGTCGACAGATACTTGTGCCGCTTTCAAACGAAATTGGATATAGCCTCGATTAAGGTAGAAATCATTAATGGTCTCAAGATCACCTGAAAGTTTTTCACGAGAATATTTTTTCTTACCCCTTATGCTGTTAAGTAAACCGCGATCCTTTAACTCCATCAAATCTAATATTTGTTGGTCACTATAGTCTTTATTGCCCACCACATTAATTTGGGCAATTTTCGCCACACTACCTTCATCAATTAAAATATCAACAGCGACGCGGTTACGTGGTTTGGCTACAATATCCGTGGTTATCTCAGCGTCATACCGCCCTTGTGAGCCATATTGTCGGGCCAACTCTCTACGCATACCTTCTAAAGTCGCCCGGCGAAAGACCCTACCCTCAGCCATCCCTTGTGCTTCAAGCCCTTCCAGTAGTGCATCAGTTTGAATAGCTTTATTACCCTCGATATTGATTTCACTGATCGATGGTCTTTCCTCTAATTTTAGGATAAGAATATCGCCATCAACACCCACTTCAATATTTTGAAAATTACCAGTAGAAAAGATAGCACGGGTTAGGTTAGCGGTATCACTGGTCGTGATGGAATCACCAATGGCAAAAGGCAGTACAGAAAAGACTGACTCTGCAGTTACCCGCTGCAATCCTTCGATACGAATATCGCGAATCTGTTGACCCAGAGCAAATGTACAATAAATACACATCAGCACAATTAAGACGAACTGATAAACAAATCGAATACACTGTGCGAGATGCAATGTATAGGCCCTCGAAGAATCGATAAACTCCTCTCGAGTAACGTCATTTGGACTCAAAAAAGGCAAAATATCAACAACCTAAAAATGTTTTATATCATTAAAAATAGCTAGGATCATTATACTCAAAATCAACAATAAACCGAGCTGTTGAAACCACAACAAAAACCAATCTGGCAACGGCCGCTTAAGAATAGCCTCTAAAGAAATGATTAATAATTGACCGCCATCAAGTACAGGTATAGGCAATAAGTTTAAAACACCTAAACTGATCGATAATAGGGCCAAAAAACTTAGAAAAGGGGTGAAACCTGAGCCAGCAGAGACAGTGGCCATTTTAGCAATGGATATCGGCCCGCCTAAATTAGCGGGTGAAATTAAACCCATAATGAGCTTTTTCATTGATTCGACTGTAAAGATGATCATCTCATAAGTTTGAATAAAGCCATGCTCAATGGCTGCAAACAAAGAAAAACGCTCAACTAATAGCAAGTCTTTAGGCCAATCTACCGGCATAGCCTTAACACCTATGCGCCCAACCGTCTTACCTGCTTCGTTTTTTACCGCCTCCGTCACTAACTGCAACTGAATAAGCTCGCCATTTCGTAGCACATCAAGGTGAAGAGTTGTGTTTGGCTGATCGGCTATTGTGTCAATGGCGCTTGGCCAGTGCTTCACTTTGAGTCCATTAATCGCAATGAGAGTGTCGTTTGCCATAATACCAGCTCGACTTGCCACACTCGAGGGTAATACTTCAGCGATTACCGCTGGCGAATCTGGATAATAGAGCTCAAAACCGAGCGCATGATAAAAATCAGGCCGTTGTTGCACATTGAGCCAACGAGTAATTGGAATGCTCACTGAGGCAACAGTATTATCATCCTGAGATTGAAGCTCAAATAATAAATCACCTGTTTCGCCCACATGCGCAGCTAACTGCAAATTCAAGGCATAGACACTCGTCACTTCCTCGCCGTTAACAGCTAGGATCTTTTGCCCCCGCTCAAAACCGGCATAAAAAGCAGGCGTGTCGGGTCTAACCTCGCCGACAACAGGGACTTTATGGGTTACCCCTAAAAGATTGACAAAGCTGTAGAGTAATACTGCTAATATAAAATTAGCTAAGGGGCCTGCCGCCACAATCGCCGCTTTCGCCAATGGTGACTGGTAAGTAAAACATTCTCCGCGCAACTCTTTGGCAACCAGGGCGTCACGACCGTCAAGCATTCTAACGTAGCCACCTAATGGCAACGCAGAAATACACCATTCTGTACCGTATCGGTCAAGCTTACGAAAAATTACCGGACCAAAACCTATAGAAAAGGTTAGAACCTTGACACCACAACGTCTGGCCACCCAAAAATGGCCAAACTCATGAACAAAAACCAAAATCGTTAAGGTCAAAATAAAGAAAGCGACCAAAGAAAAACTCACCAAAAACCTCTCTACCTCTTGCGATAGGCAAACTTAAACATGCTCAGCGACTACAGACAGGCTATTATTGAGCCGGCTATTCGACGCGCTTCCTCGTCAACTATTTTGATATCAACAAGCGAATTTGGTTCCGAACTAGGTATTTTTGTCAACGATTCTTCGACCACATTGATAATGTCAGTAAAGTTCAGCCTATAATCAAGAAAAGACTGAACAGCAACTTCATTTGCTGCATTAAAAATAATAGAGGAACTAATTACATCATTAGCCACCTGTCGAGCTACAGCTAAGCTCGGAAAACGTTCAAGGTCAGGAGACTCAAAACTTAATGCATTTAACGCTTGCCAATCTAGACTTTGAACACCGGAACTCATCCGTTGCGGCCACGCCAAAGCATGAGCAATGGGAATTCGCATATCAGGCTGACCCAGTTGAGCCAATACAGAACCATCAACGTACTCCACCATCGAATGAATAATACTCTGCGGATGCAGTAAAATTTCTATCAGCGATGGCTGGCAATCAAATAAATAACAAGCTTCTATCAATTCTAATCCCTTGTTCATCATTGTTGCAGAATCGACAGAGATTTTTCTTCCCATTGACCAGTTTGGATGACAGCAGGCTTGCTCTGGAGAAACCTCAGAAAACTCACCTAAGGGCAAAGTCCTAAAAGGCCCGCCTGAACCGGTTAAAAAAATCTTTTTGATCTCACTAAGGGCTGTTTTTTTAGTCGAGTCCGAAAGACTTGATTGAGGCAAACATTGAAAAATCGCATTGTGCTCGCTGTCAATCGGCAATAAAACCGCGTTCGATGATTTAACAGCAGCCATAAATAAAGGCCCAGCCATCACTAATGATTCTTTATTAGCAAGCAAAACTTTTTTACCGGCAGTAACCGCGGCGAGTGTCGACTGCAGGCCAGCTGCGCCAACAATAGCAGCCATAACAATATCGACTTGCTGATCAGATGCAATCGCATCAAGCCCTATTTCGCCGACCAATAACTCAGTCGATGACCCAGCTTTTTTCAACTCCATTGCCAACCAATCAGCTTGCGTTGAGTCATTAATCACTGCAAAATGTGGTCGCCATGTTAAACATTGCTCAAGCAGCAAATCAACCCGGGTATTTGCTGATAAGGCATAGAGATCATATCTCTCTGGATGCGCTGCTAATACGGCTAATGTACTTTGCCCGATTGATCCCGTACTACCTAATATCGATACCGAAGCACGCTGACCGCTATAAGCGGGCTGTTTCTTTGATAATTGCTGATCGATAGATTGGTCCAAAATAATTTACCAACCAAGCAGTAAAAAAATAAAACAAAAAATCGGCATCGCTGACGTCAAGCCATCAATTCGATCCAGAATACCGCCATGACCAGGCAGAATAGTCCCGCTATCTTTTATGCCAGCTACGCGCTTAAGAAGACTTTCAAATAAATCGCCGAGCACAGAAACTACTGCAATAAATAATGTCACTAGCAATAAAAGAGACAAGCTAGGCAGCTCTAATGAAAAAAATGCCGCATTAAATCCAACCATAATAGCTACTAGTAACTGCGAAGAAAGTAAGCCTCCGGCTAGCCCTTCCCAAGACTTTCCTGGACTCAGCTGGTAGGCCAGTTTAATTCTACCAAATGTCCTACCAAAAAAATAAGCGCCCACATCGGCTGCGGCGACAACGGCCACCATATATAAAACCCAGAAGGAACCCTGTGACTGATATCGCAAGTAACTGAATGCTAACCATGCAAAGATTAACAACAGCATACCGACTATCAAGCGAAAATAGCGACTTCGAAAAAAAATCTCACACTGTGGATAACTTATCAACGCTAGAAAAGCGAATAGCCAAAAAAGTGTAGCTGGCAAAAAAAACCAAAAAAGGAACACTACATTGCTCGTGACTGCTGAGTTATTAAAAATAAATCCTGAATAGTAGCCAAGAACAGCCAAAGCCAAGGCCAATAAAAAGACATAGAAAAGCTTGCTACGGAAATCACTTAACTCAGACAAAGATGCCCATTCCCAACCAGCCATCAAAATAACCAAAGCCACAGATAAGCAAAAAAATTCAGAAGAGGCTACAAACAAAGCAATGAGAAATAAAATAACCAAGGCAATTGCCGTTGTTATTCTTGTTAGAAGCATATCACTGCCCTATTGAGGAATGTTTAGCATTATTGATAGAGCAATCACTGTTAGCGCCGGCATTAGAGGTTTCATCATTCAGCAATCCTGCTTGCTCAGCGGACAAGCCGAAACGTCGTTGCCTTAAAGAATAATGAAATAGGGCTTTATCAAATTCAGAATCATTAAAATCAGGCCATAAACAATCTGTAAAATAAAGCTCGGCATAGGATAGCTGCCAAAGTAAGAAATTACTAATTCGATACTCACCACCAGTTCTAATACAAAGGTCAACAGCGGGTAAATCACTTAATGAGGTATAACGATGAAAAGTTGATTCATTGATATCAGCAATTTGGAGACTACCCAAGCGAACATCATCGGCCATACTTGCTGCTGCATGAGAAATATCCCAACGTCCGCCAAAGTCAACCGCCAACACTAAAGTTTTTTCACTGTTACCTTGAGTCAGCGATTCAGAATATTCCATTTCCTGACAAATCTCATAAGAAAAACGGTCTCTTCTGCCAATAAACCGAATCCGCACACCATTTTCATGAAGTGATGCGACCTCTTTTTTGAGGTAGGTCAAAAACAATGACATTAATGCACTAACCTCATCCTCAGGGCGATTCCAGTTTTCACTGCTAAAAGCAAATAACGTTAATACTTCTATACCTCTCTTATCGCAGGCCTCAAGAATTGCTCTAATCGCATCGGCACCGACTTGATGGCCAGTAAAACCTGGCAACGCTCGTTTCTTCGCCCATCGATTATTACCATCCATAATAATAGCGACATGCTTAACTAATGCAGGCTCAGTTAATGACTGCGAGCCCACAAAAAAACCTTGAATCCTCATCAGAATAAAATTAATTTTTTCTAGTAATAATTTCATAAGCATAAAGATATTGATTAATGATTAAATCTCTAGAAGATCAGATTCTTTTATTTTCAATGCCTCGTCCATTTTTGCGATATATTTATCCGTGATCTTTTGAATTTCATCTTGGGCTTTTCTCTCTTGATCTTCCGAAATATCTTTTGCTTTTTGCAATTCCTTAATATCGGCGATCACATCACGCCGAATATTTCTGGCAGAAACACGAGAACTTTCAGCCTCCTTGCGCGCCTGCTTTATGTAACCCTTTCGAGTTTCCTCAGTGAGTGCTGGCATGGGAACACGAATAACAGCACCAGCCGTAACCGGGTTGAGACCTAAATCTGACTTCATGATAGCCTTTTCAATGTCAGGTACCATTTGTTTTTCCCAAGGTGTCACGGCCAGCATACGAGCATCTTCAACCGATACATTCGCCACTTGGCTAAGCGGTGTAAGAGAACCATAATAATCAACTCGAATCCCTTCGAGTATACTTGGGTGGGCTCGGCCCGTCCTGATTTTATTAAACGCGCCCTCCAGAGCTTCAACACTTTTCTGCATCCGTTCTTCTGCGTCCTGTTTGAGTTCTTCAAGCATGCACGGCTCCTAACAAAAATGATCAATAATATCTGTTTATACCCACTATTGTATCAATGTGCCCTCATTAAGGCCCACTACAATATTCACAAGTGCACCTGTCTTCTCCATTTCAAAAACACGAACCGGCATATTATGATCACGACAAAGACATATTGCGGTTAGGTCCATCACTGCGAGCTTACGATCCAACACTTCGTCGTAAGTCAGGGTATCAAATTTGACCGCAGTTGCGTTTTCCATTGGATCAGCATTGTAAACACCGTCAACCTTAGTGGCTTTTATCATCAGTTCAGCATCAGTCTCTATTGCTCGCAAAGCGGCAGCAGAATCCGTAGTGAAGAAGGGGTTACCTGTTCCTGATGAAAAAATAACCACATCGCCCTGTTCCAAACAGCGAATTGCCGAACGCCGGTCATACCGATCAACGACGCCACTCATCGGAATAGCCGACATGGCGGTGGTAGGAATATTAGATCGCTCTAAAGCGTCACGCATTGCAAGCGCATTCATGGTGGTGGCCAACATGCCCATATGATCACCAGTCACACGATCGAGCCCCGCTTCACTTAACTCGGCACCACGAAATAAATTTCCGCCACCAATGACTAAACCGACTTGAACGCCAATACCGACTAATTGACCAATTTCAAGCGCCATTCGGTCAAGTACCCTCGGATCAATGCCAAAATCTCCCTCGCCCTGGAGAGCCTCACCACTGAGCTTAATAAGCACACGCTTGTATTTCCTATCATTTAGAGTATTCACTGCTCTCACCCCTCTACCAAATGAAAAAATGAGCAAAAAACCCTCTATATGAAAACGTTTTTTGCTAGTATAAAAAAAGGCGCTAAGCGCCTTTTTTTATGAAGATTGTTTGACCTGAGCCGCGACTTCTGCGGCGAAATCAACTTCTTCTTTCTCAATACCTTCACCCACTTCATAGCGGTAAAAGCTCGTTATATCTGCCGAACTATTTTTCAATAACTGGCCAACTTTTAAGTCTGGATCTTTAACAAAAGGTTGCTCTACCAATGAACTTTCCGCTAAAAATTTTCGCACCCGACCTTCGACCATCTTTTCAATAATCTCAGCCGGCTTACCACTATCCTCAGCCTGGGCTACGTATATAGCACGCTCTTTCTCTAGCAGTGTGGCGTCCATATCTTCGGGCTTTACTACCTGTGGATTTACAGCCGCAATATGCATAGCAACATCTTTAGCCAAGACTGAATCACCCGCCGTCAAATTAACCAAAACTGCTATTTTGCCATTACTATGCACATAACCATCAACATTCTTACCTTCGACAATAGTCGCTCGACGCACAGAAATATTCTCACCAATTTTCTGGACCAAGGCCTCTCTTTGAACTTCTAAGGCTCCTGACATGAGACTGTTAATATTTGTATTTTTAGTCACGAATACAGCATCAATAACGGTGCTAACAAATCCAAGAAAATTCTCATCTCGAGCAACAAAATCAGTTTCACTATTTACTTCAAGCAACACTCCAATCGAATTATCATCGGCTAGCTTTATAGCTACTGTGCCCTCTGCAGCTGTACGGCCAGCCTTTTTTGCTGCCTTCATGCCACTTGATTTGCGTAAATCTTCAATAGCTACTTCAATATCACCTTCGGCTTCCGTAAGTGCTTTTTTGCACTCCATCATCCCCAAACCTGTTCGATCACGTAGCTCTTTAACCATGGATGCCGAAATAGCCATCAAAAATGTCCTCCCAATAAACTATTCTCAATAAAATTAAAAAAGTCGTGAATTAAGGCTTCAATCAATTCTTAAAACCTAAACGACTAACTTAAAAAAAGGGAGCTAAACTCCCTTTTTTGTAGTCAACTAATGAAACAAAAAGACTCAAAAGAATTGTTATGTATAAGAGCCCTCACTCTTTGTTTATTCACTGCCAGACATCTCGCTAGCTTCTTCAACGAATTCATCTTTAGCTGCAAGCTCTGCAGTTGCAGAATCGGTTGAAGAACAGGCCTCGGCTATTTTGGTCACATATAACTTCACCGCTCGAATTGCATCATCATTGCCGGGGATAATATAGTCAACTCCATCTGGGTTGCTGTTACTATCAACGACGCCAATAACAGGGATGCCTAACTTATTGGCTTCAGTAATAGCTATTCGCTCGTGATCTACATCAATAACAAAAAGTGCGTCGGGCAAACCACCCATGTCCTTTATACCGCCAATGCTTTTTTCAAGCTTATCTTTCATTCGACGACGCATCAGCGCTTCTTTTTTAGTAAGAAGGTCAAATGTACCATCCTTTTCTTGCGCCTCTAACTCTCTGTAGCGCTTAATAGAAGCTCGAATAGTTTTATAATTTGTCAACATACCGCCCAGCCAGCGATGACTGACATAAGGCATATTGCAACGCTCGGCTTCTTCTTTAATAATTTTTCCAGCGGCACGTTTAGTACCAACGAATAAGACTTTATTCTTACTGGTAGACAGACGCTCGACAAAAGCCAACGCTTCATTCAATGCTGGTACAGTTTGCTCAAGGTTAATGATATGAATTTTGTTTCTAGCACCAAATATATATGGTGCCATTTTAGGGTTCCAATAGCGTGTTTGATGGCCAAAATGGGCGCCAGCCTGAAGCAGCTCACGCATACTAACTGTGATAGACATAATCGATTCCTGTAGTTCGGGTTAGGCCTCCGCTCACCCCATTAACCCAACAAATGATCGAAAGCTAAGAACTTACGATTATCTGCACCCTGAGCAATGTGACGGTGCGCGTGCGACATTATTAACAATTTCAATAAGTTAAGTAATTTGAAAAAGATTTAAATACTAAAAATAGTCATATCTTTACTAAAGCCATCAATTAAGCTTATGGCAAAAAAATCACTCTCGTTGTAACAAGCGCGTCTTTATACCACAGCTAAGACCATTCGCAAAGCTTTAGAAAGGATTTTATAGCAAGAAAAAGACTTAAATGACTGGTACTTGAACTCGATCAATATGACGGTTTATCTCTAAGCAAAACCATCAGCTCGACTTCAGCTCGAGATATGTCACTCTGAGACAAAATTTGGTCAACAGTTAAACCTGCGGCTACCAATTCGGCTGCATCGGTATAAATTTGCTGACTCGCCTGCTGCTTAAGTTGTGATTGATCGGATAAAACAGATTTTAATTGTTTTTCGGCCGCTACTAAGCGCCGGCCTATACCCTGAGATCCGTCATCAAAAATGGCTAACGAACGTTGCAACTGCTTAACCTCAATTTGCAAATTCAATAATTGCTGACGCTGCTTTCGGTGTAATAGCAGAAAATACACTGCAGCAATAAAAGAGCTGGCTGACAGTATAGCAAGCAAAAAAAATGCATTAGAAAACAAACCCATCTAGTCAGCCCCTTGTAAGACGGTATTGGCTAACATTTGACGATCAAGCACATCGATATCGATTAACGCACACATCATATCAGCCACCGTACCGGCTAGCCACTCGCGACGAGTGTGCACACTACGCCATCGAATTTGTTTCGACGATAGCTGTATTTCACCGCCAGAAACATCAATCGCTAAGGCCCAGGCACAATGATGAAAAGTCAGCACATGCCGGTATGACTCTGTCATAGATACATCATAACGCTCTGGCATAACCACCTTAGCGGTATTTAATACTGGCATAGAAACTAAATTCTGATCTAGATCTGGTATCAACGCTGTACCTAAGACAATGCCATTAACAGAAATATTCTCATCGTTTGAAGCAAAATTAACCGGCTCCAACTCTAAAGTCTCCATTGAACGGATAAAACTAGCCGGTATGGCAAGCTTAAGCCCTGCCACTTTGAAAGATAAGCAGGTAAACGATGACATCGCCCAATTAGGTGTTTGCTGAGCGCGCTCAAGTTCATCACTCATGTTGGACTTTGAGTATTGACGCTGGGCTAACTCTAACTGCTTAATAAACTTAGCTGACTGTTTTGAAACGGGCTTTACCTCCAAGGGCTTTTCAACCGGTGATGAAGCCAAGTCAGCCACTTTAGGTATCGCCGCTTCTAGCATCAAACTGTCAATATAAGACTGAACCGCTTTGTCGGAAGAGGAATCTTGTCGAGAATCTGAAATATCAGTATGCAAAATAGGGCCTTAACAATACTCAATTTATGCAGTTAATTGTTCTGATGCTTGCTTAGCATATGTTTTACCATCTTCTACTTGCTTATCTTCTGCCAAAATATGGTTCATAAGCTGGCGATAGGCCCTTACCGCTCGACCATCTGGGTCATGCTGGGAAGGTACCCTGCCTAACCGACTTGCATCACGCAATTTAGTATCGACGGGAATCGTTGCACGCCAGAGGTTATCTGCATACTGCTTTCGCAAAACATTTAATGACGACACAGAAGCCTGAGTGCGACGATCAAACATGGTTGGGACAATAGTGAATATGAGCGGTTGCGGTCTAGCCTTCTGGATCATCTGCATTGTTCTCGTCATCCGCTCAAGACCCTTTAGTGCTAAAAACTCGGTTTGAACGGGAACTAACAAACGCTCGCAAGCAGCTAATGCATTAATCATCAGCACGCCAAGAACCGGCGGACAATCAAGCAACACATAATCAAATTCAGACCCAATAACACTCATCGCTTTACCGACGCGAAGACCCATACCATCTTTACCCGTCATCTGACGCTCTACAGTTGCCAATGCTGGGGAAGTTGGAAGTAAGGATAAGCCAGGAACCGATGTATCCACGACAAGCGCAACAACATCGTCTTTTCTGAAAGCGTCATCGCCCTGAAAAAGCTGATAAGTACTGTTAGTTAATGCATCGGGGTCATAGCCAAAATAGCTGGTCAAGGATCCATGCGGATCTAAATCAACAACTAAAACTTTATGGCCCTGCTCAGTCAACAAGCCGGCTAATGAGACCGTACTGGTCGTCTTACCAACACCGCCTTTTTGGTTAGCTACCGCCCATACATGCACGTGATGACTCCTAAAAAGAATTCTGCATAAGACGATAGATATTTGTTCGTATTTCAATAACTA
>JAYYUJ010000037.1:0-14147 GCA_036344075.1 Pseudomonadota bacterium
GATGGAAATTTCCAGGAGACTTGACAGCTTAGGTTATCGTGTGACACTAGTAGAACAAAGTGATCGACTCGGCGGTACGTTACAATTTGCTAGTATCGCCTATACAGCCAACGAAAAATTACTCAACTGGCTCAGATTACAAATTAAGCAGTCGAATGTGACAGTAAAATTAAATTGTGAAGCCAGCCCTGAACTGCTAAGCACTCTACAAGCAGATGAAGTAATTGTCGCCATTGGGGCAAAGCGTGAAATGCCCGAAATTGAGGGTAACGAGCAAGATTTTGTCTTTAGCGGTGATGAGATGCGGGCATTAGTCTTAGCTGAAAGTAACCCGACACTGCGGTCCAAAATCAGCGCCTTTACCCGCTTTATGACTTACATGGGTGCAAGAACAGGTGTGACCGGTTGGCCAACGGCTGTCTATGAAGCTTCAAAGTTATGGCTTCCGCTGCCCAAAAAGATCGTCATCATTGGTAGCGAGTTAGTGGGCTTAGAATTGGCTGAATTTTTAGCTGAGCGTGGCAGAGAGGTCACTGTCATTGACGAGCAGAAAAAACCCGGTAAAGGCCTCTACATCGTCCGCCGTATGCGGCTCTTAACTGAATTAAAGGAGGCCGGCGTCATGATTATTAATAAGGCCAACCATATAAAAATTGGCACCGGCAATGTGACATATACAGACGCTCATGATCAATCACACACCTTTGAGGTACAACAAGTCATCGTTGCAAAAGGAGCAACTGGTAACGAACAACTTGCCGTATCACTAAAAAATGCAGGTTTCAATGTACACTCTATTGGTGACTGTAATGGGGTTGGGTATATTGAAGGCGCGATGGAGGCTGCGGCTGAGTTGGCAATAAAACTATCAAATGAGTTTGAAAACGAAAAAAATATTCTGCTGAGGGATCAACATGACCAGCTTAAAAAAATTACTAAATCTGGATAAAATTCATAAAAAAAGGGGCCTAAGCCCCTTTTTTTCGTTCACTCAGTAATTAGAACTTGCCACTGATGCTTAAACGAGCAGTTAGTGGAGCACCAACACTGGCTTGATGCGTGCTATGAGCATGCGGGAAATACAACTCATCAGTTAAGTTTTCTAAGTGCAACTTAACACGCATGTTATCAGACACGTCATAACGGGCCGACGCGTCAAATCGTGTGTAAGCTGGGAGGGTCAACGCTGAGCCATCTTTTATGAGCGACTCATCTTGATATGTCATACCAAAAGCGATACCTAGCTTATCGGTAAGCTGGTTGTCCACCCAAAGAGAAGCAGTTGTTTTAGGAAGTTCTCGAGGCTGAACACCGGATGAGGTTTCGCCATCTTGCGAGCTCAAACCGCCTTGGAAAGAGATAGAGTCTGTTAACCGACCTTGGATTTGGATTTCAACACCCTCAACCTCAGTGCCCCTAACCTCAATCGCCTCGCCGGTAGCATTATCTCTATCAGCTTTGGTTTGCTCACTTTCAAAATAAGCCGCCGTTAAGCTTACACCGCTCGGCAGATCCCATTTCAATCCTACCTCTCTGTTTTCAAAAAAGTCTGGTTCAAGCTGGTACTTAACACCATTGACTGTTTCTGTAGAGATTTTAGCGAATTGCTCTCCAGTAGCAGGCATAAATGTTTCACTAAAACTTGCATAAAGAGAAACGTTATCAGAAGGCTTGTAGATCAAGCCGGCTCGTGGAGAAACTTCTTCATCCTTTCTACTTGATTTTGCATTACCAGCCTTTACGTCAACAACATCAATTTCAAAGCTATCCAATCTTGTACCGAGAACAACAATAAGTTGATCAGTGACTGCAAACTCATCTTGAATATAGAAAGAGGTAACCTCGATATCAACTTCTGTATTGTCATTTAACTGAGTCGTGAAGTCATTTGAATACTGACTAAATGAAAGTGGTAATGTAAACCAAGCTGTATCATAGTCACTATTATCATCAGGCGTCCAATCTGTGTTGTAACGATCTTGATTAGAAGACGTGTCAATATACTCGGCACCAACAATCAAAGTATGTCTGTCGAATTCACCAACTAAATTACCCGATAGGATCAAATTTTCACGCTGAGTAGTATCAACATAACCGTCTAATTGAACAGTACCTTGCTCAGTTTCGCCGACATAATCGCCTACACCAGGCACTCGATCGGGGTCAAAATCACTAGCATAGTAATTTTGATAGAGTTTATCATAATCACCATAATGAGCAGAGGCATTGACTTTCCATTCATTAGAAATTTGGTGCTCTAGACCAAGCCTAAAAATATGCGCCTCAAGCTCAGTAGTATTTACGTTAGGATCACCAAACACAACATGCCTTAGACCTTCAACAGGGCGATTGTCAGCACCAGTTGGAATCCCACGGTCAATAAATCGCTGATGATCGATATACTCGTAGGAGACATCAATTGTTGTAGCTTCGCTAGGTGAGTAGCGTAGTGTTGGATTGATGCCTGTGCGCTCACCGTCAGAAAAATCTCGATCACCGTCTAACTCTGAGTAATAGGCATTCAACCGGAATGCAGTTTCGCTATTAAGCGTTGTATTACTATCAATTTGAACGCTGAAGGCACCAAATTGATCAGTACCTGCCTCATAAGTGTTGAAGTCTGAACCGATCTCACCTTTTTTAGTCACTCGGTTAAGAACACCGCCTGTACCGCCACGGCCAAACAAAAGTGCATTGGGACCACGTAGGATTTCAACCTGCTCAAGATTATATAAAGGACGATAATACTGAACATCATCTCGTGCACCGTCAATGAAGAAGTCAGCCGTTGAGCGAACCCCTCTGAAAACAACCGCATCACGATGCCCTTCGCCTTGAGACATGGTCACACCAGGTGTGTAGTTAACGATATCTTCAATACTATTGTGACCTCTGGCAGAAATTTCATCTGCTGTAACGATAGAAACACTCTGTGGAACATCGATAACAGGAGTTGGAGTCTTAATAGAGTTAGCAACACTGTTAGATAGATATTGCGCCTCTACAGTAATTTCAGTGACATGGTCATCAGCCATGACTGCGGAAGATGCAGCCATTAGAGAGCACACCATCACGCTGAGAATACGTTTATTCATGAAATGATACCTGTATAAATTAATAGAAAAAAATTGAAAGGAACTGCCTGAGATAACTCAGGCAGCGTTCATATAAAGTTAACGGGACTCAACTCCAATGATCCTAAGTGGTGCATTATATTTAAATACACATGAGAAAACAATTGAGAATCATTAACATTTAGATATTGAGCATTATTTACAGTTTCATGGCGATTAATGAAAGTTGATGGAATTATATTTAAATCAATAATTAAGGTCGTCGAATATGCTTAAGAAGTGATATCACTGCAGTGGGTGGAGCATCAAAGAAACGACTGACCGTATAAGCAGTAACCATATTTAGGGCAGCTCCAATACCACCAATACCCGCGGTTGAAATGCCCCAGAACCAAAAGTCAGCATTATTTTGATGCGGGTTAATGAATACAAAATAGACAATGTAACCTACCGAAAAAAATAAGCCGACAATCATTCCAGCAATCGCCCCTTCTTTGTTAATTCGCTCAGAAAAAATGCCTAACACAATGGCAGGAAACAAAGAGGCCGCAGCCATGCCAAACGCAAATGCGACCACTTGAGCAACAAACGCTGGCGGGTTAATGCCAAACCAACCCGCAATAACAATGGCTGTTGCCGCGGCCAAGCGGGCGGCAAGTAATTCTTGTTCATCGGTGATGGAGGGCATGAAGGTGCTTTTAAGCAGATCATGTGAAATCGAACTTGAAATAACCAGTAATAGCCCTGCCGCAGTCGACAGTGCTGCGGCCACCGCCCCTGCCGCAATTAGGCCAATCACCCAATTCGGCAGACTGGCGATTTCAGGGTTGGCAATAACCATAATATCGCGGTCAACGTAAATTTCGTTCTCACTATCACTAGGCGCATTCTCCAGTAATCGCTGACCGTATTGACCCCGAGCATCAGTGAATTGGGGTTTGGTCGGTACCAAGGCATGTCCCGCTCGGTATTGAATTCGACCATCAGCATTTTTATCCTGCCAGGCAATAAGGCCGGTTGACTCCCACTTACCCACCCACTCTGGTGCATCTTGGTAAGCCACCTCATTTACGCTGTCGATTAAATTTAACCGCGAAAAACCTGCCACTGCCGGAATGGTGGTATAAATAACCGCGATAAATAATAAAGCATAACCAGCTGATAAGCGCGCATCTGATACTTTAGGTACCGTAAAGAAACGGACAATCACATGCGGTAAGCCAGCCGTGCCAATCATTAAGGTAACAATGATCATCAATGTATCAAGCGTTGATCTGATCGAGCCAGTGTAGGCATGAAAACCTAAATCAACAGTGACCTGATCTAATTTTTGCAACACGGTTAAGCCAGAGCCATCATTGAGCTGACTGCCAAAACCCAATTGCGGGATAGGATTATCGGTCCACATGATGGATAGAAAGACTGCAGGCACCATAAAGGCAAACACTAGCACACAGTACTGGGCAACTTGGGTATACGTAATGCCTTTCATACCACCCATCACCGCATAAAAGAATACGATCACCATACCAATAATCACGCCAGTATTAATATCAACCTCTAAAAAGCGTGAAAAGACAATGCCAACACCGCGCATCTGACCAGCTATGTAAGTAAACGAAATAAAAATCAAACACAGTACTGCGACCGTGCGTGCTGTTTTAGAATAATACCGCTCACCGATGAAGTCGGGCACGGTGTATCGACCAAACTTGCGCAAATAAGGCGCCAATAATAAGGCAAGCAAGACATAACCACCGGTCCAACCAATCAAATAAACGGAACCGTCTCGGCCTGAAAAGGCAACAATACCTGCCACCGATAAAAACGATGCAGCGCTCATCCAATCAGCGCCCGTTGCCATGCCATTTAATACCGGGTGCACGCCTCCACCAGCCACATAGAACTGCTTAGTGGAATTCGCTCTCGTCCAAAAGGCAATGCCAATATAGAGCGCAAATGACAGACCAACAAATAAATAACTAAAGCTTTGTGCATCCATTATGATTCAGCCTGCGAGTCATCAGCCGTTTTTTCTACCGATAAACGTGCCTCTAATCGCTGCATTAAGCCGTGATAGATAAAGATAATCGCTACAAAAAATAAAATGGCGCCCTGCTGATTAAACCAAAAACCCAGCCCAAAACCGCCCAGTGAAAATTGATCCAAATAATCAACAGATAAAACTGGGCAAACTATCGCTACAATAAACCACAGCGACAGTAACGACAGCAATATTTTTTTATTCTCATACCAATAACGATCGGCAATAGCCTGCTTATTTTTTTTGCTAGAAGTAGATTCATGCATGGTGAAACTCTATGCGTTAGTTATTATTTATAATTTAAATACTCGCTCAGCATTTTGATGCAAAAACTTCGGCCATACCTCGTCTTTGAAGGGAACTTTTTCCATATCAGAAAAAATTCGGTCTAACGATAAGGCCATGGGAAAATACCCTGCATAAAGAATCTTTTCGCTACCTCGAGTATTCGCATAATCGATAATTGCCCGTGGATAATATTTTGGTGCAAAAGCACTGGTCATATAATATAAGTTGGGGTACTTGATCATCAGTTTAACGGCGAGATCAACCCAAGGCTCAGCGCCATGCTTCATCACGAACTTTAACTCAGGAAAAAACCAACAGACTTCGTCGATGTGCTCGACTTTTTGTGGTTCTGCTGGGATTCGAGGGCCCGGAATGCCGGCGCAAGGACAAAAAGGAATATCAAGGTCAATACAGGTGGCATAAATCGGATACCACTTTTTATCATTAATTGGCACCTGCGGACAGAGACCCGATGGAAAAGCTGTCACGGCTTTAAGATTATGCTCCTTATATAAACGACGTATCTTTCTTACCTCTTCCATGCCTTTATTCGCATTTGCCTCATAGGCCGAAAAAAAGCGAGTCGGGTGCTGCTTTAAGGCTTGGTGATGGGTGGGGCTCACATCGTCAATACCCAGCATAGCGCGATGAATATTGTGTTTATCCATCTGCTCGAGCGCATAGGCAATGGTATCATCTTGATTCGACAGATCAGGCACATCTTTAAACATATACTGAGCCGGCATTTTAAATTGTGTCTGACTCTCTTCATCCATTAATAAATTCTGAAAGGACTCAAACCACTCAGAGCGGTCATCGCTACTAGGAATACCTAGCATCAAATCAATTACTTTGATTTCTTTTGAAAAAGCCATAACAACCCTCTTGCACTGCTGCTATTAATTGTTATCAAATCTAGACGATTTATCTTTAATAAAAATTATATTTCAAAAGTGGACGTTTAGCGCAGTAATACAACCGATGAACCGTGCCCAAACAAGCCTTGATTACCGGTCACTCCGACTTTAGCATCGCTTACTTGTCGATCGCCGGCTTCACCTCTTAATTGTATGGTTAACTCGCAAACTTGCGCCAATGCTTGCGCGGGTACTGCTTCACCAAAGCACGCTAAACCACCACTGGCATTCACTGGCACTCTTCCGCCAATACGCGTATCGCCGTCACGTACCAATTTCTCAGCATCGCCTTGAGGACAAAGGCCGATATATTCATACCAATCAAGCTCCATCGCTGATGATAGATCGTAAACTTCTGCCAAGGAGACATCTTCCGGACCAACACCCGCCTCTTCATAAGCTTTTTGAGCGATTGATGCACGAAAAGAATAAGCGTTAGAGGCTGCGGCAGAATCAGTCGCAATATCGGGCATTTCAACATCAGCGCTGGCGAATTTTGGCGATACTGTAGAGATACCACCAATTTTCACTTGTCGCTGACTACCAAGACGATCAGCATACTCTTTACTGGCCACCACCACCGCTGCACCGCCATCGCTGGTGGCGCAGATTTCAAATAAACGTAAAGGTGAAGCTACCATCGGTGAGGCTAAAACTTCTTCGACGGTGAATTTTTTGCGGTAGCGGGCAAATTCATTGCTAAAACCATGCTCAGCGTTTTTAACTTTAATGACGGCAAAATCTTCGTCAGTAGCACCATACAAATCTTTACGACGTTGCGCATACAATGAAAAATAAGTTGGGTTAGTAATCCCCAAACGAAACCGAACCCAATCGGGGTCATCGGGCCGCTCACCTTTTTGAGGTGCTAAAAAGCCTTTTGGGGTAGTATCGGCACCAACCACTAAGGCTACTTCGCACTGACCTGCTTGAATCTTTGATCTTGCCGCTGCCAAGGCCTGACTACCAGTTGCGCAAGCTGCATAGCAGGTCATAATTTCATTACCTTGCCATCCTAAGGCTTGTGAAAAAGTGGCGCCTGCCACATAACCAGGATAACCGTTTCTCATCGTCGCGCCACCTGCGACAAATTCAATATCTTGCCAACTAACTCCAGCATCTTTTAATGCCGCTCGGGCAGCATGAACACCATACTCGACAAAATTCTTACCCCACTTGCCCCAAGGATGCATGCCTGCACCTAAAATAACCACGTCTCTACTCATAATACTTTTCTCAGTAAGGAATAAGGGTTTATCTTTTTGGCTGCCAAACCCAACTTACGTAATCCTGTCCATCTTTAGTGAACAGGGTTTGTAGCTGTAATTCGACGTGCATTCCAGTAGTCACATCATCGACCGTAACACCTTTGGCTAACTGGCCTAATATAATCATTCGCTCCTTCTCCAATTCAACGGCGGCAATCGCATAGGGCTCAAAGGGATCAGGCGAAACATATGGTTCAGGTGGTTTATATTGGGCATCCGTATAAGACCAGATAGTGCCCTCGCGACTCAGCGGCACCGCATCAAACTCATCGCTTTCGCAGCTAGGATTACGACAAAAGGTAACATTGCCAGGGAAAAAATAGGTTCCACAGCGCTTACATCGACTGCCTATTAAATGCGTATCGGCCTCGTCCATCGTGAACCAGCCCTCGATGACTGGCAAAGCTGGATTAGCGCCACTCGATGCTTCATTTGAACTCATATAACCCCCAAAAGTACAAAATAACCGCCAAAGTATCGAAAGGCCTCTATTCCGATCAAAAACATGCTCGCTTTAACGACCAGCATGGCGTTAGAAAGGTACTATTAAATGATCCAAATTTTACATTTTTGCGTTAATATACACAATGAGTACACCATGCAGTCTACAGCCAAGCCTTGAACTCTTTGACCACTTGAAAAGTAAGCTTCGAGCTTAGAAAAACACCTCATAAGGGAATCTTTGCATGTCAGGTTCTAAGCAAACCAACAGCACTAGCAAAATCAAAGCGCCTAGCAAGCCCGCTAGCGGGGTTAAATTTGCCACACCACAGGGTTTCTCAGCTATAAAGGATGGGATAAAAACCAACCCCAATCAATCTAAGTCGACAGAGCGAAAGCCACCTTGGCTTCGTATTTCAATGAAAACCAGTACAGCTTTTCAAGCAGTACGTGAAACGGTGAATGACCACCGCCTAGCCACGGTTTGCGAAGAAAGTCACTGCCCAAATATGAATGAGTGTTGGAGTAACGGCACTGCAACCATCATGCTAATGGGGTCGGTTTGCACACGCGCCTGTCGTTTTTGTTCAGTGGATACGGGAAATCCGCAAGGATGGTTAGATGCGCAAGAACCTGCTAATGCTGCTCGCTCTGTTGAACTAATGAAACTGCGGTATGTAGTATTAACCTCTGTCGATCGCGACGACCTCACCGATGGTGGCGCACTCCACTATGCCAAGTGCGTTCGCGCTATTCGAAAAGCTAATCCTGAAACCGCCGTTGAAGCACTAACCCCCGACTTCTCTGGCAATCAAGCCTGCGTGGCAACCGTAGTTAATTCTGGCTTGCAGGTGTTTGCTCAAAATGTTGAAACTGTTAAGCGGCTTACTCAGCGAGTGCGCGATCCACGCGCGGGATATCAGCAAACACTGGACGTCTTAGCCTTTGCTAAGCAAGAGCAGTCGAGTATTTTAACCAAAACTAGCCTGATGCTAGGCTTAGGCGAACAGGATGATGAAATCATCCACGCGATGGAAGACATGCGCGCACACGGGGTAGATATTTTAACACTGGGCCAGTACCTGCAGCCTACCAAAAACCACTTACCTGTTGAACGATGGGTGCATCCCGATGAATTTGCTCGCTATCGTGAACAGGGTCTTGAGATGGGCTTCACTGAAATAGCTGCCGGGCCAATGGTCCGCTCGAGTTACCGAGCCGACCGAATATTAGAAAAGAATAACCTTGGCCTTGGTAGCACTGATTCATCCATCATCCCTGCGGTAAATTTATAATCACTTAATTCGCCAGTTCTGAAAATTTCACCACCCGTGTTGTAGGTGCCTGTGGGTCCTCAGTCGGGAAAACAAACCGCCAATACATATTACCTGTTGGCCGACCCTCAGTATCTAGCCAGTTCGGTAGACCTGGGTCTTGATGGGCAACAATAATTTTAAAACTGCCATCATCTTCATACTGAATTTGTTTTTGATTAAGTGAAATCTGACGATTAGCAAAATCATAACTCTGCATAAAGCGGTTCCATAACACCACATTAATAAAACGTGCTGGCGGTAATCGACCTTCAATAATTAAAGCTTCATCTGCCGCTAATTCATAGTTGGCAGCATTATAGTAGGCATGGGTATTGCCATAGGCCTGATCGCCCGAGGCACTCACCCATTGCCCTGGCTGACCAAATTGATTAGGCACTAAGCTATACCATCCTAAAGATGCCACTGCCTCCTCGGTTGGTTGCAGTAAGCTCATGGCGCCGTGCTCACGGACAAAATTTGCTACATAACGCAAATGGTTTGCCACTTCTTGATCGCCACCATTCGGCTTGAGTGGATCTGGATCGAGTGCTTCTATACGAATATCCATTTGAGCGCTTTCATCTGCGGCAACGGATAACTTAGCCTCATGATAATGACGCGTAGTGATTTGACTGGCGCCGTCTTCTAAAGGCAACCAATTGCCTGACGCAGGCTTATCGCGACTAACGATGATCTCATAACTACCGTCACCGGCTATAATCATGTCATTATCTTTAAGTGCCGCCACAGAGCGACGCCCCGCATGACCGTCAAAACTACCAGCCTCTATCGTGAAAGAGGTGAAAACTGCTGCACCGATATTACCAGAAATTTTATAACTGCGATTGTCGCGAATAGATGCGAAGTAATAAATCGAATCAGGGTTATCACCTAAAAGTTTTCGAGAGGCCGTTACATAGGGTTTAAATACCGGTCGATCAGGATCAGACTCTAACCAAAAATAAAGCGCCGTTTCTAAAATATGTGCTAAGGCTTTTTGGCCTTCAGCAACATCATCGGCAGTATGAATTCCATTAGCTGGCTGCAAGAATTTTGCCTGTACCTGCTCGATGGTGGATAGCAACTCTAACATCGCCAAACGCGCCTCTGAATCAACAGCAGATTTGACGGTAGCTGTCTGTTCAGCATTGTTTAGAGCTGATTGAGCTCTTACATCAGTGGAGGGCTGTTCTGAACTGCAGCCAAACAATGCCGAGACGGTTATCGCTAAGCAACAGATTTTAATTAATTTTTTATACCGGATAGTCATAATAGGCGCCCTATTTAATATATAATAGAAGTAACCCAGTCAGCATATGACAGCTAAACTAAAAAGACTATTAGCGCCTAGTAATGCGAAAAAATAGACCACGACACTTCATTCCCAATTATTTAACCAACCGGCTTTGCCGCTGCCAATGCCTCATCGTAGCCATAACACTTAATCAGATAGCTATGCTCAATGCTAAATACCAAGACATTGTCTTGATTAAACATTTCATTGGCCATAGTCACGATACCGCAGTGAGGACGGCTTTGAGATAAACGCTTTTCTTTTAAAGTGGCAACGGATCGCAAAGTATCACCGGGACGAATCGGTTCTCGCATCTTCATATGATTAAAGCCCAAGGCACTGATAGCTGCCGAGCGTTTATCAGGGTCTTCCATACCCAATGCTACCCAGATCGCAAACACGTGCACCGACGAGGCGACTAAGCCACCGAACATAGACGCCTTTGCTGCCACAGGATCCACATGAAAAGGCTGCGGGTCCCACCGACTCGCCACTTCCACTAATTCTTGTTCGGTAACTGTATAGCCTTGATCAAAATGCTGAACATCACCGACAACTAAATCTTCGTAATAGCCTAATTTTGATACTGACATGATATCCCTTGCTGATATATTTTATAGTTAGTCTAATGACCAACGAATCCCTGTCTCATGATTGGCGGTTAAATAGTGATTCGCTTTGGAAAAATGTTGATTGCCCAAAAAACCTCGGTGCGCCGACAAGGGCGATGGGTGAGCAGAACTTAACACGCAATGTTTATCTTGATTGATGAGCCGTCCTTTTTTTTGGGCATAAGCACCCCAGAGCATAAAAACTAAACCCGAGCGAGAATCACTCAATCGCGCGACAATTGCATCGGTAAATAATTCCCAACCTTTACCCGCATGCGAACCAGCCTGCTGTTGCTCAACGGTTAATACTGCGTTCAACAGTAAAACGCCCTGCTGCGCCCAAGACTGAAGACAACCATGGGCAGGAATTGGCAGTTGTAAATCGCGATGCAATTCGTTAAAGATATTTTTTAACGATGGCGGTATGCGCTGTCCACGAGGGACAGAAAAGCTTAAGCCATGTGCCTGCCCTTCACTGTGGTAAGGATCTTGTCCTAAGATTACCACTTTAACAGTTTCATATGACGTCGCGTTTAAAGCATTGAATACATCATTTTCAGCAGGGTAAATAATTTTTTGAGCTTGTAACTCAGCCGATAAAAATTGCTCCAGTTGATACCAATAGGGCTGTTCGAACTGGTCGGACAACTGAGCCAACCATGAGGGCTCAAGGTTTTGACGTAAGGCTTTCACTGTTCAGCGTCCCATTGATCATTCATCGCCCGCAGTGACGATAAAGCCCGCTCGCGAGTCACTTTTAAATCCAAAATTGGCACAGGATAATCTTTTCCTAATTGAATACCCGCCTGATCAAGCACATCACTGGGCGCCTCCCAGGGTTTATGACGATACTTTTTAGGCAAGCCTTTCAACTCGGGCAAATAACGGACTAAGTATTCACCTTCAGGGTCAAATTTCTCACTTTGTAATAATGGGTTAAAGATCCGGAAATACGGTGATGCGTCCGCACCACAACCAGCAACCCACTGCCATCCTGCACTGTTACTGGCTAAGTCGGCGTCGACTAAACAATCCCAAAACCATCGCTCCCCATGCTGCCAGTGAATCAATTGATTTTTTACTAAAAATGAACCGACAATCATTCGGACTCGATTATGCATATAACCGGTTTGCCATAGCTCGCGCATACCTGCATCAACAATAGGGTAACCCGTCTTACCCTGCTGCCATTGTTGCAAACCCTCGTTATCGCTGCACCAAGGAAAGGCTTTGTATTTTGTCACAAAGGGTTGGTCAGGAATTTGTGGCCAATGATAAAGCAAATAATAAGAGAACTCTCGCCAACCTAATTCCGACTGATAGTGACTCAAATCTTCTTTATTGACAGGATCTGACTGCAAGACTTGAAACCACACCTGATGCGGCGATAATTCGCCAAAATGCAAATGTGGCGATAAGCGTGAAGTCCTTTCCATCGCAGGAAAATCCCGGGCTTTTTTATAGCCTTCCAAACGTCGGTCAATAAATTGCTGAAGCCTGTCATGAGCAGCATCTTCACCCACTGACCATGCTTTTCGAATACCCCCATCCCATGCAATCGATGGCTTTAAGCGTAGCTCCTCTAGTGAATGCGAAGCAAAGCCTTGAGGCAAGGCTAAATAATTAATATTTGTTGGGGCGGGTAAAACTTGACGAATCTGATGCGATGCGGCTAAGCAACCTCGCTTAAAAAAAGGGGAATAAACTTTATAGGGAGTACCATCTTTTTTAGTGATTTCCCATGGCTCCCAAAGTAGCGAACCATTGTAACTATTAACCTCCACTCCCTTCTCGGATAGCTGAGTTTTGATTTTTTTATCGCGGCCAATACGCCAAGGTTCGTAACAACGATTCCAATGTACCGCTGTGGCACCAAGCTCAGCAACAAGATCCATTAAGACGGTCTCTGCGTCGCCATCAAAAAAACACAGCCGGCCATTCAATGACTCATTTAATGAGTCTAAGGACTCATTAAGCCAAAGTCGACTGGCCTCACCCATTGCCCAATCGCCGCTATTCACATCATCAAGAATATAAATAGGAAAAATATCGCCGGCATTAACAGCGGCTAATAAGGCTGGATTATCATGGATACGCAAATCTTGTCGGAACCAGACGATTGTCTTTGCTGCTGACACTATAAAACCCTTTTACCAAACGATTAGGTCGCCGCGGACTTTGATTGATCATTAATGCGATTTGCCCATGATAAAACCACAGGAAAAATCACCGCCCAAACTAGCGAGATGATAAGTAATGAGATTGATGATGGTTCACCAATATCTATAGTAGACAGTTGGCATCCCGCAAAATAACTACTTGGCCCTGCAATTGCCCCAACTATGATAGCGGCTATTTTATTCTGCTGGAACCAAACAAAACAATGGTTCAAGGTGGTTGCAAACAACAGCCATAAACAGCTCAGCCATAGCGGAGGAAAAATCGTACCCACATGTGAAGTAAGAATATTGGTAGAAAATAGCGCTGTATCAATGAACCAGCCAAAAATAACTACCTTAATGAGAAGATTGGCTTCTGAAGGGTTTCGACTTACAAGCAAAAAATGTAATAACAGAACTACGGCACAAGCCATGACAGCGGCCAAGTCTCCAAAAATAACGCAGACTAACCAGGCAATATTAAACAGTGAAGCATTAATAACTTTTTTCATGTCAATATTTTTTTACATCGATCTCGAGTTAAACGCGTCGATAAGCCGGCTTAGCCATAAGTATTTGAGCTGCAGAAATAGCCCGCTCACGGAAACCACCCTCACAATAGCATAAGTAATATTCCCACATCCGAACAAAGCGCTGATCAAAACCTTGTGCTTTGACTTGTTCTAACTTATAAAAAAACTGTTCACGCCATTTTTCAAGCGTATAGGCGTAATC